>NZ_JBFBCH010000031.1:0-75911 GCF_040683055.1 Polymorphospora sp. NPDC051019 | reverse complement strand
CGACGCCCTCTCCTCCAACATCGGCCACCTGCTATGGAGCGGCATCGTCGACGAATCCCGGGCACCGAAGATCGCCGAACACCTGCTCGGCCCCCGCCTCTTTTCCGGCTGGGGCGTACGCACCCTCGCGCAGGGCGAGGGGCAGTACAACCCACTCGGCTACCACGTCGGCACCGTCTGGCCATTCGACAACGCCTTCATCGCCTGGGGGCTACGCCGCTACGGATTCCACCAGGAAGCCGGGCGGATCGCCGAGGGAATCATCGACGCGTCCCGGCACTTCCAGGGTCGACTTCCGGAAGCCTTCGGCGGCTACGACCGCGAGTTGACCCGGCACCCCGTCCAGGAACCCGCGGCGAACAGCCCACAGGCCCTGGCCACCGCAGCGCCCCTGCTGCTGATACGCACGCTGCTCGGCCTCGAGCCCTACGGCGATGATCTGGTGGTCGTGCCGGCACTGCCCGAACGGTTCGGTCGCATCGAACTGCTCGACATCCTCGGACGGTGGGGCCGCATCGACGCCATCGGCGTGACATCCCAGGAGGCGTACGCGGCCGACAGATGAGCGTGGCGGCGTTGCCGCCGACCGATGCCGGTGACCAGTGCTGCGGCAGACAAAGCCGCAGTTCACAACGCCTGCGAACCAGTTATGGCACGGCACAGGGTCAACGGGCCAAGGAGCCAACCTCCGCAGCTCCTCGGTAGAAATCTCCGGTTTTCCAAACGTGTTGCGGGCGCACCGGGCGGTGGTCTCCGGGGTGTCCGGGCCGGTGTGCCCGCCAGGACCGGCCGACAGCGGCGATGTCCGCCAGGGCCCGAGCGAATCGGTCCCTCGCGGGCAGGTCGAGCGCGACGGCTGCCGCGTCGGGCTCGCCGACGTCGCTGGCGCGGGGCACCGTTGATGCGTCTCGACGGCCGGCTACCCACGCCGCAGACCGTGGGCACGACGTGGGAAGGCGCCTGGACCGACCGCCTGAACTCCGACAACTCGGTCCTTCAGCCCCAATGTCGGCAGGAACTCCAGGACGCTTGTCGTCACCATAGCGACCCGGGCGGCTGTCATTCCAGCTCAGCACGGGACTGTCTCGCGAACGGCCCTGTCTCACCTTCGGTGGTGACGGAGAGTTGTGGGGGTTGTTGACCCTCGCGTGATGGATGTCGACGTGCTTGTGCGGACGGTGTTTTCGGGTCTTTCTCCGCTGGTCATAGAGGATGTGGCCGACGAGGGCGAGCGGATCGTGGTGCGAGCACGGACTCCACAAGGGACCGCGGTCTGGTCGATCCCCGACTCGCTCGTCAACGTCGCCCGAAGCTAGCAGATGCCGGCGCGGCACGAGAGGCCCGGATTCGCCGGTGAGCTAGGCGAGAGCTGGGGACCGAGCGGGGACCAGGGCATTACGACACATCGCAGCCGCAGTGCGACACACAGGTCTGGGCCTGGTCCCGATGGCGCGGACGCCGCCGCACCAAGCCCGAACCTGCCACTACCGACGATGCGGCTACCCCTGACCAGCTGCCGTTGCCGTACCCGGCCGAAGGGTGCTCGCCTCGCTGTTCCTCAAGGTGTCCCGGCCCTCGTCACTCCTGCTCACGACGTAGCGCCTCCGGCCGGTGCGCGACATCCCTGCCGGAGTCGTCGTTGCGGATCCGGTACTGCGGGTGCTCCAGCGACGCGTTGACCGGGTGCCCCCGGACCTTCACGCGTTCGGTGATTTCCTCCTTGACGGTCCCGTACGCCCGACCGGAGTGGCTGGCCCACGAGACGTGGTCGCCCTTGTGGAATCTGTCGCCCTTAGCCATGCTGCTCGGTTACCCACGGTGCGCACCACAAAACGACAGGTCGATGGGCTGATGGCGATGTCCGGCCAGGCCCATCTCCGGGTGATGACGCCTGGAACGTCACCCGTGCCCAGCCTCGCGCTCGCCCCCGTGGCTGTACCGATGGCGCCCGCGCGCGGGGGCATCCCGCACGATCGGGAGGCGTATACGGCTGCCAAGGCGGGTCGGGACGGGGCGGGGTCGTCAGCCGCGGCGAACCATCGCGCGGATGCTCACCGCGAGTCCGAGCGCACACCACGCGATCAGCACGACGAGGTCCTGCCGGCTCGCGGTGTAGGTGTCCGACAGCAGCCCGGCGCGGAGCAGGTCCGCGGCCGGTCGGAACGGCAGTACGTCATGGATCGTCTGGAACCAGGTGGGGAGCTGGCCGGCCGGGAAGGTGACCGGCGAGAACAGCATCACGAAGAACACCAGCACCTGGGTCGTGAGCTGGGTGAGCAGTGGGGGCAGCGTCACCGCGATCGCGTAGCCGACCGCGGTGGCGGTCACCGCGGTCAGGACGGCCGCGGCCACCAGGAGGGGCCAGTCGAAGGCGTAGCTGAAGCCGTACCGCAACTGGGCCACGATCACCGCGACGGCGACGCTCGGCAGGGCGACCACCAGCCACACCGTCAGGTCGGCCAGCAGCAGCAACGGGCGCGGCACCGGTAGCGCGCGCAGATAGGCGAACGTGCCGTTGGTGCGTGCCTGGGCCACGCCCTGGGGGACCATGACGAGCCCGACGACCATCAGCAGCACCGTGGGTGCGCCGGTGGACAGGAAGCGGGCCGACGAGGTGTCGATGTCGGGGATGAGGAACCCGAACCCGATGATGATTCCGGCGGCGAGCAAGGCCTGTACGACGATGACGAGAGGCAGCATCGCGCCGGTCTGGGCGATCGTCCAGCGCAGCAGGGTCCCGTACGTCGTCCATGGGGCGGTGCGTGGCGGGGTGCGGGTGCCCATCGGCGCGAGTGCGGGGGCGGTCGTCGTCTCAGACATCGGTTACCTTCAGCGCGGTGGTCGCCTGTTCGGCGGCGTCGGTTGTGGTGGCGAGGTAGGCGTCCTCGAGGGTGGCGGGCGCCAGCGCGTAGCCGTCGATGCGCTTGTCCGAGCGGAGGGTCGTTGCCCAGGCGACGGCGGCCTCGGCGTCGGCCGCGTCAAGGGTCATCAGCACGCGCCGGCCGACGCGGACGCGGCGGACGATCGGGATCGGTACGTCGCGGGGGGACTCGGAGGGGTCACCGCCGTCCGGCTGCAGGGAGAGTTCGAGTCGCAGGTCGTTGTCGTTGGTCCCGCGGAGCTGGTTCGGTGATCCGGAGGCGACGACCTTGCCGCGGTCGAGGACCACGAGGTCGTCCACCACGCGTTCTGCTTCGACGACGTTGTGGGTGACGAGCAGGACGCCGGCGCCCTCGTCGCCGAGGCGGCGTACGGTCTTCCACAGGCGTCGACGCCGGGCCGCGTCCACGTCGTTGGTCGGCTCGTCGAGGATGACCAGTGGCGTTTTCGCGACGGCGGCCATGGCGAACGCGGTGAGTCGGCGTATGCCACCGGACAGGCCGCCGCCGTCCGGTGTGGCGCGGCGGTCGGACCACTCGCCGATGTCGAGTTCGTCGACCAGGGCGCGTGCGGAGCTTCTCGCGTCGGTGCGGGACATGCCGCGGAGCCGGCCGGCGATCTCGATGGCTGTCCTGGGTGTCAGGCCGTCGAGCGGTGCCTGCGCCTGGGCTTGGAGTGCCACGCAGCGTCGCGCGGTCGCCGGGTCGGCGATCGCGTCCACGCCGGCCACCCGGACCGATCCGGCATCGGGGCGGAGCAGTCCGACGATCTGCGAGACCAATGTGGTCTTGCCGGCTCCGTTGTGTCCCAGCAGGCCGACCACTTCTCCTTGGCGTACGCGTAGCCCGACGCGGTCGTTGGCGACGACCGGTCCGAACCGCCTGGTGAGGCCCTCCACCTCCAGTACTGCGCTGCTCATGGCTTCTTGAACCTCCATCGGGATACCGTTGGTATTCGAATACCGACGGTATCTGGATTCGGATGGTAGGTCAACTGACTAGAATCGCGGCATGGATCCCCGCCCCCCGACGTCCGGGCGCCGCGCCCCGCGCAGTCGTGCGCAGCGCCAGCAGGAGACCCGCGAAGCGCTCATCCTGGCGGCACTCGACGCGTTCACCCGCGACGGCTACCACGCGGCGAGCCTGGAGGGGATAGCCAACGAGGCCGGGTTCTCCAAAGGCGCGGTCTACTCGAACTTCGAGGGCAAGGCGGAACTGTTCCTGGCGGTGATGGACCACAACCTGGAGATGCTGCGCGGCGAAGGCTGGGACCCGCTCGCGGCGGCGGAAGGTGACACCGAAACGCCCGTACCCGACGCCGCGACCGACGACGCGGCGCGGATGGTGCGCGGGTTCAGCCTGGCGACACTGGAGTTCATCGCCACCGCCGCCCGCGACGACACGCTCATCCATGCGCTGCGGCAGCGCGTTCAGGTGATGATCGACGCCTACGGGCGGGTCGCGGCCGATGGTCGACCGACCGGCGAAGTCCTTCCGGTCGACGACGTCGCCCAACTCATGGCCGCCTTCGACCAGGGAGTATCGGTGCTCACGCTCAGCGGCATCGCCTCCATGGACGGTGCGCTGATGCGAACCGGCCTGCGCCGGCTCATGGACCCGGCGGGCGCCGTGGGCGAACCGGCACCCCGACGCGACGGCCACACGTCGTCGCGACCGGATGTCCAGGCGGTACGGAGACTGATGCGCGACCTGCCGGGTTCCTGATCCGCTGCGGCAACCCGCAGGGAGGCGCGGTGCCACCGAGTTGATCCCCGCGTGGAACCGGATCCGGAGCCGCGCGTCGCCGCTTGGCCGCCGTCACCGCACCGACCTGGCTCGAACCTGTCACCGACGAGCGGTACCCGGGATCCGCTCGCGTCCGGTGAGGGCGTCGAGAGAGTCGGGGCGCACCGGTCAGCTTGTTCGCCGGCCCCTTCGGCGTTCGACGAAGAGCCAGCCGGCCACGCCCAGACAAGCGGTGGCCAGTAGGGCCAGCGACACCAGAGCCGGGTTGACCCACGCCGGGACCAGGTCGTATTCGGCGTTGCACCAGTTGTGCAGCGGAAACCATCGCGCGTGTTCCCGCCACTGGAGCGAGCGGTAGGCCTCGTCGTAGGTGACGCCTGTTGCGCGACAGGATTCCTTCGGGTCCAGGGAGGAACCGGAGAAAACGCCGACGAACCACGTGACGGCGGCGGCGACCGTGCAGAGTCCGGCCGTCGCGATGAACCAGCCGGGGGTTCTCCATCGGTCGGTGAACAGTGCTCCGCCCCACCACCGCAGCAGGAGCGCGAAAGCGATGGCGGCCAGAAGTGAACAGGCGACGATGCTCATGTTCCTGGTGCTAACCGAGCCTGTACGGGGTCAGGTACTCCGGCAGCAGAATCGTGGTGCGTGGTGCCGTCTCGCGTACGGCGGCGAGGAAGGCGTCGAGCCGCCGACGGTCGTTCGGCGTGGTGGACGGAGGATTGCTCAGCGGCGTCTCGAAGTCGTCCCAGTGCACCGGCACGACCAGGGCCGGCCGATCCAACGCTGTCAGCAGGCGCGGCGCGTAGGCGTGGGTGGCGTCGGTCGCCGGCCAGCACGGCTTCACGCCGGCACGGGTGCGGCACGCACGCAATCCCGAATTCGTGCTGGGACTCGTACTCGCCGGAAGGGGCATCGCATTCGAACCGGAAGAAGCCACCCGGCGCGAGCCGCGCCTGGTCTGGCGCCCGATCGTCGATCACCCACTGCACCGGGTCGTCTCCGCGGCGTGGCCCGCACCGGCGCCGCACACCGCGGCGGAGCATTTCGCGCAGATCGCCGCCGAGACGCTGGACGAGCCCTCACCCGCCCCGACAGGCGCCCCAGCGCCGGACTCGGCGTGCCCTTGGAACATCGTCTTCGCCCCACAGGCGGCCGGCGCCGGCCGGTAACCGAACGTACGCGACCGTCGGGGACCCGCGGTCAGTCGGCGCCGACGGCGGACAGGACCCGCATGGCGTCGTGTTCCCGGTCGGCGAGTTCGGCGAGGATTTCCGAGGCGCGGGCGAGGTGGTCCGGGTCGCCGGTTTCACCGGCGGTCGTGACGTGGTGGGCGACCCCGGTCCACAGCGGGGCGATCTTCGCGTACATCTGGTGGCCGTGGCGGAGGTTGTCGTCGTCGACGAGCGTGGCGCATTCGGCGAGGAAGTCGCGGTAGATGTTGCGGAAGAGTGCGCCGCCGGTCCCGCCGCGTTCCATCAGCCTCGCGGCGAGCGGGAGGTCGCGCGACGGGTCGGTCGAGCGGTCGAGCCAGCGCGTCACCTGTCGGGCCGCCTTGGCGATGCCACGGTGGCCGAGGTTGGCGATGGGCGGGTCGAGGAAGGTGTGCGCGTTGCCGCGGACGGCGGTCCGGACGGCACGAGCCAGGTCGGGCCGGCCGGTGGGGCCGGTCACGGTGTAGGACAGGTTGCGGGCGGTCATCGGTCCGCGTTCGTTGCGGGCCCGTTCCAGGCTCGCCAGCGTGGTCGTCACGGCGCCGCCCTGCTGCGCGGTGTCGATCAGGTAGGCGTGGGTGTCGTCGTAACCGTACATCGCGGCGAAGTGTCCACCGAAGTGGACCTTCGTGGTGAAGTAGTCCAGGTGGTAGGAGTCCAGCTGCAGGCCGACCGGGCGTCCGGCGTCGAGGGCGGCGGTGACGTTCTGCCAGGCCCTGCGGGGCGAGGCGGTCTCCTGGACGTGCAGCGTCAGGCCCAGCCGGTCGGCGACGGTCCGGGTGATCGAGGCCGGCTTGCCACGGCCGCCGAGGAACGGGAAGTCCATGTTCCTGGCGTCCCAGTAGACGAAGCCCAGCCCCTCGCCGAGGCCGAACAGCATCGGCTCGGACAGGTCGAGGCCCGCGTGGCGCAGCACGGCGCCGAGCGTGGTGGTCTCGCAGTGCTGACCGGCGGGGAACGCCACGTTCTCGATGATCACTTGGTTTCCTGTTCTGCTGGTCGGGGTGGGCCGGACGACGGGCGGACCGGCCAGGCGACCTCCGTGCGGAGCGCCGCGGTGGGTACGCCGGGCGCCGGCGGGACGAGGTAGCTCTCCTCAGCCGGGCCCGCCAGCACCCGGTCGTGCTCGGCGATCCAGCGGCCCAGCGAACGGTAGGCGCTGTCGACGTCGTCGTAGCCGCCCTCGTGGACGGTCGCGGCGAGCAGGCAGCCCGCCAGTTCGCCGGCCGCGATCGTCGCTGTCGGCCGGGGCGGGCGTGCCACCGGCACGAACAACTCCACCTGCCACTGCGTCGCCTCGGGGTCGTCGCCGAGGTAGCGGGTCCCGGGCGGCCCCGCCGGGTCGATTCCCTGCTCGGCGAGGCCGGCGAACAGGCGCGCGAACCCGGGGGCCAGCGCCTCGGCCAGCCCGCTCGGCGGCGTACGCACCACGGTACGGGCGGTCGGCTGGGCGACGCGCCACCGTTCGTACACGTGCAGCCACCCCGGCACGCGCCCCGGCTCGGCCAGCACGGCCCCCAACCGCCCGGCGATCTCGTCCAGCCGGGCCGCCTGCGCGGCCACCCGGTCCCGGTGCCGCTCGATGACGGCGCGTGCCTGCTCCGGAACGTCGGCCGCCAGGATCTCGGCGATCTCGGGCAACGGCACCTCCATCTCTCGCAGCCGCCGGATCAGCCCGGCACGGGGAAACTGGTCGACGCCGTACCGGCGGTAGCCGGTGTCCGGATCGACGCACGCCGGGACGAGCAGTCCCAGCCGGTCGTAGTTCCGCAGCACCCGTACCGACAACCGGGTCGCTCGCGCGAACACCCCGATCGGCATCAACCCCGTCACCGACGCCTCCAACAAGCCTCGACCCTCTCCCGGGGAGAGGGTCAACCCCGGCCCGACCCCTGCCGCACCGACCAACGAAACAAATCATCACGCAACGGGTCCGACCGGCGGACCGGACCAACCACGACCGATGGTCCGGTCGGCCGCTGACGCGACCGACCGGACCAGAGCCGAGCGACCAGTCCGCGTACCGGTCAGCTACCGCAGATGCCGTACGCGGCGACCGTCCAGTTCCCGGCCAGGCCGTCGGCGTCCTCGTCGGCCCAGACCCGGACGGTGTCCTCCGGCCCGATGTTGACCCCGGACAGCAGCACCTGACCGTTGCCGGCGTTGATGTCCGCACCCACGCTGTACAGCGCCTTGCCGGCCGGGCAGGTGACGGACGCGAGGTTGTCCGGGGTGCTGTCGCTCGGTGACACGTCCCAGAGCCGTTCCAGGCCCGCCACGCCGGTGGCGCAGACGGCGAAGGCTGTCACGGACCAGCCGGGCGTGGTCGCGCCCTGGACCGCGACGCCGCGCGCGGTGACGGACTTCAGGTCGAAGGACGGCACCACCTGGTCCAGCACGACGTCCCCGGCGCCGCCGTTGACCCGGCCACCCATCCCGATGACGCTCTTCGTTCCACAACTGGCCGTCACGTACTGCGTTCCCACCGCCCCGGTCACCGCGACGACCTGATACCCGGCCGGCGGCGAGACGCAGATGGCCCTGGTGGTGAAGCGCCAGTCACCGGTGTAGTCGACCGGCCCGGCCTCGCGCATCGTGGCGACGAACCCGCTGCCGTCGGCCAGCGGCTCCAACCGGTCCACCGCGACGCGCCCCCCGGCGTCGGGCGACGTCGTGAGGTAGGCGCCCCCGCCGCTGACGACCGTGTTCGCCGGGCAGCGGACGGGGAGCGACTTGTCGCTGCTGTTCTCCTGCGTCGTTTCGCCCCTGAGCACCAGCCCGGCCGGGTCCGCGGACGCGGGAGCCGTCCAGCCCACGCCCACCGTACCGAGGGCGACCAGGGCCACGGCGAGCCGGGCGAAACCGCGATGTACGAATGTGCGCACTGCTACCTCCTAAATCCTGAGCAGGCAGCGGGACGCACCTGGATCGACCCCTGCCTGTCGGTCACTGGCGACAAGCCTGGTTCGCCGGGCTTGGCGTCTGCTATCCGGCGGCTTGGCGCGGACGGACCGACCAGACGATCCACATCGGACTGCTCCATCGCTGGTGCAGGGTGAGGAGGAGCATGAGGTGGCGCATACTCGGCCCCGTCGAGGCCGACATCGACGGGAAGGTCCTGGACTTCCGGCGCCCCCAGCAACGCGCGGTGCTGGCCCTGCTGCTCCTCGACGCGGGCCGGGTGGTGTCACCCGAGCAACTGATCAACGCGCTCTGGACGGGCGAGCCGCCCCGCAGCTCCCGTACCCAGGTCCAGGTATGCGTGTCGCGGATCCGGGCGGCGCTGCGGGGCGCCGGCCTCACGGACGTGCTGCTCACCCAGGCCGGCGGCTACCGCCTCGTCGTCGGGCCGGACGAACTGGACCTGGCCGTGTTCACCGGCGCCGTGGCCCAAGCCCGGACGGCCGTCGCGGCCGGTCAGCCGGCGACCGCCGCGGAGTTGCTCGGGACCGGGCTGGCGTTGTGGCGTGGACCGGCACTGGCCGGCGCGGCGGGCGCGTTCGTCGAGTCCGCCGCCGCGCGCCTGGACGAACAGCGGCTGTCCGCGTACGAGCAGCTCGCGACGGCCGAGTTGACGCTGGGCCGGCACGCGGACGTGATCGAGGTGCTGCGTCCGGTGGTAGACGCCCACCCGCTGCGCGAGTCGCTGATCAGCCGGTACCTGCTCGCGCTGGCCGGTGCGGGCCAGCGGGCGCGCGCGTTGGAGGTGTACGCCGAAACCCGTCGCCGGTTGGTCGAGGAACTGGGGGTGGAGCCCGCCGCCGAACTGGCTGCGGCGCACCTACGGGTGTTGCGCCACGACATGCCCGATCCCGAACCCGAGCCGCAGCCCGGTCCCCGTCCGGCTTCCGTGCCGCCGCCCGATGCGGTGCCGATCCCCGCCGCACCGGTACCGGCCCAACTGCCCACCGACGTACCCGGCTTCACCGGCCGTCAGGCCGAACTGCGCGCACTGGACGCGTTGCTGGATGGCGCTGACGGCGCCGGTGGCCGGGCGGTCGTGATCTCCGCGATCGGCGGCACCGCCGGCGTCGGCAAGACCGCACTGGCGGTGCACTGGGCGCACCGTACGGCGCACCGGTTTCCGGACGGACAGCTCTACGTCAATCTGCGCGGCTTCGATCCGGGTGGGCGGGCGGTCGGACCGGCCGAGGCGCTGCTCGGATTCCTGGAGGCGCTGCAGGTACCACGACAGCAGGTACCGACCGAGCTGTCCCGGCAGGCGGCCCTCTACCGCACCCTGATGGCCGGCCGGCGGGTGCTCGTCCTGCTCGACAACGCCCGCGACGCCGAGCAGGTCCGGGACCTGTTGCCCGGAGCACCGGGGTGCCTGGTGGTCGTCACCAGCCGCAACCGGCTCACCGGCCTGGTCATCGCGGAAGGCGCGCGACCGCTCACCCTGGACCTGCTCACCGCCACGGAGTCCCGGGAGCTTCTGCGGCAGCGCATCGGGCGGGACCGAACCACGGCGGACCTCGCGGCGGTGGAGGAGATCATTCGACGGTGCGCCGGGCTGCCGCTGGCACTGGCCGTCGTGGCGGCACGGGCATCGACCCACCCCCACCTGCCGCTGGCCGCCCTCGCCGCCGAACTGCGCGACGTACGCGGCGGTGACCTGGCCGCGTTCGACACCGGCGACCCGGCGACCGACGTACGCGCGGTCCTCTCCTGGTCGTACCGGGCGCTGGAGCCCGATGCCGCCCGGCTGTTCCGCCTCCTGGGGCTCCACCCCGGACCGGACGCGGGACAACCGGCGTTGGCCAGCCTCGCCGGGATTCCGCCGGCCCGGGTACGTCCGCTCCTGGCCCGGCTCACCGGGGCGCACCTGCTGACCGAACACGCACCGGGCCGGTACGCGCAGCACGACCTGCTCGCCAGTTACGCCGCCGAGTTGTGCCACACGATCGACAGCGAGGTCGAGCGTGCCGTCGCCAGTCACCGCCTGTTCGACCACTACCTGCACACCACGCACGCGGCGGACCGGTTGCTCGACCCGTACCGGCTGGCGGTTTCCGTCGTGCCGGCGGCCCCGCGGCCGGACGTGACCAGCGACGAGCCGGTCGACCACCCGGCCGCGATGGCCTGGTTCGCGGCGGAGCAGGACGTTCTGCTGGCCGTCGTCGACCGGGCCGGGCGGGCCGGATTCGACGACCACGCGTGGCAACTGGCCGCCGTGCTCACCACCTACCTCGACCGGCGCGGCCACTGGCACGACCTGATCGCCGTGCAGCGCACGGCACTCGACGCCGCCCGGCGCGGCGCCAACCGCCTCGGTCGGGCGCACGCCCACCGGGGGCTCGCCATCGCCTGCACGTGGCTCGGCCGCAACACCGACGCGCACGTCCACTACCAGCGGGTCCTCGACCTCTACCGCGAGCTGGCGGACCCGGTCGGCCAGGCGCACACCCACGTCGGCGTGAGCTGGATACTCGCCCGGGAGGGCCGGCACGACGAGGCGCTCGACCAGACCGGGCAGGCGCTCAGTCTCTACCGGGCGGCCGGCTACCTGGTCGGTCAGGCCAAGGCCCTCAACAACCTGAGCTGGCTGCACGCCCGGCTCGACCATCACGAACTGGCCCTCAACTGTTCCCGCCGGGCCCTCACCCTGCACGAGGAGAACGAGGATCGGCACGGCGCCGCGCTGGCCTGGGACAACCTGGGGTACGCCCAGCACCGGCTCGGCCGGCACGACGAGGCCCTACGCTGCTACCGGCGGGCCCTCGACCTGCACCGCGCCCTCGGCGACCGCTACGACGAGGCGGAGGTGCTGGCGAACCTCGGCGAAACGTACCAGTTCATCGGTGCCCCCGAGGCCGCCCGGTCGGCGTGGCAGGCCGCCCTGGCCATCTTCGACGAACTGGACCACCCGGACGCCGACGGGCTGCGGACCAGGCTCGCCGCCAGCCCGCCGTACGTCGCCGGCCCGGTCGGCACCTGACCATCCACGGCCGAGGGCAGCGTGTGCCCGGGACACCGCGCCACCCGCCCGGAAACGGGTACGGATCATTTATGAAATCCGGTCGGCCACCGCAAGAACCGTCACCGTGCCACATGATCGACAAGCGACTTTGCCAGTGAGTCGGTTGGCCGGCCTTGAGCTGCCCGATAGTCTTTCCGGCTATGAGTGACCACGCGCAGACCCTGCTGAGCACGATCCGCGGGCCCCAGGACCTGAAGACCCTGGCGCCCGAGCAGGTGACCGTGCTCGGAGCCGAGATCCGGGATTTCCTGGTCGCCAAAGTGGCGCGCACCGGTGGTCACATCGGCCCCAACCTGGGTGTCGTCGAACTCACGCTCGCGATGCACCGCATCTTTGACAGCCCTCGTGACCGGTTCATCTTCGACACCGGGCACCAGGCCTACGTGCACAAGATTCTGACCGGGCGGCAGGACGGGTTCGACCTCTTGAAGCGGCGCGGCGGGCTCACGGGATACCCGAGCCAGGCCGAGAGCGAGCACGACCTCGTCGAGAACTGCCACGCCTCCACCGCCCTGTCCTATGCCGACGGCATGGGCAAGGCCTATGCCCTGCGAGGCGAGCTACGGCACGTCGTCGCGGTAGTGGGGGACGGTGCCCTCACCGGTGGTATGTGCTGGGAAGCGCTCAACAATATCGCCGCCACCCGCAACCGTCTGGTCATCATCGTCAATGACAATGGCCGCTCCTACGCGCCGACCATTGGCGGGCTCGCGGATCACCTTGCGTCTCTGCGGCTCGATCCGGGGTACGAGAAGATACTCGATTTCACCAAGGACGCTCTGGAAAAGACCCCGCTGGTCGGCAAGCCGTTGTTTGACGCGCTGCATGCGGTGAAAAAGGGCATCAAGGATGCCGTGGCGCCGCAGGCGATGTTCGAGGATCTCGGGATCAAATACGTCGGACCGGTCGACGGCCACGATCTGGCGGCGATGGAGTCGGCGCTCACCCGGGCCAAGCGTTACGGCGGCCCGGTCATCGTGCACGCGGTGACGCACAAGGGTCACGGCTACGCGCCGGCCGAGCAGGACGAGGCCGACCGGCTGCACGCGCCCGGTGCCTTCGACCCGGAAACGGGGAAGCAGCTGGCCGCCCCCAGTCTCAAGTGGACGAAGGTGTTCGCCGACGAGCTGGTGGCCATCGCGGGAGAGCGGCCCGACGTCGTCGGCATCACGGCTGCGATGCCGGAGTCGACCGGCATCGACAAACTCGCCGCCGCCTACCCGGACCGGGCGTTCGACGTCGGCATCGCCGAGCAGCACGCGACCACGTCTGCCGCTGGGCTCGCGCTGGCCGGGCTGCACCCGGTGGTGGCGATCTACGCGACCTTCCTCAACCGTGCCTTCGACCAGGTGCTGCTGGATGTGGCACTGCACAAGCTGCCCGTGACGTTCGTGCTCGACCGGGCAGGTGTCACCGGGCCGGACGGGCCGAGCCACTACGGCATCTGGGACATGTCCATCCTCGGCGTGGTGCCGGGCCTCCGGGTGGCCGCTCCTCGGGACGCCGAGACCCTGCGTATGTCCCTGCGCGAGGCGGTGGCGATCAACGACGGGCCGACGGTGGTGCGCTTCCCGACCGGGTCGGTGCCGGCCGCCCTGCCCGCGCTGCGCCAGGTCGGCGGCATCGACGTACTCGCCGAGACGCGTGAGCGCAGGGACGTCCTGCTGGTCGCGGTAGGACCCTTCGCTCACCTCGGGGTACAGGTCGCGGCCGAACTGGCGAAGCGGGGCTTCGGCGTGACCGTGGTGGATCCGCGCTGGGTTCGCCCCGTGCCGGTCGAGATGGTCGGGCTCGCGGGCGCGCACCAGCTGGTCGTGACCATCGAGGACGGGGTACGCAACGGCGGCGTCGGCGATGCGGTCGCCAAGCTGCTGCGTGACCATGAGCTGGACGTGCCGTTGCGTGACCTGGGTGTGCCGGCGCAGTGGATCGACCACGGCACGCGGGCCGAGATTCTTGCCGAGATCGGCCTGACGGCCGCCGACGTGACCGAGCGGGTCCAGGGCTGGATCGAGGCGCTGTCGGTGCCTGAAAAGCCCGGCCTGCCCGGCGTCAGCCGCGGTGCCCGATGACGTGACGAGCCCTTCACGTGAGGGGTTGGCCGAGTTGGCCGCCACACCGGATCAGGGGCCGTGCGTCCTCGGGCCACATCTCGACCTCGATGGCCGGCATTACACCGGGAGCGGCCCACGGCGTTCGACGCTGTGGGCCGCTCCTGTCGAGGCCTCGACCGCTGAGGCCGTTCCTCAGGCTGGGACACCGCAGTACCAACTGCCGGCGGACGTGCACACCGTGACTCGTACGTTGGGCGCACGTCATACGGAGTCAGGAAGCTGCCGGAGATGGGCTTCGTCGTACCGTTGGCCGCCCAGCCGATCTGTTCGTTTCGGTTGGTCCAGGCGCCGTGGTGGTACTCCCTGCCAGCTCAGGTAGGCGTAGGACGTCGACGGGTTTGCCGCGTAGTCGGTGATCGTGCCGGACGCGGTGACCCTCTGCGAGTACACGCCCCGATCTCCTGACGCCCTGCCGAAGGAGTTCGACGCGGTGAAGCTCGCAAGGATCTGCACAGACTCATCGGACGGCGCGGCCTGTGCCGGAACGGCCAACGCTCCGGCCATGAACAAGTGCCGAGGATGACACTCAGTGTCCGACTGATTCCTCCTCTGCCGTGGGCGGGCCTGGATGGCCCGGTGGAACCTCCTTCAACTTGTTCGGTCAGGTCAGGGCGCAGGAGGACAGGGTGTCCTCGGGCAACGCCGGGTCCTGCAAGACGAAGAGGTCCTGTGTGGTCGCTTCGACCTGTGACGGCAAGCCTGACCGGCGATCGGTAATGCGGGGAAGGGGCTGTGCGGAACAAGTTCCGTACACGTCGCCTCGACGCTGCCTGCGGCCCAGCGGTCGCAGTGGTGGCGATCACGGTCCGCAACGAAGTCGTGGATCCGAGAATGCGAGTGGATAGTCGTGCCGGGAACCGAGGCGCAGGCGGCCGCCGGCGACGCAAGGCATGTCAGGAACCCATCCCGCTGATGCACCCCTTGAAGTCGGACGGTGGGCTGCTAGAGGTTGTAGCCGCCGGAAACCTCGATGTTCTGTGCGGTGATCCAGCTTCCGTCTTCGCCGAGTAGTGCCGCTATGGCTACGCCGATGTCGTCCGGTTCGCCGAGTCGGCCCAGGGCGGTTCTGGCGGCGAGGCCGGGGACCACCTCGGGGTGGCGTTCGAACGCGTTGTCGGCGATGCGGGTGCGGGTGGAACCGGGCGAGACCGAGTTGACCCGGATGCCGCGTCGGCTGAACTCCTTGGCCAGGTAGCGGGTCAGTACGACCAGGCCGCCTTTCATCGTGCCGTAGGCGGAGTATCCGGGCTCGAGGCCGGAGAACGACGCGGCGTTGCTGGTGACGTTGACGATGGCGCCGCCGTCGGCCAGCAGCGGTCGCAGCGTCTGGGTGAGGAAGTACGGGCCTTTGAGCAGCACCCGCATGAGTGCGTCGAACATCTCCTCGGTGGTGTCCTCGAACAGGGCCATCCGGCTGGATCCGGCGTTGTTGACGAGGTGGTCGAACGTGTCGCGCTGCCAGGTGTCGCGGAGGACGGCGACAACGGAGTCGCGGAATGCCGGGAAGGTCTCCGATCGGCCGATGTCCAGCCGTAGCGCGACAGCGGTGCCGCCGTTCTTCTCGATCGTCGCGACCGTGTCCGACGCGCCGGCGTGGTTGTCGCGGTAGGTGAGGATGACGCCCGTTCCGCGCTTGGCGATCTGGATGGCCGCGCTCTGTCCGATGCCGGAACTGGCGCCGGTCACGATGGCGATCCGCATGGTCAGCCCTCTTCCTTCGTCTGGATGTCGGGAGCCGTGCCGAGTACGCGCGTGAGCCAGTCGTTGCGTGTCTGTCGGGCCGCGGCCGAGACCGGTACGTGCGGATACAGCGCGTCGAATCCGTGGAAGCCTCCGGCCCAGACGTGGAGTTCGGCCTGGCCACCGGCGGCCCAGATCCGGGCGGCGTAGTTGACGCCCTCGTCCCGGAAGACCTCGGCCGAGCCGGCGTCGACGTAGGTGGTGGGTAGGCCGGCGAGATCGTCGGCCAGTGCCGGTGAGACGTACGCGGGTACCGTGGCGCCGGCGAGGTCGCCGAGCACGGATCGCCAGGCGAACTCGTTCATCTCGCGGGTCCAGACACCCGGCTCGCCGGAGTACTGCCGGCTGGAGGTGGTGGTGTTGCGGTGGTCGAGCATGGGGCCGATCAGCACCTGGGCGGCGATCGCCGGAGCGCCACGGTCGCGGGCCATCAGGGTGACCCCGGCGGCGAGGCCACCGCCGGCGCTCGCGCCCGCCACGATGATCCGGGCCGGATCGATGCCCAGGTCGGCGGCGTGCTCGGCGGTCCAGAGCAGCCCGTGGTAGCAGTCGTCGACCAGGGTCGTGCCGTTGACCTCCGGTGCCAGCCGGTAGTCGACCGAGATCACCACCGCGCCGAGCAGTTCCAGCCACTCCAGCGGGATGTCGATCTGGGAATAGCGGTCGCCCATGACCATCCCGCCGCCGTGGATCCAGTAGACGCACGGCGCGGCGGCGGTACGGGCCATCCCGGTGGGAGTGAGGATCGAGAGCGGGATCCGCGTGCCGTCCTGAGCGGAGATGGTCACTTCGCGCCGCTCGACAGCACGGCCGTCGAGCAGCGGTTCGACCGGTGACGACGCGTACGGCCGGATCTGCGCCAGGGCCTCGGGGGTGAGTCGGGGGACGAGCGGCATGTCGGCGAGCAGCATGCGCAGTGCGGGGTCGAAGTCAGGTCGTGCCAACACCACGATGGTCCTTTCTCTTGACGGCGTTTTCAGAAGGCGGCCTTGCCGCCGACCGGTACCTCGTCGACGTAGTGCGATTCGTCGGCGAGAAGCGGGCGCAGCTTGGCAACCAGGGCCTGCGCCTGCTCGGTGGCGAAGAAGGCGCCGTGCGCCGGCTGGCTGGTCCAGCCCTCGGTCACGGAGACGACGTCCGGGTTGCTGGCCGAGCGGGAGACCAGGAAGACGACGCAGTCCTGGTTCGGCAGCGACGGGGCGTCGAGGAGAAGTTCGACCAGTTCGTCGCCCTTGCCCGGTCGTGCGGTCATGGTGGCGTGGAATCCGTGGGTGACTGTCATGGGTGCCTGTTCCTCCCAGCCTTGGAGCTGGCATCCGCTCCGGGAATATCGACCACCTCATCGAATCACCGTGAGCAGTGGAAACGTTAGAACGATGCTCGCAACGTCTTGCCTGATCCTCTCGTTGTGGCGAGGATCAGGCAGTGCTTGAATTGGGCGGGTGAGACTTGGGGAACTTCGCGGCCTACTCAGCCGCCACGCCCGGCCCGACGCGGGCACCGCCATCGAGGACCTTCTGATTTCCAAGGTCGATAAGTCGGCTCCACCCTCACCGTCGATGTCGGGCACGGTGCTGGCGCTCATCGCACAGGGCACGAAACGGATCGCGCTGGGCGATCGCGTGTACGAGTACGGTGCCGGCCAGTACCTCGTCGCGTCCGTGGACCTGCCGGTCACCGGCCACTTCGTCGATGCCAGCCCCGAACGGCCGGCGCTGGGCGTCGGCCTGATCCTGCGACCCGCCGCCGTCGCCGAGCTGCTGTTGGCGGCGGCCCCCGGAGATCTCCCACCCGTCGACGGCGGCGCGCCGTCCGGCATCGCCGTCAGCGACGCGCCCGACGAACTGCTCGACGCGGTGATCCGGCTGCTACGCCTGATCGACAAGCCGCGCGACAGGACGGTGCTGGCGCCGCTGATCAAACGGGAAATCCTCTGGCGGCTCGTCACCGGGGATCAGGGCGTCATCGTCCGCCAGCTCGGCCTCGCCGACAGCAGTCTCACCCACATCGCACGGGCGGTGCGATGGATCCGCGAGCACTACAGACAGTCCTTCCGCGTCCAGGACCTGGCACAGCTGTCCGGAATGAGCCTGTCCGCCTTCTACCGCAACTTCCAGGCGGTCACCGCGATGAGCCCGATCCAGTTCCAGAAACAGATCCGGCTCCAGGAAGCCCGACTGCTACTCGCCACGGATTCCAACGACGTGACCGGCGTCAGCCGCCACGTCGGCTACGACAGCCCGTCACAGTTCAGCCGCGAATACCGGCGCCAGTTCGGCGTACCTCCCAGCCAGGACGCCCGCCAGCGCGAATCGACGCACCACACCGAGCCGGCGCCCACCGGCGCGCCCGGCGGGGCCCCGGCCGCCCTGCCGTAACGCGGGGCCGCCCCGCCCGTCAGCCCACCAGGCCTCCGGCGAACGGCATCGACCGCCACTGCGCGGAAAGCTCCCCGGCAGCATCCGCCAGCAGGGGCAGTTGTGGCGCGAGCGCGAGGCTGGCAACGCCTCGCAGCATTCCCACGGCGTTGACGAAGCGCAGCACGTCCTCGTTCAACTGCCGCATGCCCTTGCGCCGTGCTTCACGGTTGTAGGCGGCTTCGCACTCGGGGCCGAGGCCGGCCAGGTCCCACTCGACCGGCCCCAGCGTCACCATCTCGAAGTCGGCGTACAAGTCTCCGTCCACCTCGTGGAAGATGTTCACCGCCGGGCAGTCGCCATGGATGGGCTGCAGGTCGATCCCCGGGAACTTCTTCTCGAACGCCGTGCGTGAGCGCACCACAGGTTCCAGGACCTGCCATTCGCGGCGCGCGCGGTCCAGGTCGGCCGGGTCGATGAGGTCGGGGCGTCCGTCGAGCCGAGCGATGCTGTCTTCGATGAACCGCGGTTCGGCCGCGGACAGGAACGACAACTCACCCGGGTAGGCGCGCATGGCGGCGTGCAGATCGGTGACCAGGCCGGCATTCGCCACGTAGTCGGGCTCCGTGGCCGGGGCCTTCTCGACGAACTGCCAGAACGTCATCGAGAATCCGTCGACCAGAACAGGTTCGCGCGGAACGAGGGAACTGGGAGGAATGACGGGGACTCCCTGGTCTGCGAGCCACCCGACCACGTCCAGTTCCGCCCGCTGTCGGCTCGCCTGGCTGTCGAGATCCGCGTGGTGCGGCAACACGGTGAGAACCCGGGCCACGACCGGCGAGGGTGCGAGGTGGACAACGACGGAGAACACGTCGTAGAGCACCCGGGCATCGGTCACGGTGAGCCCGAGACCGCGCCCCGCGCGGACAGCCGCGTCGACGGCACGTGACGTTCGGTCGGCGATCTGCTCCGCTGTCATGAAGGTACCCATGACGCGATTGTCCTATCGCGGAGCCGTCATGCCGGATCCGGGGGCGTGGCGTGGGATGGCCGCCGACGAGATCCATGCCCCGCTCGGCTACCCGCCCCACGCGCACATCCCCTACGCGGCGGCGGCCCGCCACGCGGCCACGGTCATGTGCAAGACGTACGACCTGCCTGGGCTCGAGTGCGCCAGGTGACGGGGGTGTCAAGCGGACCGGGGCGGCGATCCGCCCCTCAGCGCCCCGGTCCGCCGATTCCGGGGCGGGCGGCCGGCGTAGGTACCACCATGTGAGCGAGGACGGACGGGGGCGATGTGCCGGAACTGCTGCTGATCATCACGCTGGGCGTCACCGTGCTGGTTGGCACCACCATCGGTGGCCGCTACCGGGTCGCGCCACCGGTCCTGCTCATCAGCCTGGGCGCGCTGCTCGCGCTCCTGCCACCGCTGTCCCATGTGATCCTCGCCCCCGAGGTGGTGCTGCTGCTGTTCCTGCCGGCGATCCTCTACCGGGAGAGTCTGACCACCAGCCTGCGGGAGGTACGGGCGAACATCGTGGTCATCGCTCTGCTGGCGATCGGGCTGGTCGGTGTCACGATGGTGGCGGTGTCGCTGGTGGTACAGCGGTTCGGCGTCGACCCGGCGGTGGCCTGGGTGATCGGCGCGGTGCTCGCCCCGACCGACGCGGCGGCGGTGGCCGGCCTGGCCAAGCGGATGCCCCGACGCCTGCTCGCCACCCTGCACACCGAAAGCCTGATCAACGACGGCACCGCCCTGGTGCTGTTCGCCATCGCGCTCGGACTGCTCGGCGGGCACGCGGCTCCGAACGCCATCGAACTCGTCGAGAAGGTCGGCCTGTCCTTCCTCGGCGGCATCGCGGCCGGCCTGCTGGTCGGCACGGTGGTGATCCTGATCCGCAAGCGCCTGGACGACCCGCTGCGGGAGGGGGCGCTGAGCGTGCTGACCCCGTTCGCCGCCTTCTTCCTCGCCGAATCCATCCATGAGAGCGGCGTGCTCGCCGTGGTGGCCGCCGGGCTGCTGGTCGCCTTCGCCAGCCCTCGGGTGATCCGGGCCCGGTCGCGGGTGCTGGCGCTGTCGTTCTGGGACCTCACCACCTTCCTTATCAACGGCGGACTCTTCGTGCTGCTGGGGATGCAGATCCCGAGGGCGGTACGGGACGTCACCAGCACCTCGCTGATGCGCGCGATCGCCATCGCGGTCGTCGTGGCCGGGGTGCTGGTCGCGGTCCGGATGCTCTGGCTGCACCTGACCGCCGCTGTCGCCCGGGTGGTGGACAGACGGGAGTCCAGTCGCGGGCGGCGGGTGAACTGGCGGGTGCGTACCGTCGCCGGCTGGGCCGGGTTCCGGGGGGCCGTCTCCCTGGCGGCGGCGCTCGCCGTCCCGCTGACCGTCAACGGGGAGCCGGTCCGGGAGCGCGATCTGATCATTTTCTGTGTCGCGACGGTGATCCTGCTGACGATGCTCGTGCAGGGGACCACGCTGCCGTTGCTGATGAACTGGGCAGGGCTCTCCGGCGACCCGGAACGTGCCGACGAGGCGCGGCAGGCGCAGGTCCTGGCCACCAAGGCCACGCTCACGGCGTTGCCGGACATCGCCGACCGGGTCGGCGCCGATCCGGAGAGCGTGCAGCGGCTGCGGGGCGACTACGAGGGACACCTCGGCGCACTGCGGGCCGGGCAGGACGACGAGTCGGGCGGCGCCCAAGAGGTCGAGCGCCGACTGCGGCTGGCGGCGCTGGACCACAAGCGGCGCGAGATCACCCGGATGCGCGACGCCCGGGAGATCGACGAGGCCGTGCTGCGCGAACTGCAGGCTCGACTGGACGTCGAGGAGATCCGCCTAATCGGGCCGATGACCCTCGATTGACGTGGGCGCGACGTCGAGTTCGCGCCCTGGCCGAGGCGGCGATCGACTCGGCCAGGGCGATGATGCGCCTGCGTCGAGGCACGCACCGGTGGGTTGGTCAGCGTGGTGCGAGGTGCTTCGCGAGTTCCTCGCCCTCGACGTCCAAGGTCGGCACGAGCCTGCCCATCCAGCGGGGCATCCACCAGATTCGCCGGCCGAGGATGAGCATGGTGGCCGGAACGATGAGCATGCGGACCAGGAACGCATCGACGAGGACGCCGATGGCGAGGGCGAAGCCGATGGTCTTGAGGATGATGTCGTCGGTGAGGGTGAAGCCCGCGAACACGCCGACCATGATGAGGGCGGCGGCCGCCACGACGCGGGCGCTGTGGGTGAACCCGTCGATGACCGCCTGACGCGCTGGTGCGCCGTGGACGTAGGCCTCTCGCATGCGCGTGACGAGGAAGACCTCGTAGTCCATCGCCAGGCCGAACAGGATGCCGGTGAGCAGGATCGGGAGCAGGAACAGCACCGGGCCGGTGGTGTCGAGACCGACGAGTTCGTTGAGCCAGCCCCATTGGAAGACCGCGACTGTCGCCCCCAGGGAGACGCCGACGGAGAACAGGAAGCCGAGCGCTGCCTTGACAGGCACCCAGATCGAGCGGAACACCGCGATGAGCAGGATGAAGGCCAGACCCACGACGACGGCGAGGTAGAGCGGGAACACCTCGGTCAGCTCGTTGGAGATGTCGACGCCGACCGCGGTGACGCCGGTGACCAGTGCCCGGGCCCCGCTCTGGTCCGGCAGGTCCGACAGCGTGTCTCGGATGTCCGCGACGAGGTCCTTGGTGGATTCGTCCGACGGTCCGGAGTGCGGGATCACCGTGAGCGTCGCGAACTGTGCCGTGTCGAGCTGCCGCAGGTAGGACTGCCGCGCCTGCGGGCTGTCGCTGGTAACGGCAGGGACCAGGGCGGCGATGTTGGAGTCGTCTCGGGTCGCCAGCGTCTGCAGCCGCTCGGTGGCGGTCGCGACGGCGGCGGCCGGGTCCGGGGCTTCCTTGGTGTCGATGACGACGAGCAGCGGGCCGTTGGCTCCGGCGCCGAAGTGCTCGTCGATGAGGTCGTAGGCAAGGCGTACGTCGCTGCCCGCGGGCTTGGTGCTGTCGTCGGGCAGCGCGAGCTGCAGGGAGGCTACGGGGACGGCGGCCACGGCGGCGGCCACGATCCCGGCCAGGAGCGCGGGCCAGCGGAACCGGGCCAGGCCCTCGATCCAGCGGCGACCGAGGGTGCGTGGCTCGCCGGGGTTCGGTTCGGCGTCGGTGTGCTCTTGCCCGGCGCGAGGACTTCGCTTCGTGACGCGGGTGCCGGCGAAACCGAGCAGTGCGGGCAGCAGGGTGAGCGCGATGAGTACGGCGAGAGTGACGCTGAACGCTCCGGCCAGCCCCATCTCGGTGAGGAATCCGATGCCGCACACGGCGAGGCCGACGAGTGCGATGACGACCGTGAGGCCGGCGAACACCACCGCGGTGCCCGCGGTGCCCACGGCGCGGCCGGCTGCCTCCTCCAGCGGGCGGCCCCGGCGTGCCTCGGCCTGATAGCGGGACAGGATGAACAGCGCGTAGTCGATGCCGACCGCCAGCCCGAGCATCGTGCCGAGCGCGGGGGTCGTGGTGCCGAGTTCGACGAACCCGGTCAGGGTGGCGATGGCGGTGATACCGATGCCGACGCCGACCAGCGCGGTCAGCAGCGGCATCCCGGCCGCGACGAGCGACCCGAGGGTGAGGGCCAGCACCACGAAGGCGATGGCGACGCCGATGAGTTCGGCGAGCGCCCCGCCGATCTCCACGCCGATCACGTCTCCACCGATGGTGGCCGTCAGCCCTGCCTCCTCGGCGACATCACGGGCGGCTTCGAGGGCCTCCCGGTCCGCCTGGGACAGATCGACCGCGCTCCGGGCGTAGCTGACCGAGGCGTAGCCGGTACGCCCGTCCTCGGTGATCGTCCCCGCGGCGAACGGGTCGAGGATCGACACGACGCCGCTCGTCCTCAGCGCCGCGAGCGCGTCGGACACAGCCTGTTGGTTGGCCGGGTCTGCCAGTGACTCGCCGTCCGGCGCCTGGAACACCACCCTCGCCGTAGCGCCTTCCGGTGCGGCCGTGGGATCGCGGTCCCTGATCAGGTCGAAGGCCTGCGTCGACTCGATACCGGACAGCTCGAAGCTGTCGTTCGTCTTGTCCGACAGGGTCGCCGCCCCGAGAGCGACGACGAGAAGCAGCAGGACCCAGATTCCCGTCACGGTCCGCCGGTGTCGGAACGACCAGCGTCCGATCCTGAACAACTGCCATGCCATGCCGTTTCCTCCTGCGTGTCGGTGACCGGGTGCCGGTGCGGGTGCTCACTCGCGGCTGTCCGGGGGTGGTGACGCGATCCGGCGTCCAGCAGACGGTAGCATGAAAATATCCGATCGGATATTTTGGTGGCGGTGGTCATAGGATCGAGTGAGCCGCGCTCCACCGCGCGTCGACCGCTTTGGAGGTAGTGCCATGACCGACCGGGAACCCCGACCCGCCCGGCGGGAGGGCTCGTCGAAGCGGGGGCCGTACTCGAAGGGACTTGCGCGGCGGCAGCAGATCATCGACGAGGTGCTGGCGGTCTACGACCGGCTGGGGTTCGAGGGCACCTCGCTGCGCGCCATCGGTGAGGCGATCGGCGTGACGCATCCGGTGCTCAAGCACCACTTCGGCACCCGCGAACAGCTCTTCATCGAGGTGCTGCGGGAGCACGACCGCCGATTCCTGGACGTCCCGTCCGAGGACGACGACACCTTCGTCGACCTGATCCAACGATCAGCCGAACACAGCATGCGGGTGCCGGGGCTGATGGCCCTGCTGAACAGCATGGTGGCCCATGCGCTGGAGGCCGGCAACGACCACTCGCGGGCGCACTTCTCCGAGCGGTACGCCAACCTCAGGGCGACGATCGTGACCCTTCTCGAGGAAGGCCGGGCGGCGGGAAGCGTCCGGTCCGACATCCCTCTGGACGAAGCGGCCTCGCTCGTCCTCGCGGCGGCCGACGGCCTCAGCACCCAGTGGCTGCTCGACGGGAGCGCCGACCTCCAGAGCGGCCTGTTGCTGCTGCAACGCCTCCTCGAACCGCCGGGCCGACAGGTGGGTCGGACCGGTGCCTAGCCACGAACAGCATCCGCCGCTGCCAGGTGCGCGTCGAGGTCAGCGACACCGAGGCTTCGCCAGCGGCGGTGTCGGACGGCGGCAGTACGCTGCCTCACCATGTCGATGTGGCTGATGCCGGCCAAGGTGAGTCCGGAGCTGTTGGCCACTCTGCGCGCCCAGCCCGCGCTGGCGGAAGGGATGTTCCGCGGCCCCGATGAGTCGCTGGCCGGGTTCGACGAGGACCGCGACCTGTTCGGCACCGACTACCGGATCCTGAGCGAGGTCGCCGGGGTGGTGTGGGAGGAGGATTCCCGACGCCCGACGGTACTGTCGGGGAGCTCCTTCCGGGGGTGGGACGAGCCGGGGCGTGGCCCGGCCGCGGACGGTCAGGGGGTGAGCAGGCCGGGCAGCCAGAGGACGAGGCCGGGCGCGAAGGTGACGATGAGCAGTACGGCGATGAGGGGAATCAGGAAGGGCAGCAGACCCCGGAACACCGCGCCGACGGGGATTCCGGTGACCGAACTCAGCACGTACGCGACCGGGCCGATCGGCGGGGTGATGAGGCCGATCATCAGGTTGAGGACGACGATCACTCCGAAGTGGATCGGATCGACGCCGAACTGGGTGGCCACCGGAAGCAGGATCGGCACGCTGAGCACCAGCGCCGAGGTGGGCTCCATGATGGTGCCGAGCAGGATCAGGATGACGTTGACCAGGATCAGGAAGACCACCGGATCGTCGGTGAGTCCGGTCACCCGCTCGGCGACCATGCCGGGGATGCGCTCCCGGGCGAGGATCCAGCCGAGCAGCGACGTCGAGCCGATGATCAGCATGATCGCGGCGGCCGTCACCGCCGCCTCGCGCAGGATCGACGGCAGCTGGCGCGGGGTGATGGTCCGGTAGCAGAGGCCGAGAACGAGCAGGTACAGGCAGCCGACCCCGGCGGCCTCGGTGGGGGTGACGAAGCCACCGAGGATCCCGGCGATGATCAGGACCGGGGTCACCGCGGGCGCGAGGGCCCGGACCCCGGTACGCCTGACGAGCCGGCCGTCGAACTTGCCCGCCTTGAGGAAGGTCTGCCGCTGGCACCAGATCACCACGTAGACCAGCAGGCCGGCGGCGATCAGGAGCGCCGGGATCACGCCGGCGGCGAACAGCGCGCCGGTCGAGACGGCCGCGACGGAGGCGAAGACCACCGCCGGGATGCTCGGTGGCATCACGGGGGAGATGAGCGTGGAGGCGCCGGTGAGTCCGACGGAGAAGTTCTGCGGGTAGCCCTGCTTGCGCATCGCCGGCACCTGGATCGCGCCGAGGGCGGCGGCGTCGGCCAGCGCCGATCCGCTCATCCAGGAAAAGCCGACGCTGGAGCCGACGTTGACGTACGCCATGCCGCCGCGGACCCGGCCGAGCAGGGCCATGGCGAAGTCGAAGAGCCGTTCGGCGATCCCGGCCCGGTTGGCGATGACCCCGAGCAGGACGAAGAGCGGTACGGCGAGCAGCGGCCAGCTGTCGATGCCGTTGATGGTGGTACGCAGGCCGAGTTCGAGCGACTGTCCGGTGGCGAGCAGATACGTCACGCACGGGCCGAGGATCGCGAAGGCGACCGGTACCCGCAGGAACAGCAGCACGACGATGGCGATGCCGAGCAGTGTGATGGCCATGGTCAGATCGCTCCTTCGACCGCGGGGCCGGACTTCGCCCGCCGGTCGTCCGCCGGCCGGCCGAACAGGGCCTGGCCGGTGGCGGCGAGGGCGGTCAGGCCGAGCCCGACCACGGAGATCAGGTAGACGATCCGCAGCGACGGCCCGACGCCGGCGCGGCGCCGACGAACGGGGCGGTGACCAGCCCGTAACCGGCCCAGGTCAGGCCGATGCAGATCAGCGCGACCAGCGCGTCGGTGAGTCGGGTCACCAGCCGCTCGGAGCGCGGGCCGAGCCACCGGTCGATGACCTCCAGCCGCAGGTGCAGCCCACGGCGGAGCAGGTGGCCGGCGAGGATGAAGGTGGACCAGACCATGCCGTACTTGGCGATCTCGCCGGTCCACGCCCAGCCGCTACCGATGGTGATCCGTTGCAGGACCTGGACGAGGACGAGGAGCAGGACCAGGGCGAGGAAGGTCGCGCCGAGGAACCGTTCGGTCCGGTCGATCCATTCGGATATGCGGTCCACCGCCGCGGGCGGTCGTCCTGCCCGCCGGCCCTGGGTAGCACGCGACTGTCGATGCCGGCCACTCGACCGGCGCAGAGCCTTCGGACTCGGCGGGTGTCAGTTCGACGGCTCATCCGTACGATGCTCGAACGGTCCGTGCCCGGGACGATCTGGAGGTGACGGCGGGAATCCCGCCCGGGGCCGGCCTGCCCGCCTCGGATACCCGGTACCGGTTCTGGACGCGGCGATCTCGGCGTGGTGGTCGACCGCCCAGCTGGCCAGCGCCGAGAGTGGCTCCAGCAGGCTGGCGCCCAGTGCCGTCAGCCGGTACTCGACGCTCGGCGGCGACGTCGGAAACACTTCCCGTTCGACCAGGCCGTCGCTCTCCAGCACGCGCAGCGTCCGGGTGAGCATCCGCTGACTGATCCCCTCCACCGCCCGGTGCAACTCGTTGAACCGGTACGGCTGCTGGCCGAGCAGGGTGATCAGCAACAGCGTCCACTTGTCACTCACCCGCCGCAACACGTCTGTGACCGGGCAACACTCGTATTCGTCGATCGGAACGGGAATCGGCAACCGGTGGCTGTCCAGCGTGGTACGAACACCGGTGTTCCTTGTGGCCATGAAAGTGCCTTCTTTCGCCTCCGTCGATCATCTGCCCAGGATGAGCATGGTCAGTGGAGAACGGTAACGGAGGCGACATGGGAGTCGTGGTGGTCAGTGGTGGCACCAACGGAATGGGGCGCGCATTCGCCCTCGGTCGGGCCGAACGCGGTGACCGGGTCGTGGTGCTCGGCCGCAACCGCGAACGCGGCGAGGCGCTGGCGGGCGGATCTGTCACCTTCCTTCCCGTCGACCTCTCCAGCGTGACCGAGACGCGACAGGTCGTCGAGCACATCCTCACCGAGTACCACGTCGTGGACGCGCTGACGCTGTTCGCCAACGCGGTGGCGCCGCGTCGAATCGAGACCGTCGAGGGGCTGGAGCGTACGTTCGCGCTCTACTACCTCAGTCGCTATCTGCTCAGCTTCGGCCTGCGTGCGGCGATGGACCGGGCTACCGCGCCGGTAATCGTGAACATCGCAGGCGTCGGCGTCACCAAAGGCGGGGTCCGCTGGGCCGACCCGCAACTGACGTCGGGCTACTCGGTCGTCGCCGCGCAACTGCAGGCCGGTCGAGCCAACGACCTGCTCGGCGTGGGCTTCGCCCAACGGTCCGGCAGCCGCGCCCGATACGTGCTCTACCATCCCGGCTTCACCAAGAGCGGCGACCGCAGCCCGCTCCCGCTGGTCGTCCGCGGCCTGCTGGCGGCGGTGTCGGTGGCGGCCCGCCCGGTCGCGGACGCGGTGGCCCCCATTCACCAGTTCCTGGACGCGCCGCCAGCCGCGCCGCTGACCGCAGTCGACCGGAACAAGCGACTTCCGCTCAGCTTCCCCACGCTCGATCCGCAGAACGCCGGACGCTTGATGGACCTCACGGAAGAGCTGCTGGGCTGAGCTGCCGTCTCGGCCCAGAGATCTCGGGCGGGTGAGGGGCGCGAGTCGTTCAGGAGTGTCGGTCGATGACCTCGAGCGCGAGGTGTCGCCCGCGCTCAAGCGCGGTCTCGTCGTCGAACAGTTGGAACCGCGTGTTGGCGGCGCTGAGGAACGCGTCGATGCGAAACGCGTCGCCGGGCGGATCGAGGGAGCCCGCGACCGCAAGCTCGGACTCGATGAGATCCAGCCATTCCCGCTTGAGTTTGCGGATCGCGTCGGCGACGGGTCCCTCCCGGTGGCCGTACTCGCTGGATGTCGCCGTGATGAAGCACCCTCCCGGGAAGACTCTGCGACGTAGGCACGAGAACCACGAGTCCACGAGGGCGCGTAGTCGGTCCCGTCCCGGCTGTGCTCCCCACCCGGGTGCGATCACGGTGTCGATGTAGATCTGGCGGGCTTCGGCGACGGCGGCGAGCAGGATGGCCTCGCGGCTGCCGAACACCGTGAGGATCCCGCTCTTGCTCAACCCGGTCGACGCGGCGAGTCCGCCCACCGTCACCGATTCCAGCCCACCGACCGTCGCCGTCATCGCGGCGCTTCGGGCAGCGGTGCGCCGGGTGGCATCGCCGCGCCGTCGCCGACCGTCCACCGAAGTCATCCCCGTAGCTTATGCGACCGACTGGACGTAAAGCTTGGCGACCCCCTACTATGCGACCGATCGGTTGTATTGTTGAGGAGGGCAGATGACCATCGACATCGCCGAGGGTGTCGTCACACGTCAGCGCGTATATCTTGACGATCTCGACGGCTTCGGCGTCCTGCATCATGCCGGCTACGCCGTGCTGTTCGACCGGGCTGTGATCGACTACTGGCTTGAAGCCGGCTGGGCTCCGAACCCGCGTGAATCGGTCCAGGTGGTACGAGAGCTGACAATCACGTACCACGCGCCGATTGTCGGGATGTGCGATGTCGACGTGCACTTCTGGGTGGAGCGGGCGGGGCGCACCAGTGTCACCTATCGCTTCGAGGTGCTGTCGACCACGCACTCGGTCCGCCACGCCGAGGGGAGCCGGGTGCTGGTGAACCTCGACCCGGTCTCGCTGCGCCCGGTCCCGTTGACCGACAGGATGTGGGAGATCGCCGGCCCGCTGCTGGGTCGGGGAGTCTCTCGTCCAGACATCGGAGAACCCGTCTCGTGACCGGATCTCGCGGCCGTGATCGATCGGCCGGGTTCGCGAGGCGGCGGGTGCGTTCCGAAGTGATTGTTAGGCGACAGTACGGGTGCGACCGGCCGGGCGCGCATTGATAAAGTGCCATGCGTGACGGTGTCGCTACGGCCCGGAACGGTGCGGACCGGGGCGGAGTTCCTTGCCCGGTTGCGTGCCATGCGATCCATGTCTGGACTCTCATACCGGGCGCTCGAGCGGCGGGCCAGGATGGCCGGCGACCAGTTGCCGGCCAGCACCCTCGCGAGCGCGCTCAACAGGGTCTCGCTCCCGTCCGACGATGTGGTCGCGGCCCTCGTGCGCGCCTGCGGCGGCGACCCGGGCCTGGTACGGGAGTGGGTCGAGGCACGCCGTGCGCTGGCCCTGCCCGACGAGGTCGCCCCGGTGGCCGACCGATCCGGCCGGCCACCGGCCCCGCCGATCGGCTCAGAGGCCGCGGCACCGCCAGCCTTCGACGGGGCCGGCACCGAGGAGCCCGGCCACCCGCTCGCCCCACCCACCGGCCGGCCGATGGTCCCGCGGCTGCTGCCGCCGGACCTTCCGTTGTTCGTCGGGCGGGACGACGAGGTGGTGCGGGCTCGACGGCTGCTCGACCGGGATGCCGCCGGCCCGGTGACGCTGCTGGTCACCGGCCCGGCCGGGGTCGGCAAGACCGCCCTGGCGGTACGCATCGGGCACCTGTCGGTGGCCCGGTTTCCGGATGGTCAGCTCTACGCGGATCTGCAGGGCTTCGGTGACGAGCCGGCCGAGCCGTACACCGTCCTGGGCACCTTCCTGCGGGCCCTCGGCGTACGCGGCGGTGCGGTGCCCCCGGACCTGACCAGCCGCACCCACCTCTACCGCACCCTGCTGGCCCAGCGGGAGATGCTGATCGTCCTCGACAACGCGGCATCCGCCCGGCAGATCGGCAACCTGCTGCCCAGCGGCGAAGGGTGCGCCACCATCGTCACCAGCCGGACCACGGTGGCGGACCTGGCCAGCCGCCGGCTACCCCTGGGTGTCCTGGACTCCGCCGCCGGACTCGCGTTGCTGCGCGAGATGCTGGGCCGGGACCGGACCGTCGCGGAGGCCGACGCGGCCCGGTTCATCGTCCGGACCTGTGGTGGCCTTCCCCTCGCGGTGTGGGTGGCCGGAGCACGGCTCGCGGCCCGACCGCACTGGCCGCTGGTCAGGGTCGCCCGGGCGCTCGCGGACGAGCAGCGCAGGCTCGACGAACTCGCCGTCGGTGACGTCGCCGTCCGGGCCAGCCTCGAACTGACCTATCGCGGAATGGGCAAGCCCGCCCATCGGGCCCTCCAGATGCTGAGTCTGCTGCCGGGCACGGATTTCGCCGCCTGGGCCCTCGCCGCGATGCTGGACACCAGCGTGTCGCAGGCGGAGGCGATACTCGACGACCTGGTCGAGGTGCACCTGCTGGAGATCGGACCGGTCGGCGACACCGGAATCCGCTACCGCGTGCATGACCTCGTACGGCTGCTCGGCCGGGAGCGGGCGGATCAGGAGATCACTCCACGGTGGCGGGCCGCCGCGCTCGACCGGCTGCGCGGCGCCTGCCTGTCCCTGGCCGACCGTGCCACGACCATCCTCGCCGCCGACTTCCAGGTCATGTCGCACGAGGAACTGGTGTCGTGGCGACTCCCCACGCCGGAAGCCGACCGGCTCACCGCCGACCCGGTGGTGTGGTTCAACGACGAACGCCGGTTTCTGATCGCGGTGGTCGACCAGGGGCTGGACGACGACGTGATCGCGCCCGCCGCCGGGCTGGCCACCGCATTGACACCGTTCTTCCAGGTCGGCAGCCACTTCGACGACTGGGAACGGTTGCAGGGCCGGGCTCTCGCGGTCGCACTGTCCGCCGGCGACCGGCACAGCGCGGGCACGCTGCACCGCTGCCTCGGCGAACTCACCACCATTCTGGACCGGTACGCCGAGGCACTCGACCACTTCGAGCAGGCCCTGCGACTCACCGACGGCGACCCTGCCTACCAGGCCAGCGCCAGCGCCGGACTGGCGTACGTGCATCGGCTGCTCGGCCGGTACGACACCGCCGTCCACCACTTCGAGCAGGCCGCCGAACTGGCCCGTACCGCGGGCAACGTGAACTGTCTGGTCTACGTCACCAACGGCATCGGCGTCATCGACCTGGAACAGGGGCGGGTCGAGGCCGCCGCGGAACGATTCGAGCAGTGTCTGCGGCTGAGTCGATCCGCCGGCTACCGGCCCGGCGAGGCCCAGGCGTTGCGATGTCTGGGGCAGAGCCATCGGGCCGTCGGCGCGTACCCGCTCGCCGCCGATTGTTTCCGGCGGGCCGCCGCGATCAGCGAGGCCCTCGGTGACCGCCTCTCCGCCACCCACGCCCGCTGCTGGCTGGGCGACGTCCTGGTACGACAGGGGGTGTACGGGGAGGGGCGCCGGCTGCTCGCCCGGAGTCTGTGGACCTACCGGGAGTTCGGCAACGTGTGGGGCGAGGCGGCGACCCTCTACGCCCTCGCCGAGGCGCAACTCGCGGCCGGCCGGCCGGCGCTGGCGGTCCGGCGTGCCGAGGCGGCGGTCGACCTGTGGCGGCGGGTCGGCTCCCGAACCTGGTTGGCGACCGGTCTCGACACCCTCGCCGAGGCTCACCACCGGGCCGGGGACATCGGGACCGCGGCCCGGATCCGGGCGGAGGCCGCGGCCACCCGGACGGGGCCGGCCGGTGCCGGCCACGGATAGGAACGTTCGCCATGGTCAGTCCCTTCCGGTTCCCTGGGCGAAGGGCGAGCCTCCGGCGGCAGGGGTCGAGTATCGATGTTCTCGATTCCAGCAGTTCGCTACTTCCGCCTGCTATGCCCGCGCTGTTCGGAACAGTCCCGAACAGCGGCGATCGGCCGGACCACGGGCGGGGTGGGCTCACCCGTCGGTCCTGCCGTGGCGGCGCACAATCGGTGCGTGCGGGTCTGGGATGAAATGACGTTGGAACAGCAAGCCGTGATGATCAGTGCATTCGAGGAGGCGTACCTCAACAACATCATCGACGGGTACGGTGCCCGGCTGGAGTGGGCGAGGACGGGTGACACCACCTGTCCGTCCAAGCTGGACGACGTCGCGAAGCGCGAGCTGCCCCCGCGCTTCGCGTCGGTGGTCGCGGACCTGGTCGAACGGGAGTTGATCGAGCTGGCCGAGCCGACGTTCGACCGCTGGGACGGCACGGAGCCGCTGCCGGGCGAGAGGTTGCACGACGCGTTGCGTGATCCGGCGAGTTGGGTGGACGCGCCGGACGGAAGGCGCCGGATGGTCATGGTCACGTACACCGAAACCTGGGATCGTCTGGCCCGAAGTGAGTGAGCAAGCGGCCCGACTCTCGGGTGATTGCCAGACGTGCGGCACTCCGTGCAGTGGATGGGCGGTGCAGCTCACGCGCGACAGCAAGCTCCGTTGGGGCTTGGAGTGGGACTGCAGTGCCTGTGGAACGGTGTCGTGTGACGGTGGCTGGGGGCCCGCGCCGGACGAGGTTCGGGACGAGTTGTTGGCTCAGCACGGGGGCTGCCGTCTGCGGCTCGAAAACAGTGAGTCGCGTGGTGGTGGCCGGATACTCAGAGTCTTTCGTCAGGTCTTCGGTGGGAGCCTTCAGGAGGCCCGGGCGTCCGCAGACAGGCTCAGAGGGGCCGGATTCGCGGGCACTCGCGTAGAGATCGAGTTGTTGAGCGTTCTGCTGCGCCAGCTGGGTGTTCCTGGCGTGGTCGATTTGGACGGACCGCCCCGGGCGTGAACGCGGCCCGCCATCTTGTCGGAGGAGAGAGTCGGGTCGGTCGGACAGCCGTCCCAGCTTGACCGGTGTGACCCGGGTCACCGCCTCGGCCTCCCGTCGGGCCGCCCCTGACCGCGCGCAGTGCACCCCGACCGGGTCGGACCTGCGACTCCCACGGGTCCCGTCCTCCCGGCCCCGCCGGCCCGGTCGTGCTTCTCCCGCCAACGGGTCCCTGTTGTGTCGGTCACTACTGTTAGCGTGCGCTGCGTCGTTGATCACGGCCGATTGCTTCCGAAATATAGCTATTTGCCACTGCGGAGGGTGTTCCTGATGGGCTGGTTACCGGTGGGAGACTCGTACGAGATCTCTCTGGTGGACGGAAAGGTGGCGGCCCGGGCCACCGGCCCGCGGGCCACCGGCCGTCCACTGAAGACCCTGCCGAAGGTGCTGCGGGACGACCCCGAGGTGGACCGGCTGCGCCAACTCGCCCAGTGGCTGGACCGGCACAGCGCGGAATGCCTGGCCCGGGTCGACGGTTGGGTGGTGTCCTCGCTGCCGGTGCCGACCGGGCTGCTGGCCCGGATCTGGCCGGACCCGGCCTGGCGGGACGCGCTGCGCGACCTCGTGGTGCTCGGGGACGACCCGGCCGAGCCGGGTTTCCTGCGGGACGTCACCGACACCGGCGACCTGCGCGTGGTCAACCTCGACGGGGAGACCGTCCGGCTCTCGCCGGCCAGCGCCGTACTGCCCCACCCGGTGCGCCTGCCCGACCTGGCCGACCTGCGCGAGTTCGCCGGCGAACTGGACGTGACCCAGCGGGTCGAGCAACTGCACCGGGGCACCTGGGACAGGCCCGCCAACCTGAAGGACCGGGACACCACGATCACCGACTTCCGCGGCACCACGGTCCCCAACCGGCTGGCCACCCGGGCCGCCACCCTCGGCTTCCGGGTCTCCGGCTCACAGGTCAGGTGCCGGGTCTGGGAGGCCGGCCACACGGTCGAGGCCGCCATCTGGTTCGACGAGGACTACTGGGACTCCGAGGCGACCCTGGGCACCCTCTCCTGGTCGGTGGTGGAGGGACCGATGCTGCGGTTGACCGACGTCGGGCCGGTGGCCTGGTCGGAAGGAATGCGGATGGCGACGGCGTTGTCCGGCGCCCTGACGGGAACGGGGGAGCAGTCGTGACCGGGATGACGACCGGGTCGGGCGAGGAGTCGACCGACAGCCTGCTGGCCGCCGGCGCGGTGCTGCCGGCCGACACCGCCGTGGCCGGCGACCGGGCGGTGCCGCTCACCGCCCGCACCTACCGGCACCCGGCCCTCGACGACCGGCCGGTGGTCCGCCTGGTCGACGCCGCCCTAGGCGAGGGCGAGGACATCGCCGTCGGGTTCCTCGGCCTGGCACCGGGTGCCGAGCCGGCCGTCGTCGGGCTGGGCCTGCGCCGCCCGTTGGCCTTCCCGGAGTGGGTGCTCGTACACCACCCGGCCGACGGCCGGCACGCGCTGGCGGTGGTGCCGGAGTTGCAGAAGCTGGCCAAGCAGGTCCGGTCGCGGCCGAAGGCCGCCCTGGACGGGCACCAGGCCGTCGCCGACCGGTTCGCCCGTACGCTGCCGCACCTCCTGCCGACGTTCTTCGAGCAGGCGGCACGGGTGTTCCTGGCCGCCGGGCAGGACACCTACGCGACGCAGCTGTTCAACAAGGCGCGCAAGGCGGAGGCGCAGCACGGCCTGCCGGTCGACCTGACCCGGCTCGACGAGGTCTACGTGGAGTTCGCGGCGGCCAGGGTGGTGTCCGCGACCGCGTTGGCCGGCCACGCGAAGGAGTTGTCCGCCCAGTTGCCACCCGACGAGGCGCTGGAGCGGTTCTGCCGGCTGGCGCTGCGGGCCGCGGCCGCCGGCGTGGTGCCGTCCACGCAGTCGGCCAGCACGGTGAACCGGCTGGTCCGGACCGCGACGAAGGCCGCCGGTACGGGCGCCGCCGCCGTCGCCGACCGTGCGGCGGCCTATCTGACCGAGCTGATCCGGCTGCCGGTGGCGGCCGAGGCGCCACCCGGCTGGTGGAAGGCGCACCTGCCGGCGTTGACGGAGCTGGCCGGCCGCGACCCGGCGATCCGCGGCAGCCTGCTCGACCTGATGCCCGTCGACCGGGACAATCTGGTCCCCTGGCTGGCCCTGTTGACCGACACCGGGGCGCTCGACGGACTGTTCGACCCGGACGTGCCGGACCCGGCCCGCCCACAGGACGGCTCCGTCGGCTGGCTGCGCCGTTTCGTGAGCCGGGCCAACTCCGGCCACCACCGCCACCGGGTGGCGGAACTGTACCCGCTCGTCGAGCGGATGGCCGACCGGCTGCGCGCCGAGCTGGCCGGCAGCGGCGAGACCCTCGACGCTGACGGCGACCTGGACCTGCTCGACCTGCTGCTCGCCCGCGAGCTCCCGGTTGCCGCGCCGAAGGAGCGCGACATCCTGGACCTGGCGAGCTGGACCAAGGGCGGGGGAGAGCGGGATCTGCTCGCCGTGGCCGGCGACGACCGGTTCACCGGGGCCCTGCGCCGGGGCCTCGACCAGTTCGACAACCAGCCGCACGCCCTGCACCGGCTGGTCGACACGCCGGGCGTCCGGCCGATGCTGACCGACTGGCTGCGGGCCCGGGTCCGCGACCGCCTCGCCGTCGGGCTGCCGTACCTTCCGCAGTCGGTGGACTGGCTGGGCAGGCTCCCGGTCGAGGCGCTGCGCCTGGTCTCCGACGACCCCGTCCGGCCCGGTGACGGCGGGCCGGAGGGCGACCTCGGGCAGGCCCTCGACATCGACCTCGCCGAGCACGTCGCCCGCAGCCTGCGCGGCGGGATCATCGACGAGCTGGGCTGGCCGGACTGGGAGCTGGCCTGGCAGGAGGTGACCGGCGGGGACCGCCGGGTCGAGGTGACCCGGCAGGAAGCCTGGCCGTACGTGATCCTGGGCGGGCCGACCACGGTGCGCGTGATCGGCGCCGAGGGCATCGTGCTGCGCCACGACCTGCGTATCCCGGCCGGCGACATGTGGGGGCAGCCCGGCTACCACTACGTCGACGGCCACCTGTTGGTCTACTGGAGTTCCCAGTCCCTCGGCTACGACCCGCGCGGCTACTGGCACTCGTCGCCCGGCGAGCCGCAGCCCATCCAGAGCGGGCGCCGCGGCAACCGGCCGCGCGGGAACGGGGTCACCCTGCCACTGGCCGGCGGCGGGCGGACCACCGGCGACGGCGTACTGCACGTCGGTGACACCGCGGTCCCGTCCGAGGTACCGGTCATCACCGACGGCGCCTCCCACTGGGTGTACCGCCGGGGCGAGGACGACGACAGCTTCGGCTGGCGCGAGTACGACCCGGCCGGCAACACCCACGGCCGGCGCGGCCTGCCCCGGTTCCTGGCCGACCTGCCGGCAGAGGGCGGCCACCTCCAGGAGTCGGCCAGCTGGCTGCGGCCGGCCCTGTCCGACCGGGCCACCCCGGCCGCCGTACCGGTGGACGGACTGCTCGGCTGGCGGGTGGTCACGCTGCCGGACGGCTCGGTACGCGGCGAGGACCTGGCCGGTCGTACCGTCACCGTGGCCGCCGGACGGGAGCCGATCGCGGCGCTGGTGCTGCCCGGCGACGACCGGCCGCGGGCCGTCCTCAAGGGACTCGTCCTGGTCGACCCGGACGGGATGGTGTGCACCGTCGTCGGACCGTCGACCACCCGGGACGACCACCCCGACGCGCTTCCGCTGCCGGGAGAGCGGTTCCTCGGCGCCATGCTGGCCCGGGACCCGGCCGGCTCCGCCGCCCTGCGCCGGATGGACCGGGACGTCGCCGGCGTGCTGCTGAAGGTGGCCCTCGACGAACACCGCGCCGTCCTGGCCGAACAGGCCGCGCGGGCCGCGACCCAGGCGGCGACCCGATCCCGGTCGACCACCGCCACCCGGGCCAGCACCGGCCTCGTCGCCGCCGTCCCGGCGGTCGTCGCACCGACCGGCACCTCCGGCTCCGGAGCATCCGCCGGCGAACCCGACAAGGACGCGCTGGTCGAGCTGGTCCGCTCGACGTTGCCGACGGTCAGCCACGACGCGCTGATCGCCGGGGTGACCGGGGTGCTGCGGCTGGCCGCCCGGGTACGTACCGACCTGGACGCGCTGACCGAGCGGCTCACCAGGTCGTTGTCCGCCCCGAAGACGGTGAAGCCGACGGCCGGCGTGACCGGACCCACCGACGAGCAGCTCAACATGGCGCTGGACGGCCTGCGTGGCTCGGCCTACGGGGCGGGCAGGGCGGTCCACGTCTTCACCCAGTTCCAGGCGATCACCGCCCAGCGGTCCGCCGCCACCGGCGGCGAACCCGCCGTACGGCTGCACCTCGACGGGCCGTCGCTGCCGAACGGCCTGAACTGGTGGCCCCTGCTCGGCGGTGTCGCGGCCGTGGCCTACCGGGCCGTCGCGGCGGTCACGCCGGACGAACACCGCGAGACGCTGGGCGCCCTGCTCACCGAGCTGGACCGGCTCGACCTGAGCACGGCGGCCGAACCGGCCATGTGGCGCCGGTTCACGCTGCACCTGCTCGACGACGACCTGAACAACCCCGACGGCTCGCGCCGGTATCCCGGACCGGGCATCCTGCCGTTGTCCGACGGGGTGTTCATCGCCATCCTCGACTCCAGCGGCACGTCCACCGGCTACTCCTTCGACGCGTTGTACCACGACCCGGCCGGCGTGTTCGCCGTGCCCGAGCCGTACACGGTGCAGTCCTCGGCGCCGGTCGGTGACGAACGGCCGGCCGGCTGGCTGGCCGGCTTCCGCACCGAGTGGGCCGCGCGTGGCCCGCTGTCCTGGCGACCGGAAGCCGCCGAGCTGTTCTCCGAGCTGACCGGCGTCACCCCCACCGCCGCGAAGCTGGTGCTGTCCGGCCTGCCGTACGCCGACTCGGAGAGCACCGTGCCGACCGGGTTGCGCAAGGCGCTCGGGGTCCGGCAGGTCGGCGAGCTCAACCTGGCCTTCGGAGTGCTCAGGGAGGCCAACTCGCAGGTCCGGCGGGCCGTGGTGTCGGCACTGGTGCCGGACGACCCGGCCCGGCTGTGGACCGACGGTCCGGACGTGGCCGCCGCCGCGGCGGTCTGGAACGCCGCCGTGGGGCGACGGGTGATGGTGCCCGAACAGTTGCTCGCCGAGGCGGTGCGCGCGGTCCGCACCGACTGGGGACCCGCGAAGGCGCTACCGGCCCTGCTCGACCCGGCCCGTTCGGTCGAGCTGAGCACCGACCTGGCCTTCCGGATCAAGGGCGACCGGGCACTGCCGGTCGACGGCGCGGGAGCGGGCTTCACCGGCCGGGTGCTGCGCGGCACGGTTGCCCTGGCGGCCTGGGTCGCCCACCACACGCCGGCCGGTGAGCCGTGCCGGGCCGCGCTGCCGGCCGCACTGGGTGCGCTGCGCGACCGGCTGGCCAACCCCGACCTGCTGCTCGACCTCGACCAGTACGTCTCCCTGCCCGCGTTCCGCCAGGTGGCGGGCAGCCCGTCGGAGACCGGACCGGGCTGGGAACGGTACGGCGCCATCGTCCTGGCCACCCACGACAGCCAACCGTCGCCCGCACTGCGGCCCGACCTGCTCGACGCCGCCGGGACGGACCCGTACCTGCCGGCGCTGCGGGGCGACGCGGCCAAGCCGTACCCGACGGAGGTGGCACTGCGCCTGGTCCGCGACCCGCGGTTCGCGGCGCTGCTCGGCGATCCGGGGCAGCCGGACGGCGGCGCGCCGGCGGCGGACGGGACCTGGTGGCCGCAGGACCCGACCCGGTCGGTGGCCGACCTGGTCGCCGAGGTCGCCGGGAGACACGGCCTGGGCGCCGACGCGGCGGCGACGTACCTGATGCTGCTGGCCATGCCGGACCCGACCGATCGCAACACGGCGAAGTGGACCGGCTGGAAGCCGGCCCGGCTGAAGGCGGCCCGCGCCGAACTGGCCGGCACCGACCTGGTCATCGAGGCCAGCCGGCCCCGGGCCGGCCGGTCGCTGTTCCTGCCCGGCCCGTGGCTGGAGCGCGGCAGCGGGCAGGCGCCGATCGAGGCATGGAAGGTCGCCCTGTTCGATCTCGCCCCCGACGGTACGGCCGGGCTCGGCGTGACCGTGCCGTTCGAACCCGTCGCCGACCTCTACCGGCGGGCCTGGCAACGCCTCCGCGACGGCGACCGGCCCCGCTTCGAAAACCTGCCCACCCGCGGCAACCGCCGCTGACCCGACCCTGTCCCGAACACCCCACCCGGAACCAGAGAGATCGAGGAACACAAGTGACCGTGACGGAACACGTCCGCCCGCCGGAGACCGCCGCCCAGGTCCTTTCGGCCGAACAACGTTACGCCGACGAGTTGGTCTTCCTGGCCGCGTACGACGACGGGGCCCGGCCACCGGGCTGGGCGCTGACCCCGCGTGCCGTGGTCACCTTCATCCGGGGCAGCGACGGCGAGGCGTTGAAGCTGCCCGCCGGCCGGCGCACCGGCCCGGACGGCACCGAACTGCCGGCCAGCATGACCATCTCGCCGAAGTTCGTCGGTGAGCGGAGCCTGGTCGAGCGGTGCGTGGTCACCCTCGCCGGCGAGCGGGGCCTGTTGCTGGTCGGCGAGCCCGGAACCGCCAAGTCCATGCTGTCCGAGCTGCTGGCCGCCGCGGTCTGCGGCACCAGCGCGCTGACGGTGCAGGGCACCGCCGGCACCACCGAGGACGCCTTCCGGTACGGCTGGAACTACGCACTGCTGCTCGCCCAGGGGCCGACCCCGCAGGCGCTGGTCGACTCGCCGGTGCTGACCGCGATGCGCACCGGCCGGGTGGCCCGGATCGAGGAGGTCACCCGCTGCCTGCCCGAGGTGCAGGACGCGCTGGTGTCGATCCTGTCCGACCGGCGGATGAACGTGCCGGAGCTGGCCGGCACCGGCGACGGCCTGATCCGGGCGGTGCCCGGGTTCACCGTGATCGCGACCGCCAACCTGCGGGACCGGGGCGTGTCGGAGATGTCCTCGGCGCTGAAGCGCCGGTTCAACTTCGAGACGATCCACCCGATCGCGGACGCGGACACCGAGACCGACCTGGTCCGCCGGCAGGCCACCGCCGCCGTGCAGCGCGCCGGCGCGACGTACGCGGTGGACGACTCGGTCCTGGACGCCCTGGTCACCGTGTTCCGCGACCTGCGTTCCGGCCGATCGGGCGAGGGCTGGGACGTGGAACGGCCCGGCACGGCGATGTCGACCGCCGAGGCGGTGCAGGTGACGGTGTCGCTCGGTCTGGCCGCCGCGTACCTGCCCGGCGGGGACGCGCTCGACCTGGTGCCCGGGCACCTGCTCGGCGTGGTACGCAAGGACGACGAGAACGACCACGCCCGGCTGCTCGGCTACTGGGACGGCCCGGTCCGCCGCCGCGCCGAGGACGGCTCGGCGATGTGGCGCCGGCTCTGGGACCTGCGGGAGAGCCTGCGGTGACGACCCTGTCCAGCACGGCGACCGACACGGCCCCGCCGACCGCCGACCCGGTGGCGGCCAGCCCGTCGACGGCCCCGCCGACGACGGCCGACCCGCGAGCCGTCGTCGACGCCCTCGCCGGTTCGGTCCGGCCCTACCTGATCGGGGTGCGGCATCACAGCCCGGCTCTGGCCGCGGTGGTTCCGGCACTGCTGGACGCCGCCGGCGCCGAGGTCGTCTGCATCGAACTGCCGGCCGACTTCCAGCGCTGGCTGCCGTACCTGTCCGACCCGGCCGCGAAGGCTCCGCTGGCCCTGGTCGGCAGCCACGGCGCGGACGGGCCGATGGGCTTCTACCCGTTCGCCGACTTCTCCCCGGAACTGGCCGCGATCCGCTGGGCCCGGCAGCGCGGCGTCGAGGTCGTCTGCTGCGACCTGCCGCTGGCCGACCCCGGCTGGACCGCCGACACCACCGACCCGGACGCCGGTGAACCACTGCCCGGCCCGCGCCGGTCCTACGCCGCCGCGCTCAGCGCCAGCGGCACCGGCCGCGACGGCGACGACCTGTGGGACCGGGTGGTCGAGGTCCGCGCCCCCGGCTGCCCGCCCGAGGCGGTCCGCCGGGCCGCCCTCGGCATCGGCTGGGCGATGCGTACCGACAACGCCGGCGGCGACGGCGTACCGGCCCGGGACCTGGCCCGCGAGCGGCACATGCGCCAGGTGCTGGCACAGGCCGGCGCGGACGGCCGGCGGGTCGCCGCCGTCATCGGCGCCTTCCACGCCCCGGCCCTGCTGGCCGCCCCGGACCGTCCGGACCGGTCCGGGCCGGACACCACCGATGGCGGTACCCCGGCGACCACCTCGCTGGTGCCGTACGCGTTCGACCTGCTCGACTCCCGCTCCGGCTACCCGGCCGGAATCCGCGACCCGCGCTGGCAGCAGCTCGTCCTCACCGCCGCCGGCGACCCGGAACTGATCCGGGCCGCCGCCGCCCGGGCGGTCACCGACCTGTGCCGGGAACTCCGCCGGGCCGGGCACACCGCCGGCACCGGTGAGGCCGCCGAGACCGTGCGGCTCGCCGACGACCTGGCCCGGCTGCGGGACCTGCCCGCCCCCGGCCGGGGCGAGGTGCTGGAGGCGGTGACCACCGTGCTCGGCCAGGGTGAACTGCTCGGCCGGGGCCGGGCACTGGCCAAGGCGCTGGAAACCGTGCTGGTCGGCGCCGAACGGGGCCGGATCGCCCCCGGTACGCCCCGGTCCGGGCTCGGCCCCGCCGTCGAGGCGGAACTCGGCGGGCTCCGGCTGCCCAACCCGGACAGCCCCAAGTCCCGCGAGGTCCGGCTGGACCCGCTGCGTACCGAGTTGGACGGACGCAGAGAGATCCTGCTGCAACGCCTCCAGGTCTGCGGCGTCGGCTACGGGGAGCCGATCGCGGTCTCCGGCACCGGCGACGGTGCCGCCCTGACCACCCGCTGGCAACTGGCCTGGACGCCGTCGGTGGCGGCGCGGCTGGACCTGGTCGGCGTACGCGGGGTGACCGCGGCGCTGGCCGCGGCCGGCACCCTGCGGGAGCGGTTCCGCCGGGAGGCCGCCGAGGGCGGCCCCACCGGCGCACAGCTCCTCACCGGGCTACGCGACGCCGCCCGGTGCGACCTGCCCGAGCTGGTCACCGACCGGCTCGAGCTGGCCGCCGCGGTGCTGCCGGGCACCGGTACGCTGCCCGAACTGCTGGCCGCACTCGACCTGCTGGAGGCGCTGCGCCGGGAACACCTGCCCGGCACCACGGTCGACGGCCGGGCCCGGGCGGCCGAGCTGGCCGTCGTGCTGCTGGACGCGGCGGTCCGCGGGCTGCCCGGCCTGGCCGGCAGCGACACCGCGGCCGACGCGGCCGCGCTGGTCGACCTCGCGGTCCGGGCCGGCGAGGAACGGATCGGCCTACGCCTGGACGAGGCGCTCGACCACCTGGCCCGGGCCGGTTCGCCGCTGATCCAGGGCGCCGCCCTGGCCGCCCGGGTGCTGCTCGAACTGACCGGCCCGGAAACCCTGGGCAGCCGGGTGGCCGGCTGGATCGACGCGGCGACCGGACCGGACACCCGGCGACACCTGCGCCGGCTGCTCGGTGGTCTGCTCACCGCGGCACACCCGCTGCTGCAGTCCGCCCCGGCCGCGCTGAACCCGCTGCTGGAGCGGATCGAGAGGCTCACCGACGCCGACTTCCTGGACCGGCTGCCGGCGCTGCGTGGCGGCTTCGACGTGCTCACCCCGGCGGCCCGGGACCGGATGCTGCACACCGTCGGCGAACGGCTCGGCGACCGGCTCGATCTGACCCTGTCCGCCCCGCCCGAGCTGCTGGCCTCCTGGGCCGCCGCCGACGCGGCCGGCCGGGCCGCCCTGGCCACCCGCCACATCCCGATCCCGGACCCGTCGACGACCGACCCGCGAGCCGTGGTCGACGCCGGTTCCGCGGCCGGGCCGGACACGCCGACCGCCCGGATCGCCCCCAGGGACCGGTGGCGGCTGCTGCTCGGCCGCCAACCCGACCGGTTGCCGGCCGACGCCCGCCGCTACGCCCGCGCCCTGGACGAGCTCTACGGGGCGGGGCAGGGCGAGGGCGCCACCGACCTCGGCCAGGCGGCCGGTGGCGGCCAGGAAGCCTCCTTCCCGACCGCCCGCGAGTGGGCCGACGAACTCGAGGCGCTGTTCGGCACCGCGGTACGCGAGGAGGTCATCGCCCGGGCGGCCGAGAACGGCCGTACCGACGTGCTCACCGAACTGGACCCGGCGGCCGTACGCCCCTCGATGGAACTGCTGACCTCGGTGCTGTCGCTGGCCGGTGGCCTGCCCGAGGCGCAGCTGGCCAAGCTACGGCCACTGGTCCGGCGGCTGGTCGAGGAGCTGACCAGACAGTTGGCCACCCAGATGCGGCCGGCGCTGACCGGGCTGACCAACCCGCGTCCGTCCCGCCGTCCCGGCGGCCGGATCAACCTCGCCCGTACGCTGCGGGCGAACCTGGCGCACACCCAGCGGCTCGGCGACGGGCGGACGGTGGTGGTGCCGGAACGCCCGGTCTTCAACACCCGCACCCGCACCGAAGCCGACTGGCGGCTGGTGCTGGTCGTCGACGTGTCCGGCTCGATGGAGGCGTCGGTGGTGTGGTCGGCGTTGACCGCCGCCGTACTGGCCGGGGTGCCCACCCTGTCCACCCACTTCCTCGCCTTCTCCACCGAGGTGGTCGACCTGACCGACCGGGTCGACGACCCGCTGTCGCTGCTGCTCGAGGTGCGCGTCGGTGGCGGCACCCACATCGCCGCCGCACTGGCCCACGCCCGCTCGCTGGTGACCGTGCCGAGCCGCACCATCGTCGCCGTCGTCAGCGACTTCGAGGAGGGCTACCCGCTGGCCGGCCTGCTCGGCGAGGTCCGCACGCTGGCCGGTTCCGGCCTGCATCTGCTCGGCTGCGCCGCGCTGGACGACAGGGGAGTGCCCTGCTACTCGGTACCGGTCGCCGAGCAGCTCGCCGCGGCCGGGATGCCGATCGCCGCTCTCAGCCCGCTCGAACTCGCCCGCTGGGTGGGCGACCGCATCCGCGGAGGATCACGTTGACGGACCGTACAGCCACCGCCGTGGACACCGACCGGTTGCCGCCGGTGCTGCCCGGGGTGGCAGCCGCCGCGGTGGCGGCCCTGCCACCCCGGCTGCACAAGCGCCTGGACGCCACCGTCGAACGACTGGCCGGCGTACCGGTCGGCCGGGTCGACGGCGGCGTGTCGGTCGACTGCGGCCCCGAGGCACTGGTCACGCTGACCCCCGGACCGACCGGCGCGGTCACCGATCCGGACCAGGCGCGGTGCAGTTGCCTGTTGACGCCCCGCTGCCTGCACCGGACCGCGGTCCTGGTCGCCTGCCCGGTCGCCGACCGGGCCACCCACCCCGATCCGGCGTCCACCTCCGCTGGACCGTCGACTTCGGACAGCGCCGGTGCGGCCACCGGCCGGACCCGGCGGACCGGGAAGACGGCGGGCGCGGCCGCCGGGCGGAACACGGCACCGACGAAGGCGCAACGGGCCGCCGCCGAGGCGCTGTGGCGGGCGGCCGCCGCGGTCCTCGCGGCCGGCGTGCCCGCCGCCGGCGCCGTCCCCCAGGCCGAACTGTTGCGGGCCGCCCACGGCGCCCGGCTGGCCGGCCTGCCACGCGCGGAGAGCGCCGCGCTGCGCGCCGTACGCGGCCTGCGCGCGCACCGGGAACGACAGACCGGCCACCGGCTCGCCGACCTGGTCGAGGTGCTGCACGACCTGCTGTACGTCGCCGGCCGGCTCGCCGCCGGCGACCCCGATCCGGCGCTGGTCGGCATCCTCCGGCGGGCCTACCAGCCGGACGGCACCCTGGACGTGTACGGCGTCTGCCGGGAACCGGTGATCAGCGCGACCGGGTACGCCGGGGTGGTCACCCACCTGGTCGCCGCCGACGGGCGCCGGCTCTCCTTCGGCGACGTGAAACCGGGCGGCCCGGACCGGGCACAGGACTGCGCCCGGGCGGTCACCGAGATGGGCGCGGTCGCGGTCAACCACGCCGTGCTGGCCCGTGGCGGCCTGCGGATCACCGGTACCACCGTCGCCCCGGACGGCCGGCTCGGTGCCGGCAAGGGGGTCCGGGCCACCCCGATCCCCGGCACGGACTGGTCCGCCGGACCGCTGGCGGACCTGTTCGCCCGCCCGCTCGCCGAGGTGGTCACCGCCCAACTCGCCGCCGACGACCCGGAGGATCCGGCCCGGGCCGGGACCGCGCTCATCGGCTGCGACCTGATGGTGGTCGGTGCCGCCGGCGACCAGTTGCTGGCCCGCGAACTGGCCCCCGCCACCGACGCCGGACCGGACCGGGCACCGGTGCCGGACGGGCCGGTGATCCGGCTGGTGCCGGCCAACTCCCACCCGGTGCTGGCCCACGTGGCCAACCTGCGGCGACTCGCGTCCCGGCCGGGCCTGCGGATCCGGGTGGTCGGCCGGCTCGACCCGGACCGGGCCAGCACGCTGCACCCGCTCGTGGTCGGCCCGGTGCCCGGTGCCGCCGGGACGCTGCGGCTGCCACCGGACTGGCACGGCCGGGCGGATCTCGGTTACGACGAGCTCCAGGGCGGCCACCTGCCGCCGCGCGACCCGGCCGCGATGGCCGAACCGGTACTCGCCGTCGGCGCCGACACGGTCGCGGAGTCCCCGCTGTGGCGGGTCCGCCGGCTGGTGGAGTTGGCCGTCTCCGGCGGTCGCCGCGCCGTCGCCGAGGCGGCCCGCGGCGACGCCGCCGGGCTGGCCGGTCCGCTGCGCCGTGCCGGCTTCACCACCGCCGCCGCGGTGGCCACCGCGCTCGCCGACGAGTCCGCCCGGGGCGGCCGGGACGCGTTCGGCCGGCGTACCGACCCCGACCCGGACCGGTACGCCTGGGCCTGGCTCGCCGTGACCGCCCACCTCGCCGCGGCCGAGCGGGAGCTGATCCGGTCCTCATGGACCGTCCCATCCGCAGGCTGACCAGTCGGAGTCCGGGGTGATCGAGGTCGGGGTGGTGACCCGGGGCCGGGTGGTCGCGGCGTGACACGGACCAGCTACGCCGCGGCGCCCGCCCGAGGTTCGGGCGGGCGCCGCCCCTCCGGTTGCTCAGCGGCCGCCAAATCAATCGCCTACCCATCAGTCCCGGTCAGCGACCTCCCACGTCACAGGCCGCGTGCCCGGGAGACCGGCCCGACCCGATCCGGCGACGAGTCGTACCAGCGGTCGACGGTGGCTCCGTCGGCGTCGAGCCGCACCCGGACGGGTTGAACCCGTGTCCCTCCAGGCCCCCTGCCGGTCCGGCCGAACAGCTGTTCGCCGGGCTCGGTGGAAAGAGTAGGAGAACCGCTAGAGGAAAGTCTCGGTCGGTCACCGAGGCGGACCGACTCGGTAACGTGGCGTTCGGACGGCTGGTCCCGCACGGGCGTGGTCCCGGCCGGATTTCGATGATGGCGGGGAAGAGCCGATGGGTCACAGGTATGCCAGGAGCCCGCTCTGGGCGCATCACAACGAGACTCACGTGACGAGCGAGGCAGTCGCCGATCTTGCCGGATTCAAGTCCAACGGAGTCAATTTCAAGATCGCGCTTTGGGATCCGGCTCTCAACGGAGTCCGGTACCTCAAGACATTGATCTTCAATCTGAGTGCCGGCCTGAGCGACGCGAACCGTGCCAGGCTGCGCCGCATCGACAACCGGGACGTCGGGGATCCGATCACCGTCACGTATGGCGGCGACCGGGTCTGTCTCGACTATCTGCAGGCCGTTCTCGAACTGGAGTTCATCGCCGACCGGGTCACGCTGGACGGTGCGACGGTCCTCGAGATCGGTGGCGGGTACGGCCGCACCTGCCACACCATTCTGTCCAATCACGACCTCGACGCATACCACATCGTCGATCTGGAGAACTCTCTTCATCTCGCGCGTAATTATCTGGCAGCCGTGCTGACCGAGGGGCAACTGAAGAAGGTGCACTTCCACCCGACGGACGAGGTCGACGGCGCGCTGAGCGGCATGCGGTTCGATCTCTGTGTCAACATCGACTCGTTCGCCGAGATGAACCCGGAGACGGTCCGTGCCTATCTTGGCTTCGTCGCCGCCCACTGCCGCCACCTGTACGTGAAGAATCCGGTGGGCAAGTATCTGGACAAGAGCCTGGACGGACACTCGCAAGGCCGCGACGTGGTCGACCTGGCCCTGCGTACCGGGCCGTTGCGTGAGATCATCGACATCCACGACGACCGCGCGGTCGCGGCCCAGTCCCGGAGGTTCCTCGCCGCGTATCTCCCCGGCGACGAATGGACGTGCGTCGCGGAGGGCGCCACCGTCCCCTGGACGTACTACTGGCAGGCGATGTACCGGCGTACCGAGGAAAACGTGCCGTGATCACCCGGGCGGAACCCGGTGCCCGGCCGCTGATCGTCGTGTTGGGTGCCTCCGGCTTCATCGGTTCCGCGCTGCTGGCGGCTTTGGCGCCGTACCCGGTGGTCGTGCGCGCCGTGGCCCGCCGGCCGGTTGCACCCCCACGCGACGGGGTGGCCGTGTTCGAGGTGGTGACGGCGGACCTCACCGATCCGGGACGCCTGACGGCGGCGCTCTCGGGCGCGCACGCCGTGGTTCACCTGTTGCTGGACGCCGAGGGGTGGCGCGGGGTCGGAACGGATCCGGGTGCCGGTGTGACCGTCGGCGTGATGCGCCAGCTGGTGGAGGTGCTTCCGGCCAGATGTGGTGGCCACGGGCCGCCCGCCGTCGTCTTCGCGGGATCCGTCTCCCAGGTCGGTCCGCCGCCGTGGTTGCCGATCGACGGCAGCGAGCCCGATCGGCCCGCGACCGCCTACGACAGGCAGAAGCAGGCGGCCGAGGACGCGCTGAAGCAGGCGTCGGTCGCCGGCCTGCTGCACGGTGTATCCGTCCGCCTGCCCACGGTGTTCGGTCCGGTCGTCGCCGCCGGTACGGCCCGCGATCGCGGCGTGGTGTCGACGATGATCCGTCGTGCCCTCGCCGGCGAGTCGCTGACCATGTGGCACGACGGCCGGATCACGCGCGAACTGCTCTATGTGCACGATGTGGCGGCCGCTCTCGTGGCGGCGGTCGATCATGCGGATGTGCTTGCCGGCCGGCATTGGCCGGTCGGCCGGGGGAGGGGCGAGCCGCTCGGCGAGGTCTTCCACGCCATCGCCGCGCTGGTGGCGGAGCGGAGCGGGAGATCACCGGTGCCGGTGATCTGCGTGCCGCCGCCCGCGGACGCGCAGGGAACCGACTTCCACAGCATGGCCGTGGACCCGGCCGCGTTCTCGTCGATCACCGGGTGGCGGGCTGCGGTGCCACTGCGCGAAGGTCTGATGCGCACGGTGGCGGCGCTGGCCGGGTCGTGAGGTGGGGGCGCGGCCTCCGCCTGGTGTGGGCGGTTGCCCACTCAATGGGTGGCCGGTAAGATTCGACACTAGTCAATGCGGTCGATCGACATGTCGTTTGCGGGATTGGCATTCGCGCGCCATCGGAGTTCCGGCTGGTGCGGTCTGCCGCTGTGCGGTCGGGTGACGGAACGGGTCGGCGCGCTTGCCGCCCACTCATGCGAGAGATCCACAATGGAATGGGGGCGCGTTGTGAGTCTTGAGCTGCAGTTGTCCGAACTTGACGCGCAGATCATCGAGGGCATCGCCGCCGGCGAATGCACGATCCGTATCGCCAACAGGGTGTATCTCAGCCGTCAGGGAGTCGAATACCATGTCAGTAAGCTTCTGCGGCATCTTCGGGTCTCGAATCGCACGGCTCTCGTGGCCAAGGCCTACGCGCTCGGTATTCTCGCGGCCGGCACCTGGCCACCCGCGGTGACCAAAGCAGGCGATCGTCCCCGGTGAACGGCGAAATCCCAGGTGGACCGCGATGTGTCGGGTCCTCGACGCGCGCACCGGTGGTGAGCCTGGCGCGGCGTTCCGACGCATGGGCACGCCGTCCGGCGAAGGATTCTGTTCACCCCCGGAAACGGTGCGACAGGAGCGGAAGATGTCATCGGAGCGGACAATCTCAGGAGCGGTCGGGGACCTCGGAACACCGACGACGGCGGCCGGACACGCGGTGCTCGACGCACTTGGTGGATTGCTCCCCGGCATCGGCGCCACCGCGGCGGATCACGACCGAGCCGCCGCCTTTCCCGTCGCCACCTTCGCGGACTTCGCCAAGCTCGGCCTGATGGGCGCGACCGTGCCCGAGGAACTGGGCGGTCTCGGTGTCAGCAGCCTGTACGACGTCGCGGTGGCGCTCATGCGCCTCGCCGAGGCCGACGCCTCCACCGCACTGGCTCTGCATGTCCAGCTGAGCCGCGGGCTCACGCTGACCTACGAATGGCGGCACGGCACACCCGCCGTACGCATGCTCGCGGAGCGGCTGCTCCGACAGATGGCCTCCGGTGCGGCCGCCGTCTGTGGCGCGCTGAAAGACGCGCCGGGCGTGGTCACCCGGCTCACCCCGGACAGCGCCGGCGGCTGGCGGCTTTCCGGACGAAAGACGCTGGTCAGCATGGCGCCGATCGCCACCCACTTCTTCGTGCACGCGCAGAAGCGCGACGGCGCGGGAACGATCCTGCTGTCGGTGCCCGTCGTGCGCCGGGACAGCCCCGGTCTGACGGTGGAGCCGCACTGGGACGGGCTCGGTATGCGCGCGTCCGGAACCCTCGACGTCGCCTTCGACGACTGCCCGGTGGCCGCGGACGAGATTCTCGAGCGTGGGCAGGCGGGCGCGCACCGCGACGCCGTGCTGGCGGGACAGACGGTCAGCTCGATCACGATGCTGGGCATCTATGCCGGCATCGCCCAGGCGGCCCGCGACCTCGCCCTCGTGGCATGTCGCCGCCGGGGCACGCAGCCACCCGCCGGCGTACGGGCGCTGGTCACCGAGATCGACACCAACCTGTACCTGCTCCGGGCGGCGGTCGGGATGGCACTGGTCAACGCGGAGCATGCCTCGGAGCGTCTCACCGGCGATCCGGACGAGCGCGGGCGGCGGATGATGACGCCGTTCCAGCACGCCAAACTGGCCGTGAACCGGCTCGCCCCGGCCATCGTCGACGACTGCCTGACGCTGGTCGGCGGGTCGGCGTACACCGCTGACCACACGCTCGCCCGCCTCTACCGGGACGTACGCGCGGGCGGGTTCATGCAGCCGTACAGCTACATCGACGGCGTTGAGTACCTCAGTGGCCAGGCGCTGGGGGTTGAGCGGGACAACGACTACATGAGTGTCCGGGCGCTGCGTGCCTCGGCCACCCCCGCACAGGCGGCGGGCGACCTGATCCGGAGAGGGGATCATGACCATCCGAGTGTGGGGCTACCTTCATGAGTACGAGCAGGAGCGCGCGGACCTTCTCGACGCGGTGGAGACGGTGTTCGAGTCGGGAAACCTCGTGCTCGGAGCGAGTGTGCTGGGGTTCGAGGCGGAATACGCCGCCTACCACGGCGTAGGTCACTGCGTGACCGTCGACAACGGCACGAACGCGATCAAGGTGGCGCTGCAGGCTCTCGGGGTCGGGCCGGGTGACGAAGTGATCACTGTGTCGAACACCGCGGCGCCGACAGTCGTGGCGATCGATGCGGTGGGAGCCGTCCCCGTCTTCGTCGACGTGCGGGAACGTGACTACCTGATGGACGTCGACCAGGTCGGTGCCGCGATCACCCCGAACACCAAGGCACTGCTGCCCGTGCATCTCTACGGCCAGTGTGTGGAGATGGAGCCACTCGAGCGGCTCGCGCGGGAGCACGACCTGCTGATCCTCGAGGACTGTGCGCAGGCGCACGGCGCCCGCCACCACGGCCGGTTGGCCGGGACGATGGGCCACTCGGCCGCGTACTCCTTCTATCCCACCAAGGTCCTGGGCGCCTACGGCGACGGCGGCGCGGTGCTGACCGACGACGAGGCGGTCGACAAGCGGCTGCGGCGCCTGCGCTACTACGGGATGGACAAGGTCTACTACGTCGTGGAGACGCCCGGCCACAACAGCCGCCTGGACGAGGTGCAGGCCGAGATTCTGCGGCGCAAGCTCGGCCGGCTGGACGCCTACATCGCCGCGCGCCGCGCGGTGGCCGACCGGTACGCGGACGGTCTGGCCGACATCGCCGCGAAGACCGGGCTGACCCTGCCGTCCGTCAACGACGGCAACGACCACGTCTACTACGTCTACGTGGTGCGCCACCCGGAGCGGGACCGGATTCTGGACCGGCTGGCCGAGCATGACATCTCACTCAACATCAGCTATCCGTGGCCGGTGCACACCATGACGGGCTTCGCCCACCTCGGGTACGCCACCGGCGCGCTGCCGGTGACGGAACGGCTGGCCCGCGAGATCTTCTCCCTTCCGATGTACCCGTCACTGCCGGTGGACGTGCAGGACAAGGTCATCGCCACGCTGCGCGACGTGCTGACCGCACTCTAGGAGACACGATGACCGACGCGTCCCCCGCCGATCGACCGACGACCACCTGCCGGGCCTGTGGCAGGACCGTCGTGGGCTTTCTCGATCTCGGCCGCCAGCCACTGTCCGACCACTTCCTCACCGGTGCGGAGACTGCCGGGGAGTACTTCTTCCACCTGTCCGTGGGAGCCTGTCAGGGCTGCACCATGGTGCAGTTGATGGCCGAGGTTCCCCGCGAGCGCATGTTCCGCGAGGACTACCCCTACTATTCGTCCGGCTCGTCGGTGATGCAGAAGCACTTCACGGACACCGCACGAGAGCTGCTGGACGGCGAGGCGACCGGTCCGGACCCCTTCGTGGTGGAGATCGGTTGCAACGACGGCGTGCTGCTGCGAACCGTCCACGAGGCCGGCGTACGGCATCTGGGCTTCGAACCGTCGGGCAAGGTGGCTGACGTGGCGCGGTCCAAGGGCCTGCGGGTGCGAGGTGACTTCTTCGAGGAGGGCACCGCCCGCGAGATCCGCGCGTCGGACGGGCCCGCCGACGTGATATTCGCGGCCAACACGATCTGCCACATTCCCTACCTCGACTCGATCTTCGGTGGCGTCGACGCGTTGCTCGGCGAGGACGGCGTGTTCGTGTTCGAGGACCCGTACCTCGGTGACATCCTCGCCAAGACCTCCTTCGACCAGATCTACGACGAGCACTTCTTCCTCTTCTCGGCGCGGGCGGTGCAGACACTCGCCGCGCGGTTCGGCTTCGAACTGGTCGATGTGCGGCGGCTACCGGTGCACGGTGGCGAGGTCCGCTACACGATCGCCCGCGCCGGGCGGCGGGCCCCGTCCAGCCGGGTCGCCGAGCTGATCGCGGAGGAGGAGGTGACCGGCGTGGCCACCATGGCGAGACTGGAGCGGTTCGCCGCCGACGTACGCGCCGTCCGCGAGGACCTCGTCGCGCTGCTGACCAGGCTGAAGGCGGACGGCAAGCGGGTCGTGGGGTACGGCGCGACCGCCAAGAGCGCGACCGTGACCAACTTCTGCGGCATCGGGCCGGAGCTGGTCTCCTGGGTGACCGATACGACGCCCGCCAAGCAGGGCCGGCTGACTCCTGGCACGCACATCCCGGTGCGCCCCGCCGGCGAGCTCACCGCCGACTACGCGCTGCTCTTCGCGTGGAACCACGCCGACGAGATCATGGCCAAGGAGCAGGCGTTCCGCCGGGCCGGTGGCAAGTGGATCCTCTACGTTCCCCGCGTCCACGTCAGGGACTGAACGATGACCGCACGGGAGCTGGCGGTTACCGGCGCGATCGCCTTCGCGCCACGGGTCTTCCCGGACGAGCGGGGGGTCTTCGCCTCGCCGTACGTCGACTCGGTCCTCACCGCGGCGGTCGGGCATCCGTTGTTCCCGGTGCGGCAGACCAGCTACTCCGTCTCCCGCCGCGGCGTGCTGCGCGGCGTGCACTTCACCGCGACGCCGCCGGGCAGCGCGAAGCTGGTGTCGTGCCCGCGCGGGCGCGTGCTCGACATGGTCGTGGACCTCCGCGCCGGCTCGCCTACCTTCGGTCGCTTCGACAGCGTCGTCCTCGATGCACACGGCTTCGCCTCCGTCTACATCCCCGTCGGCGTCGGGCACGCGTTCGTGGCGCTCGAGGACGACAGCGTCATGTCGTATCTGCTGTCTCAGGAGTACGTGCCGGCCAACGAGCTGGCAGTGTCACCGACCGACCCGGCGCTCGGGCTCCCGATCCCGTACCCTGACCCGACCATGTCCGCGCGCGACCGGGTCGCGCCGACGCTCGGCGAGGCTCGGGCCGCCGGGCTGCTGCCGGACTACGACACAGCCCAGGAGATCGAGGCAGCCTTCCGCTGCTCGTGACCGTCTCCCGGTCACCACAGAGCATGTATGCAGGCCAGCAGGCTGCGCGCCTCGACATTCAGGTAGTAGCCGTGCCGCAGCAGCATGCTCAACTGGTGGACGGTCACCCAGCGGAATCCCTCGGGTTCCTCGGAAGGCACATCGTCGCCGGCCTCGACCACCATGTACCGGTTCTCGGTGTGGTAGAAACGCCCGCCCTCCTCGGCGAGGAGCGCGTCGAAAAGGACTCGCTGCGGCGGCGCGGTCAGTACCTGGTCGACGAACGGTGGCAGCGGTCCCGGCTGCGACTGCGGCACGCACTGCACCGTCGGCCCCATCTCCATCGCGTCGATGAGCCCGGCCTGGAACCGGGCCTGAACGAGCAGATGCGCGACGTCGTCGATCCGCTTGACGAGGAACGCGACCACCCCGCGCCCGTGCGGATACAGCAGCGGCTGGTTCCACCGGGTGACCTCGCGGTTGTCCATCCGGACGTCGACGCCCACGACGCTGAAGTGCCTGCCGTCCTCACGGACGATCTCCTGCGGGCGGTAGCGCCAGCCGGGCAGCCCGCGCAGCGGCACTCGCTCGGCCGTCAGCTCGTGACGGCACTTCGATCGGGTGAACCAGCTCAGCACGGACCGGTCGTCGTGCCGCACGGGGCCCCAGCCGCGCACGGAGCGGATCAGTGCCCCGGCCACGTCCTCGTCGAGCGGCTCCCCGCGAGAGCCGGGAAAGAACGTCGGCGGCAGGCAGGACAGCACCGTGCGGGCGTCCATGTTGACCAGCCCGTCCACCCGAAGCAGCCGCCGGAGTTCGTGCAGCGCCACCCAGCGGTGCTGGTCGGAGGCGGGTACGTCGTCACCCACCAGTACGACCATGTTGCGGTTCCGCTTGCGCAGGAACCACGATCCCTGCTCGGACTGCAGCACGTCGACCAGCACGCGTCCGGTGCCCGGATTGACAAAGTACTCGAGATACCTGGTGCGTGCTCCCCGATGGACGCGCGTGTAGTTGCTGCGGGTGGCCTGTACTGTCGGTGACAGTTGGAGCATCCGGCTGTTGCCCGGCTCGGCCTTTGCCTGGATGAGGCAATGCGGCACACCGTCGACCATCTTGACGAGCATGCCGAGGATGCCGATCTCCGGCTGGTTGATGACCGGCTGGTACCACTCGTCGACCGCGCCGTAGGTGGACCTGATGTGTAGGCCCTCGATGACGAAGAACCGGCCGCTGTCGTGTTTCAGGTCGCCGGTCGCCGGGTCGAACGACCATCCGCGCAGGCGATCCAACGGCACCCGGGTCACCTGGCACGACGTCGCCGCCGCCCGGTCGGTGAACCATGCCGCGAAGCCGTCGTCGACGCCGGCCGGCCACAACTCTTCCGGACGGGCCCGGGTGCGCGGCACGCCGGCGGTCACCATGGCCGCGCCATTCCGGTGAGAACATTCCGCGGGTTTTCGTTCCCTCTGCGGCGTACCATTCCGAATACCTCGTGTCCGGCTCGGAGAATCAGGATGTGAACGGATGAACGGCGCCTGCCTGGAATCGTGGGTCGGTGGCCTCGGCAGCGAAATGGTTGCCGCGCGCAGCGGCGTGCCGCCGGGCGTCGTCGGCATTCCGCGGAATCGGTGGGATCAGGGTGCCGCCGTTCGCAGCGCCCACTTCAGCATGACGGCGGTGGTCACGGGAGCACTCGTGGAGAGCGCCAGGGCATGGCCGGTGAGGGGGATGGTGACCACCTGGAGCCGCGCCTCCGGAAGGTAGAACTGGGACTCGAAGGCGCGTACGGTCTCCGGTCTGGTGCAGTCGTACTCGGTGACGCCGTCGCAGTACATGAAGTCCTTCTGGCCGGCGACAAGGAGCACCGGCACCCGGATCTGGTGCGGCAGCGGCGCGGTCTCACCCTGCTGGATCGGAAAGACGTCCTTGCCGGCCTCGTCGGCCGCCGCTGCGGCCCGGTCCGTCGTCGCTGGGTGGAAGAACATGCCGGCGCGGGTGCCGGGCTTGGTGGTGAAGTATCCGCGGTCCAGACCGGAGTCGGCGAACGCGGGATCGGCGGCGGCCGGATGGACGTTCTCCGCGACGGTGAGCAGGTGTTCCATGTTGTACGCGTGCAGCGCGCTGGTGAGGATGGCGGCGTCGACGTCGTTGTACCTGGGGATCTCGAGCCAGGCGTGCAGCGAGCCGACCGCGTGACCGACCCAGATCACCTTGCTGAACGCGTGCCCGTCGAGGGTTCCGGAGCGCAACGCGGTGATCGCGTCGTGCAGCGCGACGGCGCCCGCGTTCCCGGTCACCACGCTGCTGTGGGGATGCGAGCTGTTGCCGGCGCCGATCCGGTCGACGTTGAAGGTGGCGTAGCCGGCCGTCACGGCGGCGCGCACGTACGAGTAGTAGCCACCCCGCACGTCGCTCGCCCAGTACCCGTGGTTGGCGTACCCGCCGTGCACCAGCAGTTGCACCGTGCTGGGCCGCCGGTCGCCCGGATAGCAGAGTTCGCCCCACAGGGTTTCGGTGACCGGTCCCGGGTCGGCGATGCGGACCGGGACGAGATGCGCCACACAGGTCGGTGTGATTCCGGCGGGCCCGGTGGCCGCCGCTGGCGACGCGGTGGTCGCGATGAGCCCCGCACCCGCGGTGAGGAGCGCGATCATGGCCGCCAGGAATCGGCGTGAAGTCGAAGCCAGCAAGTCGGTTCTCCTTTGGTCCAATTGACACTATCCAATACGTAATGGCGGTGCGAACCCCTCATTAATGTGGGGTTCGCGGGCCGCTTCGCCGCTTGTACCGTCCGGTGGTGGCCGACCTTTACCTCGCAGAAGCCCGGCAACTGGACGCGGCCGACCCGCTGGCCCACTTCCGGGACGAGTTCGTCATCGCCGATCCGTCGGTCATCTACCTGGACGGAAACTCGCTCGGCCGGCTGCCGCGGGCCACCCGCGCCAGGGTGCGCGCGGTCGTCGACGAATGGGGTACGGATCTGATCGACGGCTGGGGCCGGTGGCTGGGAGTCGGCCGGGCAGCCGGCGACCTGGTGGCCGAGGTCGTCGGTGCCCGGCCGGGAGAGGTGACACTCTCCGACTCGACCAGTGTCAACCTCTACAAGCTGGCCGTCGCGGCGCTCGACGCCCGGCCCGGACGCGACGTCATCGTCACCGACGACGGCAACTTCTCCAGCGATCGCTACGTCCTGGACGGCGTCGCCGCGGCACGCGGGTTGAAGGTTCGGCAGGTGCCCACGGACCTTGACGACGGCGTACGCCTGTCCGAGGTGGAGCGTGCCCTGGACGACCAGGTCGCCCTGGTCTGCCTGTCGCACGTGGCGTACCGGTCCGGAGCGGTCGCCGACCTGGCGGGTGTGACGGCGGCGGCGCGCCGGTGCGGTGCGTTGACGCTGTGGGACCTCTGCCACTCGGCCGGCGCGGTGCCGATCGGCCTGTCCGCGGCGGGCGCGGACCTCGCGGTCGGTTGCACGTACAAGTACCTGAACGGTGGCCCTGGCTCGCCGGCGTTCCTGTACGTCCGCCGCGACCTTCAACCGGAGCTGACACAACCCATCTGGGGCTGGTTCGGGCAGACCGACCAGTTCGCGATGGGCCGCGATTACGAACCCGTGCGGGCGATCGAACGCTTCCTCGTCGGAACACCTCCGGTGTTGTCCGGCTGCGCCGCACTCGAAGGTGCGCGGCTGTCCGCGACGGCCGGCATCGACGATGTCGCGGCCAAGGCCCGCAGCCTGACCGGGTATGCGCTCCGCCTGATCGACGACTGGCTCACGCCGCTGGGGCTCCGGGTCGCCTCACCCCGGCCGGCCCGGCGACGTGGCGCGCACGTGACCCTCCATCACCCGGCGGGATGGTCGATATGTCAAGCAGCCAAACTGGCCGGAGTCATACCGGACTACCGCCGGCCACGCCGGATCCGGTTTGGCTTCGCGCCGCTCTACACCCGCCATGTCGACGTGCACACCGCCCTCGCGCGGGTACGTGACCTGGTGACGGCCGGCCGGCACCTGGACTTCCCGAACGAACCGGAGGGGCTGACCTGATGACCGCCACCGGCGGCGTGCCCGCGGCATACCCACCGGAACTGGCCCGGTTCACCGCCGCCCCACCGGACGCGTACCGGACCGTCCGCTACGGGTCGGCCACCGATCAGTACGGCGAGTACTGGCCGGGCGGCGACGGTTCGGTGGTGGTCCTGGTCCACGGGGGATACTGGCGTAGCCGGTACCGGTTGGACCTGATGCACCTCGTGGCGGCGGACCTCAACGCCCGAGGCTATGCGGTCTGGAACATCGAGTACCGGCGGATGGACATGCCCGGCGGTGGCTGGCCCGGTACGTTCGACGACGTGGCCGCCGCGCTCGACGCGGTCGTGGGGCTCGGGGACGATGCCGTCGACCCGGCGCGTGTCGGGCTGATCGGCCACTCCGCCGGAGGTCATCTCGCGTTGTGGGCCTGCTGCGGGCGTAAGCCGAATTCGGGCGCCAGGACCGTCCCGGCCGCGGTCGTGTCGCTGGCCGGCGTCTGCGACCTCACCCTCGCCGCGCGGCTGGGGTTGAGTGACGGTGCGGCATCCGAGCTGCTCGGGGGTGATCCGGACGAGCGGCCCGAGGTGTACGCCCAGGCGGACCCGATGGCCCGGGTGCCGATCGGCGTGCCTCAGTTGGTGGTGCACGGCACCGCCGACACCCATGTTCCCGTCGTGCTCAGCCGGCGGTACGTCGCCGGCGTCGGTCCCGAGGCGGAGCTGCTCGAACTCCCGGGCGTGGACCACTTCGAGCTGATCGACCCGGGACGCCCGCGTGGGCCCGCGTCGCCGCGGAGTTGGCACGACTGCTGCCCGCCGACCGGCCGGCCGCCCGGGGCTGACCGGGCACCGCGCGGGCCGGTGGCCGTACCGCCACCGGCCCGGTCCGCGCCCGGTCAGTGACCGTGGATCTGTCGCAGGAGCTCGTAGTTGCTGGGCAGTGTCCGCACGGCCTCCCGCTGCGCGCGCTTGACCTCGTCGAACAGTCGCTGTGCGGCGTGCACCGACTCGGGCTTGTGCGCCAGTGCCGGCAGCGGCTGGTCGGGCAGGAAGCCCAGCCCGGCGAAGATGCAGTAGTAGCTGCCGTTCGTCCAGAAGTTGCGGAACTCGGCCTCGAAGTTGCCGTAGTAGGTGCTCTCGTCCGCGATCGGCGGGTTGACGGCCAGTCCCGCCTTGTACATCGTCATCTTCTCCCGGATGGCATCGGACAGGTGCAGTTCCTTGTTCGCCTTCCAGAACTCCGTGTCGATGCGCGGCGAGCAGTAGAAGTGGGCCTGGAGAAAGTCGCGGGTGTCGTCGAACATGACCTCGATCTCGCGGTTGAAGCGATCGACGAGAACCTGGTCGAGGTCGCCCGTGGGGATGAGCTTCGCCAGCCAGTACAGCGCGGCATAGGTGAAGTAGATCCCGGTCGACTCCAGCGGTTCGACGAAACACGATGCCAGGCCCACGCTCACGCAGTTCTTCACCCAGGCACGGCGGTTGCGGCCGACCCGGAAGCGTACGTGGTTGAACTGTGTCTTCTCCGGGTCGAGACGCCACAGCCGGCACAGGTCCTCCGTAGCCTCGTCCTGGGAGGCGAACTGGCTGGAGTAGACGTACCCGGTGCCGAACCGCGTCAGCATGGGGATCTTCCAGGTCCAGCCGGACTTCATGGCGATGGAGGAGGTGTACGGCTCGACGCCCAGCCGCTCGTCGTCGTTGGGCACGGCGGTGGCGACCGCCCGGTCGCAGAGCAGATGGTCGCTCATGTCGATGAAGGGTTCCCCCATGGCCTGATTGATGAGCAGGCCGCTGAACCCGGAACAGTCGACGAACAGGTCCCCGTCGAGAATCCGGCCGCCGGCGGTGCGCAGGCCGGTGATGTTTCCCCTCTGGTCCAGTAGGGCTTCCTCCATCGTGTCCTGCACGTGGTGGACGCCCAGCCGCCCGGTGGCGAACCGGGACAGGAAGTCGGCGACGAGTTGGGCGTCGAAGTGCCACGCGTACCGGGTGGCGCGCTGGCCGTCCAGTGTGCGGGGCGCGCGCAGAGCGTCCATCATGGCCGGTTCTTTCATGCATGCGTAGTCGAACGGCTCACTGGTCTGTCCGGTGAAGCGGCGCTGGAACCAGTAGTGCGACAGCGGAATCTGGTCGACGTCCGGCAGTAGACCGAACGGATGGTGGAACTGGTCGGGGTGTCCTCCCGCGTCACGGGGAATGCTCTGTCCCTCCCCGGCGGTCCGCCAGTTGATGAACTTCACCGCCATCTTGAAGCCGGCGTTGCATTCGCGCATCCACTCGTCCTCGGCGATGCCGAGGTAGTCGAAGAATGCTCGTTGCAGGTTCGGCACGGTCGCCTCTCCGACGCCGATGCGGGGGATCGAGGGCGCTTCCAGGACCGTGATCTCGACGGTGCCCTGTAGGGCCTTGCCCAGGTAGGAGGCGGCCATCCAGCCGGCGGTGCCGCCACCGAGGATGACGATCTTCTTGATGCGGTTGTCCATTGCGTACAGCCCTTCTTCTTGCCTCGTCGATTGCGGGGGTGGCAGCATGCCCTTCACCGTGCCGCCGGAAGGTGTCACAGCAGCGTTCGCACTGCCCACAGTTCGGGGAAGAACCGTCTCTCCACCGTTGACTGCAAGTACGCGACGCCGGCCGACCCGCCGGTGCCCGGCCGCCGCCCGATCACGCGTTCCACCATGGCGACGTGGCGGACCCGCCAGAGCCCGAAGCCTTCGTCGTGGTCCACCATGGCCTCCGCCAGCCGGGCCAGCCCGTTGTCCGGTATCTCCGCCCGATACAGCTCGACCAGGTCGGGATCGCCGAGTCGCCTCAGCAGCCGTTGGAACTCGTCCCACAGGGACGGCTCGGTCAATCGGCGTTCCAGGCGGATCCGCTCGGCCTCCGACATGCGGAGTCGGTCGAGGTAGCCCGGATCCTTCTGCCCGGACAGGAACTCGATCTCACGGAACTGCACCGACTGCAGGCCACTCGAGCCCCCCAACGTGCGGCGCAGCACCGCGAAGCTGCCCGGGCTGATCGTCTCCAGGGTGCCGACCTGCGCGACGAGCGCGTCCTCCATGGCACGGACGCGCCGCAGGCAGTACACCGCGCGCGGGATGTCGTCGCCGCGTACGGCCACCACCGCCGCGTCCAGCTCGTAGAGGATGATCTTGAACTGCAGCTCGTACGCCTGGTGCACGGTGAAGAAGAAGTGCGCGTCGTGCACGTCCGGAAGCTCCCGCTGCAGCGACAGCAGGGCCTGCAGCCGCAGGAAGTCGCCGTAGTGCGGCTCGGTCGAGGTCATGACGTGCCTCCGTGCGACTCGCGGTGGCCGGATTTCGCGTCGGCCCGGCCAGGTGCCACCGGACCGGCCCCCTCGCCCGTCGCCCCGCCCACCGCCGGAGCGGCGCTGATGTCCGCGCTCACGGCGGATGTCATCCACGCGGCGTCCGCGACCTGCCGGTCCCGCTCGGCGCTGGTCATGGGCACCCTGGCCATCGCCCACCGCACCAGTGGCGGCGCCATCAAGGAGGTGACGATCGCGACCACGATGATCACCGTGTAGCTGGCGGTGTTCAGCACACCGAGCCGCAACCCCACCATGGCGACGACCGCCTCGACCGCGCCGCGGGCGTTCATCCCGGCACCCAGCGCCAGCCCTTCCCAGTGCCCCAGTCGGCTGATCCGCGCGCCTGCGTAGGCGCCGGCGAACTTGCCGACGATCGCCACCGCGGTGACCACGACCGCGCTCAGCGCCACCTCCGGTCGCACCAGCGCGGTCAGGTCCATCCGCAGACCCACGGTGGCCAGGAACAGCGGCGCGAACACGCCGATCACCACGGTGCGAAGCGGAGCCAGCAGGGTCTTGGGTACACCGCTGGTGCCGACGAGGATGCCGGCGGCGAACGCGCCGAGCACCGCCTCCAGGCCCAGGGCGTGGGTGCCGGCGGCGGCCAGCAGGATCACCACCACTACCACCGCGCCGGCGGTTGCCGGCTCGGCGGAGCGGGCCGCCCGGCGCAGCACCACGGCCACGAGGGGCCGGAGCAGCAGCGCCGCGACGGGCACCAGCAGCGTGAGAACGATCGACCCGGTCAGCTGCCCGAAGGCGACTCCGGCCGTCACCGCCGCGGACACGATGGACAGCAGCAGCCACGCGATCGTGTCGTCGATCGCGGCCGCGGTCAGCGTGAGCTGGCTGACGTCGCGATGCAGGAGGCGGAGATCGCTGAGTACCTTGGCGATCACCGGGATCGCGCTGACCCCCATCGCGACGCCGATGAAGAGCGCGAACACCCCGCGCTGGCCGTTGTCGCCGAGCATGCTCGGCGGCAGCAGATAGCCGAGGCCCACCCCCATCCCGAGCGGGATCACGATGCCGGTGAGGCTGACCGGGAAGGCCGCGCCCGCGCGGCGCCGCAGCATCGCGGCATCGAGGTGCAGTCCGGTCACGCCCACCAGCAGCAGGACGCCGAGCTGAGCGATTCCGTCCAGGAGGTGGGCCTGCGTGGCGTCGGCCGGCAGCAGCCAGCCGGTGACGCCGGGGGCCAGCGCACCCAGTAGCGAGGGCCCGAGTATCAGGCCGGTGGTCAGCTCGCCGACCACGGGAGCCAGGCCGAGCCGGGCGGCGAGCCGTCCCATCAGTACCGCGCCGAGGAGCAGGACGGCGACCTGCAGCAGCAGGACCAGCAAGGCATGCGGGGCGATCGGCGGCGCGATGGCGGCGCTCAGCTGCATGGCTCCCCGGCCATCAGTAGGACTCCTTCGCGTTGACCCGGGCGGGGGCGTACCGCTGCCCCGGGGCCGGCTGGTAGTGCTCCCACCGCGGCGGGTTGCCGGTGGGCTCGTCGCCGAGGAGCACGAGACGCAGCCCGGTACGACGTTCCGCGTAGTCGTCCACCGCGTAGTGCTGGGTGACGCGGTTGTCCCAGATCGCCACGTCGCCCGGCCGCCACTGGTGCCGGCACGTGAACTCCGGCTTCGTGGCGAACTCGGTGAGGAACTGCAGAAGCGCGTCGCTCTCGATCCGGCTGAGCTGGGCGATGTGCGAGGTGTGCGCCCGGTTGACGAACAGCGCCCGACGGCCCGTTTCCGGATGGACCCGCACGACCGGATGCTCGGCGCGGCTGTCCAGGCCCGGGATGTGGATGGCGTGGATGGCGGTCAGCCCGTCCAGCAGGTCACGCAGGGGCGCGGCCAACGACTCGTACGCCAGGTACTGGTTCGACCACATGGTGTCGCCGCCACGACCCGGGTTGCGGATGATCTGCAGGATCGATCCCACCGGCGGGTTCGTCGTGTAGGTCATGTCCGTATGCCAGATCGGGATCTTGCCGTCCTGCTCCGAGTCGATGATCTGGATCTCCGGATGTCCCTCCAGGTGCGGCAGGTACGGATGCACCTCGAGCCGGCCGAACCGGCGGCCGAACGCGACGCGCGCCTCCGGCGACCAGTCGTGCTGATCCGGGACGAATATCACCAGATACTCCAGCAACAGCCGGCGCAACTCGGCGAACTCCTCATCGGTGATCTCGGCTAGTCGTATGCCATGAATCTCGGCGCCCAGCGCGCCCGTCAACGGACGTACGTCGAACGCCGTCTTGAGCAGGTCTGACATCTCTCAGCTCCTTGTCTCCCTCGATCAGCCATGGGTCACCGGTTCCCTCGGCCGCGCCGCCGTGGTCAATGTGACGGGACGAACGACCGTGCCTTGGGATCAGGCAGGACACCGAGTTGCACGAGCCGGTCGAACCCGGTCAGCGGGCGCATGCCGAGACCCGACATGTTGAACGTCGTCAGATAGCGCAGCCGGGCGCTCCGGCCGGTGCCGCTCAGCAGGCGACGGCCCAGCATCCGGCCGACGCGCGAGGTGGAGGTCATCATCCGGGCGGCGTTGTGGCTCATCACGTGGATGTCCCGGATCCGGCTCAGGCGTTCGTTCTCGTACCCGCGGAGCGCCTCGTCGACCGCCGCGGTCGCGCCGGGAGCGGTGCCGGCCAGATGCACGGCGAGCGTGTGGGCGTCACCGATGGCGGTGTTCATGCCCTGTGCCGTCAGCGGATGCACCCCGTGGGCCGCCTCGCCGACCAGGGCTATCCCGGGTCGTACGAGCGACAGGGCCCGGTACCGCCAGACCTGCAGCAGTTGCCGGCGATCCAGAGCCTCCTTGAACAGGTGGGCGAACGGTGCCAACGCGGGCACGTCGGCGACGAGTTCCGCACACCAGTGCTCCAGCCGGGCCGCGTCCGCCCGCCTCAGTTCGTCCGGGGCCACCTGCACGTAGACCCGTGTTCTCTCGTGCGGCAACGGATAGATCATGACCAGCCCGCGCCGGGTGACGTAGGCGGAGACCTCGTCGGGTGCCACCGGCACGTCGGCAAGCTCGAACGACAGGAGCCGGTGGCCGTACGCGACCGGGTCCGCGCTCATACCCGCCATCCGGCGCAGGCGTGAGGACATGCCGTCGGCCGCCACGACCAGTCGGGCCCGGATCTCGTACTCGCGGCCGCCCTCGCTGACCCGCACGCCGGCCACCCGGCCGCCGGCGTCCCGGATCAGTTCGTTGGCCAGTACGCCACGGCGCAGGCGCACGGTCTCGCCGAGCGCCTCCCCGGTGCACTCCAGGATCGTCGAGTAGTCGTGGGAGAGCATCCACGAGCGGTTGCCGCCCAGCGTCCCGAAGTCCATCGTGGCAAGCTCGTCGCCGTCGGCCTCGCGGGCAACCAGCCGGTTCAGCCGGACAGCCTGCCTCGACTCGAGCCGGTGCAGCACCTCCCAGCCCTGCAGGATCCGCAGCGAACCCGGTTGGAGCACCTCGCCTTTGGCGATATGAGGCTGCTGACGCCTCTTCTCGACCAGCACCACGTCGAGTCCGAGCCGGCCCAGCGCGCAGGCCGTCGCGAGACCGGCGACCCCGGAACCGCAGATGACGACATCCGTGTCCAGTTGATCCACCGTCCGTGCCGTCATACCGTCCCCTGCTCCTCGAACCTGACGCCGGCGAGTGCGGTCCGATAGCTGCCGAGCGCCTTCAGGGCGAGCCCGTTGACGATCAGACCGTCGACGTAGTAAGCGAAGTTGCGGATGTGCATGCAGACCGGGGCCGCCGGCCACAACCCGTCGGGCTTCTGGGCGGCCATGATCCAGTCAGCCGCCCGCCACACGATCGGCTCGTCCGCCGGCACGCCGGAGGCGAGTAGCGCCCGCAGTGCCCAGGCGGTCTCCTCGACGGTGCCGGTCGACGGGTCGTCGCCGAGGACGCCGGTCTCACCCGGACCCCACGAGCCGTCCGGGAGTTGAGCGCGCGTCAGCGCCTCACGGGCGCGCACGCTGACCGGGTGACCGGCGAGCCCGGCCCGGCTGAGGGCCACGAGGGCCATGGCGGTTCCCGGGACGCGGCCGCGATACCAGAGGGCGTCGTAAGTCCCGTCCTCCCGCTGCCGGGCGAGAAGCCAGTTCAGCGCCCTACGGATGCGGGGGTGCTCCGGCGAGACACCGGCCTCGAGCAGCACTTCCAGGGATTGCGCGGTGACGTAGGGGCAGGGGCCGTCGTTCGGCAGTGTGGTGTCCGGTACGAAGGTGCCCCAGGAACCCGGCCGGTCCTGCCTGGATTCCAGCCACCGCAGGCCCCGGCGCAGGTGCTCGTCGCCGGTCCGCTGGTCGCCGGCCACGAGGGCGGCCAGGACGTTGGCGCTGTCGAGAAAGTTCGGCCATCCGCGGGGCCCCTCCCAGCCCCATCCGCCGGGCGGCGACCCGAAGACCGGGAAGGGCGCGTCCTGCTGGCAGGCGCGCAACCACTGTCGCGCCCGCGCCAGCCGCGGATCGGCGGCGGAGCCGGCTTCCGCGAGGCCGCGCGCCACGAACGAACCGCCGATGAGATCGAGACCCTGCATGATGTGCCAGGAACCGTCCGTGTGCACGTTCGACCGTAGGTAACCGACCGTGTCGCGGATCATGTGTCGCGGGGCGTCGGCGCAGGTGAGGCCGATACAGACGACGGCGACCAGCCAGTTGTCGCCGCCGTAGCCGCCGCGGTCGTTCTCGCCGCGCTCCACCTCTGCCAGCACGCGTATGCCGGCTGGCCGGGCGAGCCGGTACAGCAGGCGGGGCAGCCCCGTCGGCGGCTGGTGACGCGCCTGCACGAACGCCATGGCCACGAAGGGCGCGACGCGGAAGGAGAGCCGGGCCCGCCAGAGCGCTCGCGGGAGGAGGAGCAGTTCCAGCGGGATGCGGCGGGCGCCCGCCATGTCGGTCAGGCCGGCGAGCATGAGAAACATCGACGCCATGTGCACCATCCCGGGATCCGCCAGCGCGGCCGGCCCGCCGCGCGACGCCACAAGGTCGAGGGCCCGCCGTACGGGCTCCGCCGACGCCTGCGGGTTCAGCAGACGCAGGGTGGACGCCGCGACCACGGTCGGCACGATCTGCGTGGGAGCACCGGCCACTCCGCCCCAGCCGCCGTCGGCGTTCCGGTTCTCCAACAGCCACCGGGCCCCCCGCTCGATGAGGTCGCGCGAGCGCTCGGGGTCGGCGAAGTGCAGCGCCGCCAGGGCGCCGGCCGTGCCGAGCACCGCGGTGGGCCGCCGGTTGGGCCAGGACCCGTCGGGGCGTTGGAGGGCGAAGAGCGCCGTGGTGGCCTGCCTCACCGCGGTTTCCGTCCGGTCGGCCGGAACGGAGCCCGCCGCCACCCGCTCCGGCCCCGGTCCACCGGCACTCGGTGCCGCGGTCTCGTCGGATCGGCGCGGGGTGAGGTGGCCCGGCTCTCGACCCCCGCGCTCGCGGTCCGCCGGCGGGAACTCGTGGCGGGGACGCATCGCCCGCTGGGTCACGAGGGTGACGGCCAGCATCGGCCCGACGAGCCCGAGCGCCACCGGCAGCCCGAAGGGCGGCACCAGCAGCGCGCCACCGAGGACGAGCCGCTCGGCCACGAGCACCTCGTGCGAGCGCAGGGCGACGGAGGGGGTGGGCTCTCGCGCGGTGGCGAAGAGCATCCCGAAGGCGTGGCACCCAAGCCCAGTGGCGAGCAGGACGGCGCAGAGATATGCCAGCCGGGCACCCGGCACGACGAGGACGGCGGCCATCGCCGTCGTGACGGCCAGACCGTAGAGCGCGACCGCGGTCCACGTCGCCCTGCGGACTCCGTGGCGCACCGCGAACGTGAGGTAGCCGCCGGCACGGTCCCCGGAGACGTCGCGGAGCGTGCCCACCAGGTTGGAGGCGGCGTCGTGCGCCCAGAACACCAGCACGAACGGCAGCAGCTCGACGAGCGGATGCGGTGCGGTCATCAGCTGACCGAAGAGGAAGGCCGCGCCGGTGAGTGCGCCCCGGACCAGGTTTCCCCACAGTCCTCGAGTCTTGAACAGCCCGTTGTACGCCACAGCGCCGCCGATGCCGACGACTAGCACGAGGATGCTGAGGGGGTTGACACCGACGGCGATGACACCGGCGGCGGCGGCGAGGGCCGCGCCGACGGTGAGCGCCGTCGAGGGCCGCATCTGCCCGGAGGGGATCGGGCGTTGCGGCTTGCTCAACGCGTCCAGGTCGCGGTCCAGGTAGTCGCCCAGGTAGTGCGCTGCCACCCAGATCAGGGTGGGCACCAGCCACGCGGCGGCCAGGCGGGGGACCGTGTGCCGGTCGGTGGCCAGCGCCGCACCCGCCAGTCCGACCAGGCCGACGTACCACAGGGTGTAGGGGCGCCAGGTGCGTACGTGGGCGGAGAGGCTTCCGCCGAGCCCTCGGTCACGCATCCACGGCCCCCGTCGCGACAGCGTGGTCACCGGTCTGCATCGCTCGGCCCGCCTTCCTCGCCCGCCGGGCGGCCGGCGAACGACAGCGGCCCCGGTCGGTCGTTCCGGTCGCCGTCGGATGTCCACGCCGTGCCCGACGGCATGTCGACGGTGTTGCGCAGGGTGCCGATGCCGGCGATCGACACCTCGACCCGGCTGCCGACCATCAGCGGACCGGAGCCCTCCGGGGTCCCGGTGAGGACGACGTCCCCGGGGAGGAGTGTCATGTGCTCGCTGATGAGCGCGATGAGTTCGGGTACGGGAACGATCAGGTCGCGTGTGTTGCCGCGCTGTCTCGCCCGTCCGTCCACTCGGCAGGTGATCTCGACATCGGCCGGGTCCAGGTCGGTCGCCAGCCACGGTCCAAGTGGTGTGCAGCCGTCGAAGTGTTTCGCCCAGACGGGCGGCGGGGCCGCCGGGGTACCGGACGCTTCGGCGTCGCGGCGCGCGTACGCGGTGATGTCGTTGGCACACGTGTATCCCGCCACGACGTCCGCGGCGTACTCGACGGGCACCCGCTTGCACCGTGTGCCGATGACGACCGCGAGTTCGGCCTCGTGTCTCAGCTCCCAGGAACCACCCGGATGGCCGATGTGATGCTCGGGACCGGCCAGCGACGACGGTGGTTTCAGCAGAACGACGGTGGAGTCGGCGCTTCCCGGACGTCCGCGGCCGGGAGCTGGGCGGGCGGCCGCGGAATAGTTCAGCGCGACACAGATGATCTTGGTTGGCTCGGCCGGCGGGAGGAGCGAGAGCTCGTCGACCGGGCGGGCCCGGCCCGGGCCGCCCACCCAGCGTCCCGCTGACCGGCGGATCGGGACGACCAGGCTGCCGCCGTGCTCGGGCTCCACGCGTCCGTAACCGGAGCGGCCGCCGTCGGCGTACCTGCAGACAATCATGTGACGTTCCTTCCGTGCGGTGCCGTGCCGTGGTGTGGAGCGGTTCACCAGGTCACGGGCACCTCCGCCAAGCCCAGCGAGACATGGCCGCCGCGCCAGCGCAGGCTCTCCGGCGGCACCGCGAGATCGATTCGTGGGAACCGGCGGAGGATCGTGGAGAACGCCGTCTGTAGTTCGAGCCGTGCCAGCGCGGCGCCGAGGCAGTGGTGCGCCCCGTGGCCGAAGGCGATGTGTGGATTGGGGTGGCGGGCGATCTCGAACCGGTTGCTCTCCGGGAAGACCGTCTCGTCGTGGTTCGCCGAGTTGATCGAGATCTGCACCAGGTCGCCGGCCCGCACGAGTTGCCCGCCGAGCCGTATGTCCCCGGTCGCCACCTGAACCCGGTTGAGGTCGATGACCGGCTGGTGGCGGAGGATCTCGTCGATCGCCGGGTCGAGGAGCCGGGGATCGTCGTGCAGCCTCTTGAGCTGGTCCGGGTTCCGCAACAGCCTGATCAGGCCGGCGCCGATCGCCGTCTGGGTGGTTTCCAGGCCGCCGGCCAGGACGACGACGACGAGCAGGACGAGTTCCTCGTGGGTGAGCCGCCCGGCGTCGTCGTGGGCGCGGATGAGTACGCTGAGCAGATCCGCGTCCGCCGGTCGGCCCCCGGCCATCTCCGCGCGCTTCGCCCGGGCGGTCTCGTTGACGTAGGCGCCGAGTTCCCGCCACGCCGCCGTCCCGGCGTCGGTGCCCGGCACCGCGGTGATGCCGTCACACCAGTGGTTGAGCCGCTCGTGGTCGGCGGTGGGAAACCCGAGCAGGTCACACATCGCGATGGCGGGCAGGGGAGCGGCGAGATGGCGTACCAGGTCGGCCGGGGGACCGTGCCGCTCCATTTCGTCGAGCAGTTCGTCGGTCAGCTGCTGAATTCTCGGCCGCATGCCTTCGATCCGCCGCACCGTGAACGCCTTCGACACCAGCGAACGCAATTCCAGATGCGGCCGGCCGTCCATGTTGACCGTACGCGTCGTGTTGTGATTCTGGCCGGACGGCGCCGCTGCGGAAAGGTCGCGGGTGAAATGCTCACCCGCCAATACCGTGCGCACATCTTCGTATCGCGTCACGAGCCAGGCGGTACGCCCGTCCGGCAGACGTACCTGCGAAACGGGAGCGTGCCGGCGCAATGTGTCGAAGGCTGGCGGTAGTTCACCCCCGTGTGCCGCCGCGCTCGGATAGTCGACAATATCGTTCATCTGCGGGATTCCGATCTGTGTGGCTGTGGCGAACGGTGCGACGTGGCGTTGTCCGCATCCGCGTAACCAGCGGCGGGACGGCACACCAATGAGCTGTCACCACTACTCGGCCGATAGTCGGCAGATCTCTGTCGCCGCGGAAGACCACATTGCCGGACGGTCGCTCACAGCAACAATCCCTGATTTGGCAGGGGTACCCGTGCAACCCGGTGAGTGCTAGGCTCCCCGCCGCCGGCGCCACCCGGGCATGAATGAACGTGAAATATGTGCCCGGGCCGGAAGTCGGGTCTTGCGATCTCGCTCGAGTATCTATATGAGATGAGTGCGGCGGGCGCAGAGTAGCACAGCCATTCATGCGCGGGTACCCTGTGAAAATCGGGGATTGTTGGGACCGAATCCATCCGGCAACGTGGCTTCCGCGGCGGAAACGCCACACCGGTACGTGCTGGGCATAAGGCCACTCGCTACAACACAGGCAGCGGTGACGACTCAATGTCGTGTCGTCCCGACACCGGTGACGGGGTACGGGACGCCCGGCATGTCTTCGGGAAAGTCAGCTGTCACCGTGCGGGGCCGGCCGCGACGCCGGTGACGCCTACCGGCAGGCAGCGGGATCTCTGGAGCGGCGCCGGCCCGACAACGCCCGTCGTCGGGGCCCGCGTCGTGTCCGCGCACTCGGCATCGTCTCGACGCGCGCGCCCATGTCGTCGTGGTCGGCGGCCGGACGGTGCCGGTGTGGCCGGGTGCGGCCGAGCCGGGCCGCGTGTCCTGGCGCAGGAACGGGAGGAACGTGATGGAGATGGCGGGGAAGGCGCGCTGGCTACTGCGCGAGCTGGGGCACGGCATCGCTCTGTTCGGGGCGGCGTGTCTGCCCGGCGCGGCCCTGCATGTGTACACCATGCGGTTCCATGCCGTGCGGGAGGAAGTTCGGCGCCGGGAGGCGTCCGACGTGGCCCAGCCGCCGGCCGGCCACCCGGAGCGGGTCGTGCCGTACGCCGTGCTGACCGACCAGGAACGGGAGTATTTGAACCGGCTCGCCGGCAGTTTGGGTACGCCGTGAAGCGGACCGTGCTCGCCGAGCCGCGCGGTTTCTGCGCCGGCGTGGTGCGAGCGATCGCGATGGTCGAGCGGGCCCTGGAGCTCCACGGGCCACCGGTGTACGTGCGCAAGGAGATCGTGCACAACCAGCACGTCGTCGCGAGCCTGCGGCGCCGGGGGGCGCGCTTCGTCGACTCCGAGTCGGAGGTGCCCGAGGGGTCGGTCTGCGTCTTCTCCGCACACGGCGTGTCCCCGCTCGTCCGGCACAACGCCGCAGCGCGTGAGCTGCGGGTGATCGATGCTACGTGCCCGCTCGTGTCGAGGGTCCACCAGCACGCCAAGCGCGGAGCCCGGGACGGCCGGGTGTTGCTGCTGATCGGGCATGCCGCGCACGAGGAGACGGAGGGCACTCGCGGCGAGGCGCCCGATCGCACGATCGTCGTCGAGACCATCGAGGATCTCGACCGGCTGACCCTGCCGTCCGACACGCCGGTGACCTACCTGACCCAGACCACCCTGTCGGTCGACGAGACCGCGGTGCTGATCGACCGGATCAGGCAGCGGTTCTCCGACATCGTGGCGCCTGGCGCCGACACCATCTGCTACGCCAGCCAGAACAGGCAGAACGGGATCAAGTCGCTTGCTCGACAGTGCGAGCTGATTCTCGTCGTCGGCGCCCGCAACTCCAGCAACTCGCTCCGGATGGTCGATGTCGCCCGGGAGGCCGGCGCCCGTGCGTACCTGGTACCCGACGTCGCGCAACTCGACGAGTCGTGGTTGCGCGATGTTCGCTCGGTCGGCGTCAGCTCCGGTGCGAGTGTGCCGGAGATTCTTGTCGAACAGCTGGTCGACCGGCTCGCTGGACTGGGCTACGACGACATCACCACGGACGTGACCTCGGTGGAGCGGGTCGACTTCGCGGTGCCCGCGTCCTTGTCCGGTGGTGCGCCGGCCGACGGAGGAAGCCATGACGACTGACATGACGGTACTGGTGGAGGGCGCCCGACGCGATCGGGCACGGCTGCTGCGGGCTGCCGAGGACCGGGTCGGTTGCCTGCTCGCGGGAGAGCGGGCCAGGTGGTCCGCGGTGCACCCGCGGGCCAGCGTGCCGGTTGAGGCCATCGCACGGCTGGTGGGATCCGGCGGCAAGCGCCTGCGGCCGACCTTCTGCATCACCGGGTACCTCGCCGCCGGGGGCGATCCGTCGAACGACGACGTAGCGGCGATGTCCGCCGCGCTGGAGCTGCTGCACGCGTTCGCCCTGATCCACGACGACGTGATGGACGAGTCGGCACAGCGGCGCGGACATCCCACGGTGCACGCGCTGCACAGCCGGGAACACGCCCGTGACCGACGGATGGGGGGATCCGACCGGTTCGGCGAGAGCGTCGCGATCCTCGCCGGTGACCTCGCGCACGCGTACGCCGACGCCATGATGGTCGACGACGCCCGCGTTCGCGCCGTCTGGGACGAACTGCGCGCGGAACTCGTCATCGGACAGTGGATGGACGTCGAGGCGGCGGCCGCCTTCGTGACCGATCCGGGGCTGTCCCGGTGGATCGCGGTGGTGAAGTCGGGGCGTTACACCATCCACCGGCCGCTGCAACTCGGCGCCTGTCTGGCCGGCCGGCCCGATCTGATGCCCGCGTTCGAGACGTACGGCACGGCCGTCGGCGAGGCGTTCCAGTTACGGGACGACCTGATCGACCTTTTCGGCGATGCGGCGGCGACCGGCAAGCCGTCTCGCTCCGACCTGCGGCAGCACAAGATGACGCTGCTACTCAGCCTGGCGTTCGAGCGGGACGAACGTCTACGCGCGGCGTTCATGGACGAACTGTTCGAGGCCGACTCCTTCGTCGACATGCTCGTCGACTGGGGCGTGCCCGCCGAGGTGGAGAACCGTATCGCCGACCTCGTCGAGACCGGCGGGTGCGCGCTGAGCGAGACGGATCTGACGCCCGAGTGGCGACAGGAGTTCGAGGAGCTCGCGCGGGCGGTGGCATACCGCGACGTCTGAGGGAATCCCGCCCCGCCTCACTACCCCTGGAGCGACACCTTGGCTGACATCGGACCAGGAACCGGTCGGGACAGCGCGACACCGCTGCTCGACCACGTCAACGGACCCGTCGACCTACGGGCCTTGGACGACATCGCGCTGACGGCGCTGGCCGCGGAGATCCGGCAGTCCCTGATCGCCACGGTGTCGCGTACCGGCGGGCATCTCGGGCCCAACCTCGGCGTCGTGGAACTCACCATCGCGCTGCACCGGGTCTTCGAATCGCCGCATGACCGGATCCTCTGGGACACCGGGCACCAGGCATACGTCCACAAGCTCCTCACCGGACGCAAGGACTTCTCCCGGCTCCGCAGCAGAGGCGGGCTGTCGGGCTACCCGTCCCGCGCCGAGTCGGCGCATGACGTCATCGAGAACTCGCACGCCTCCACCGCCCTTGCCTGGGCCGACGGGCTGGCGAAGGCCTACCGGCTCACCGGGGCGGATCGCAGGGTGGTGGCCGTCGTCGGCGATGGCGCCCTCACCGGCGGCATGGCATGGGAGTCACTGAACAGCCTCGTCGAGGAGAACCTGCGGGTGGTCGTGGTGGTCAACGACAACGGGCGGTCGTACGCGCCGACCCGCGGCGGGCTCGCCCGTCACCTGTCGGCCCTGCGGACCGCGCGCGGCTATCAGGAGTTCAACAGGCTGATCAAGCAGTTGCGGAACGTGCCGGTCGTCGGCTCCCCGGTCTACGGCGCGCTGCACGGGGCGAAGGCCGGCCTCAAGGACATGCTCGCGCCGCAGGGCCTGTTCGAGGACCTCGGGGTGAAATACCTGGGTCCGGTCGACGGCCATGACATCGCCGCGACGGAGCGGGCGCTGCGGCTCGCCGCCCGTTTCGACGGGCCGGTAGTGGTGCACTGCGTCACCCGGAAGGGCAACGGTTACCCGGCAGCCGAGCGGCACGAACGCGATCGGATGCACGCGATCGGCCCGTTGTCCAAAGCCGGCCCGAGTACGGCCGACTGGACTTCGGTCTTCGCCGACGAGATGGTACGCCTCGGCGCCGAGCGGCCCGACGTGGTGGCGGTTACCGCGGCCATGCTGGAGCCGGTCGGGCTGGAGGACTTCGCCGCCCGCTACCCGGACCGGATCTTCGACGTCGGCATCGCCGAACAGCACGCGGTCACGTCGGCGGCGGGCCTCGCACTGGGCGGGGTCCACCCGGTCGTCGCCCTGTACGCCACCTTCCTCAACCGGGCCTTCGACCAGGTGCTCATGGATGTCGCCCTGCATCGGTGCGGCGTGACGTTCGCCCTGGACCGGGCCGGGGTCACCGGCGCGGACGGGCCCAGTCACAACGGGATGTGGGATCTCTCGCTGCTCCAACTGGTCCCGACGATGCAGATCGCGGTGCCGCGCGACGGGAAGCGGCTGCGTGCCCAACTGCGTCATGCCGTCTCGGTGAACGATCGTCCAACCATGATCCGGTACCCCAAGGGGCCGGTCTCCCCGGACATCGAGCCGGTCGCCACGGCGGGAGTCGCGGAGATCCTGGCCCGCCCGGACGGGCGGAGTGAGGTCCTCATCGTCGCGGTGGGGCCCATGGCGGGGCCCGCCATGGCGGCCGCCGAGCAGCTGGCCGCCGACGGTGTCGCGGCGACGGTCGTCGATCCGTGCTGGGTGAAACCGCTCGACGACGAGTTGCTCAAGCTCGTGGAGGCACACGAACTTGTCGTCACCGTGGAGGACAACGGCCGGGTGGGCGGAGTCGGTGCCGCGCTGGCGCAGGCGCTCGACGACGCCAATGTCCACACGCCGCTGCGCCAGCTCGCCCTGCCACAGGACTTCCTTCCGCAGGGCACCCGCCACGAGGTGCTCGAACAGGCTGGCCTGACCGCTCCCGGCATCGTCCGGGACCTGACCAACGCGCTGGGCCGGCAACGTGCGACCTACCGCGAGGAGGACTGATGAGCGGTACTCCGCTGGGCATGCCGGGATCGCCGCCACCCCCGCTGGCGACGCGCCGCACGTCCCGCCGGCTTGACGTCGGTGGCGTGCCGGTGGGCGGTGGTGCACCGGTCAGCGTGCAGTCGATGACGACGACCCTGACCGCCGACGTCGACGCGACGTTGCAGCAGATCGCCGAGCTGACGGCGTCCGGATGTCAGATCGTCCGGGTCGCCGTGCCGTCGCAGGACGATGTCGAGGCGCTGCCGGCCATCGCGAAGAAGTCGCAGATCCCGGTGATCGCCGACATCCACTTCCAGCCGAAGTACGTCTTCGCCGCGATCGACGCCGGCTGCGCGGCCGTACGCGTCAATCCCGGCAACATCCGGCAGTTCGACGACAAGGTCAAGGAGATCGCCGCGGCGGCGTCGGCGGCCGGCATCCCGATCCGGATCGGGGTCAACGCCGGCTCGCTCGACAAGCGGCTGCTCGCCAAGCACGGCAAGGCCACCGCCGAGGCGTTGGTCGAGTCGGCGCTGTGGGAGTGTTCGCTCTTCGAGGAGCACGGCTTCCGCGATATCAAGATCTCCGTCAAGCACAACGATCCGGTCGTGATGGTGCGGGCCTACCGGCAGCTTGCCGAGCAGTGCGACTACCCGCTGCACCTGGGCGTCACCGAGGCCGGACCGGCGTTCCAGGGCACGATCAAGTCGGCGGTGGCGTTCGGCGCGCTGCTGGCCGAGGGGATCGGGGACACGATCCGGGTGTCGCTGTCCGCCCCGCCGGTCGAGGAGATCAAGGTCGGCAACGCCATCCTGGAGTCGCTCGGGCTGCGCGAGCGGGGTCTGGAGATCGTCTCCTGCCCGTCCTGCGGGCGGGCCCAGGTCGACGTGTACAGGATGGCCGACGAGGTTTCCGCCGCCCTGGAGGGGATGGACATCCCGCTGCGAGTCGCGGTCATGGGCTGCGTCGTCAACGGGCCGGGCGAGGCGAGAGAGGCGGACCTGGGCGTCGCGTCCGGCAATGGCAAGGGACAGATCTTCGTACGGGGCCGGATCGTGCGCACCGTGCCGGAGCCGCAGATCGTGGAGACGCTCATCGACGAGGCGCTCAAACTGGCCGAGGCGCTCGGGCACCGCCTGCCCGGCGACTGAACCGGTCGTCTATCCGACCCGCCTGCGACGGTACCGGAGCGCCGGGGAGCCGAAGCCGGAGTGGTCGGCCGGTGCGGAGTCCCGCCGGATCCGGTCCGGGGAGACGGTGCTGATCCGGACCGCAAAATAGCAGGCACAACGGTGCCCATAGGTTCCTCGCGCCCGAACAGCCCACCGCCGCAAGTTCGCCATAGATCCGTCCTTGGTCGACACTTCAGACTTTTATGACATCGACGTAGGTGATAGTGTTAAGGTGCAAGTTGCGTGGCGGGACGTGAGTTACGGCACGGGGAGGCTTTAGGTGGCCCAGGCTTCGCGAATTTGGCACGGTAACAGTCAATTGCTTACCCCAAGACAAACCGAAGTGGTCCGGCTCGCGGTCTGCGGTCTGACGGCCAAGGAAACAGCTCGCCAGCTAGGTATTTCGAAGAACACGGTGGAAGAGCATCTGCGTGAGGCGCGGCGCCGCGTCGGCGCGGCCACCAAGTCCCGTCTGATCGGTTGGGCGGTTGCCTCCGGCATTGTGCCTGACTAGAGCGCTTCGGCTGGTTGAGCCGTACCCCGCGGTCCGTCTGGTTTTGCCGGCCCACATCGCAGGGTCCTCGGGCCGGGCGTGCTCGTAATCGTTCGTCGGCGTATCCCGATGTCGGGCGAACAATTGGCCGGTTCCGGTCCGCATGCTATTCGCGTCGAATGGGCGGGTGTGCCGGGTGGACAGGTTCGACCATGAAGGAGGAGAAATGTCGAGCGCGGCCGGCGTGGGAAAAGAGAGTGTTCCGCGGCCCGGAGAGGTGGCGGCCTTCTATGACGACGGGATGAGTCGTTTTCTTGCCGAGCTGGCCGGTGGCAGCCTGCATCTTGGCTATTGGGATTCGGTGTCTGATCAATCGACGATGGCGGAGGCGTCTGTGCGGTTGTCGGATGTGATGGTGGAGCGGATCGGGGTGGGGGTGGGGGATC
>NZ_JBFBCH010000030.1:0-77088 GCF_040683055.1 Polymorphospora sp. NPDC051019 | reverse complement strand
CGATGGGCACCACCGACCTCGACATCCGCGTCCAGACCCGGGCCGTCATCGAGAACATCCGCGACATCCTGCACTCCGTCGGCGCCGACCTGACCAACCTCGTCCAGATCACCACCTACCTGGTCAACATGAACGACTTCGGCGGCTACAACGAGGTCTACGCCGAATACTTCGACGAGACCGGACCCACCCGCACCACCGTCGCCGTACACCAACTCCCGCACCCGCACCTGCTCATCGAGATCCAGGCGGTGGCCGTACGCCGGGGTTGACGGCCGGGTGGGCAATAGACATCCGCTGGCAGGATGTGGCGGGTGGAGACGGTCGACTGGGCGGGGTTGGAGCACGCGTACGGCAGTGCCGAGGACGTACCGGCGAACCTGCGGGCGCTGGTTTCGCGGGACGAGGAGGAACGGCACGGAGCGTTCGGCGAGTTGTACGCCAGCATCGTCCACCAGGGCACCCGCTACGAGGCGAGCGCCTACGCGGTGCCGCCGCTGCTGGACCTGCTCGCCGACCCGGCGACCCCGGACCGGTGGCTCGTCGGACAGCTACTGGTGCTGATCGCGATCGGGTCCGACGAGGCGTGGGTGCCCGACGGGCTGCCGGTCGGCGAGTTGCGGTCGGCGGCGGCCGGCGGTGCCGAGGCGCTGCGGCGCTACAAGCGGCGCGAGTCCCTGGACGAGGCGGACCAACGGCGGATGTTCACGTACGTCGACCTGCGCGCGTACGAGGCCGTCGGCGCCGGCCTGCCGCTGCTGCGCCGGCTTGTCGGCGGGGACGACGCCGACCTGAGCACCGTCGCGGCGTACACGCTGGGCTGGTATCCGGAACCGGAGCCGGCGGCGAGCATCGCCGCGCTGGCGACGGTGGCAACGGACCCGGCCCGAGGTGAAGAGGAAGTGGCGGTCGCGGTGGTGGCGGCCGGGATGGTCGGCGCCGACGGTGCCGACCGGCTCGCCGCGACGGCACTCGACGACGAGCGGGCGGTGGTGCGCTGGGCGGGGGCCGTCGCGTCCGCCCGCCTGCACGGGCCGACCACCGGCGAGCGGGCGGTCACCGAACTGCTGCACTGGGCCGGCGGCGCCAGCCAGCCGGACACCCGGCTGCCTTACCTCGAGGGTGACCTGGGCGGCTACGCCTCGCTGGCGTTGCGCCAGCTCGGCCCGGCGTACGCCGACGCCGCGTTCGACGCCCACCTGGCCCGGCTGCCGAAGGTCCAGGCCATGCCGGCACTGACCGTCGTCGACGCGGCGCTGCGGCTGGCGTTCCCGGCCGGCCCGGTGCCGGCGGGTACACCGTTCGCGGCACTCGACGACCGGCAGCGCCGCCTGGTCCGGGTGCTCGCCGCCGCGCCCGGCTCCTGGTGCTGGTCGGATCGGCAGGAGTTCGGCAACTTCAGCATGGCGGTCGGGGACTACGGCCTGCCGAACAGCAACTCCCGCATGCGCGAGTACGTCCAAACCGCCTGACCAGGCGAAAGAAGACTCCGTCTGGCGATACTATCTCTAGAGAAAGTATCGCCAGAGAAAGTCTTTGGAGGGCCTGTGGTCGCGTTCGTGGGGCGGGAACGGGAACTCGGCGTGCTCGGCACGCTGCTCGACGACGTGGCCGCCGAGATCGGCACCGCCCGGCCCGGCCGGTGCCTGCTCATCCGTGGACGGCGGCGGATCGGCAAGTCCAGCCTGGTCGAGACGTTCGTCGGTGCCGCCGGAGTGCCGTCCGTCTTCTACACCGCCGCCGGGGCGTCGTCCGAAGCCGAACTCGAAGTCCTGACCGACGCCGTCCGTTTCTCGACCCTGCCGGACCGGGCCGTCTTCGACGAGGCGATACCGGGGAACTGGACGGCCGCCCTACGCCAACTCGCCGGCACCCTGCCCGACGACCGGCCGAGCGTGGTCGTCATCGACGAGGTTCCCTACCTGATGGACCGGGTGGACGCGTTCGAGGGCATCCTGCAACGTGCCTGGGACCGGGAACTCAGCCGGCGTCCGGTGCTCCTCGTCCTGATCGGCTCGGACGTGTCCATGATGGAGTCGCTCGGCTCGTACGGCCGGCCTTTCCACCAGCGGGGACAGGAGATGGTCCTCGGTCCGCTCAACCCGGCCGAGGTCGGCCGGATGCTCGACCTCGATCCGCCGGCCGCTTTCGACGCCGCACTCGTCACCGGCGGACTGCCGCTGATCTGTGCGTCGTGGCGTCGGGGCATGGACCTCTGGGACTTCCTTGCCGCGGAACTGACCAATCCCGTGTCGGCCCTACTGGTGAGTGCCGAACGGTCGCTCGCGGCGGAGTTCCCCGACCATGCCCACGCCCGAGCCGTACTCTCGGCGATCGGCAGTGGCGAGCGGACCTTCACCAACATCGCCCGGGCGGCGGGCGGGATCGCCAACACGACCCTGACCCGGTCCGCCGAGTTCCTCGCCCGCAAAAGGCTCGTCGCCGCCGAGTTGCCGCTCTCCACCCGGCCGTCGAAAGAGCGTCGATACCGGATCGCCGACCCGTACCTGCGGTTCTGGCTGCACTTCGTGCGGCCGCACCTGCCCGAGATCGAACGGATGCGCGGCGACCTCACTCTCGACCGGGTCCGGGCGGGCTGGACGACGTGGCGTGGCCGCGCGATCGAACCGCTCCTACGGGAGTCGCTCGCCCGGCTGCTACCCGACGGCAGCCTGCCGTCGGCCGCGGCCGTCGGCGCCTACTGGACCCGGTCGAACGACATCGAGATCGACATCGTCGGCGCGGACCGCGAACCGATCGCCCGGGAACTGCTCTTCCTCGGCTCGGTCAAGTGGCTGGAGCAACGGCCGTTCGACGCCCACGACCTCGCCGCGCTGCACCGGCACCGGGCGCTGCTGACCGATCAGCCGGTTCCGCTGGTCGCGGTGAGCCGAAGCGGTGTCACCTGCACCGGGCTGGACGCGGCCTACGGTCCAGCCGAACTGCTCGCCGCCTGGCGGCCGGTGCCGCCACGCTGACCGCCCCCGTCGTCAGTACAAGAGCAGGGCGCCGGCCAGGGAGATCAGGGCGCTCACCAGCAGGGCGGCGCCGCAGCCGACGCCGGTCACCGCGCTCACCGGCAGGGACCGGGCCCGCGCCACCGGCACGGCGGCCAGCGCCACCACGGTCAGCAGCACCGCCGGCAGGTGGATGAGCGGATAGTGCAGCAGCACCGCCACCGGGAAGAGGTGCAGCCCGACCACGAGGGCGACCCAGGCGGGAACCAGGTCCTTGTGCCGGGTGACGGCCAGGAGCAGGGCGCCGAGCCCGGCGGCGCCGAACTCGATGGCGACGACCAACCCGAACGCCTTGCTGGTGTCAGCGTCGAAGACGGTGCCGTCGGTCCAGTGTCGCCAGGCGAGCAGACCGCCGGCCACCGCCGTCAGCATCGACACACCGGATCCGATGCCGAGCCACTTCGGCCAGGTCGGCGGCGGCTTCTCCTGCGCCCACCCGAACCAGCCGGAGGCGAAGAAGCCGAAGATGACGGCGGTCATGGCCGCGTCCCGGACGAAATCTGCGGTCATCGGTCTGCCCCCTCCGGCCGGGCGGCGGCTCCCGGACCTGGTTCACCGTACGGGAGACGTTCTACCTGGTCCGATGCCCGCGATCCACCGACGGGTGCCGGATCACCGGATGCCCCGTGAAGATCAGCGCGGCTGTTACGGTGGCGCCCATGTCCGACCCCGCGCGTCCCGCAACCGGTGGAGCCGTCGCGAAGCGCCGGGAGGCGAGCACCCTTCTCGCCGCCGCGCTGACCAACGGGCCGGCCGAGCTCGTCGACTTCGTACTCCCGCTCTGGGCCGGCATCGCCCTGGGGGCCAGCGCCACCGAGGTCGGCCTGCTCGTGGCGCTGGAACTCGCCGTGTCGGTGGTCGTCCGCCCGATCGCCGGGGTGCTGGCCGACACCCGGGAGCGCCGCTACGTGGCCGGTGCCGGGGCACTGCTCTACGGCCTGTCCTGTGCCGGGTACGCGGTGGCGGGCAGCCTGCCGCTGGCGTACGTCGCGGCGGTCCTCGGCGGTGTCGGCGGCGCCCTGCTGTGGGTGTCGGTACGCGCCATCGTCGGGGAACGCCTGGCCCGGGACACGACCGTCTACCCGCGCCTGATGTCGGCGCAGGAGACCGGGACCTGGGTCGCCTTCGTCGCCGGGCTGACCCTGCTCGGCTTCGTCGACTTCCTCGGCCTCTTCCTGGCCTGCGCGGCGGCCTGCCTGGTCGGTGCGGTGGCCCTCTTCGCGATGCCGGCCCGGCCGGCTCCGGCCGGGGAACACGGTGGTGCCGACGTCGCCGGCACGGTGGGGCTCGGCGCGGTCGGGCGCCGGCTGCGGCCGATGCTGCTCGCCGTCGTCGTCACGATGACCGCCGAGGCCGCCATCGGCATCCTGTTGCTGCTGCACCTGCAACGCGGGTTCGACCTCGAGATCATCGAGATCGCGTACGTCTTCCTGCCCGGCGCCATCGCGATGAGCGTCCTGCCGGGCTACCTGCACCGGTTCGTGCTCCGGTTCGGTCGGACCAGGGTGCTCGCGACCGCCTCGGTGGCCAGCGCCGCGTTCGCCGCCAGCCTGTCCCTGGCCCCGAACCCGTGGGTGCTCGCCGGGCTGTGGGTCCTCAGTGGTGCGGCGTGGGCGGCGGTTATGCCGATCCAGCAGGCGGTGATCGCCGAGGCGTCCGGCGCGCAGACCGGCCGCGGGATGGGCCTCTACGAGTCGGCGGCGCTGGTCGGCGGCGTGATCGGTTCGCTGGCCGGCGGCCTGCTCTACGACGGTGGCTCGTGGGCGCTGGCCTGCCTGGTCGCCGCCGCGGTCATCCTGTCCGGCGCGCTGATCGTGCCCCGGTCGGTGCGCGCCCTCGGCGTCGCCGACGTCCCGACCGCCACCGAGCCCGAGGAATCCGATGTGGACGACGGCGGGGCGTCGACCGCCGGCGGGGGAGCGGTGGTGGCTCCGGCGCCGGGGGTCGTGCCGGTCGTACCCGTCGCGACCCGCCCGGTGGAGCCGGTGTCGCTGACCAAGCCCGAGCCGTCCGCTGATCTACGGGCCGGGACCGGCGAGCCGTCCGCCCCGGAGACGACGAAACAGCAGGCGGCCGGGAAGCCGCCGAAGACCCCCCGTCAGCGCCTCGTCGAACTCGGCCAGCACGCCGCACTCTTCGCCGCCGTGCAGGTCGGGCTCGCGGTGTTCGGCGTCTCCTGGCTGTGGGACCTGCTCACCGGCCGGCTGTCCGGGCTCGTCATGCGCGGCGGCGTCGAGCACGACGGGCTGGCCGCCGCCGCGTACGGGGTCGGCCGGATCTGGACCATCGTGCTGGTCGTCGACGTGCTGTGGACCATGATTCAGGTGTCGCGCTCGCGACGCCGGTAGGTGGCCGCCTAGGCTGGCCGGGTGGCAGCGTGTCCCGAGCTGACCAGGCCGCGTCCGCGCGGTCCCGGTCTCTCCGGGGTAACCCCGGGGACGTCACCCGTACCACCGCATCGCGTCGCCTGCGCTCCGGTGCGCTCCGCGCACGTCCGCGCACGCACGACCGGGCCTCGTCGGGACACGCTGCCACGCCCGACCGTGGACCGCCCATGCTGAGCGGCGCCGGACCAGAAGAGCCGCCCGGCCGGCCCGCGGAGCGGTTCGCCACGGCGCTGGCCGATTCGTTCCTGGCCGGTGACTGGGTCCGCGACGGCCTGCTCGGGCGGGGTGCGCTCGTCGTCGGCGTACGGGCCCGCTGGCTGCGCCGGGTGGTGGCCGAGGTGCTCGGGGCATACCCGAGGGTGCCGGCCGACCGGCCGCGCGAACTCGCCGGTTTCGTCGCGGCGTCGCCGGTCTACCGGGCGGCGTGGCACTCGGCCAGGCTGCGTGGCCGCCGGCTGCGGGTCCGCGCCCGGCCGGTCACCGCGACCCGGACCGTACGCCGGCCCTGGCCCACCCCGGTCGTCGACGACCTCGCCGCGCTCGCCGACCTGCTCGGACTCACGGGGGAGGAACTCGACTGGTACGCCGATCGCCGGTCGATCAACCGGCACGCCCGCGACGAGCGGCTGCGCCACTACCGGTACACCTGGCTCGGCGGACGGTTGATCGAGGCGCCGAAGCCCCGGCTGCGGGCGCTCCAGCGGCGACTGCTCGCCGAGGTGCTCGGACCGGTGCCGGTGCATCCCGCCGTGCACGGCTTCGTGCCCGGCAGGTCCGCGCACACGTTCGCGGCGGCGCACGCCGGGCGGCCGACCGTCGTACGCGTCGATCTGGTGTCGTTCTTCGCGACCGTGTCGGCACCCCGGATCTACGGGCTGCTGCGGCTCGCCGGCTATCCCGAGCCGGTGGCGCACACGCTGACCGCGTTGTGCGTGACCCGTACCCCGGTCCGGGTGCTGCGGGCGGCGCCGGCCGGGCTGCCGGACCGGCCGTACCGGCTGGCGTTGCTGCGTGGGCCGCACCTGCCGCAGGGCGCGCCGACCTCGCCGGCGCTGGCCAACCTGTGCGGCTTCCGGCTCGACCGCCGGCTGGCCGGGCTGGCGGCCGCGTTCGGCGCGACCTACACCCGGTACGCCGACGATCTCGCCTTCTCCGGCGACCTGCCGTCGCGCCGGGCGGCGGCCCTGGTCGACCGGGTGACCGCTGTCGTGGCCGGGGAGGGGTTCCGGGTCCGGCCCGACAAGACCCGGATCCGTGGCCAAGCCGACCGGCAGGTGCTCGCCGGCCTGGTCGTCAACGCCCGGCCCGCGGTGCCGCGCGACGAGTACGACCGGCTCCGCGCCCTGCTGCACAACGCGGCGCGGACCGGGCTGGCGGCGCAGAACCGCGACGGCCACCCCGATTTCGAGGCCCATCTCGCCGGTCGGATCGGGTGGGTCGGTCGGGACCGTCCGGCCCGGGCGGCGAAGTTGCGGGCGCTGTTCGAGGCGGCCCGCTTCCGCCCGGACGGCGGCTGGTCAGGCGGCGTGACAGCAGGTCAGTGATACGCGGAAGTTTCAGGCTGATGTCGACTGTTGTGCATGGAAGCGCTCCCATGTAAGAATTCCAGCACTGTGTCGGCCAACACACCACACAGTAATGGCGCCGAGGGCATCCGGCTATCCGGGCGGCGCCGATGAAAGCCCGACCGGGCCGGGCAGAGCAGCACCCCCGAATGGCGCCCCACGGACGACGTCCGGCGGTCGTCGCCGTTCCGGACCCCACCCCCGGGGGCCGGACCGACCCGAGGAGATCAGCGGTAATGAATTTGCGGAACAGGTTGTCCGGCCGGCGTAAGGCCGTGGCGCTGGCAGGTGCCAGCGCCCTCGTGGCCGCCGGCCTCGCCACGATCCCGGCCACCATGGCCCACGCGGCGACCGGCTGCGACGTCACCTACACCACCAACGACTGGCAGGGTGGCTTCACCGGCAACGTCACCATCAAGAACGTCGGTGACCCGCTGACCGCGTGGACGCTGCGCTTCACCTTCCCCAACGGCAGCCAGCAGGTGCAGCAGGGCTGGTCGGCGAACTGGTCCCAGAGCGGCAGCCAGGTCACCGCCACCAACCTGTCCTGGAACGGCTCGCTGGGCACCGGCGCCTCCACCAGCATCGGCTTCAACGGTGCGTGGAGCGGCAGCAACCCGAAGCCGACCAGCTTCACCCTGAACGGCGTCGTCTGCAACGGCGGCACCACGAACCCGACCACGCCGCCGCCCACCACGCCCCCGCCGACCACGCCGCCGCCCACGACGCCGCCGCCCGGCGGTCCCCGGGTCGACAACCCCTACGTGGGCGCCCAGGGATACGTGAACCCGGAGTGGCGCGCCAAGGCCAACGCCGAGCCGGGCGGAAGCCGGATCTCCAACACCCCGACCGCCGTGTGGATCGACCGGATCGCCGCGATCGAGGGCACCGACAACAGCCAGTCCAACGGCCCGATGGGCGTACGTGACCACCTGGACGCCGCGCTCGCCCAGAACGCCGGCTACATCCAGTTCGTCATCTACAACCTGCCCGGCCGCGACTGCTCCGCCCTCGCCTCCAACGGTGAGCTGGGCGTCGACGAACTGCCCCGCTACAAGGCCGAGTACATCGACCCGATCGCCGCGATCCAGGGCGACGCGAAGTACCGCAACCTGCGCATCATCAACGTGATCGAGATCGACTCGCTGCCGAACCTGGTGACGAACCTCAACGTCGCCAAGTGCCAGACGATGAACAACAACGGCGGCTACGTCAAGGGCGTCGGCTACGCGCTGCACAAGCTCGGCGCGATCCCGAACGTCTACAACTACATCGACGCCGCGCACCACGGCTGGATCGGCTGGGACACCAACTTCGGCCCGTCGGCCGCCAAGTTCAAGGAGGCGGCGACCGCCGAGGGCGCGACCGTCAACGACGTGCACGGCTTCATCACCAACACCGCCAACTACTCGGCGCTGCGCAACCCGCACTACACCATCAACACCCAGGTCAACGGCACCTCCGTGCGCCAGTCCAAGTGGGTCGACTGGAACTTCTACGTCGACGAGCTGACCTTCGCCCAGGCCTTCCGGCAGGAGCTGGTCAACCGCGGCTTCAACAGCAACATCGGCATGCTGATCGACACCTCCCGCAACGGCTGGGGCGGCCCGAACCGGCCGACCGGCGCCGGCCCGACCGACAACGTCGACAACTTCGTCAACGCCCGTCGGATCGACCGCCGCATCCACGCCGGCAACTGGTGCAACCAGAGCGGTGCCGGCCTCGGCGAGCGTCCGGTCGCCGCTCCGGAGCCGGGCATCGACGCGTACGTCTGGGTGAAGCCCCCGGGTGAGTCGGACGGCTCCAGCCGCCTGATCCCGAACAACGACGGCAAGGGCTTCGACCGGATGTGCGACCCGACCTACACCGGCAACGAGCGCAACGGCAACAACCTGAGCGGTGCCCTGCCCGACGCCCCGATCTCGGGTGCCTGGTTCTCGGCGCAGTTCCGCGAGCTCATGGCCAACGCCTACCCGCCGTTGAGCTGAGCGTCACACCCCGCCCGGCGGCCCCCGATGCGATCCGCATCGGGGGCCGCCCCCTTCTTTTTGTCGTTCCGGCGGCTAGGGCACGGTCCGCTCGATGGCCGCCGGACCGTCCCGGTCCAGTTCGGCCTGGGCCCGCCGGACGCGCTCCGGGGTCGGCTCGCCGCCCTGCGCCATCACCAGGTCCTCCGGATCCCACGGCTGCTCCGCCCCGGTACGCGCACCGCGCGCGGCCGGCGTGCCACCGCCGAACGGGGCGCCGAGGATCTCCTCGGTCGGCGGAAACTCGGCGGTGTCACCGGCCTCCCGAAAGTCCGGATTGTCCGGGCCCGGCCCGCCACCGCCGGTCAGCTTGTTCACGCTCGTCTCCTGCTCGACCGCGGCGGCCACCTCGGGCGTCTCCTCCAGCGGTCGCTGCGCATCCGAACTGCGGTCCGTCATGGCTCCGCCCTCCTGTCGGTCGATACCGACGGCATACCCGGCGCCGGCCCGGACATTCCGGCCGCGACCGGACGGGGAGCGGGCGGTGAGCGGCGGGCGGCCGGGATGCCGGAGAAGAAGCGGCCGGCTACCCCAGGGTCAGCCAGCGGATCGCGCGCTGCTCGACCCGGGCCGACTCGGCCGGGGTGAGAGCCTGGCGGCCGGTGGCCTTGCGCAGGAACGTGATCTCGTCCCAACCCAGATCGGCCACCGCCGCGATGCCGTGGTCGGGCAGCAGCAGGTCGGTCAGCACGCCGGCCGCGGCCGGGGTCAGCCACGGCCGCCGGTCCAGGGCCGTGGCCAGGTCGAGGCCGTGGATGCCCACCTCGACGATTCTGGTGACCAGGAAATCGGTCAGCAGCATGGCGTCGCCGTGCCGGGTCCGCACCACGCGGTCGGCCGGCTCCCGCCCGCACTGTTCGACGATCCGCCGCCAGGTGCCGTCGAACTCGACGGCCAGCGCGGCCCCGTCCGCGACGTCCGCCACCCGCCGCTCGGCCAGCCCGATCCGGGCGGCGTTCGTACCGGTGGCGAAGCGGTGGTCGGGCCGGTAGTAGCCGGCGGCGGAGACCGTCGCCCGGGTCGGCGCCGGTGCCGCCAGCATGCCGGGCAGCCACTCCAGGATGGTCAGCACGTGACCGAGCAGCCCGGCGACGTTCCAGGGTGGACACGGGGTGGGCCGCGACCAGTCGTCCGCCGGCAGTTCGCGCAGGACGGCGGCGAGCTGTGCGGCCTCGGCCCGCAGTGCCGGCAGGACCCGATCACTTGGCATGTCGGGCACCCTATTGGGCCGTCGTGGAGCCCTCTCGACAATGCAACGTATGACCAATGACGCGTGGGAATCCGTCGACCGGTACTTCAGCGACCTGCTCATTCCCGCCGACCCGATGCTGGCGGCGGTGCTGCGGGCCAACCAGGAGGCCGGCCTGCCGGCCATGGACGTCGCGCCCAACCAGGGGAAACTGCTGATGCTGCTGGCCCGGATCAGCGGTGCCCGCCGGGTCCTGGAGATCGGCACCCTGGGCGCCTACAGCACCATCTGGCTGGCCCGGGGAATCCCGACCGACGGGCGGATCGTGACCCTGGAGGCCGACCCCTCGTACGCCGCCGTGGCGCGGGCGAACCTCGACCGGGCCGGCGTCGCCGACCGGGTCGACCTGCGGGTCGCCCCGGCCCTGGACACGCTGCCCGAACTCCTCGCGCAGGACGCCGGACCGTTCGACCTGGTGTTCATCGACGCCGACAAGCCGAACAACCCGCACTACCTGGAGTGGGCGCTGCGCCTGACCCGGCCCGGCAGCCTGGTCATCGGTGACAACGTCGTACGCGACGGGCACGTCGTGGACCCGGACAGCCCGGACGACAGGGTACGGGGGGTGCGTACCTTCCTCGAGATGACCGGCGCCGACCCGCGCCTCGACGCGACCGCGCTGCAGACGGTCGGTGCGAAGGGCTGGGACGGCTTCTCGCTCGCGGTCGTCAGGTGACCGGCGGGCGCCGGTGGTGCGTGGTCCGGCACGACCACGCGCCACCGGCGCCGGGGGAGGACGGCTCAGGTGTCCAGCAGGCGGTCCAGGAAGTCCCGGTAGCGGCGGACGGTGACCCGCAACCGCTCGGTGTCGTCGGCCCCCGAGGACCGCCAGCCACCGAGGTCGTCCTTCTGCTCGGCGAGTGCCGTGGCCAGCGTCTGCACCGCCTCGTCGACCAGGTCCTGCGCCTCGCCGGCGGCGGCGCGCGGATCGTCGACGAAGCGCAACTGGACCTCGCGCCACCGCTGCCGCAGGGCCTGCGCGGTGGCGGCCGGGATCAGCACGGCGACCGGCTCGCCCGGCACGTCACCGGGCATGAGCCCGGACCTGCCGGCCGGTTCCGCCTCCGCCGCGCCGTCGGCCGCGGGGTCGACGGCGACCGGGTCGGGCCGGCGGTCACCGGTCGTCGCGTCGGTCCGGTCGTCGTCGAACCGGTGGTCGACGGCGCCGGTGTCGGTCCGGTCGTCACCGGGCCGGTGGTCGACGGCGACGGTGTCGGCTGGGCCGTCGGTGGTGTCCGTGTCGGCCTTGGAAGCCGTACGGTCGGCGTGGAACCCGTTGACCGCCGGGTCGTGACCGTCGACGCCGTGGTCACCGGCCGGATCGGGCCGGTCCCGTCGCAGGTCCATGGCGTCCGGAGCGGCGCGTCCGGGGTGGTCGTGGCCGGGGTCGGGGGTGTGGTCGTACTCGGGGGTGTCGCGCGGGTCCGACGCGAACCCGTCGGCCCGGCGCGCGGACGTCCGGTCCGGGGCGTCGTCCTGCTCGGGTACGGGCACCGGGTGGGACCGGACCACGTCCGGTTCCCGCAGCTGCTGGTCGTGATGGCGCACGGCTGGCCTCCTCAGCGGATCGTGGTGTCGGCGGGTTCGGGCGACTCCGCGGCCCGGGGCGGCGCGGGAGCGTCGCCGAGCAGGTCGGCGAGAAGTTCCCGGTAGTGGACGATGGCCTGCCGCAGCTCCTCGGTGCTGGCCTCGCCCTTGGCGTTGCGGACCTGGATGTCGTGGGCGTCGCGATAGTGCCCCAGGGTGCGGGCGTGCTCGACGCTCAGGTGGGACACCTGGTCGTCGTAGTCGCCGGTGGGGTAGCCGCGCTCGGCGACGAGGCGGGTGACCAGCTCGTCGGCGGCGCCGACGGCCTCGGCGGGGGAGTCGACGAACCGGGCCTGGATCTCCTCCCACTCCGTGGCGTAGCGTTCCCGGGCCTCCGGCGACAGCGGCGTCAGGGTCAGTTCGGCGTGGCGGCGCTCCCGGTCCCGCAGCTCACGCTCGGCGTCGGCGCGGCTGTCCCGTTCGGACAGCAGGCGGTCGTACTCGGGCCCGAACCTGTTGCGCAGGTTGCGGCGCCGGCCGAACATCAACGCGGCGGCCACGGCGGCCACGACGACGACAACGAGAATCAGGGTGACGACGATCTGGGTGGTCGACATGGTGTCCTCCTTCGACACCGGTAGTTCCCGCTGGGGGGTGGTTGTCAATCCCCCTCCGGCCGACCAGTTGTCATCGATGGGCGAAACAGGTTCGAATCGGTCGAAAGTCGAGATATCAATCCATCGACGAAACGGTAAGGATCGATCATCGGTGGTAGTGCCGAGGCCCTGGATTCCGTATCCTGCCCAAGGCGCACGCGCCGGGTCCTGCCGTATCCCCTAGGGCGAGGTCTGATGATTACCCGCAACTGGTCGATCCGGTCGAAGATCGTGGCCCTGGTCACCGTGCCGCTCGCCGCGCTCCTCGCACTGTGGATTTTCGCCACCACGCTCACGGTCGGGCCGGCGCTGAGCCTGCTCAGCGCCCAGTCGCTGCTCAACGACCTGGGCTTCCCCGGCCAGGCCATGGTGTCGGAGCTGCAACGCGAGCGGCGGCTGTCCCTGGTCTACCTGGCCGGCGACACCGACACCACCGAGCTGGGCCAGCAGCGGGTCAGCACCGACCGGGCGATCGCCGAGTTCCGCCGCCGGGCCCTGAACCCCGACTTCCGCGCCGGCGTCGACCCCACCCTCAACGCCCGCCTCGGCCAGCTCGCCACCGCCCTCGACACGCTGCCCTCCGGGCGCGGCTTCATCGACCGGCGCGACCTGGACCGCACCGGGGCCCTCGGCCTCTACACCAGCACCATCGACGCGGCGTTCCGCACCTTCAGCGCCCTCGCCGCCCTGCCCGACGACCAGATCAACAGCGAGGTACGCGCGCTGACGTCGTTCGGCCAGGCCCGCGAGGTGCTCGGCCAGGCCGACGCGCTGCTCGCCGGGGTGTTCACCGCCGGCCGGTTCGCTGACGGCGAGCACGGCCAGCTCGTGCAGATCCTCGGCACCAAGCGCCACCTCTACGGTGCCGCGGTCGCCGATCTCAACTCCGAGGACCGGGCCACCTACCTGCGCCTCGTCGAGGGCGAGACGTTCGTCCGGCTGCAGAACCTGGAGGACCGGCTCATCGCCGAGGGGCGTACCGGCGCGGTCTCCCCGGTCGACCCGGGTAACTGGGCCGCCACCTACGACTCGGCGCAGGAGCAACTGCGCGACTTCGAGTCGACCGCCTCGACCACGCTGGAGCGGCGCACCGTGCCGGTCGCCGTCGACATCCTGGTCCGGCTGGCCCTGGCCGCCGTACTCGGGTTGATCGCGGTCGCGATCTCGTTGTTCATCGCGTTGCGGGTCGGCCGGCAGCTGATCCGTCGGCTGGGCGACCTCCAGGAGTCCGCGCTGGAGATCGCCGACCGGCGGCTGCCGGACGTCGTCACGCGGTTGCGTCGTGGCGAGGACGTCGACGTCGAGGCCGAGACGCCGGTGCTGGAGTACGGCAACGACGAGATCGGCCGGGTCGGCCGGGCGTTCGACCAGGTGCACCGGCGGGCGGTGCGCTCCGCGGTCGACGAGGCGGACCTGCGCCGTGGCCTCAACGAGGTCTTCCTCAACATCGCCCGGCGCAGCCAGACGCTGCTGCACCGCCAGCTCGCGCTGCTCGACAAGATGGAGCGGCGCACCACCAACCCCGACGAGCTGGAAGATCTCTTCCGGGTCGACCACATGGCCACCCGGATGCGGCGGCACGCCGAGGACCTGGTGATCCTCGCCGGTGCCGTGCCCGGCCGGGGGTGGCGCAACCCGATTCCGATGATCGACGTGGTGCGCGGTGCGGTGTCCGAGGTGGAGGAGTACGTCCGCGTCGACGTACACGCCATCCAGCCGGTGTCGGTGGTCGGCCGCGCCGTCGCCGACCTCACCCACCTGCTCGCCGAGCTGATCGAGAACGCGACCTCGTTCTCCCCGCCGCACACCCGGGTGCAGGTCGCCGGCCAGAAGGTGCCCAACGGCTACGCGATCGAGGTCGAGGACCGTGGCCTCGGCATGGTGCCGGACGCCCTCGCCGAGGCCAACCGGCGGCTGGCCGAGCCGCCCGACTTCGACCCGGCCAACAGCGCCCGGCTCGGGCTCTTCGTGGTCGCCAAGCTCAGCGCGCGGCACGGCATCCGGGTGCAGTTGCGGCCGTCGCCGTACGGCGGGGTGACCGCGGTCGCGCTGCTGCCGACGGAACTCGTCGTCGTCGCCCCCGACGCCCGGGCGCTGCCCGGCCGGGCCGGGGGACAGCCGGCGGTCGACGTCGACACCATGGAGGTCAAGGCACTGGACCCGGCCCGCCGGCCGAGCCCGATGCTGCTGCCGGCCGGACCGCCCGCGGCCGCCCCCGCCGAGCCCGAACGGCGGATCCGTACGACGACCCGGCTCACCGCCGTACCGACCCAGCCCTCGCCACGCCGGGAGATGCCGGCGCCCACGCCACGGGGTCCGGTGGCGCCGGCGACGCCGGTCGGCGACGACGGGCTGCCCCGCCGGGTCCGCCAGACCAGCCTCGCGCCGCAGCTCCGGGCCTCCGCGACCGACGACCTGGCCGGCCTCGCCAGCGAGGTGCGCGACCGGTGCCCCGAGGAGGTCCGGGCGAGGATGTCGGCGCTGCAGGCGGGCACCGCCCGGGGCCGGCGCGAATCCGAGGGCCTGACGAATCCACCGGCCGGCCAGCCCGGTCCGGTGACCGAATCCCAGCCGGTGCCGCCCGCTCCGGCCGCCCCCGACGGCGCCGCGGTGCCCGACGGGGCGCCAGCCGATTCCGAAAGGAACGCGTAGTGGTGTATCCGCACCCGATCAGGTCTGCCTCGAATCTCGACTGGCTGCTCGACGATCTCATCGAGCGTGTGCCGTCAGCTTCGCAGGCCGTGGTGCTCTCGGCCGACGGCCTGCTGATGGGCTCGTCGAGCGAGTTGAGCCGGGAGGACGCCGAGCACCTGTCGGCCATGGCCGCCGGCTTCCAGAGCCTGGCCAAGGGAGCCAGCCGGCACTTCGCCGCCGGCCCGGTCCGCCAGACCGTGGTGGAGATGGAGTCGGCCTACCTGTTCGTGACCGCCGCGGGGCAGGGCGCCTGCCTGGCGGTGCTCAGCACCGCCGACGCGGACATCGGCCTGATCGCGTACGAGATGGCGATGCTGGTCACCCGGGTCGGGCAGAACCTGAGTTCGCCGACCCGGCCACCGGCGGTGCACTCCGATGCGCGGTGACACATCGGACCCGCATCACTGGCTCGACGGCGACGCCGGGCCGGTGGTACGGCCGTACACGGTGACCGCCGGCCGGGCCCGCCCGGCCGCTGGCGGGTTCGACGTGGTCGCCTTCGTGGTCGCGGGTGCGCCGCCGGCCACGGCGGACCCCCGGCTGCAACCCGAGCACCACGCGATTCTCGGCAACTCCCAGCAGCCGATCTCGGTGGCCGAACTGGCCGCCCAGGTCGACCTGGCGCTCGGCGTCGTCCGGGTGCTGCTCGGCGACCTGCTCGCCGAGGGGCTGATCGCCATGTACGAGCCGCAGCCGGCGGCCAACTTCCCCGACGACAAAATTCTCAAGGCGGTGGTCAATGGACTCCGTGCGCTCTGACCGGCGGGGCACCGGCCCGCGCATCCCGCTCGCGCTGAAGATCCTCATCGCGGGTGGTTTCGGGGTGGGCAAGACGACGCTGGTGGGCTCGGTGAGCGAGATCCGGCCGTTGCAGACCGAAGAGGTCCTCACCGACGCGGGCATCGGCACCGACGACCTGACCGGCGTCGAGGCCAAGAACACGACGACCGTGGCGATGGACTTCGGCCGGATCACCATCAACTCCGACCTCCAGGTCTATCTCTTCGGCACGCCCGGGCAGGACCGGTTCTGGTTCCTGTGGGACGAGTTGTCGTTCGGGGCGCTCGGCGCGGTCGTGCTCGCCGACACCCGGCGGCTCGCCGACTGCTTCCCGTCGGTCGACTACTTCGAGCAGCGGGGTACGCCGTTCGTCGTCGGCGTCAACTGCTTCGAGGGGGCGCAGCGGTTCAGCCCCGATTCGGTCCGCAACGCCCTGGACCTCGACCCGGAGGTGCCGGTGGTGCTCTGCGACGCCCGTGACCGGCAGTCCGGCAAGGCGGTGCTGGTGTCCCTTGTGGAGTACGTGGCCAGCCGGCGGGGGCATCCGGTCCCGGCGTACTGACCGTCGGGGCGGGGGCGCGAAGTGATGCTTCCCCGGCGCCCGGCCGCCGGTTCTGGTTGGATCGTAACCGGGGCCAATGCGGCGGATCAGGCAGAAGACGGAGCTTCGAGTGGCTGACAGTGGCGAACTGGTGCATATCGGGTGTTACACCCCGCAGGGCGGTGGACGCGGCAAGGGTATCGTCGCCGCCCGCCGCGACCCGCGTACCGGCCGGCTCGACATTCTCGGCACGGTCGCGGCCACCCCGTCACCGTCGTTCCTGACCCGGCACCCCCGGCTGCCGGTGCTCTACGCCGTCGGGGAACTCGACGACGGCGTGGTCACCGCCTGGGGCATCGGGCCGGACGGCGGACTGGCACCGCTCGGCAGCCAGCCGACCGGTGGCGCCCACCCCTGCCACCTCGCCGTCTCCGCCGACGGCGGCCACCTGTTCAGCGCCAACTACGGCGGGGGGAGCGTGGCCGTACACCCGCTGGACCCGGCCGGGGTCCCCGGCCCGCGCTCCGACCTGATCGAGCACCACGGGCACAGCGTCGACCCCGACCGGCAGGCCGAGCCGCACGTCCACATGGTCTCGCCCGACCCGGACGGCGGCCCGCTGCTCACCGTCGACCTCGGCACCGACGCCGTCTACCGCTACCAGCTCGACCCGGCCACCGGGCGGCTCGGCTCCTACGGCACCCCGGTGCGGACCTCGCCCGGCACCGGTCCGCGCCACCTCGCCCGGCACCCCGACGGCCGGTTCTTCCTGGTCGGGGAACTCGGCGCGACGCTCCACGAGTACGGCCCCGATGGCGCCGGCACCGTGCACGAGAGGTCCCGGGTCCCGGCCAGCGAACGCCGCGGCCACGTCCAGCCCTCGGAGGTCGCCGTACGCGGCGACGGCCGCTTCGTCTACGTGGGCAACCGGGGCGTCGACACGGTGAGCGTGTTCGCGCTGGACACCGCGCAACCGCGGCTGGTGGCCGAGGTCGGCAGCGGCGGGCACTGGCCCCGGCACCTCGTCGTCACCGGCACCCACCTGTACGTCGCCAACGAGCGTTCGGACACGATCGGCGTCTTCGCCGTCGACGCGGAGAGCGGGGTGCCGACGCCGCTCGGCGAGCCGGTCCCGGTGCCCAGCCCCACTTGCATACTTACGACCACCTGACGGCCGCTATGCGTAATAAGTGTGAAGTGTCGTCTCATTCGCCGGTTAGGTGATTGCTGAAACGCCCCGGGATCAGGGTGCTACCAGCGGTTACTGAAATTTCCTCCGAGGTTCCGCCTCCGTAACTTTCGACCGAACGTACGTGGCAGTCGCCGGGCGGCTTCAGCACTATGGGGACCGTGCCGGGCCGCCATCGCATGCGAAAAAGCTTCCGTGGAACGAGCGCCATCGCGTCCGCGATGGCGCTCGTCGTCGTAGCCGCCGGAGGTTGGTTCGCCTACCGGACCGTGCTCGGAGCCGACTGCTCCGGCCGGGTGCCGCTCAACGTCGCCGCCGCACCCGAGATCGCGCCGGTGATCGAGGCCGCCGCGGCCGAGTGGGTCGAGGACGGCGCGGCCGTCGACGGCACCTGCGTCGCGGTCACGGTCAGCGGCACCGACTCGGTCGACGTCGCGGCCGCCGTCGCCGGACTGCACGGCATCTCGCTCGCCGGGGTCGGCCGGGCCAGCGGCACCGCCGTCATGCCCGACGTCTGGGTGCCCGACTCGTCGACCTGGCTGCTGCGGCTGAGCGCGGCCGCGCCCGGATTCGCCCCGACCAACAACGCCCCGGTGGCCCACAGCCCGGTCGTGGTCGCGATGCCCGAGCCGGTCGCCACCTCGTTCGGCTGGCCCGACAAGCAGCTCACCTGGGCCGACCTGCTCCAGCAGATCACCACCGGGACCCAGCTGCGGACCGGCATCGTCGAGCCGACCCGGGACTCCGCCGGGCTGTCGCTGCTGCTCGCCGTCGGGGCCGCCGCCAGCGCCGCCGGCGAGGGCGCCCAGCAGGCCACGACGGCGGCGCTGCGGGCCCTGGCGACCGGCCGCTCCGCACTGCGTCAGGACCTGGTCGCCCGCTTCCCACGGTCGGCCGACCCGGCCTCCGTCGCCTCCGCGCTGGGCGCCGCCGCGCTCTCCGAGGAGGACGTGATCGCCTACAACGCGGCCCGGCCGCCGATCACGCTCGCCGCGCTCTACCCGCAGCCGGCGTCGATGGCGCTGGACTACCCGTACGCGATCCTGCCCGGCACCGATCCGGCCCGGGCCGCCGCCGCCGAGGGGCTGTTCTCGGTGCTCGACACCGCGGCGTTCCGGGACCGGCTCGGCGCCCGTGGACTGCGTGGCCCGGACGGCACCTGGGGCCAGGGCTTCGAGGCGCCGCGCGGGGCACGGGCCGGACTGCCGTCCCCGCCGTCCGCCGCACCGGGCACGAGCGCGTCACCGGACCCCGGCGGGTCGGCGTTGCCCGGCGCACCGGCCCGCGGCCCCGATCCGGCGGCGGTCGAGCGCGCCCTGTCCACCTGGACGGCGGTGACCCTGCCCGCGCGCATGCTGGCGGTGATCGACGTGTCGGGATCGATGCTGCAACGGGTGCCCACCGCCGGCGGCGCCACCCGGATGCAGGTCACCCTCCAGGCCGCCCAGCGCGGGCTCGGTCTCTTCGACGACTCCTGGGCCGTCGGGCTGTGGACCTTCTCCACCGAGTTGTCCGGCGGGCGGGACTACCGCGAGGAGCAGCCCGTCGGTCCGCTGAGCAGCCAGCGGAGCAGGCTGCTCAGCTCGCTCAACGCCATCACCCCGAAGCCGGACGGCGACACCGGCCTCTACGACACCGTGCTGGCGGCGTACGAGAGCATGCAGGAGGGGTGGGAGCCCGGGCGGGTCAACTCCGTCGTCATGCTCACCGACGGTCGCAACGACGACGACAACGGCATCTCGCAGGAGAAGCTGCTCAGCGACCTGCAGGCGCTCGTCGACCCGCGCCGGCCGATCCAGGTCGTCATCATCGGCATCGGCGACGGGGTGAGCCGCGACGAACTGGACGCGATCACCAAGGTGACCGGGGGTGGCGTCTTCGTCACCGAGGACCCGGCGAAGATCGGCGACATCTTCCTCCAGGCGATCGCGCTGCGTCCGGCCGCACCCGGCTGACCTGCGACTCAGCGATGGACGACAATGCCGAATCACGTTGAGTGGTGCCGTGGCTGCGATCTGCTCCCACGGATGAACCTATGGCCGCAATCAAGTGACAGTTTTTTGTCGCAAGGTCTGGACGAGTACCCACGTAGGCAAAGATGACTGAGTGCCCGGAGCAGCCGGCTCGCGTTCATGAGCCGGGTGATGTTCCGGGTTTTCGTCGACTTCTGACCTGGGGGTGGATTGGTGTCGTCGGCGACGCTTTCGAGCCCCGCCGCGGTCCAGGCGGGCGCCGGGCCGCAGGCCCGGGCCGAATCGCTGCGGATACGGCAGCGGGCTTACATCCGCGCGATCTTCGTCCTGGACACGGTCGTCCTGGTGCTGGCGGTGCTCGGCGCCTACCTGATCCGGTTCGGCACCTCCGAACCGCGTGGCCGCGGCTCCGACATCTCCTACCTGATAGTCGGACCCGCCCTGGTGCTCGTGTGGCTGCTCTCGCTCAAGCTGCTGCACTGCTACGACGACCGGGTGCTCGGCTACGGCGCCGACGAATACCGCCGGGTCACCTCGGCCAGCCTCCGGCTCGCCGCCACCGTGGCGATCGCCGGATACATCGCCGACGTCGGGGTCGCCCGCGGCTTCCTCGCCCTCTCGTTCGCGCTCGGCATCGCCGGAATGCTGGTGGCCAGGTTCGCCGCCCGTAAACGGCTGCACCGGGCCCGCTCGCGGGGCGCCGGCTGGTCCCGGCAGGTACTCGTCGTCGGTGACACCGCCCACGTGCTCGAACTCGTGCACACCCTGCGCCGCGAGCCGTACGCCGGCTACGAGGTGGTCGGCGCCTGCATCCCCGACGCGCTGCTCGCCCCCGTACCGCAGCGGCTCGGCGACGTACCGGTCGTCGGCTCGTTCCGGGGCATCCCCGACGCCGCCGCCGCGACCGGCGCCGACACCGTGGCCGTCACCGCCTCCGGCGAACTCACCGCCACCCGGCTGCGCCGGCTCGGCTGGCAGCTCGAGGGCACCGGCATCGACCTGGTGCTGGCACCGGCGCTGACCGACGTCGCCGGCCCGCGCATCCACACCCGGCCGGTCGCCGGACTGCCCCTGATCCACGTCGAGGCGCCCGAGTTCCGCGGCGCCCGGAAGTTCATCAAGGGCCTGGTCGACCGCTCGTTGTCGCTGATCGCGCTCACCCTGGCGCTGCCCGTACTCGCCGTCATCGCGCTGACCATCAAGCTCGACAGCCGGGGCCCGGTCATCTTCAAGCAGGTCCGGGTCGGGCAGGGCGGCAAGGAGTTCGGCGTCTACAAGTTCCGCACCATGGTGGTCAACGCCGACGCGCTGCTCGCCAAGCTGGCGGCCAGCAACGAGACCGACGGCCTCATGTTCAAGATGCGCGACGACCCCCGGGTCACCCGGGTCGGCAAGTTCCTGCGCAAGTGGTCGCTCGACGAGCTGCCCCAGCTGGCCAACGTGCTCTTCGGGCACATGAGCCTGGTCGGCCCGCGCCCGCCGCTGCCGTCGGAGGTGGCCCGCTACGACGGCGACGTGGCCCGACGGCTGCTCGTCAAGCCCGGCATGACCGGCCTGTGGCAGGTCAGCGGCCGATCCGACCTGACCTGGGAGGACGGCATCCGCCTCGACCTCTACTACGTCGAGAACTGGTCGCTCGCCGCCGACCTCGCCATCCTCTGGAAGACCTTCGGCGCGGTGGTCAACAGCCGCGGCGCCTACTGAGCCCCGCCGCCCCGCCCCACCCGTCCGGGGATGCGGGGGAGCGGCGGCGGTCAGTGCTGCGGGCCGGTCCAGTCGAGGCAGACGGCCACGGCATCGTCGACCAAATCGCCGGAGACGAAGGCACGCACGTCGCCGAGCAGCGAGCGCACCGCCTCCAGCGGTGCCAGCGGGCGGGTACGCCGGACGAACCGCTCCAGCGCCGACTCGCCGTACCGGGTGTTCGTCGCGGTGGCGTCGGAGATGCCGTCGCTGAGGACGAACAGCCGGTCACCGACCTGCAGGTCGAAGCTCTGGGCCTGGTAGATCGTGCCGTCGAACATGCCGAGCGGGAACTGCGCCTCCAGCCGCTGCTCGACCACCTCGCCCTCCCGCAGCAGCAGCACCCGGGGCGAGCCGGCGTCGACGGCGAGGACCTTCCCGGTGGCCAGGTCGAGTTCGAGCAGGAGCGTCTCGATGTGCTGCACACCCCGGTGGTGGGCGTAGACGGCCTGGTCGGCCAGGGACGCCTGGTCGGCCAGGGACAGGCCGGCGCGGCGGGCGTTGCGCAGCGCCTGGATCGCCAGGGTGGTCAGGGTGGCGGCGGTCACGCCTTCACCCATGCCGTTGACGGTGGCGAGCCAGGCCCGGTGCCCGTCGTCGGCCCAGTCGAAGCTGTCGCCGCGCACCGCGTACGCCGGCTCCAGTTGGCCGGCGAGGCTGAACGACGACCGGGACCGGCTGCGGCCGGGGAGCAGTTCCCACTGCATCTCCGCCGCGAGGGTCAACCGGCGGGTACGCGCCGCCACCGAGTAGCGGTCGGTGCTGGAGCGTACGGCGGCCAGTTCGTGCCCGAGCGACGTGGCGATCTCGGCCAGCTCGTCGCGTAGTCGCGGGTCGTCGGGTACGGCTCGCAGGCGCAGCACCCCGATCCGGTCGCCGCGCATCGTGACCGGCAGGTAGAGCGTGTCCTCGTGGAGGATCTCGGCCTGGTGGTCGAAGCTGCGCCAGGCCGGGTCGCCGGGCGACGTCACCGGCCCGTCCCCGCAGAGCGGCAGGAGCGCGGCGATCCGGTAGTCGACCTGGAGAAGTTCCGTCCCGGTGACGCCGTACGCCTTGGCCAGCGCCCCGCCGAGGCACTCGACGATCTCGTCGGCGGGTGCCGTGGTCAGGGATCGCCGCACTCCGATCAGCCGCTCGTACATGATCCGCCCCCTGGCTTGTCCGGCGGCGGGTGCCGCGAGGGTAGTGTCAGGCCCACCATGGCCGAACACCATGGTCCAGACGGGCCGGAACCGAGTATCGCCGCCGAGGTGGACGCCGCGGCGGAAGCGTTGCTGTCCGTGTGGGATTCGGCACGTGAGCGGGCCACCAGCCGGTTGTCCGGATCACAGCTGCGCGCGGTGATCATCGTCGAGCAGTACGACGGGATCAACCTGCGCGGGCTGGCCGAGAGCATGGGCATGATCCTGTCGTCGGCGAGCCGGCTCTGCGACCGGCTGGTCGCGGCGGGGGTGCTCGAACGGGTGCCCGGCCGGGCCGACCGGCGGGAGATCTCGCTGCACCTGACCCCGGTCGGTCAGACGTTGCTCGCCGAGCTGCGCCGCGACCGGCGGGAACGGCTGGCGGCGGTGCTCGACGCGATGAGCGCCGGCAGCCAGCAGGCGCTGCTGCGCGGGCTGCGTGAGTTCGAGTCGGCGGCCCGCGCCGAGACGGCCGAGGACGAGGCCCGTTCGGCCTGACCCCGGATCCGGGCGGGCGCCTCGCCGGTCACGGCCGGGCGGGCGCCGCACTGGTCACGGTCGGGCGCGGACACCGTCACGGGCGGGCGAGCACCGTCACGGCCAGGCGGGCACCGCCCCGGTCACGGGCGGCCGCCGGCCAGCCAGCGGGCCGGCCGGTCCAGCACGGCCCGTACGACGGATCCGGCCGCACCCACCACCGCCGCGTCGCCGCCGAGCCGGGAGGCCCGGACGGTCACCGGTGACCATCCGGCGGTCAGCACCCGGTGGTTGACCTCGTCCTCGACCGCCGGCGCGAGCCAGGGGGTGAGGGGGGCGTAGACACCGCCCAGCACGACGGTGTCTACGTCGAGCACGTTGATCACGCCGGCCACGGTGACGCCGAGGGCCGAACCGGCGTCGGCGAGCGCTCGCAGCGCCGCCGGGTCGGCCGCCTCGGCGAGGCTGGTCAGCCGGGCGACGGCCTGGTCCGCGGTGTGGCCCCGGTCGGCCAGGCCGGCTGCGGCCAGGATCGCGTCCTGCCCGGCGTACCGCTCCAGGCAGCCTCGGGCGCCGCAGCCGCACGGCGGGCCGTCGGGCCGTACCGCGACGTGGCCCAGTTCGCCGCTCCAGCCGCGGGCGCCGCGCAGGAGGGCGCCGTCGAGCACGATGCCGGCGCCGATCCCGATCTCGCCGGAGACGTAGAGGAAGCTGGCCGGGCCGGCGGTGTGCAGTTCGCCGAGGGCGGCCAGGTTGGCCTCGTTGTCGACGGTCAGCGGCGCCCCGCCGGCCAGGGCGGGATGCCCGTGCACGAGGGCGGGTACGTCGACGTCGCGCCAGCCGAGGTTGGGGGCGAGCCGGACGACGCCGTCGGCGGTGACCAGCCCGGGTACGGCCAGCGCGGTGCCGGCGTGCGCCAGCCCCTGCCGTTCGGCCTCGCCCCGTACGGCGGCGGCGAGGTCGGCGACCCGGGCCAGCACGTCCCGGGGCCCGGCCGGGCGCTGGTCGGCGCGGTGGACGACGCGGTGCCGGACCCGGCCGGTCAGGTCGACGACGCACGCGGCGAGGTAGTCGACGTTGATCTCCAGCCCGAGCCCGGCCGGCCCGTTCCCGGCGAGCACCAGGCCGAGCGCGGGCCGCCCGGCGCCGGCACGTGGGGTGGGAGCGACCTCGGTGACCAGCCGGCCACCGATCAGGTCGTCGACGAGTGCGGAGACGGTGGCCCGGGTCAGCCCGGTCGCGGCGGCGATGTCGGCCCGCGACGGCACCCGGCCGCCCGCCGCGGCCGTCCCGCCGGCCGCGTCGGTGCCGCCGGCCGTCGGCGGACCGGTCGCGATGTGTCGCAGGACCAGGCCGAGGTTGTGTTCGCGCAGGCTGGCCTGCCTCACCGGGGTGTTGCCCGACCGTGTGCCAGCCTGCGCCATGACCTTGACAGTGCCATAGCCGCGCCAAATAATTCAACGAATAAACAAATCAAACGTGTTACGTGGAGGTCGCCATGGCAGCCCAGCCCACGCCCGCTGACAAGTTCTCCTTCGGCCTGTGGACGGTGGGGTGGCCGGCCCGCGATCCGTTCGGCGACGCGACCCGGGCCGCGCTCGACCCGGTCGAGGCGGTGCACCGGCTCGCCGAACTCGGGGCGTACGGCATCACGTTCCACGACGACGACCTGATCCCGTTCGGTTCCGACGACGCGGCCCGCGACCACCACGTCGGCCGCTTCCGCAAGGCGCTCGACGAGACCGGCCTGGTGGTCCCGATGATCACCACCAACCTGTTCACCCACCCGATCTTCAAGGACGGCGGCTTCACCAGCAATGACCGGGACGTACGCCGGTTCGCCCTGCGCAAGGTGCTGCGCAACATCGACCTCGCCGCCGAACTCGGCGCGAAGACGTTCGTGATGTGGGGTGGCCGCGAGGGCGCCGAGTACGACGTGGCCAAGGACATCCGGGCCGCGCTCGACCGCTACCGCGAGGCGGTCAACCTGCTCGCCGGCTACGTGCTCGACCGCGGCTACGACATCCGGTTCGCGATCGAGCCGAAGCCCAACGAGCCGCGCGGCGACATCCTGCTGCCGACCGTCGGGCACGCGCTGGCGTTCATCAACGAGCTGGACCACCCGGAACTGGTCGGCCTCAACCCCGAGGTCGGGCACGAGCAGATGGCCGGGCTCAACTACGCGCACGGCATCGCCCAGGCGCTGTGGGCCGGCAAGCTGTTCCACCTCGACCTCAACGGCCAGCGCGGCATCAAGTACGACCAGGACCTGGTCTTCGGCCACGGCGACCTGCTCAACGCGTTCGCCCTGGTCGACCTGCTGGAGAACGGCGGCCCGGACGGCGGGCCGGCCTACGACGGCCCCCGGCACTTCGACTACAAGCCGTCGCGGACCGAGGACTTCACCGGGGTGTGGGCCTCGGCGGCCGCCAACATGCGCACCTACCTCCTGCTCAAGGAGCGGGCCGCGGCGTTCCGCGCCGACCCGGAGGTGCGTCAGGCGCTGGCCGACAGCCAGGTCGACGCCCTCAACGAGCCGACGCTGAACCCGGGGGAGACCTACGCCGACCTGATCGCCGACCGGTCGGCGTACGAGGAACTCGACGCCGACGCGGTCGCCGCGAAGGGCTTCGGCTTCGTACGTCTCAACCAGCTAGCCGTGGAGCACGTCCTCGGCGCCCGCTGACCCCACCCTCGATCACCGTGATCAGGGAGTATTTCCGGCGTGTCGACGGCGCGCCGGCGTACCCACTCCCTGATCACGGTGATCTTTGAAGAGAGCGGGGCAGCGGGTAGAGTTTCGGATCTGTCGATGCGGAGGCCAGTCATGCCGTACGTCGCCGGAGTCGACTCGTCGACCCAGTCCTGCAAGGTGGTCGTCCGCGACGCCGAGACCGGCGCGCTGGTCCGGCAGGGCCGGGCCGCCCACCCCGACGGCACCGAGGTCGAACCGGCCGCCTGGTGGGCGGCACTCCAGGAGGCGATCGACCAGGCCGGCGGGCTCGACGACGTGGTCGCCGTGTCGATCGCCGGCCAGCAGCACGGCATGGTCTGCCTCGACGAGGACGGCAAGGTGGTCCGGCCGGCGCTGCTGTGGAACGACACCCGCTCGGCCGGCGCCGCCGCCGACCTCGTCGCCGAGTTCGGCGGCGACCGGGCCGGCCGGCGCGCCTGGGCCGAGGCGGTCGGATCGGTGCCGGTCGCCAGCCTGACCGTCACCAAGCTGCGCTGGCTGAGCCGGCACGAGCCGGCCGCCGCCGACCGCACCGCCGCCGTCTGCCTGCCGCACGACTGGCTCACCTGGCGGCTGGCCGGCGCGCCCGGCCTCCCCGCCCTGCGCACCGACCGCGGCGACGCGAGCGGCACCGGCTACTGGTCGCCGGCCACCGGTGCCTACCGCACCGACCTGCTCCGGCACGCCTTCGACGGGCGCGAGCCGGCCGTACCCAGGGTGCTCGGCCCGACCGACCCGGCCGGCACCCTGCCGGCCGGCGCCCGGCTCGGCCCCGGCACCGGCGACAACGCCGCCGCCGCGCTCGGGGTCGGCGCCCTGCCCGGCGACGTCGTGGTGTCGATCGGCACCTCCGGCACGGTCTTCAGCGTCGCCGACCGGCCGGCCGCCGACGAATCCGGCGCGGTCGCCGGATTCGCCGACGCCACCGGCCGGTTCCTGCCGCTGGTCTGCACCCTCAACGCCGCGCGGGTGCTCGACGCGGCCGCGGCGATGCTCCGGGTCGGCCTCGACGACCTCGCCACGCTGGCCCTGGAGGCGCCACCCGGCGCCGACGGCCTGGTCCTGGTGCCCTACCTGGAGGGGGAGCGGACCCCCAACCGTCCACACTCGACCGGCGCGGTGCACGGCCTGACGCTGCGCACCGCGACCCCGGCCCACCTGGCCCGCGCCGCCGTCGAGGGCATGCTCTGCGCCCTCGCCGACGGGCTGGACGCCCTGGTGGCGCAGGGCGCCGCCGTCAACCGGGTGATCCTGGTCGGCGGCGGGGCCCGGTCGGCGGCGGTCCGCCGGATCGCGCCCGAGGTCTTCGGCGTCCCGGTGCTGGTCCCACCGCCCGGCGAATACGTGGCCGACGGCGCCGCCCGCCAGGCCGCCTGGGTCGCCCTGGGCGGTGCCGAGCCGCCACCGTGGTCGGCGAGCCAGGCCCGGGAGTACGTCGCCACCCCCGCCCCGCACGTCCGCGAGCAGTACGCCGCCAGCCGCGACCTGGTCCGCGACCGTCCGGTCACCGGTTAGCGCGTCGCCGGCCCCGGGTGTTGCCGGTGCCGGCGGCGTGGGCGATCCTGGTGCGGTGCCGAGGATGACCAGCGGGGTCGGGCCGCGTGGGGGCAGCCCGGCCCACCGGTTCTACAGCGTCGTCGTCTTCGTCGTCCTCGCCTCGCTCGACAACGTCGCGATCGGGCTCGTCCCACCGCTCTACGGGCCGATCTCCGAGTCGTTCGAGGTACCCGTCAGCGCCCTCGGCCTGGTCACCGCCCTCACCTTCCTCGTCAGCGCGGTCGCCTCCGTCGCCTGGGCGTACGTCGGCGACCGCACCGACCGCAAGCCGCTGCTGGTCGCCGGCACCCTGCTGTGGGCGGCCGGCACCGCCGGCAGCGCGCTCGCCGGCGGCGCGGTCGGCGGGCTGGCCACCGGCTACGCCGGCTTCGTCGTCGCGCAGATCGTGGCGGCGATCGGCCTGGGGGCGGTCGGGTCGGTCGGCTTCTCGGTCGTCACCGACCTGATCTCGCCGCGCCGCCGTGGCCTGGTGATGAGCTTCTGGGGGCTGTCGCAGGGCATCGGCACCCTGACCGGCACCCTGGTCGCCGGGCTGCTCGGGTCCGTCGACTGGCGCCGCCCGTTCCTGGTGCTCACCGTGGTCGGCCTCGCCGCGACCGCCGCCTACCTGTTCACGTACGACATCCGGCGCGGCGCGAGCCAGCCCGAACTGGCCGGTGTGCTCTCCGCCGGCGGCGACTACGACTACCGGATCGGCCGTGCCGACCTGCCGAAGATCGTCGGCCGGCGCAGCAACGTGTGGCTGATCCTCCAGGGCCTCACCGCCCAGGCGGCGTTCGGGTCACTGGTCTGGCTGCCGGTGCTGTTCCAGCAGCGGGCTCTCGACCAGGGTTACTCGACGCCCACCGCGATCGTGGTCGGCAGCGTCTTCGCGACCCTGTTCCAGCTCGGCGGGGTCTTCTCCATCGTCGGCGGCCTGGTCGGCGACGCGCTGCAACGGCGTACCCCGCGCGGGCGGGCGGTCGTGGCCTCGGTCGGCATCCTCGCCGCGGTGCCGTTCTACGTCGCCCTGTTCTTCGTGCCGATGCGCATCGACGTGCCGGACGGGGCCGGCGGCGGCGCGGTCACCGCCGCCGTGCTGCGCAGCGTGGTGTCCGAGCCGACGGTCGGCCTCAGCTTCCTCACCGCCGTCCTGGCCCTGGCACTGACCTCGGCGAACTCCCCGAACTGGTTCGCCCTGATCGCCGATGTCAACCCGCCCGAGCACCGGGGCACCGTCTACAGCCTCGGCAACCTGGTCAACGGGGTGGGCCGGGCGGCCGGGAACGGGCTGGTCGGCGTCGTCTTCGGCGTACTGCGCGGGGCGTTCCCACCCCCGCTGAACTACGCCGTGGGGCTCGCCGCCTTCCAGCTGTTCTTCGTGCCGACCGGGATCATGTACTGGCTGGCGTCACGCACCGCCCCCCGCGACATCGTCGCCGTGCACGACCTGCTGACCGCGCGGGCGGCGGGGGCCGGACCGGACCGCACCGACCGGTCGGCCGAGGGCACTTCCGGCCGTTGATCGGCAAGCTTGGCAGCATGCAGAACGCTCACCCGCTGCCGGCCCGTGTCGCCGGCTGGTTCGGGCTCGTCGCACATCTCGCCACCCTCGTCTGGTACGCCGCCAGCGGCCTGCTCGCACCCGGCTGGGCGGTGCTGCTCCTGCTGCTGGTGTGGGCCGGGCTGCTCGTCGTCGCGATCGTGCTGCTGCGCCGCCGTCCGGCGTATGTGCCGCTGGTGCCGGTCGTCGCGGCGCTGTTCTGGTTCGGCGCCATCTCGGCCGGGGAGGCCTGGCTCGGCTGGACCGGCTGACGACACGCTCGTCACACCGGCCGGTCCCGAACCCGGAACCGGCCGGTCGACGTGTCTCAGGCGCGGGCCCACACGGTGACGTCGGTCGGCACCCCGCCGTCGGAGTCGAGCGGACCGCTGCTGAGCAGCGGCTGCGTGCCGGCCGGCAACCCGACCGGATCGGCCCCGAAGTTCGTCACCACGAGCAGGTCGCCGTTACGGAACGCGAGCACGTCGTCGGCGGTGTCCACCCACGACAGCGTGCCCCGGCCGAGCCCGTGTTCGCGGCGCAGCATCAGCGCCGCCCGGTACATCTCGTACGTCGCCCCGGCCACCTCCCGCTGGCGGTCCAGCGCGTACTCGGCCCACAGCGCCGGCTGCGGCAGCCAACTGGCGTCGGTCGGCCCGAAGCCGTACGACGGCGCGTCCGCCTCCCACGGGATCGGTACCCGGCAGCCGTCGCGGCCCCGCTCGGCACCGCCGCTGCGCTTCCAGGTCGGGTCCTGCCGGGCGTCGTCGTCCATCGTGGTGTGTTCGGGCAGCCCGAGTTCCTCGCCCTGGTAGAGGTAGGCCGATCCGGGCAGGGCGAGCATCAGCAGGGTGGCCGCCCGGGCCCGGCGCAGCCCGACCGCGGCGTCCGGCTGCGGGTCGCCGGCCCCGATCCCGTTCGGCTTGGGCGTGCCGGGCGGCAGCCCGAGCCGGGACGCGTGCCGCACGACGTCGTGGTTGGACAGCACCCAGGTGGTCGGCGCCCCGACCGCGTCGGTGGCCGCCAGCGAGCGGGTGATCACCGCGTACTGGGCGGGCGCGGTCCAGGCCGCCAGCAGGTACTCGAAGTTGAACGCCTGGTGCATCTCGTCGGGGCGGACGTAGGCGGCCAGCCGCTCGGCCGGCTGCACCCAGGCCTCGGCGACCAGGATCCGCTCGCCCGGATAGCTGTCCAGCAGCCGGCGCCAGTCCCGGTAGATCTCGTGTACGCCGTCCTGGTCCCACATCGGCGGCCGTACGCCCTCGCTGCCGCCGCCGCTCAGCGGCTCCTCCGGGTAGTGCCAGTCGGCGAGATCGGCCTGCTTCACCAGACCGTGCGCCACGTCGACCCGGAAGCCGTCGACGCCACGGTCGAGCCAGAACCGCAGGACGTCCTCGAACTCGGCGCGTACCTCGGGCAGGTCCCAGTTGAGGTCGGGCTGGCCGACGTCGAACAGGTGCAGGTACCACTGGCCGGGCCGACCGTCGGGGTCCGGCACCCGGGTCCAGGCCGGCCCGCCGAAGACGCTGCGCCAGGTGTTCGGTGGCTCGGCGCCGTCGGTGCCCTTGCCGTCGCGGAAGACGTAGCGGGCGCGGGCCGGGCTGCCGGCCGGGGCGGCGAGCGCCTCGACGAACCACGGGTGCGCCGACGAGGTGTGGTTGGGCACCAGGTCGACGATGACCCGCAGGCCCCGGGCGTGCGCCTGCGCGATCAGCTCGTCGGCGTCGGCCAGCCGCCCGAAGATCGGGTCGACGTCGCGGTAGTCGGCGACGTCGTAGCCGGCGTCCGCCTGCGGCGACGGGTAGAACGGGGACAGCCAGACCGCGTCGACCCCGAGTTCGACGAGGTGGCCGAGGCGGGCGGTGATGCCGGGCAGGTCGCCGATGCCGTCACCGTCGATGTCGGAGAACGAACGCGGATAGATCTGGTAGATGACGGCGTCACCCCACCAGGCGGGCGGGACGGCGGCGGGCCCACCCTGGGCCGGGGAATCCGTGGCGGAGGTTTCGTGCGTGTTCAGGGCGCTACTCCCGTCAGTTCGTGCCGGATCGACCTGTTTCCACCGTACTGGTCGAGCCGCTGGATCCGGGTGGACCGGTCGTGGCGCGGTCGACTCTCTCAACCTGCCCGCGGCGGCGCCGTCGACTCCCGTACGACCAGCCGAGTGGGCAGGATCACCGGCGGCTCGACGGCGTCGGCGGGATCGCCGTGGCCGAGCGGGCCGAGCAGCAGGCGGGCACCGATCCGGCCCTGCTCGGCGGCGGGCTGCGCGACGGTGGTGAGCCCGACGACGCCGGCCACGTCGTGGTCGTCGATGCCGATGACGCTGATGTCGTCGGGCACCCGCAGCCCGGCCTGCCGCAGCGTGGCCATCGCTCCGAAGGCCATCTCGTCGCACGCGGCGAAGATCGCGGTGGGCAGCGGGCCACGGCGCAGCAGTTCGGCGGTGGCCCGGCTGCCCCCGTTGATGGTGAAGTCGGCCTCGATGTCGAGCCGGGGATCGGGTTGCACACCGGCGGCGAGCAGTGCCCGCCGGTGGCCGATCCGCCGGTCGATGTGGGTGGTGAAGGCCAGCTCGTCGGACGGGTCGCCGGAGATGTGCGCGATCTGCCGGTGCCCGAGGGCGAGCAGGTGGTCGGTGGCGGCCGCGGCGGCCGCCCGGTCGTCGATCAGCACCCGAGGCCACCCGGGTACGGCGGTGCCGGAGCTGATCGTGACGCCGGGCAGGGCCAGGTTGGTGACCGCCACGAAGTCGGCCGGCCCGAGCGGGGTGGCCACCAGCATCACGGCATCGACCCGCTTGTGGAGGTTGGCGGTGTGCAGCAGCCGCTGGCGGGCGTGCTCGCGGCCGCCGAGGTTGTACAGCAGCAGGTCGTAGCCGGCGTCGTGCAGCGTCTCCTCGGCGGCCTCGACGACCGTGGCGAAGAACCAGCGGGTGACCCGGGGGATCACCACCGCGACCGCCCCGCTGCGGCCGCCGGCCAGCCGGGAGGCGCTGGGGGAGGCGGCGTAGCCGAGTTCGGCCGCCGCCTCCAGCACCCGTTCCCGGGTGGCCGGCGACACCGTCGGCAGCCCGCGCAGGGCCCGCGAGACGGTGGCGGTGGAGACGCCGGCCCGGCGGGCCACGTCGTCGATCCTGGTCACCGGACCACCCCCGCCACCGTCGCGCGCAATGGTGCCGCGGTCAGCCCTTCACACTGCCGGCCAGCAGGCCGCGTACGAAGTAGCGCTGGAGGGACAGGAACACGATCAGCGGTACGACGATCGAGACGAACGCGCCCGCGGTCAGCCGTTGCCACTCGTTGCCCCGGGTGCCGGCGAGTTCGGCCAGCCGCACGGTCAGCGGTGCCGCCTCGTTGCCGCCGCCGGCGAAGATCAGGGCGACCAGCAGGTCGTTCCATACCCACAGGAACTGGAAGATACCGAACGCGGCCAGGGCCGGGGTGATCAGCGGCAACACGATCGACCGGAAGATCTTCGGGTGGGTGGCGCCGTCGACCCGGGCCGCCTCCATCAGGTCGCCCGGCAGCTGCGCGATGAAGTTGTGCAGCAGGAAGACGGCGAGCGGTAGCGCGAAGCAGGTGTGCGCGAACCAGACCTGGATGAACCGTTGCTCGTCGTCGAGGTCCCAGGCCGGCATGATCTGGACACCGCCGACGCTGACGCCCTGGGAGAAGAAGCTGAGCAGCGGCACGAGGGCCATCTGCAGCGGCACGATCTGCAGCGCGAAGATGCCGATGTAGACCCAGTCCCGGCCCCGGAAGTTGATCCACGCCAGCGCGTACGCCGCCAGCGCGGCGAAGGCCAGCGGGAACAGCACCGACGGCAGGGTGATGACGACCGAGTTGACGAAGTAGCTGGCGAGCTGTCCGGCGGAGGACGACCGGCCGAAGAGAACGTCCTGGTAGTTCTCGAAGGTGATCTGCGGGTCGGTGAAGAAGGTCCACCAGCCGGTGGTTTTGATCTCCTGCTCGGGGCGGAACGACGAGACGAACAGGCCGAAGGTCGGCAGCGTCCACAGCACCGCGATGACGATCGAGACGAGGCTCGCGACCCGGGTGTTCAGCCGCCTGCGGACCCGCCCGGCGGCGGTCTTCGGCCGGTCGGCGCCGCTCTTGGCCACCGGCGGCGCGGGGGTGGTGGTGGTCATGTCAGCCCTCCCGCTGCTGGCGCAGGTTGCGGATCTGGTAGATCACGATCGGGATCACCAGGACGAAGAGGAACACCGCCAGCGCGGAGCCCTGCCCGACCTGTCCGAACCGGAACGCCTGGTTGTACATCTCGTTGGCGATCACGCTGGTGTTGAAGTTGCCGTTGGTCATGGTCCGGACGATGTCGAAGACCTTGAGGGTGGCGATCGAGATCGTCACGACCACGACGATCAGGGCCGGCCGGATGCTGGGAAGGGTGACCCGCCGGAACATCTGCCAGGCGTTGACGCCGTCGAGCCGGGCCGCCTCGACGATCTCGGCCGGGATGGCCTTGATCGCGGCGGACAGGACGACCATCGCGAAGCCGGCCTGGATCCAGACCATGACGGCGATCAGCAGCAGCGTGTTGAGGGGGGAGTTGAGCAACCACTGCTTGGGTTCGCCGCCGAAGGACACCGCGATCTGGTTGAGCAGGCCGATCTGCTCCTGCTCCTCGGAGCGGTAGGCGTAGACGAACTTCCAGATGATGCCGGCGCCGACGAACGAGATCGCCATCGGCATGAAGATCAGCGACTTGGCGATGGCCTCGAACCGGGCCTTGTCCACCAGTACGGCGTACAGCAGCCCCATGCCGGTCGCGAGCAGGGGGACGAGGACCACCCACATCAGGGTGTTGGTCAGCACGTCGAGGATCTCGGGCTGAGAGAACATCCAGCCGTAGTTGCGCAGCCCGACCCAGTTGTCGCTGCCGCCGTCCATCAACGACAGCAGGGTGGTGCGTACGGCCGGCACGACCAGGCCGATGAGCAGCAGCACGATCGCCGGGAACAGGAAGAAGGCGGCGAAGAGCCCCTCCCCGCGGCGGGGGCGGGCGACCGGGGCGGGGGAGTCCCCGCCGGGCCCGCCCTTGGCGGTGCTCGCCGCGATCAGCCGCTGCTCGCGGCGCCGGGCGAAGTAGTTGGGGATGGCGTCGAGCAGCAGGAGCAAGCCACCCACCACGACGACGAACGCCACCAGGCCGTACAACAACATGAGAAGCTTCGGGGCTTCGTCGGCGAACTCCATGCGTCCTCCCGCACGCGGAACCTACCGGGCCGGTGGCCCAATGGACGGTGGTCCGGCCCGAGCGGGCCGGACCACCGGAAAATCACTGGGGCCAGGATTGCTCGACGAAGGTCAGCGTGCTGGCGGTGTCCTTACCGTTGATCCAGTCGATCATGCCCTTCCAGAACGTGCCGGCACCGACGGCCGCCGGCATCAGGTCCGAGCCGTCGAAACGGAAGACGGCGTTGGTGTCCTGGAGGATCTGGACCGACAGCTTGTCGATCGGGTTGGCCACGTTGTTCAGGTCGACGCCCTTGTTGGCCGAGACCCAGTTGCCCAGCTTGGCGCGGGCGTTGGCGTGGTCGGCCGAGGCGAGGTAGGTCTGGAACGCCTGGACCTCGGGGCGGTCGGCGAACGCCGTGACGAACTCGCCACCGCCGAGGACCGGCTTGCCCTTGCTCGGGTCGACCGGCGGGAAGTAGAAGGCGAATACGTCGCCGTCCTCGGCGACCCGGGTGCCCTGCGGCCACTGGTTGGCGTAGAACGACGCCTGCCGGTGCAGGGTGCACTTGCCCTCGACGATGGGCAGGCCACCCTCCTGGAAGGAGGTGGTGGAGATGCTCTTGACGTCGCCGTAGCCGGCGTTGACGTACGCCGGGTTCTTCAGGATGGAGCCGGCGCGCTCGAACGCGGCGGCCACCCGCGGGTCGTTGAACGGGATACCGTGCTCGACCCACTGGTCGTAGACGTCAGGGGCGTTCTCGCGCAGCATGATGTCTTCGATCCAGTCGGTGGCCGGCCAGCCGGTGCCCTCACCGGACTCGATACCGACGCACCACGGCTTCTGGCCGTCCGCGACGACCTTGTCGCTGAGCGCGATCAGTTCCTGCCAGGTGGTCGGGACCGTGTAGCCCTTCTCCTGGAAGGTCTTCGGCGAGTACCAGACGAAGGACTTCACGTTGGACCCGAACGGCGCGCCGTAGAACTGGCCGTTGACGGTGCCGTACTTCAGCCACTCGGCCGGGTAGTTCTGCTCGGCCATCGTCTTGGTCTCGGCGGAGGTCGGCTTGAGCTTGCCGGCGTCGGCGAAGCGCTTGATCAGACCCGGCTGCGGGATCAGGGCGATGTCCGGCGGGTTGCCGCCGTCGACGCGTACGGGAAGCTGGGCCTCGAACTCGCCGCTGCCCTCGTAGTTGATCTCGATACCGGTGCAGTCCTGGAACTGTGCCCAGGACTGTTCCAGCAGATCGGCCTCCGCGTCGCGGATCGACGCGTAGACGGTCACCTCGGTGCCGTCGTGTCCCTTGTATGGCTCGTACGCGGCGCACTCCGGGGAGTCCGCGTCGGTACCGCTGCTGTCGTCGCTGGAGCACGCGGCGGCACTGAGGGCAATGCCGAGCACGCTGGCGATCACGAGGGCTTGGCGTGGTCTGGTGAAGACCGCCATGCCGTCCTCCTTCCTTGCCGGCGCCGTTTCCGAGCCCCACGGCTCACACGCCGGCCCCGACTCCTGTGGGCGTCCTCACATGTAAGCGCTTGCAACATTCGGAGTCCAGTCCAGAAAGGCATCGGCAAGTAACAATCAGGAAACTCGAAGAGATTGCTCTCCGTAGCCATTTGCGCACCTGATGCTCATGGGAGCGCTCCGACCAGCGGATTCAGTCACCGAGGATGGCGGCGAAGCGGGTTTCCGCAAGGTCCAACTGGTCGAAGATGTGGTCCTTGGCGCGGGTGGACAGCGGGGTGTCGGGGCGTCCGATCAGCTCCCGGAAGAGCGGGACGAGCGGCCGGTACTTGCGGGCGAGCCGCGCCACCCGGTCGCCGGTGGTGTGGATGATCCCCACCCCGTTGTCGGTGAAGTCGGAAACCTTGATCACCCGTGCCCACGGGTGCCGGTCCAGGCTCTCCGCCACGTGTGCCCGGTACTGCTCGTGCCGGTCGCGGTCCGGGGCGTACTCCGGGTTGGTCACCGCCCGGACCAGGTCGGCCACCCGCGGGTTGAACCGGCGGGCCAGTTCGGCCAGGGCGGCCCGGGTCGCCACGTCGTACGGCTGGCCCGGCGGCAGTCCGGCCAACTCCTCCGGGTGGTCCTCGACCGCGTCGTGCAGCAGGGCGGCGACGATCACGTCGACGTCGTCGACCTCGTAGTACCGGATGATCCGGATCGCCACCCGGAGCAGGTGGTTGAGGTACGGCTCGCGCACCCGGCGGTCGTCGCGGTGCAGGTGGGCGGCGAGTTCGGCGGCGGCCGCCAGGCGTGGCCGGTCGGCGGGGGAGAACCGGGCGAGTTCCTCGTCCAGGCGGTCCCGCAGGCCCGGTTCGCCGTAGACCTCGGTGATCGCGTGCAACGGCATGGACATCAGGTACGTCGGCGAGGCCATGGCCAACAGGTATACCGGATCATCGCCACCGGAACTGGCGTGAACTTGCCAGAGCCCCTTCCGCCGCCTGCAGCTTTCTGTCAACATCCATCGAAAGATCGACAATTATTACCGTTGTTTGGAGGATCTGGATGTTCAGACGTCTGCTCACGCTCTCCGCCGCGGCGCTGATGGCCGCCGCCGCCGTCATCATCCCGGCCGCGCCGGCCGCCGCCGCACCCACCTTCAAGGTCCCGTTCCCGTGCGGGCAGACCTGGTCGGGCCAGACCCGGACCAACCACAGCCCGCAGAACTCGATCGACTTCAACCGGACCAACGACGTCGACGACCCGGTCGTGGCCAGCGCCGCCGGCACCGTCGACCGGGTCACCAACCTCGGCAACACCAGCTACGGCAAGTACGTACGGATCAACCACGGCGGTGGATACCACACCTACTACGCGCACCTGAACGCGTTCCGGGTGTCGGTCGGCCAGACCGTGCGCCACGGCACGGTGATCGGCACCGTCGGCAGCACCGGCGGCTCCACCGGCCCGCACCTGCACTACGAGCAGCGGCTCAACGGCGCCGACATCAAGATCCGGTTCAACGGCACCCTCGCCCTCTACTGGGGCACCCGCAACTACACCAGCGACAACGGCTGCTCCGGCGGCAGCACCGCCGCGGGCACCGTGCGCACCGCCGGCACCCCGCTGACCGTACGCTCCGGCCCCGGCACCGGCTACGCCTCCGTCGGCACCCTCGCCACCGGCACCAACGTCACCATCCACTGCCAGACCACCGGTACGTCGGTGACCGGCACCTACGGCACCAGCAACATCTGGAACCGGATCGGCAGCGGCCGGTTCATCGCCGACGCCTACACCTACACCGGTCACAGCGGCTTCATCCCGGGCGTGCCCCGCTGCTGACCGACCGATCCGCGTACGGGCGCCGTGGCCGGGCCGGGCACGGCGCCCGCCGGATCGGTTCATCCGCCACCCGGCGAGGGATCAGTTCATCGGCACACGGCGAGGGATCAGTTCATCCGCCACACGGCGAGGTTGAGCGCCGCCGCGAACGTCACCCACGCCCAGTACGGCACCAGAAGCAGCGCGGCCGGGCGGCTCACCCGCCAGAAGAGCGCCACGGTGGCGCCGACCAGCGCCCACAGCACGACGATGTCGAGGAACGCGAGGCCGTACCGGCCGGCGCCGAAGAAGATCGGCGTCCAGAGCGCGTTGAGCACCAGTTGGGCGGTCCAGACGTAGAGGGCGGGGCCGAAGCCCACCCGCCGCCAGACCAGCCAGCCGGCGAGCGCGATCATCGCGTAGAGCACGGTCCACACCGGACCGAAGACCGACGACGGCGGCGCCCACGACGGTCGGGCGAGCCCGCCGTACTCCTGCGCCGTGCCGCTCACGCCCAGGCCGCCGATGCCGGCGGCCACCACGACGGCGGCGGCGAAGCCGGCGAGCGCCCACCACCGCCGATGGCCGTGCCGGGCGTCGACGCTGAGCGTGTCCATGTCCGATGCGGTTCCCGCTGTTGGAGGCGGGCAAACCGGGCCCGGCCCCGGACGGCAAGGCGCCGGGGCCGCTGCCGGCCGGCCGTCCATCGGGGAGGACGACGACCTTCCGGCAAGCGACCCCGGCGGGTCCAGGAGGGGAATGGGAAACGAGGGGTGGGAGGGACGGAGAGGGGATCGGACGGCGTCAGGTGAAGAGGCTGACGCCGCCCGGGCCGACGAGCAGCCCGACGATGATGAGGACGATGCCCCACAGGATCTGCCGCCGGAAGAGCGCGAGTACGCCGGCGACGACCAGTACCACTGCGAGAATCCAGAGAATCAGGTCCATGGCGGCGGATTACCCGACCGCCCAGCGCCGGAAACCCGCCGGTCAGTGACCCTGGTCGCCCACGTGGAAGACGCTGTACGCCTGCTTGATCACCGGATGGGCGACGTTGCGGACCCGTACCCCGCCCGGCGTGGTGCCGCGTTCGCTGCCGGAGTGCGCGTGCCCGTGGATCGCCAGCGCCGTCGGCGCCGCATCGATCGCCTGACCCAGCAGGTACGACCCCAGGAACGGGTAGATCTCCGGCGGCTCGCCGGCCAGCGTCTCCGGCACCGGCGCGTAGTGGGTGAGCGCCACCCGGATGTCGCACCGCAGCCCGATCAGCGCGGCCGCGAGGCTGTCGGCGCTGTCATCGGTGGTCTTTATGAACGCCTTCATCTCCGGCTCGCCGAAGGCACTGGCGCTGCGGCCGGCGAATCCGCCCCCGAACCCCTTCACCCCGGCGACCCCGAGCCGTACCCCGTCGTGCTCCACCACCGTGGCGTCGCCCTCCAGCACCGTGATGCCGGCGTCCTCCAGCACCTTCACCACCTGCGGCACCTGGTCGCAGTGGTGGTCGTGGTTGCCGAGGACGGCGATCACCGGTACGCCGAGTCCACCGAACTCGGTGGCCACGCAGCGCGCCTCGGACTCGGTGCCGTGCCGGGTCAGATCTCCGGCGAGCAGCAGCACGTCGGCCTGCTCGGGCAGTTGGTCCAGGGCCGGGCGGAACCGGCCGACGACGTCCTCGTCCATGTGTACGTCGCCGACGGCGGCGATCCGGATCACGGCAGTTCCTCCGCTTCGGTCGGCGCGGCGGCGCGGGTCACCCCGATGTCGGAGGCCAGCCGCAGGTCGGGGTACCGCTCCTGCACCAGGCGCAGGATCTCGTCCCGGCGTTGCGGGCTCTCCACCTCGCCGCACAGGACCAGCGTGTTGTCCCGCCGCGACGCGGTGATGCCCTGTTCGGCGATGTCGGCGTTCTCGGTCAGCAGATGTTGGATCTCGGCTTCCAGGTACTCGTCGCTCACGGCTCCTCCTCGATCCGCTCGGTGTTCACGTCGGCACCGCCCGGTCGGCCCCGTACGGCACCACGTCCAAGCGGTCCAGCAGCACCAGGAACGCCTCGGCGTACGGGGAGTGCTCCGTCTCCTTGCGTACCCGGTCCCAGTCGATCTGCTCCCGCAGCGAGCGGGCCAGCGGCAGTCCCCGGGCGAAGTCGCAGTAGTGCTGGGAGAAGCTGAGCAGCTTGTGCACCATCAGTTGGGTCGCGGACAGGACCGGCATCTGGATGGCGTCGACGGGGCGTACGACGGTGTCGGTGAACGTCTCGTCGGTGACCGGGGTTTCGATCGGCCGGTGGATCAGGTCCACCATCCGGCCTTCGTCGTAGACCTTGACGAGCCAGTCCTCCGGCGGACGCTCCGCGGTGAATCCGGCCTCGACGAGCGCCTCCAGGCAGCGCTCGACGTCCTGTTCCCGGATCAGGAAGTCGACGTCGTGGTCGCTGGAATGGCCCCCGTGGGCATACACCGCGAAGCTGCCACCGAGCGCGAACGGCACGTCGGACTGTTTCAGTACGGCGGCTACGCGTTTGAGGGTGTTGAGAAGGCCCTCGTCCACGCGGTGAGACATGGCGGTCTCCCGTGGGTAGGTGTCTGTTGAAGGTCTACCGGTACCCGACCGTCGGCCCGCTGACACCTGGGCAGGGGCTCAGGAGCGCATTCCCCGTACGGCCCGGGGCTAACCCGCCCGGCCCCGGACCGGCCTTTCCGGTCGGCGGTGACCAGCCGGTCACCGCCCGCCGTACCCGTCGTCGAGGTGACCGCGCAGCTTGACCAGGGCCCGGGCCAGCAGCCGCGAGACGTGCATCTGCGAGACGCCGATCCGGTCGGCGATCTGCGACTGGGTGAGGTTGCCGTAGAACCGCATGGTGAGGATCTGCTGCTCGCGCAGGTCGAGGGAGGCCAGCGCCGGGCCCAGTGCGACCCGCAACTCGGCGAGGGCGAGTTCGTCGTCCTCGCCGCCGAGCAGGTCGCCGAGTTCGGCGGCACCCTCGGTGTCGTTGGTCGGGGTGGACAGCGAGACGGTGTTGTAGGCGCGGGCGCCCTCCAGGCCCTCCAGCACCTCTTCCTCGGTGATGCCGAGGTGCCGGGCGAGGTCGGCCACGGTGGGCACCCGGCCGAGCCGCTGCGGCAGCGTCTCGGTGGCCTCCGAGATCACGATCCGCAGTTCCTGGATGCGGCGGGGTACCCGGACGTCCCAGGTGCGGTCCCGGAAGTGGCGTTTGATCTCCCCGACGACGGTCGGGATCGCGAACCCGGCGAACTCCACCCCGCGCCCCGGATCGAACCGGTCCACCGCCTTGATCAGCCCGACCGTGGCGGTCTGGACCAGGTCGTCGACGGGCTCGCCGCGGCCGGCGAACCGGCCGGCGAGGTGCTGGGCCAGCGGCAGCCACTGCTCGATGGCCTCGGCCCGCAGACGGGGGCGGAGCGGATCGTCGGGCGCGAGTGCGTGCAGTTCGCCGAGGAGCGCCGAGGCTCGTTCGTCGAATTCGCGTTCGGCTGTGGTGCGGACATGTGTGCTGCCCACTGGAGGCCTCCCCTGCGCCAGATTGCACCCATCTTAAGACGATAAATTGGTGAATACCGGCAAAAGTACCGTGTCTTTGCCCTGCACAATCGCTTTTCGTCCCGACGTCCGCGTGCGTCCGCCCGGTACCGTTGCGGACTGTGGCCCCGGTACGAGAGCACCACAGCACGAGTGGGAACGACGCGGGCACCACCCGCAGGCCGCGCGCGATCGCGTTGGTCGGCATCGATGGTTCGGGCAAGACGACCCAGGCGCACCAACTCGCCGCGCTGCTGACCGCGCGCGGCGTGCCGGCGACCTACTGGCAGAACGCCGGCGGCCGGCGCTGGCTCGGCCGGATCGCCCGCCGGGTCGGCCGGCGCGACCCGCAGCACCTCCTCGGCCGCACCGGCCTGCTGTTCGTCGAGTCCGTGCTGCGCTGGCTCGCCATCGCCCGCGCCCTGCTGCGCTCCACGCTGCGCCGCCGGGTGGCCGTCATGGACCGCTACGCCGTCTGCCAGTACGCCAGCATCCGGGCCCACGGCGGGCACCGGTCGGAGGCGCTGGCCCGGGCGTTCTACCGGATCTTCCCGCCCCCGGACGTCACGTTCCTGCTCGACGTCGACCCGGCCGAGGCATACCGGCGGATCGAGACGCGCGGCACCGACCACGAGACCATGGAGTTCCTGTCCGCCTCGGTCGCCGCCTACCGGTCGCTGCCGGAGCATCCGGGCTTCGTGGTCATCGACGCCAACGGCACGCCGGCCGAGGTCACCGCGGCGATCGTCGACCACCTCCTGGAGCGGTACCGGCCGCGTCCGGAACCGGGTGCGGCCGGAACCGTCCACGAGGTGCCGCCGCCGGCCGGCCCGGCGGCGCCCGGACCGGGCCTGGCCCGGATCGCTACGCGCTCGGCGTAACCGTTCCGCCGAGGGTGAACGGAACTGTCGCCGGCCGCGGTCGCGGGCGAGGATCGCCCGCATGCGACTTCTCATCCTCGGTGGCACCGTCTTCCTCGGCCGCGCGATCGCCCGGCACGCCCGCGACGCCGGCCACGACGTCACCGCCGCCGCCCGCGGCGTGACCGGCACGCCCGTGGACGGGGTCCGGTTCGTCCGGGTCGACCGCGACGACCCGGACGGCCTTGCGGACCTGGACGGGACGTACGACGCCGTCGTCGATGTGTCCCGCCGGCCCAGCCACGTCCGTCATGCGGTGGCGGCGCTCGGCGACCGGATCGGGCACTGGTCGTTCGTCTCGACCGGATCGGTCTACGCCGACGCCGTGACGCCGGGGCAGCGCGCGGCGACCGCGCCGCTGGTCGATCCCGCGCCCGCCGACGTCGACGACCCGTCCGGCGACCGGATGGAGTGGTACGGCCCCTGCAAGGTCACCTGCGAGTCGACCCTGCGCGACGGGGTCGGCGCCGACCGCGCGTTCATCTGCCGGGCCGGGCTGATCGTCGGCGCGGAGGACATCAGCGACCGGTTCCCGTACTGGGTCCGGCGGCTGGCCACCGGTGGCGAGGTGCTCGCTCCCGGCACCCCCGACGAGCCGGTCCAGTTCGTCGACGTGTCCGATCTGGCGGCCTGGCTGGTCCGCGCGGCGGAGACCGGGCTCGCCGGCACGTACGACGGTGTCGGGCCGGCGCTGCCGAGAGGCCGGTTCCTCGCCGAGGTGGCCGCCGGGCTGGGGCGGCCCGATCCGGAGCTGACCTGGGTCGACCAGGAGTTCCTGGCGAAACACGACGTACGCCCCTGGTCCGGCGAGCGGTCCCTGCCGCTGTGGCTGCCGCTGCCGGAGTACGGCGGTTTCATGTCCCGCGACGTCTCCGAGTCGCTGGCCGCCGGGCTGGCGCCCCGTCCGCTGGCCGAGACGGTGCGCGACACCCGGCAATGGATGACCGATCATCCGGATGCCGTCAAGGCGGGCGGTCTGGCCCCCGGCGAGGAGACGAAGGTCCTGCGGGAATGGCACGGACGGTTGGCGTGACCGCACCCCGGCGCCGGCCGGGTGGGCGTACTTTCGCAGGTGCCGACAGTCACGGTTGACTCTCCGGCATTTGTGAAAGTAAGTTTCATCCGTGGCGAAGACTGCGAAGGTTTCTGCGACCGGTGGGGCGCGCGGTTCGACGGCCTCGGAGACGCGAGCTTCCGCGGCCCACGACACCGGTGGGCTGATCGTCCACATCAGCGGCCTGCTGCCGTCACTGTCCCCAGCCGAGCAGCGGGTCGCCCGCCTCGTGGTCGCCGACCCCGCCGACGCGGCCCGTCGTACGATCACCGACCTGGCCACGGCCGCCGAGACCTCCGAGGCGACCGTGATCCGCTTCTGCCGCTCGGTCGGCATGGAGGGCTACCCGCAGTTGCGGATCCGGCTCGCCGCCGAGGCGGCCCGCCGGATCGAGCCCCCGGACGCCCGCGTCGTCGGCGGCGACATCCCGCCCGGCGCCGACCTCGCCCAGATCATCGCCACGATCGCCTTCAACGACGCCCGGGCCGTCGAGGAGACCGCCGAGCAACTCGACGCCGAGGTCTGTGAACGGGTGGTCGACGCGATCAACAACGCCGAGCGGGTCGAGATCTACGGGGCCGGCGCGAGCGGCTTCGTCGCCTCCGACTTCCAGCAGAAGCTGCACCGCATCGGCCGGACCGCCTTCCACTTCCCCGACGTGCACGCCGCCCTGACGTCGTCGGCCCTGCTCAGCCGGGGTGACGTCGCGATCGGCATCTCGCACACCGGCACCACCTCCGACGTGATCGAGGTGCTGGAGCAGGCCCGGGCCCGGGGCGCGACGACCGTGGCGATCACCAACTTCCCCCGTTCGCCGATCACCGAGGTCGCCGACTTCGTGCTGACCACGGCCGCCCGGGAAACCACCTACCGGTCCGGCGCGATGGCCAGCCGGCTGGCGCAACTGACGATCGTCGACTGCCTCTTCGTCGGGGTGGCGGCGCGCAACCGGGCGCGGGCGAGAAAGGCACTGGAGGTGACCGCCGAAGCCGTGCAGGCACACCGGCTCGGCGGCCACCGGAGGAAGGCATGACCCGGTCCGCACGGGCCGGTCACGGTGCCGGCCGCGGCACGGCCGGCGGGATCGGAGTCACCGTACGGCGCGGCGGACGGCCCGCCGTGCACCGGCAGCGCAGGCGGGGGATGGCATGACGGCGGAACCGACCAGGCTCGATCCCATTCCCGCGCCCGGCCCGGCGCCGGCCGGCACCGAGTTCGGTGCCGCCGGTGGTGCCGAGCGGCCCCGGGCGGCCGTACGGGTCGCCGCCCCGACCGAGCGGTCCAACCCGACCAGCGTGGACCTCGACCTGATGTCGACCCGCGAGGTCCTGCGGGTGATCAACGAGGCGGACAGCCGGGTGCCGGTCGCCGTGGCGGCCGTCCATGACGAGGTCGTCACCGCCGTCGAACTCGCCGTGACCGCGCTGCGGGCCGGGCACCGGGTGCACTACTTCGGCGCGGGCACCTCCGGCCGGCTCGGCGTGCTCGACGCCGCCGAGCTGTCGCCGACCTTCAATTCGCCGGACCACTGGTTCCGGGCCCACCTGGCCGGCGGCCCGGACGCGATGTGGCGGCCGGTGGAGGACGCCGAGGACGACGCCCCGGCCGGACACGCCGAGGCGCAGTCGGCCGTACGCGGCGGCGACCTGGTCGTCGGGCTCGCGGCGAGCGGCCGTACGCCGTACGTGCTGGGGGCGCTGCGGGCCGCCCGGGCACTCGGCGCGTCGACGGTACTGCTGTGCGCGAACCCCGGCGCCCCGGCCGCCGGTGAGGTCGACGTCTTCATCGGGATCGACACCGGACCGGAGGTCGTCACCGGCTCCACCCGGATGAAGGCCGCCACCGCCCAGAAACTGGTGCTCAACGCGTTCTCGACCGCCGTCATGGTGCGGCTCGGCCGGGTCTACTCCAACCTGATGATCGACATGGTGGCCACCAACGCCAAGCTCCGGGGCCGGATGATCTCCATCCTGATCGAGGCGACCGGCTGCACCGAGGACGTGGCGGAGCAGGCCCTCACCGAGGCCGACGGGGACCTGAAGGCCGCCCTGGTGTCGCTGGTGTCCGGCGCCGGCGTCGAGGATGCCCGGGCCGCCCTGGCTCGCTCCGCGCACCGGGTACGCGACGCCCTCGCCCTGCTCGCCTCCTGACCGATTCCCGACTGATTTCGGTCTGATTTCCGCCCCGGACGGCGTCCTGTCCGGCGCATGTCAACCCGCTGTTCTCTGCCGTCTGCGACGTTCGTCACGGCGGGAAGCGATGATCCTGCCCGATTGTTCCTTCCATGGCGGGGTACTCCAAAAGCGTGGTGAACCGGAAGCGGTAATCGAACGTGTAGCTGAGGTGACGAGGATCGCAGCCCTCCCGGTGACCAGGGTCGCAGCGCCGGCCAGTCGGTCGGTGTTGTCGTTGACCGGGGTCGCGAAGGTGGATCGCCATGCATGCGGAAGTGCCCGGCTCCGAATCGCCCTGAACGGCGACGCTGACAGCAAACGTCAATCGCGCTCTCAGCAAATCTTCAGGCGTTCGTGACACTTTCCAATGACGAGACGGAATCGCCGACACGTCTCATCTGTTGTGTAGGTGTCAGGACGACAGGGCACAGCAGAGGTTACGGGGGAGGGCTGATGAACGTGGAGACCAGAGGCAAGAGGGCAATCGGGGCAGACGAGGGGACCGTGGGCAACGTGGAGAAGAAGATGGTCATGCGGACCGACGAGGTTGCCGAAGAACGCGACCTGGTCGGCGTCTACCTGCACGAGATCTCCCGGACGCCGCTGCTCGACGCGGCCACCGAGGTCAACCTCTCCAAGTCGATCGAGGCCGGCCTCTACGCGGAGCACCTGCTCGAGACCGACCGGGTGCCGGACGGGGTCGACCGCGAGGAACTGGAGCGGCTCGTCGCCGACGGCGAGCGCGCCAAGGACCTGTTCATCCGGGCCAACCTCCGGCTGGTCGTGTCGATCGCCCGGCGCTACGTGCGGTCCGGCATGCCGATGCTCGACCTCATCCAGGAAGGCAACACCGGCCTGGTCCGCGCCGTCGAGAAGTTCGACTACGAGCGCGGCTTCAAGTTCTCCACCTACGCGACGTGGTGGATCCGCCAGGCGATCAGCCGGGCCATCGCCCAGCAGGAGCGCACCGTGCGCCTGCCGGTGCACCTGGTCGAGGACGTCAACCGGATGCGTAACGTCGCCCGGCAGCTCACCCGTGAGCTGGGATCCGACCCGGAGCCGGAGCAGATCGCGGCGGCGCTCGGCGTTCCGGTCGAGCGGGTCCACGAACTCGTCCGCTGGTCGCAGGACACCGTCTCGCTGGACACCCCGGTCGGTGACGACGGCGACACCAACCTCGGCGACCTGGTCGCCGACAGCGACGCCCCGTCGCCCGAGGAGGTCGTGCTGACCGCCCTGGAGCGCCAGCGCATCGAGGGCCTGCTCAACCACCTCGACGACCGGTCGGCCGGCATCATGCGGGCCAGGTACGGCCTGGAGGACGGCCGCGAGCACTCGCTCACCGAGGTGGCGTCGCGGTTCTCGCTCTCCCGGGAGCGGATCCGCCAGCTGGAGATCCAGGCGCTCGGCCGCCTGCGCGAGCTGGCCCGGGCCGAGGGCCTGCAAGCGGCGTAACAGATCCGGCCACCCCGTACGGTCAAGCGGCCGGCACTCCCCGCGGGGAGTGCCGGCCGCTTCGTGCGTTCAGCCCACCGCCGCCGGGGCGGGGTCGGGCAGCCAGCCCAGCCCGACCCGGGCCAGGTACGCCCACCAGCCGGTGTGGCGTCCGTAGCGGCCCCGGATCTCGGCGGCCGACGGCGGCGGATCACCGTAGACCGCCCGGGCGACCAGCTCGAACTGGGCCATCTCCAGCGGTGCGTCGTCGGGCCGGCCGAGCACCCGCAACAGCAGCGAATGAGCGGTGAACGGGCCGACGCCCGCGACGCCGAGCAGGGCCGCGCGGACCTCGTCGTAGGGGGCGGTGTGCAGCCACTCCTCGTCGAGGGCGGCGATCCCCTCGACGACGCCCCGCAGGCGCTCGGTGCGCTGCCGGTGGCCGGTGTAGCCGGTCAGCTCGTCGTCGGTCAGCCGGGCGATGGTCGCCAGCGAAGGGAACGCGGTGTAGGCGGTGCCGTCGAGCCGGACGGTCGTGCCCAGGTCGGCCATCAGGCGCCGTTTGCGGGCCGCGGCGAACCACTGCGTGCTGCGCTGGGTGAGCGTGAAGTAGACCGCGCCCTCGGCGAGTGACGCGAACCGGACCTGGTGCAGGCCGCGAAGCACCGGCAGCAGCGGGGCCATGGCCGGGTCGGTGTCGGCGGCGGCCAGCAGCGGCGCCGGATCGTCCGCCAGGCTGAACCAGCGGGCGACCAGCCGCTCGACGGCGCACAGGTCGGCCGGCGCCAGCGGGATGTCGGCGAAGACGGTCAGGGTGACACCGGGCGGGCCGGCGGCCGCGGCGACCTCGACCACGACCGCCCGGTCGGGACGGCCGGCGGGAGCGGGGAGCAGCAACGCCTTGCGGACCGCGTCGCCGGTGCGGCGATGGTCGCCGGCGCCCGGGCCGAAGCCGTCGAGGGCACGCAGGCTCAGGTCGAACGAGAACGGGGGCAGAGCAGGCAGAACGGTCCGATGGACCGCGGGGAGGTCTGTCATGCCGGCCAGCATGGGGCGGTCCTACGACAATCGCCGTTCAAGATCGCCGTTTCGGCGCCGAATGTGCAGTCGACTGCGTTATCGGCGCCGAAACGGCGATCTTGCGGTGTTCGCGATCCGGTCACCGGACCGCCCGACGGTCCCCGCGTGCGACTGGCACGGCGGGGCCGCCGGGCGGCAGGAGTGGTCTAGCGCACCCGGCCGTAGCCGTACGGGGGCATCATGTCGACGCTGGAGATCTTGACGCTCTCGCCGAAGGTCGGTGCGTGGATCACCTTGCCGCTGCCGACGAAGATGCCCACGTGGCCGAGGTTGCTGTAGAAGACCAGGTCACCCGGCTGGAGCGCGCTCCGGCTGATCTTCGCCACCCGGTCCCACTGCATGGCCGCGTTGTGGGGCAGCGACTTGCCGGCCGCCCGCCACGCCGCCAGCGTCAGACCCGAGCAGTCGTAGCCGTTCGGGCCGGAGGCCGCCCACACGTACGGCTTGCCGATCGCGCCGTACGCGAACCGGACCGCGACACCGGCCTGCCCGGAGACCGCCGGGATGCTGCCGGTGTAGGAGCTGCCCGGGTTGGTGGCCGCGCCGTACGCCCGCTCCCGCATCTCGTACAGCTTCTTGAGGTCGGCCTCGATCTTCTTCTTGCCGGCCTGGAGTTCCTTGGCCTGGGCGGTCTCGCGGGCCAGGGTGGCGTCGAGCCGTGCCTGCTCGTCCAGGTATTCGCGCTGGGTCGCGGTGAACCCGCTCACCTGCGACTGGCGTTCGCGGGCGAGCTGTTCCAGGGTGCCCAGGCGGTCGACGAGCGACCCGTTCTCGCTCGCGGTGAGGATCGCCTGGATGGTGTCCAGGCCGCCCGACTTGTAGGCCCGGGCGGCGATCGTGCCGACCTCGACCTCGGTCTGGGCCAACTGCTCCTGCAGCGGTCCGAGCTTGGCCTCCACCGCGGTCTTGGCCGCCTTGGTTGCCTTGATCTCCTCGTTGAGTTTGTTGTAGGACTCGACGACCTTCTCCAGCTCGGTCGACGACTTGTTGATCCGCTGCGTCAGCTCGCTGACCGACGGTTCGGCGGCGGCACCCGTGGCGGGTACGACGAGGCCGATGGTGATGCCGGTCAGGACGACGGCGCGCAGCAGCATCCGGGCGGGCGACAATACAGGCAGAGCCTTTCTTCCCCGGGTCACGCCCGATCGACGTGATCCAGCCGCCTACCGGGTTAGCTGACGGATTCGGGCGGGAAGATCGCCCTACCACGAAACGTGGATTCACCCCTTGGTGCCGGTGGGTTCCCGGTTCACCGGTCCGGTCGACTGCGCAGCGTGATCGGATGTCGACAATGGATGACCGGTGATTCGGCGGCGCCGGGCCGGCGCCTCCCGAGGGGGTTGGCTGACGACCGGACCAGCGGCTCCAACCTAGTCGTGGTCCGGATCAACCGAAAGAGGGCGGCTGCGTGATGTGGAGCGAAGTTGCCTGGTCGGGGCGCGATGTGCTTACTGTCCGTTGTTGTCGCTGTGCGCTGCGTCGATTGCCGGCTCGATCGGGATCGCGGATGGACCGCGCGGCGGACGCTGCGATCAAAAGTCGATCTTGCCAAGATTGATTGTTGTTTGAGGCTATTTGTCGCTCTTGGCGGTATCAATCGGATCAAATGTGTGCAATGTGGTGGCTATGGGTGTCCAGGGGGCCACCTGCCGCCTGTAAAAGTGCCAGGTTGCACATTGCCCCCCTTCTCTTTTGGCGCGCGGGTCCACACAATGGTGTTAGGCCGTAAAGGTTTCGCGGAACCGGCGCCGCAACGAGAAGGCGATCGGCACCTGACTGCCATCAGATGCCGATCTTTCGAACCGCATGTGGATCTTTCGGGACACGTGCCGACCTCAGAACACTGGCGATTTCGATCTACGTCGATTTTGATCTACGTCGCTCTCGATCTGCGTCGCCGACCCGCGTCACGAGCCCTTGGAGGCATCTCGTGAATGCTACCCGCCAACCCACCCGCCCAACAGAGGCCATGTCCGGAAAGCCCGAATGGGTAACCCGCCGGACACCTGCCACGATCTACCGCCAGCCCGGTCTCTACATCACGACGGAGTGGTTCGTGATCGGCAAACGGCGCTACCCGATCTGGGAGTTGACCAACCTGCGGACCGGGCGTGGCCGACGGGATCCACTCATCGTCCGGTCGATGCTGGTCACCGCGGCGGTGGTCGCCGGAATCGGAGTCACCCTCGGCTTCGTCCGCGAACTCCACACCATCAGCCCCGCCACCTACCTGGCCCTCGGCGCCGCCGCCATGGTGCCCATGCTGACCGCCGCCGTCGGATACCGGCTGCGGCCCAGGCCGTACGAGCTGTGGGCCGACATCCGCGGCCGGGCCGTCATGGTCTTCAGCACCGACCAGGAACGGGTGTACGGACAGGTCTCCCGGGCGTTGCTCCGGGCCAAGGAAGCCGCCCGGTACGGCGGCATCGCCGACCCGCTGGCCGCCGCCGGCCAGTGGCCGACCGTACGCTGACCGCACCACGACGCGGACGGATCCCTGCCGGATCCGTCCGCGTCCGCGTGTCCGGCCCACCCCGGGCTCAGCCGAGGTCGTCGGCGATCCGCGCGATGCGCGCGAGCGACGCCGCCGGCTCCAGCGACATGCCCTGGAGGGTCCGGAAGGCAGCCACGTAGGGCTCCACCGTGTCCGACGTGTCGGTCAGGTCCTGCGACAGTGGACTGCCGACGAAGACCACGTCGGTGTCACCCGTACCCGGGAACCGGACGACGATGAACGGGGCGCGTACCGCGTAGTCCGGCACCTGGAACGGCAGCACCTGGATCGTGATGTTGGACCTGCGGCCGGCCTCGACGAGATGCCGCAACTGCTCGCGCAGGCAGGGCGCCCCGCCGGTCTGCCGGTGCAGCACCGACTCGTCGAGTACGACCTCGATGGACGGCGGGTCGGCCCGGTCCAGCACCTCGTGCCGGCGGCGTGCCCGTACGTCGTCGACGATGTCGAGATCGAACGGCTCCACCGCGAAGCGCAACGAGGCGACGGTGCTGGCCCGCGCGTACGCGTCGGTCTGCAACAGCCCCGGAATCCCGACCGACTGGAAGACCAGCAGGCTCGACGCCTCGACCTCGAGCCCGATGTACGACAGGTACGGCGCCGGCAGCCCGTCGCGGTATCGCGACCACCAGGCCCGGCGACGGGAGACCCGGGCCAGGGCGACCAGCTCCGCGACCTGCTCGGAGTCGGTCAGCCGGTAGTGGCTGATCAGCGCCTTCACGTCGTTGGTGGAGACGGAGACGGCGCCGGCCTCGATCCGGATCACCTTGGACAGCGACCAGTCCATGGCGTCGGCGACCTGTTCCTGGGTGAGGCCGGCACCCTCCCGGGCCGCCCGCAGTGCCGAGCGCAGTCGCCGGCGTCCGATCGTCGCTCCGTGTAGCGCGGTCATCGGTGGCCTCCTCACCGAACCGGAGCCGGGGATCGTCAGCCGATCTGGCGGGCGATCCGGTCGATCGTGGCGATCGACTCGTCGCGCCCGAGGGACATCTCCCGGAGCCGCTGGAACGTCTGTTGGTAGGGCGCCACGAGGTCGGGCCGGTCGACGATGTCCTGGGCCAGCACGCCCTCGAGGTAGACGACCGGAGCGTCGTCGGAGCCGGGAAAGTCCAGCACGATGAACGATCCCTGACTGGCGTACGTGCCCGCGGTGAAGGGCAGCACCTGGATGCTCATGCTGGGTTCGCTGCCCATCGCGACCAGATGCCGCAGCTGCTCGCGGATGCAGGCCGGCCCGCCGGTCTGCCGGTGCAGCACCGCCTCGTCGAGCACGACGTTCACCTGTGGCGGCTCGGGGCGGCTGAGCATCTCGCGTTGGCGGCGCATCCGGACCGCCACCCTCGTTTCGATCTCGCTTTCGTCGATCGGGAAGACGGTCGAGGTCGTGGCGGCCGCGGCGACGGTCGCCCGTGCGTATCCCTCGGTCTGCAGCAGTCCGGGGATGCCGGAGGACTGGAAGAACGAGAGGGTGGACGCCTCGAGTTCCAGCCCGATGTAGGCGATGAAGGGGGCGGGCAGGGTTTCCTTGTACTGCGACCACCAGGTCCGCCGGCGGGCGACCCTGGCCAGTTCCAGCAGTTCCGAGACCTGCTCGGGATCGGTCAGCCGGTAGTGGCTCAACAGCGCCTTGAGGTCGTTGGTCGAGATCGACACGGTCCCGGCCTCGATCCGGATCAGCTTGGACAGCGACCAGTCCATCGCGCCGATGACCTGTTCCTGGGTGTAGCCCGCCCTCTCGCGGGCCGCGCGTAGCGCTGACCTCAGCCGCCGTCGTCCGACCGTCGGTCCGTGCACCGTCGTCATTCGCTCAGCCTCCGTGCGCGCGCGATGCACAACCGCGCCGGTTCTGCTGCTCGAGCGGGTGCTGCTCGGGCAAAATCCGCCACTACTCGAGCGGGTGCCGCTCGGGCAAATCCGCCACCTGGCTAGCCGCAACCTGCCACATAGCGAGTCCTGTGCAGGTTACACCCGTCGTCGTCGCCTTTTCCAGGGTCTTTGCGCCCCGCGCGTCATCGGCCTCTCGCCCGGCTAGATCAACTGTTCGGGTTCGGGTGGTGGGTAATCGTGATCGTCGGTAGTCGGACCGGGTGCTTTGGCGGGTGCTTTCCGGGGCCGAACGGTTCCGTACGGTGTTTTTGAAAACCGCCCTCCGCGTGTCGACGTATTGCGGGCGGTCGGGAAGTAGGCTGCCGCCTGGTGGCATCCGGCCACGTTTGAGATCACGGCAAAACGTAGAGGGAGCTAGAAGGATGGCTCAGGCAGGTCCTGCCATAGGCGAGTGGGTAAAAAGCAGCCGGTGCGAGGCGCACAACTGCGTGGAGGTTGCTCGCCGTAGTGGTGAGGTCGCGGTCAGGAACAGTGCGCTTCCGGTGGACCAGGTGACCTTCACCGAATCTGTCTGGGCGGATTTCATCGCCGGTGTTCGGGCCGGCGGATTTGATCTTCGATAGGTACTGACGCACCCAGACGACGGTCGGCGGGCCATTCCACGCCCGCCGGCCGTGCCAGCTCCCTCCCGAGAACTCCCGAACACCTTCTGAGCAGGGAACTCATTCACTCACGTGAGCGACCTTTACCGCTTGTGGCCGTCGTGCAGAATTGACGGTGACGGCGGAGGTGTGGATGGCACACCACGCTTTCGCCTGAACCGGGGGGGAGGGACAGGTGAATGTGATGGACCAGCCAGCAATGTGGCGGCGGAGCCGTCGCTGCGAGTCGCACAACTGCGTCGAGGTGGCCTACCGGTCCGGGCAGGTGCTCGTACGCAATTCGCAGTACCCCGACGGGGGGGTTCTCGCGATCGACCCGGACAGTTGGACCAGTTTCTGTGTCGCACTCAGGACGGGAGAGTTGCACGGCTGACCGTGCGACGGAAGTGACCCGGGTGCCGGTGGTCGGCCGGCGTCGTCGCCGACCGCTCACCGGCATCAGTCCGAAGCGGGTCAGCTGGCGGCGGGCTGCGGCTCACGCACCCATCTCGCGACGACCCGCTCGGCCCAGAAAGACACGAACGGCACGGTTCCGGCCAGCATGACCAGTGCCATCCTGCTCAGCGGCCACTCGGCCCGCCGCCCCAGGTCGAAGGCGGCCACCAGGTAGACCATGTAGAGGAAGCCGTGCCCGGGGCCGATCGTCTCGACGACGATCGGGTCGTCCCAGATGTACTTCATCGGCATACCGACCACCACGAGCGCGATCAGCACGACACCCACGATGTAGGCGATCACGCGGTATCGGGTCAGGGCTCCGCCCACGGTGTTCCTCTCCTTCTTGTCCTTCTCGCTGCCCGGGGTCAGCCGGGGTAGTCGCTGATGCGCGCGTCGGGGTTGGCGTTACGCCAGGCCAGGTAGCGGTTGTACTCGTCCAGCTCCGGGTCCTCGTCCGCGGTGGTGGTCCGGCGGACGGCGCGTACCGGCCGGCGGATGCCAGCCGCGCCGCCGGGCCCGCGGGCATCGGCGGGCGCACCCACCGGCCCGGCCACGCCGGTCGCGGCCAGTGGCCGGGCCGGTTCGGCGGTGTCCAGCGGGCCGGGGGCGGAATCGGTGTGGGGGGAGTCGCCGCGCAGGGTGTGCCGTACCTCGCGGATCCATACGAAGATCACGAAGCCGGCGAAGACCGGCCATTCCACGGCGTACGCCCAGCTCAGGGCGTTGCCGGCGACGGCCCGGCTGATCTGCCACCAGCCGAGCGCGCTGAAGGCGACCACGAGCGCGACCGCGCCGACATGCCGGGCGATCCACGACGGGGTCAACAGCCGCTTCATGGCCACGAGCGTACCGGTGGCGGCGGACGGTCTCCGACGCGCCGTCGTAGTTGGTGTCCGCGCGGGCGGGTTTGGCGCCGTGTGCTCCGGGCAACCATCCCGGAAAGACGCACGGTAACGAGACACCGGGAGCGACGATGACCGAATCAGTACGCGACGTGAGCCCGGAGCAACGGATCGGGGAGTGGGACGGCGACCACATCCGCGACGGGGTCGGCACCGCGACCGGTCTCGCCGAGGATGAGATCGGGATCGACCCGACCACCCTTCCCGAAGAGGACCTGATCCGCGAGATGAGCAGCCTGCACCGGACCCGGCTCGACACCCTGCGGCACGCCCCCGACAGCGCGCTCGCCACCCACCTGCGGCGGACGGCGGAACTGGAGACCGAATACCTGGCCCGGCATCCCGGCCGCGAGGTCGACGCCGGGCGCCTGCGCGGCGGGTTCTGACATGCCGGTCGACACCCAGCGGAGCATGTCCGCGCCCCCCGAGGTGGTCTTCAACACCGCGACCGACCCCGACCGGATGGGTGCCTGGCTGCCCGAGCCGCTGCTGAAAGCGGACCACCGGACGCCGACCGACCAGTCGATGCGGGCTCGCTGGGACACGGCCGCTGACGACGGTCCTGGGACGTCACCCGCATCAGGCAGTCGCAACTGGTCGGCGCTCCTACGGGTCGAGGACGTACCGGCGGGTGGTGCGCTGGTGCGGCTCCGGCTCGACGCCGACGCCGACACCCCGCCCGACCGGCTGTCCGGGATCGCCGAGGAGGCGCTGACCTGTCTCGCCCGCGAGGTCGCCGACAACCTCACCGCCGGCTGATCACCACTGGGAGTACCCACATGCGGATCCGTGACCGGCTCGGCCGGCTCCGGCGGGCGTACGCGCCCCACGAACACCGCCCGTTGGGTGGCTATCTCGGCGCGATGGGGACGTACGCCGCGGTGGCGGCGGGGCTCGGCGCGGCCGCGAAGGCGACCCGCCGCCCGGTGCCGGAGCGGCCCGCGACCTCGGACGTCGTACTGCTGTCGATCGCCACGCACAAGCTGAGCCGGCTGCTGTCCAAGGACGCCGTGACCAGCCCGCTGCGGGCACCGTTCACCAGCTACGACAAGCCGATCGGCAGCGGCGAGGTGATGGAGCAGGTACGGGACGGGGGCAGCGCTGCCCGGCACGCCATCGGCGAACTGCTGAGCTGCCCGTTCTGCCTGGCGGTCTGGGTCGCCACCGGGCTGACCGGCGGCCTGGTGCTGGCGCCCCGGCTGACCCGCCTGGTGGCGACCGCGCTGACCGCCGTCGCCGTCTCGGACTTCCTGCAGATGGGGTACGCGGTCGCGCAGCGGGCGGCGGACGGCCCCCGCCACGGTGGAGGTACGCCGTAGGCCGGGACCGGCAGGGGCCGGCCGGGTGGGCTACGGCTCCTCTTCGAGTCCCGCCCAGCCGCGCGGTGCCTCGGGTTCGCGGTCGACGTCCTCACCGGTGAGGACGTCGTCGTCGACCGCGGTCTGGTCGTGTTCGTCGGCGAAGTCGCCGTCCTTCTCGGCGCTGGAGGGGGTCGGCCGGGTCGCGTCCGATCCGGTGGCATCCGGGCCGGTCGCCTGTTCCTCGGTGGCGCCGGGGCGGGTCGCCTCGACCGGCTCGCCGAGGGGGGCCAGGAACTCGTCGGCGGGGTCGTCGCGTTTCATGTTCATCTCCTCGGTACGGCACCGGTCGGCCGGCGGCCCGGTGACCGGTCGGGCCGTGGCCGGTTGGGCGGGGCGGGGGAGTGGCGGTGACCGCCGGTACCGGTCAGGCGACGCTGCCGCCCAGCAGGTCGGCGGCCTCGTCGATGGCGTACTCGCCCTCGGGCATCGCACCGATGCGGGTGAGCAGGCCGGCGGGCAGGTCGGCGGCGACGGCCCGCCGGTAGATCTCCGCCTGGGTGACCCGCTCCTGCCCGAAGTAGATGTCGTCAAGCAGCCGGTCGAGGTCGCGGTTGGGCAGTTCGTCGGTCACGGTGGATCAGCTACCCCGGTTCCGGAGCAGCAAACGCTGTGACGGGCGGCACAGAACGGGCCGGAACACCGGCGGGGGGACGGCGGTTGTACCCACCGTCGGTGTGTCCAGTGTCCCCGGGCCTCACCCAACTGCCTTCGCGGAATACCGTCCGGCTGGAGCCGCGTCGTGCCACTCGCCGAGAGGCGACCTGCACACCGACACCGGGCGCCGCCCAGGGTCACCGCCCTGGGCGGCGCTCTTTTTCGTCCCGCACCCCGCCAGCGGGTCGGGGGTCGGGGATAGTACGGCAGATCGACCATTTCTCATCATATGGTGAACTGTCCGGATTACCCTCGGAGCAGCATGATCCCGGCAGGGCGGCCCACGAACCGGTCCGCGGGGGTGCCGGGCTGCTTCGAGGAGGAGTCATGATCGGCACAATCCTGTGGGCGCTCATCGCCGGCACGATCATCGGCATGCTGGGCCGGCTGCTGCTGCCCGGCCGGCAGAACATCTCGATCTGGGTCACCATCGGCGTCGGCGTGGCGGCCGCGCTGCTCGGCGGCATCATCGCCGACGTCTTCGGGGTGGGCGAAACCGCCGGCATCGACTGGATCCGGCACGCGATCCAGGTCGGGCTCGCGGTGCTGTTCGTCTACATCGCCGCCCGCCTGACCGGCAGCCGGCCCGCCGGTGGCCGGACGCCGCGCTGACCCCTCGCCGCCGCGGCGGAACGTCCGGCGCACGTGATCGGTACGCCGGACCCGGGCGGGCATCCGGTCCGATGCCCGCCCGGTCGGAAGGTCACGCCTGAGCGGCCCCGATCGTCGTACGGCGGGCGGCCACCGCCGCCGCGAGGGTGGTGAGCACCGAGTCGGTGCGCTCCCAGCTCATGCAGGCGTCGGTGATCGACTGGCCGTAGACCAGCGGGCGGGTGGGGTCGAGATCCTGCCGGCCCTCGACCAGGAACGACTCCAGCATCACCCCGGTGATGCCCCGCTGGCCGGCCGCCAACTGCTCGGCGATGCTCTCCACCACCACCGGCTGCCGGCGGTGGTCCTTGCCGCTGTTGTCGTGGCTCGCGTCGACGACCAGCCGCTCCGGCAGACCGGCCGCCCGCAGCAGTGCCAACGATTCCCCGATCGACTCGGCGTCGTAGTTCGGGCCGCCGCGCCCACCACGCAGCACCAGGTGGCAGTCGGCGTTGCCCCGCGTGTGCAGGATCGCCGGCGTGCCCGACAGGTCGATGCCGGGGAAGACGTGCGGCACCCCGGCCGCCCGGATCGCGTCGACCGCGGTGCCGACGCTGCCGTCCGGGCGGTTCTTCATGCCGATCGGCATGGACAGCCCCGACGACAGTTGCCGGTGCACCTGGCTCTCCACCGTCCGGGCGCCGATCGCGCCCCAGGCCACCGTGTCCGCGATGTACTGCGGGGTGATCGGGTCGAGGAACTCGCAGCCGACCGGCAGGCCGAGCCGCAGCACGTCGAGCAGCAGCGACCGGGCTTTACGCAGGCCGGTGTTGACGTCGCCGGAACCGTCCAGGCCGGGATCGTTGATCAGGCCCTTCCAGCCGACGGTGGAGCGGGGCTTCTCGAAGTAGACCCGCATCACGATCAGCAGGTCGTCGGCGAGCCGTCCGGCCGTCACCCGCAGCCGGTCGGCGTAGTCCAGGGCCGCGGCCGGATCGTGTACGGAGCACGGGCCGACGACGACCAGGAGGCGATCGTCGACCCGGTCGAGTACCCGGGCGACGGCTCGTCGACCGTCCAGTACGGCCGTGGTCAACGCGTCGTCGAGCGGCAGCTCGTGGTGCAGCAGGGCCGGGGTGGTCAGCGGTACGACGCGGTCGATGCGCTGGTCGGTGACCCGGGCGGTGCCGGTGCTGATCATCGTGGGTAGTCCCTCCGCCAGCCACCCGGGGCCGGTGTCCCGCGGTAGAGCCGGCTGCTCGTCGCATGCGAAAGGGCAGGGACGATGCCCCTGCCCTGGCCGGCTCTGGTGTGTGGTGACGTCAGGTCATAGCCGAGTCACCGGCACCAGGGCCGGCTGACCAAACCATCGATAGGAGCGCCACACGCGGCCAACCCTACCCGACCCGGGCCTGCCCGCCCCCCACCGTTCCGCGTCCTGGGACGCCCGCCCGGCGGCCGCGCGGCGCGGATCCCCGGCGCCCCCGCGGTCGCCCGCGTGGCGGACCGCCCGGCGGGGTATGGAAGGTCGGTATGAGTGCAGAGACCACCGAACGGGACCCGGACCGGGAACGGGCCGAATCGCGAGCGCGTCGCCTGCTTCCCGAGGAACTGGCGGCCGGCAGCGACGACGCGCGGGCCCAGGCGACGGCCATCCTGGCCGAGTCCGACCGGCGTACGGCGGATCCGGGGGCCGCGCCCGACACGATCCTGGAACGGCGTACCTCCGAACAGACCGTGACCGAGCCGCCGGACTGACCGCATCCCCGGACTGACCGTAGCGCCGGCTCAGCCCAGCGGGAACTCGTCGAAGAGCACCACCGCCGAGTCGGGTTCCCTGGTGTCGAACCGGTACGACCGTACGACGCCGGCCGCCGAGTCGAGGATCGAGAACGCGGTCACGTCGTTGCTGGCGACGTACGGCAGCGGCCGGCCCGAGGCGTCGGTGAGCGGGGCGACGGTCGGGAGCACCGGCGCCAGCCCGCCCGGATCGCCCTGCAGCGGGTAGCCGTCCGGGGCGTCGCGCAGGCGGCCGGAGGTCACGTCGTACGCGCCGTAGCTGTTGCCGACGTTCGACGTCTCCAGCCAGTTGACCCCGGCCGGGGTGCGGAACCGGTTCCAGATGTGCGAGTGGCCGTTGAGCACCAGGTTGACCCCGGCGGCGTCGAACAGCGGCGCCAGGTCGCGCAGGATGTGGTCCGCCTCGAGCGGGTAGTCGTACCGCACCTCGGTGACCTCGCCGGTCACCTCGTCCCGGACCACCGTCCGTACCGGGTCGGTGTACGCCGGCACCGAGTGCGTGCCCAGCCCGTGCGCCGGATGGTGGAACATCACCACCCGGTGACGGGCCGCCCGCGCCGGGCCGCCCGCCAGCTCCCGCTCCAGCCAGGCGAACTGCGCCGACCCGCGCCGGACCGGTTCGAAGAGGAACTGGCCGCCGCCCCAGCGTTCCGGTGTCGCCAGCCGGTCGGTCGGCTCCCGGTAGCGGCCCTCGCCGCCGTACCCGCCGTTCGGCCGCCAGACCAGGGTGGCGAAGACCGAGGCGACCCAGACGTCGCCGATCGTGCGCGACCACCAGCGCGGCCCGCCCTCCGGGCTCGCCGGCAGCGGAAAAAGCTCCGAGTACGTCGTCACGTCCCAGTCGTCCGGTGCCGGATCGTTGAACTGCTCCCCCAGCGTGGTGGCGTCCGACCAGCGGCCCATCACGTCGTGGTTGCCCGGCGTGGGATAGATCGGGGTGTGCTGGAGGATCGGCGCACCCCGGTAGAGGCGGCCGGCGAGCCGGTGCTCGGCCCGCCCGCCGAACGCGGCGAAGAAGGCCCGCCCGGTGCCGCTGTCGAACCACTCGCTGGCCCGGTCCGGCACGTTGACCATGTCGCCGGCCATCAGCACCCCGTCCAGTTCCACCCCGGCGGTCTCGGCGACCTTCTCCAGGTTGGCGGGGACCATCCGCTTGAGCTGGTGGTCGCTGCTCAGCAGCAGGCGTACCGGCTGGTCCGGGCCGGCGACCGGGGCGAGCCGGTAGGTGGCGGTGACCGTGGCCCGGCCGACCCGGCCGGCGGCGACCACCCGGTACGGCGTACGGCCCGGCGGCAGTTCGGTGACGGTGGCCAGGTGGCGGTAGACGGGCCGGCGCCGGACCCGGTGGTAGTGCCGGCCGGGCACCCGGGAGTCGGTGTCCTCCCGCATCCGGCTCAGCGCGGTGGTGACCGCCACGACCCGCCGCCAGCCCGGGCCGTCCGCCTCCGGTCCGGTCGCCGCGGCCAGCGCCGCCGCCTCGGACAAGCCGGACACACCCGGTCCGACCAGTACCACCTGGACGGGCCCCGGCGACTCGGTGTGCCACACCACATGCGCCCGGTCCGGCCCCGGATCCAGCAGATACGGCGTACACAGAAGATCCACGCGGCCATTATCGGGCCAGCCGTGCCACCCTGCCCGACCGTGATCGGATAGCGTCGGCCCATGTCTGTGACCGGTTATCCGTGGCCGATCGAGACCACCCGCCTCGACAACGGGCTCCGGGTGGTCGTCAGCGTGGACCGCAGCGCCCCCGTCGTGGCGGTCAACCTCTGGTACGACGTGGGGTCCAGGCACGAGCCCGACGGGCAGACCGGATTCGCCCACCTCTTCGAGCATCTGATGTTCGAGGGATCGGTCAACGTGGCCAAGACCGAGCACATGAAACTGATCCAGGGCTCCGGCGGCTCGCTGAACGCCAGCACCAACCCCGACCGCACCAACTACTTCGACACCGTTCCGGCCGAGCACCTCGCGCTCGCGATGTGGCTGGAGGCCGACCGGATGGGTGGCCTGGTGCCGGCGCTGACCCAGGAGACGCTGGACAACCAGCGCGAGGTGGTCAAGAACGAGCGCCGGCAGCGCTACGAGAACGTGCCGTACGGCGACGCCTGGCTGCGCCTGCTCCCGCTGCTCTACCCACCGGGACACCCGTACCACCACCCGACGATCGGGTCGATGGACGACCTCAACGCCGCCGACCTGCCGACGTTCCAGGCGTTCCACACCACCTACTACGCGCCGAACAACGCGGTGCTGACCGTCGTCGGCGACACCTCGGCCGACGAGGTGTTCTCCCTCGCCGAGCGCTACTTCGGGGCGCTGGAGGCACGCCGCGACATCCCCGCCGCGCCCGACGGGCGCCAGGTGCCGGCCACCGGCACCCCGGTCCGCGAGACCGTCCGCGCCTCGGTGCCGGCGCCCCGGATCTACCTGAGCCACCGCACCCACCCGTTCGGCAGCCCCGGATACGACGCCCTCACCGTGCTGGCCGCCGTCCTCGGCAGCGGCCGGGGCAGCCGGCTCTACCAGCGGCTCGCCGACGGCGCCCGGATCGCCCAGCCGGACAACATCGCCGCGTACGGCGTCGACCTGGCGCACGCCCCCGCGCCGCTGATCGTGACCGCGACCGCCCGGCCCGGCGTGACCGTCGAGGAGCTGGAGGCCGGGCTCGTCGAACTGCTCGACGAGGTCGCCGCCGGCGGGGTGACCGAAGCCGAACTCGACCGGGCCAAGGCGCTGCTCACCACGAGCTGGTGGCGCGGGCTGGCCCGGGTCGACGGCCGCGCCGACCTGCTCAGCCGCTACGCCACCCAGTTCGGTGACCCGGCCCGCGCCGCCGACCGGCTGCCGAACTGGCTCGCCGTCACCACCGACCGGGTGGCCGAGGTCGCCGCCGAGGTGCTGCGCCCGCAGGACCGGGTCACCCTGACGTATCTGCCCGAGGAGGAGAGCGCGTGACGCTCATCAGCGAACGCCCGGCGCCGGGCGAGCCGCGGTCGTACCGCTTCCCACCGGTCGTCCGGCGGGCCGTGGCCGGCGGCGAGGTCGTCGCCGCGCACCTGCCCGGCCAGAGCCTGGCCGTCGCCACGCTGCTGCTCGACGCCGGTGCCGGCCGCGAACCACTGGGCCGCGAGGGGCTGGCCGGGGTGGTCGCCAAGGCCCTGGAGGAGGGCACCACCGACCGGGACGCCGCCGCCTACGCGCTGGCCCTGGAGGGGCTCGGCACCGAGCTGTCGACCAGCGTCGACTGGGACTCGTTCCGGACCACCGTCCAGGTGCCGGTCGACCGCCTCGCGCCGGCCGTCACCCTGCTCGCCGAGGCGGTCCGTACGCCCCGGCTCGACCCCGCCGACGTCGAGCGGGTACGCGACGACGAGGTCACCTCGCTGCGGATGTACTGGGCCAACCCCGGCCCCCGGGCCGACGCCGCCCTGCGGGCCGACCTGTTCGGTGCCGAGGTCCGGCACGGCCGCCCCATGGACGGCGACCCGGAGTCGGTCGCCGCGCTGACCGTCGACGACATCACCGGCTTCCACGCCGGCTGGCTGCGCCGGCCCGGCACCCTGCTCGTCGCCGGTGACCTGGACCGGATCGACCTCGACGCGCTGGCCGCGGCGGCGTTTGCCGGCACCGGCGGTGACCCGGTCGAGGCCGGCGTCCCGATCGACGTCCAGGTACGCACCCAGCGGCGGATCATCCTGGTCGACCGGCCCGGGTCGGTGCAGTCGTCGCTGCGGCTCGGCCACACCGCCCCGCCCCGCCCGCACCCCGACTACGTGCCGACGCAGCTCGCCGGCACCGTGCTCGGCGGCGCCTTCACCTCCCGGCTCAACCACCTCATCCGCGAGGTGCGCGGCTACACGTACGGCATCCGGGCGGACTTCGGGATGTCGCGCCGGTTCGGCCGCTTCACCGTCAGCTCGAGCGTGCAGACCGCGGTCACCGCACCCGCCCTGGTCGAGGCGGTCGGCGAGATCGCCCGTACGCAGGCCGACGGGGTCACCGAGGAGGAGCTGGCGGTCGCCCGGTCGTGGCGGGCCGGGCAGCTCTCGGTCGAGCTGCAGACCCCGGCGGCGATCGCGTCGGCGCTGGCCACCCTGGTCGTGTACGGCCTGCCCGACGACTACCACGCGCACCTGCGCGAGGCGATGCTGTCGGCGCCGCTGGACGTGGTGTCGGCCGCCGCCGCGGCACACCTGCACCCGCACGGGCTGACCCTCGTGGTCGAGGGCGACGTCGCCCTCATCCGCGACGAACTGGTCGCCTCCGGCCTCGGCGAGGTCGTCGACGACGGTCCGAGGTGATGGGAAAGACCTTGCCGTATCCGTGGGCGGGGTGGGTAGCCTCGCCTGCATGAGGATCGGCATTGTGGGAGCCACCGGCCAGGTCGGTGGCGTCATGCTGGGGATACTCGCCGAACGGCGGTTCCCGGTGACGGAGTTGCGGTTGTTCGCGTCGGCCCGGTCGGCGGGGCGTACCCTGCCGTGGCAGGACGGCGAGATCACGGTCGAGGACGCGGAGACCGCCGACTACGGCGGCCTGGACATCGTGCTCTTCTCCGCCGGCAAGGGCACGTCGAAGCAGCTCGCCCCGAAGGTCGCCGCGGCCGGCGCGGTCGTGATCGACAACTCCTCGGCGTGGCGGATGGACCCCGAGGTGCCGCTGGTCGTCGCCGAGGTCAACCCGCACGCCGCCGACGACCGCCCCAGGGGGATCATCGCCAACCCCAACTGCACCACGATGGCGGCGATGCCGATCCTGCGCCCGCTGCACGACGAGGCCGGCCTGGTCAGCCTGGTCGTCGCCACCTACCAGGCGGTCTCCGGGGCCGGCCTGGCCGGGGTCGCCGAACTGGACGAGCAGGTACGCAAGGTCAGTGACCGGGCCACCGAGCTGACCTTCGACGGATCGGCGGCCGAGTTTCCGGCGCCGCGCTCGTTCGCCCGCCCGATCGCCTACAACGTGCTGCCGCTGGCCGGCTCGATCGTCGACGACGGCTCCGAGGAGACCGACGAGGAGCAGAAGCTCCGCAACGAGAGCCGCAAGATCCTCGAGATCCCCGACCTGTTGGTGTCCGGCACCTGCGTCCGCGTACCCGTCTTCACCGGCCACTCGTTGCAGGTCAACGCCCGGTTCGCCCGGCCGCTCACCCCGGCCCGGGCCCGCGAGCTGCTCGCCGACGCCCCCGGGGTCGAGCTGTCCGACGTACCGACGCCGCTCGCGGCGGCCGGCCAGGACCCGACGTACGTGGGCCGGTTCCGGGTCGACGAGACCGTCGACAACGGGCTGTCGTTCTTCTGCTCCAACGACAACCTGCGCAAGGGTGCGGCGCTCAACGCCGTACAGATCGCCGAGCTGCTGGCCGCGCGCAGTGCCGGCTGACCGCGAGGCGGGCCTGCTTTCGGTCGTGGGCGGGCACCGGCTCGGGGTGCTCGCCACGATCCAGCCCGACGGGCGACCCCATCTGTCGAACATCATCTACGCGTTCGACCCGGTGGAGCGGCTGGTCCGGGTGTCGCTGACCGACGGCCGGGTCAAGACCCGCAACCTGCGCCGCGACCCCCGCGCGACGCTGCACGTCAACACCACCGAGGGCTGGGTCTGGGCGGCGGCCGAGGGCGTCGCCGAACTGACCCCGGTCGCGACCGACCCGGCCGACGCCACGGTGGAGGAGTTGGTCGACCTCTACCGGTCGATCGAGGGCGAGCACCCGGACTGGGACGACTACCGCCGGGCCATGGTCGCCGACCGCCGCCTCGTGCTGCGCCTGCGGGTGGACCGCCTCTACGGCCAGCCGCCGGCCTGATGGTCGAGGTCCGGCGGGCGGTGGTCGACGACGCCGCGGAGCTGGTCCGGCTCCGCGGCCTGATGCTGCGGGCCATGGGGATCGGTGACCCGGGGGCCGAGGACTGGCAGCCGGTCGCGCTGCGGTCGCTGCGTGACCGGCTGGCGGAGCCGGACGGCTCGCTGGTCGCTTTCGTGGTCGACCAGCCGGCCGCCCCTGACGACCAGCCCGTCGATCCCGCCGGGTCGACCGGCCCGCCGCGGTTGGCGGCCTGCGTGGTGGGGGTGGTCGAGCGCCGTCTCGGCACCCCCGACAATCTCAGTGGCGAGATCGGGTACGTCTTCAACGTGTCGACCGACCCCGGCTACCGCCGGCGCGGCTACTCCAGAGCGTTGATGGCGGCGTTGCTCGACTGGTATCGGGAGCGCGGCATCATGGTCGTCGATCTGGTGGCGACCGGGGACGGCGAGCCGCTCTACCGCTCGATGGGCTTCGAGCCGTCGGCGATGCCGCTGATGCACCTGACGCTCCCGATCGACCCGGCCGGGGTGCGGAGCTAGCTGGACGTAGAACGTTTGTTGTCGCGGGGGCGACAACAAACGTTCTACATCCGCTCGACGGGACGGCCGGCGGGCCGGGCCCGTTTCAGCCCTTCAGGCCGGTGTGGGCGAGGCCCTCGACGAACTGCTTCTGGGCGATCACGAACACCGCCAGCACCGGCAGCGCGGTCAGCGAGGCGGCCGCCAGCTGGATGTTCCACATCGGACCGCCGTACGCGTCGACGAACTGGGTCAGCGCCTGCGGCAGGGTGAACTTCTCCGGAGTGGACAGGAACACGATCGGTTCCAGGTAGAGGTTCCAGCTGTGCAGGAACGTGAAGATCGCCACCGCGCCGAGGGCCGGCCGGGCCAGCGGCAGCGCGATCCGCCAGAAGGTGGCGAGCCGGCCGAGCCCGTCGACCCGGGCCGCCTCCTCCAGTTCGCCGGGCAGGGCGATGAAGAACTGCCGCATGATGAACGTCGCCAGCACGCTCGGCGCGCCGAAGATCGGCACCAGGATCAGCGGCCAGTGGGTGTCGACCCAGCCCAGCGTGTTGAACATCTGGAAGAGCGGGACGATGGTGACCTCGCTCGGGATGAGCAGCCCGAGCAGCACGACGAGGAACAGCGCGTTCTGCCCGCGGAACCGGATGCGGGCGAAGGCGTACCCGGCCAGGGCCGACACCGCGAGCGTGCCGAAGGTGACGACGGCGGCGATGTAGGCGCTGTTGAAGTACTGCTGGGCGAACGGCTGGAGTTCGAAGACCTGCCGGTACGCGTCGACCTGCGGGTTCGTCGGCAGCAGGCTCGGCGGCCAGGAGAAGATGTCGCTGATCGGCTTGAACGACGAGGTGACCATCCACCAGGTCGGGAAGACGAACGGGACGGCGAGGACGAGCAGCGCTCCGTACAGGCCGAGTTTGGCGCGGCGGGACACCTTACTGCTCATGGAAGACCCACCTCTTGCGCATCTGCCACTGGATGACGGTGAGGACCAGCACGATCCCGAAGAGCAGTACGGACAGGGTGGCGCCGTACCCGAAGTGGTGGAACTGGAACGCCTGCTGGTAGAGGTAGTAGACGAGCACGGTGGTGGACGTCCCCGGCCCGCCCTGGGTGAGTACGGCGATCTGGGCGAAGACCTGGAGCGAGCCGACCACGGTGATGATCGAGGTGAGCAGGATCGTCGGGCTGATCAGCGGAACGGTGATCTTGCGGAACTGGGTCCACCGGCCGGCGCCCTCGACCCGCGCCGCCTCGTAGAGTTCGGCCGGCACGCCCTGGAGGGCGGCCAGGAAGAGCACCATGTTGAGGCCGACGTTCTTCAGCACCTGCACCACGACGACCGACAACATCGCGGTCGCCTCGCCGCGCAGCCAGTTGGGGCCGTCGACGCCGATCGTGTCCAGCAGGCCGTTGATGCCGCCGTTGTCCTGGAGCAGGAAGCCCCAGACGATCGTCCAGGCGACCAGCGACACCACGACCGGCGAGAAGAACAGGGTGCGGAAGACGACCGTGCCGCGCAGCTTCTGGTTGAGCAGCACCGCGAGCAGCAGGGCCAGACTGAGGTTGAGGACGACCAGGCCGAGCGAGAAGAGCCCGGTCGCGCCGAGCACCGACGGCAGGTTGGGGTCGTCGGCCAGCGCCCGGTAGTTCTCCGCGCCGACGAAGTCGAAGGTGTCGGCGAGCACGTTCCACTCGTGCAGGCTGTAGTAGACGACCAGCCCGAGCGGCAGCAGCACGAAGATGATGCTGCCCAGCAGTTGCGGGCTGACGAACAGCAGCCCGGCGAGCTGGTCCCGGCGCCGGGTGGTCCACCAGGACCGGCGGGGCGGGTCGGCGGGCTTGGCGGCCGGCGGGGTGGACCGGGCGTGGGCCCGGTCCACCACCTGCGTCGTACGCGACATCAGCGGTCCAGCAGCGGCTTGATCTGGGTGCAGACGCCGGTGAGTACGGTCCGTACGTCGGCGCCGGGCTGCCACAGCGGGTCGAGCGCGGCCCGCACCGCCTGGCTGATCTCGGCCTGCCCGGTGTGGCTCGGCTTCACCACACCGGAGGAGATGCCGTCGATGACCACGCTCTGCAGCTGTTCCGGCTTCAGCAGCGGGTTGGTCTTGGCCAGGGTCTCGGCGGTGAGCTGCGACTGGCGCGGCGGCGGGAAGAACTGCGCGAGCTTCGCCGAGTTGGTCGGGTTGGTCAGGAAGGCCAGGAAGTCCGCGGCCACCTTCGCGTTGTCGCCCTTGCGCAGTACGCCCATGCCGCCCTGGCCGATCACGGCGTAGTCGCCGTTCGGGCCGGCCGGCAGCGGCACCAGGTCCCAGCCGAACTTCTGGTCGGCCAGCAGCGACGCCCGGGAGATCTGGGTGATCGTCATGCCGGCGTCACCGGCGAAGAAGTCGGCCGTGGTGCCGGGGGCCGGCAGCGCCTTGTCGGTGAAGATCGCCTTGTGCAGGAACGTCATCGCGTCGACCATCGGCTGCTGGTCGAAGCCGCAGGTCTTGCCGTCCTCGCTCCACGCCTGGGCGCCCCATCCGGTCCACACCGTGGACAGGTTGTCCCAGCCCTTGTAGTCGAAGTCGCGGATGACGAGCCCGGCCTTGCCGGTCTCGGCGTTGACCGCCGAGGCGGCCGCGACCGCCGTGTCCCAGGTCCACCGGCCGGCCGCGATCAGCTCGGCCGGCGTCTCCCGGCCGGCCTTCTCGAAGAGGTCGGTGTTGACGAAGACCCCGAACGGCGAGGTCGAGAACGGGTACGCGTACAGCTTGCCCTCGTCCTGCCACAGCTTCGTGGCGGCCGGGGTCAGCTCGTCGAAGGCGTACCCGTCGGTGCCCTTGAGGGTGTCGTCGAGTGCGACCAGGGCACCCGACGAGACGAAGTCCGGCGCCGAGTTCTCGAAGATCCAGGCCAGGTCGGGCGGGTTGCCGCCGGCGATCTGGGTGGTGAGGGTGGTGGTGTAGTTCTCGAACGGGATCGGATCGAACTTGATCTCGGTGACGTTCGGGTTCGCCTTCTTGTATTCCTCGGCGATCTCGTTGAACAGCGCGAGGTGCGCCTCGTTCGCCGACCAGGTCGTCATGCGCAGCGACACCGGTCCGTCGCTGTCGCCGGCGTCGCCGCCGCCGCATGCCGTCAGGCCCAGCAGCGCGGCCAGTGTCACCGCCGCCGTCAATCTGGCTCTCATCAAACCCTCCCTCAGTAGCCGGCGATGTCGGGCCAGTGCAGCTCGACGCCCTCGCCGACGAGGCGATTCTGGAAATCGGCCAGCAGGCCGGGAGTGTCACGTACCGCCCGGGGGACGACCCCGCGCTCCAGACAGAAGTCCGCGAGCATGCCGGCGACCTCGCCGACGTTCCACTCGACGGGGTGCAGGCGGTACGAACCGTTGGTGATGTGGGTGGTGCCGATGTTCTTTCCGGCGGGCAGGAGATTGTCCATGCGCCGGGGGATCAGTGCGCCCAACGGGATCTGGAAGGGGCACGAGGCGACGTCGACGTAGTTGTCGCCGCCGGTCGACGGGTGCAGGTCGATGCGGTACATGCCGACGCCGACCGAGTCGGGGTAGATGGCCGCGCCCTTGTCGCCGCGTACGTCCAGCGACAGGTCCTGCTCGACCACGGTGTATTCGGCGCGGATCCGGCGCGACTCGCGGATGTACGGCGCCTGGGCGAGCCCGTCCGCGCTGCCGGTGACGTCGCCGCGCAGCCGCAGGCCGGGGAAGCCGGTGCCGCCGTCGGTGCGCGGCGCCTCGGTCTGCAGCCAGTAGAGCACCGACCGGGACAGTTCCCGCGCCGCCGCGAAGTGGTGCTCCGGATCCGGTACGTCGATCACCGGACTCTCGAAGTAGTCGATCATCGGCCAGTTGACCAGGCAGATGTCGCTGTCGTACGCCCCCTCGCGGAACAGTCGGCGGGCCGCGATCCGCCGGAACGTCCACAGGTTGCCGTCGCCGGGGTTGCGGCGCTGGTCGGCGTCGACCAGCAGCGGGTCGTCGTCGGGATTCGGGGTGAAACTCCGCTCGGAGATCTCCAGCGTGCGTGGGTTGGGGGAGCGGAACGACAGCATCCGGTCGCCCCAGAACGCCGGCTGGTAGTCCCGCCAGAACGAGTAGCGTTCCGGCCGGTCGATGGTGTGGTCGCCGTCGACGTGGTCGACCGCGAAGCACACCGACATCGCCTGCATGTTGGCCGGCTGCGCCACGTCCGGCGCGCTCGGCTCACCGGTGTCGGCCCGCGACTCGAACCCTGTGACGTACTCGGTGCCGGTCATCGGCAGCAGCTCACCGGTCTCGGTCGCGTCCAGGACGTACCCGGCCGTCACCACGATCTCGTCGGCGCCGTCGCGGTGCGCGACCGTCACCGCGGTGACCCGGTCGCCGTCGACGGCGGCGGACACCGGCCGGTACGGCTGCAACACCCGCAGCCGCCCGGATCCCCGGTACGGCGCCAGCATCGACTCCAGGACGGCGACCGCCACCCGTGGCTCGTGGCAGAGCCGGCTGACGTGGCCGGCGCCCGGGTTCAGGTCCCGCCACGCGCGCGCCCGGTCGGTGAGCGGGTAGTAGCGGCGGTAGTAGTCGCGGATACCGTCCCGCAGCGCCCGGTAGCTCGCGGTGATGCCGAAGCGTTCCACCCAGCTGTGCTCGTCCGGTGGCACGGCCTGGCTGGTGAGCTGGCCGCCGAGCCAGTCGAACTCCTCGGTCAGCACCACCGAGCGCCCGGCGCGCAGGGCGCCCAACGCCGCCGCGACCCCGCCGAGACCTCCGCCGACGACCAGGATGTCGGCTCGCATCTCCCGCAACGTGCTTCCCTTCACTTGGTGGACCTTCCCGACCCGGCCGGCGGCGCCAGCGTGGCGCCGTCGACGGGTTCACAGGACAGCAATCTCTGGATCTCACTCCGCCCGGTCGGCTCGAGGAGGGTGGTGAGGACCTCGACGGCCTGCCAGCCCATCTGCCGGCGCGGGATCCGGAAGCCGGAGAAGTCGATGTCGGTCGGTGCCGGCCGGGTCGGGTCGCCCAGCGCGAGGATCGACAGGTCGCCGGGGATGGACAGGCCGCGCTCGCGGGCGAGGCCGGCGATGGCGGCCCCGTCGGCGTACTCCTCGACGAACGCGGCGGTCACCCCGGCGTCCAGCAGCGCGTCGAGCAGGTCGGCGGGGGAGCGGTCGGCCGTCGGCTCGTGCCGGGTGGTCACCCCGGTGGCGGCCACCGCGGCGGTGAAACCGCGTAGCCGGTCGGCGTGCGACTCCGGCGCCGGGCGCCGGTCCGGGCCGGTCGGGCCGTCGCCCTGTCCGACGTACGCCAGCCGGCGGTGGCCGACCCCGACCGCCCGGTGTACGAGGGCGGCCGTCGCGGCCGGATAGTCGGCGCCGACGTACGGCACCGGGCCGCCGGCGTCGTCGCGGCGGCCGACGGAGACGAACGGCAGTCCTTCGGCGACCAGCCGGGTCAGCTCGTGGTGGTCGAGCGACCGTCCGAGCAGGACACAGCCGTCGGCGAGCCGGAGCCGGTTGTCCTCGTGGAAGACCCGGCGGCGGCCGTCGACCACCGGGGCGCTGGTGAACAGCAGCAGGTCGCAGCCGAGTTGTTCGGCGCACTGCTCGATGCCGACCAGGAACGGGTGGTAGAAGTCGCCGGTGCCGGTCGGGAACACCGGCTCGTAGGTGAAGACGCCGATGATGCGGTTGTGCCGCGCGGCCAGCCGGCGGGCGATCGGGTCGGCGACGTAGCCGGTGCTGCGGATCGCCTGCAGCACGCGGTCGCGGGTCTCGGGCGCGATCCGTACGTCGGCGTCGGCTCGGCCGTTGAGCACGAGGGACACCGTCGCCTGGCTCACGCCGGTCATCCGCGCGATGTCCTGCTGCGTCACCCGTCTCCGCGATGCGGTCACGTTCCGTACCCGTCCGTTTCTCTGCTAATACGCATTAGTTACGTCGAGATGAAATCCTGCGGTCCCGGATCGTCGGCCGTCAAGCCCTCGGCGGCAACTTTTTCTCGGCGAACCTGCCTTGATAATTCGTATTAGCGTCTTGACGCCGCCATCGACGGGCGACGAAACTCAGCCATCACGAGCGGGTCCGGGATGGACGGCCAGGTCACTGAGGGTGACGGTGGGTCGGCGTGCCCGCCTGCCCGCACCAGGCAAGTCCTTGATCGACGAGCGTCCCCTCACGATCGGAGGCACCACCATGGACCATCACCCCCGACCCGACGCCGGACCGGCCGTGCCGGACCCGGCCGGCGGCGCGGCCGTCCCGGGCGAGCGGTTCGCGCTTCGCCGCCGGGGCCTGCTGCGGGGTGCCGCGCTGCTCGGCTCCGCCGCCGCGGCCGGTGGCTTCGGCGGGCTGGCCGCGGCCGCCCCCGCCCACGCCGGGCCGGCGGGATTCCCCAACTACCGCTACGTCCGCGACGCGTTCGCCGGCCCGCTGCGCTACAACCCGACCGGCGAGATGATCTTCCCGTGCGTGCGTGGCGTCTACGACAAGATCGGTAACGCGCGCGGGCGGTACTACCTCTACTACGCGCCGCACGACGCGCCCGGCGGGATCTGCCTCGCCTATGCCGACCGGCTGGAGGGGCCCTACACCGAGTATCCGAACAACCCGATCATCAACCGGTTCCTGCAGGGAAAGGCGACGGTCAGCCACGTCTCGTCGCCGCACGTGGTCTGGAACGCCCCCACCCGCGAGTTCTACCTCTACTTCCACGGCGAGAACCACACGACCCGGGTCGCCCGCTCCCGCGACGGGATCAACTTCACGGACATCACCCCGATCCTGAGCACCCGGCTGGTGCCGAACACCACCGAGACCTCGTACGCCCGGGTCTTCGAACACTCCGTGGCCGGCAAGGGCAACCGGTACGTGATGCTCTTCATGGGCGCCCACACCATCCGGCCCGGCACCCGGAAGATCTTCTGGGGCTGGTCGCCGAACGGCTGGGACCAGTGGCAGTTCGCCCCCAACCCGCTGGTCTCGCCGGCCGGTGACGGGCTGACCGACATCGCCGCGCCCCACCTGCTCAAGCGCAACAACACGACGTACGTCGTCTACCACGGCAACGACGGCCGGATGCGGCTCACCGAGGTCGGCAACAACTTCGACCGCGAGGTGCACCTCGGCGTCTTCCACACCCCGATCGCCTCCGACAACGGCCGGGTCGCCTCGCCCGCGTTCGGCACCGACGGCGGCGTGTCGTACATGATCTACGAGGCCGGCCCCCGCCTGGGTGCCCGCATCTGCGTCGCCCGCGCCGTCTAGCCCCCGATCACGGTGATCAGGGACCGCGTCGCGCGTGTCGTCGGCGCGGCGCGGCTCCCGGTCCCTGATCACGCGGATCAAGACGCCGGCCCCACCGTTTCCGCCCAGACGGGTCGGGTAAGCGACCGCCCGTACCCGCTGGTTGCGCGGCGCGCGGACCCGCAGCGGATTGGGGGCAGGGATGGCGGACAGCATCGCCAGGTTCTTCGAGGGACTCAACCACCACGGGCACGAGGCCCGGCTGGAGAAGCTGAACGGCACGGTACGCATCGAACTGCACGACAACGGCCACTCCGAGCACTGGCTGGTGACCGTGAAACGGGGCGAGATCACCGTGACGCGGGAGGACCACGTCGCCGACGCCACCATCTACGCCTCGCCGGAACTGTTCGGGCGGATCGTCCGGGGCGAGGCGAACGCGATCTCGGCGCTGCTCCGCGGCGAGATGAGCACCGCCGGTGACCTGCAACTGGTGGTGCGGCTGGAGCGGATCCTGCCCGGCCCGGCGAACGTCCTCGGTCCCCACCGGCTCGCCCACGCCGGGAGGGCCGCGTCGTGACCGAAGAGAACCTGGTACGCATCCTCGACGGCAGCACGTTCGTGGTCAGCGACGGCCGGGGCGACATCGAGGCGACCCCGACCTCGCCGACCGGGTTCTTCGCCCTCGACACCCGGTTCCTGTCAAGATGGGTGCTGACCATCAACGGGCAGCGGCTCGACGCGCTCAGCGCCGACGACCTCCAGTACTTCGAGACCCGGTTCTTCCTCGTGCCGGGCACCGCCACCCACTACGTCGACGCCGCCCTGTCGGTCATCCGGCAACGGATGGTCAACGACGGGTTCGACGAGGAACTGACCGTACTCAACCACAGCCAGGAACGGCTCGACCTCGACGTACGCGTCGACGCCGGCTCCGACTTCGCCGACCTGTTCGAGGTCAAGGACGCGGTGGCCAAGAAGGGCAACTACTACCGGCGGATCGAGGACGGCAAGCTACGGCTCGGGTACGAGCGTGAGCACTTCCGTCGCGAGACGGTGCTGTGGGCCAGCGAACCCGCCGAACTCGACGACGACGGCATGACGTTCCGGATCGGGATACCACCCAACGGCCAGTGGCACACCAGGATCCGGGTGGTCGCCGAGACCGTCGTACCCACCGGGCACGACCTGCGGATGGGCCTGCAGGTCCACGGCGGCGAGAAGCGGGCCATGGAGGCCGACCTCGCGGAGTTCGTGGCCCGGGCGCCGACGATCTCCTGCGAGAGCGAGGCGCTGGCCGGCACCTACCGGCGCAGCCTGGTCGACCTCGCCGCGCTGCGGTTCGCGCCGATCTCGATGCCCGGCCAGGCGCTGCCCGCCGCCGGCCTGCCCTGGTTCATGACGATGTTCGGCCGGGACAGCATCCTGACCAGCCTCCAGGCCCTGCCATTCGTACCGGAGCTGGCCGCGACCACGCTCAAGGTGCTCGCGATGCTCCAGGGCAGCCGGCTCGACGACTTCCGCGACGAGGACCCGGGCCGCATCCTGCACGAGTTCCGGTACGGCGAGAGCGCCGCGTTCGAGGAGCAGCCGCACTCGCCGTACTACGGCTCGGTCGACGCCACGCCCCTGTTCGTGGTGCTGCTCGACGAATACGAGCGCTGGTCCGGCGACGCCGACCTGGTCCGGTCGCTGGAGTCCGAGGCGCGGGCCGCGATCGCCTGGATCGACGACTACGCCGACCTGGTCGGCAACGGCTACATCTGGTATCAGCGGCGCAACGAGACGACCGGCCTGGAGAACCAGTGCTGGAAGGACTCCTGGGACTCACTGTCCTACCGCGACGGCACACTGCCCGGCTATCCACGGGCCACCTGCGAGGTCCAGGGGTACGCGTACGACGCGAAGCTGCGCGCCGCCCGGCTGGCCCGGCTCTTCTGGAACGACCCCGGCTACGCCGACCGGCTGGAACGGCAGGCGATGGAGCTGAAGGAGCGGTTCCACGAGGACTTCTGGGTCGCCGACGGGGAGTACTACGCGCTCGCGCTGGACGCCGACGGCCGGCAGGTCGACACCCTGACCTCCAACATCGGGCACCTGCTGTGGAGCGGGATCGTCGACGAGCGGTACGCGCCGAGGATCGCCGAGCACCTGCTCGGACCGCGGCTGTTCAGCGGCTGGGGGGTGCGGACCATGGCCGAGGGGGAGGTCCGCTACAACCCGATCGGCTACCACACCGGCACGATCTGGCCGTTCGACAACTCGTTCGTCGCCTGGGGCCTGCGCCGGTACGGCTTCAGCGAGGAGGCGGCCACGATCGCCGAGGGGATCATCGACGCGGCACAGTTCTTCGCCGGCCGGTTGCCCGAGGCGTTCGGCGGGTACGCCCGTTCGCTGACCCGGTATCCGGTGGTCTACCCGACGGCGTGCAGCCCGCAGGCGTGGTCGACGGGAACCCCGATGCTGTTGCTGCGTACGATGCTCGGCCTGGAGCCGCACGAGGGGCATCTCGCGGTCGACCCGGCCCTGCCGACCGGCCTGGGCCGCCTCGAACTGCTCGACATCCCCGGCCGGTGGGGACACGTCGACGCCTTCGGCCGGGGCCGGATCGACGTGACCGACCGCCGCCCCCTGCGCGAGACGCACGGCGGCGCCGTCACCTGACACCCCCTTCCCGCGATCTTGCAGTTGTCTCCTCCTTTTGCTCGTTGTGGAGGGCGACAAGTGCAAGATCGCGGGGAGACGGGTGGCGGGTCAGGGCTTCAGGTGCTGGGCCACGGCGTCGGGCAACGGGGTCGTGGGGCGGGCGATCAGGCGGCTCAGGTCGCCAGTGCCGGTGTGCAGGTCGCCCCGGGCCAGGCCGGCGTCACTGTCGGCGAGCATCCGCGCCACCGGCTCCGGCAGGCCGAACCCGGCCAGCGCACGGGCGTACTCGTCGACCGGCAGGTCGCGGTAGGCGACCTCGGTGCCGCTCTGCCGGGTCACCTCGGCGGCCAACTCGGCCAGCGTGAACGCCTCGTCGCCGCCGAGTTCGTAAACCTTCCCGGCGTGCCCGTCCCCGGTGAGCACGGCCACCGCGGCGGCGGCGAAGTCGGCCCGGGTGGCGGCGGAGACCCGGCCCTCGCCGGCCGCGCCGAGGATCACGCCCTGCGCCACGGCACCGGCGAGGTCGTAGTTCTCGAGGTACCAGCCGTTGCGCAGCAGCACGTACGGCAGCCCGGAGGCGCGGACCAGGTCTTCGGTCGCCTTGTGCTCGGGACCGAGCGGCACGCTGGTGGTGTCGGCGGCGAGGATGCTCGTGTACGCCAGCAGCGACACCCCGGCCGACCTGGCCGCCTCGACGACGTTGCCGTGCTGGCGCAGCCGCTGGCCCAGCTCGTTGCCGGAGACCAGCAGCAGCCGGTCGGTGCCGGCGAGGGCGGCGGCCAGGGTCTCCGGCCGGTCGTAGTCGGCCTCGCGGACCTGGACGCCACGGGCGGCGAGGTCGGCGGCCTTCTCCGGGGCGCGTACGGCGGCGACGATCCCGGCGGCCGGTACGCCGCGGTCGAGCAGCTGTTCGACGACGAGCCGGCCGAGATGGCCGGTCGCTCCGGTGACAGTGATCATGTGGAGCTTCTCCCGATGGGTGGCGGGCCGGCGGGGCTCGCCGGGCGCTTCCCAAACGATTGCACTAACTTTTCGAAAGTGCAAACCTCGGGGGAGTATCGTCGGACCATGAGCAGCGCCCCGCCAACGGCCGCGTCGTTCGACCCGGACGACGCGCTGATCTGCGACGTCTTCGCCCGAGCCTGCCCGTCCCGGGCGATCATGGAGAACATCGTCGGCAAGTGGGGGGTGCTCGCGCTCGCCGCGCTGCTCGACGGCACCTACCGCTTCAACGCGCTGCGCCGCCGGGTCGACGGAGTGAGCGAGAAGATGCTGGCCCAGACGCTCCAGAACCTCGAACGCGACGGGCTCGTGCACCGCGAGGTGCAGGCGACCATCCCGGCCCGGGTCGAATACAGCCTGACGCCGGCCGGCACCCGGATCGCCACGCAGCTGGTCAACCTGCTCGAGGTGATCGAGGCCGAGGCGCCGGGGATGATCGCGGCCCGCGCCGAACAGGAGCCGGCCACCTGACCCGGTCACACCGGTCGACGGACGAAAGCCGGCCGGTGGTGACCGCCTGATCGGTCACCACCGGCCGGGGTTCAGCGGGCGAGATAGGTCCGGTGCAGCTCGGCCAGGATCCGCGCGCGGTCCCGGTCGCCGGCCTCGGCGAGCTGGTCGAGGAGCAGGCCGGCGAGCGCGGAGAGGCCCACCAGCAGCTCGGCGACCGCCCGGCCGGGTTCCGCCCCGGTCAGCGACTCGCCGACCACCCGGTGCAGGGTCTCCCAGTAGAGCGCCGGGTCGTCGCCGGAGGTGACGTACGCCGTGGTCAGCTCCAGCGCCGGCGGCAGGAGCGTGGCGATGACCTCGTCAGGGGTGGCCGGAGGCATCAGCCCGCCGGGCGGGTGGCGGCGACGGCCGCCGCGTAGCGGGCGCTCACGTCGGGCCAGTTGACGACCTCCCACATGGCCTTGACGAAGTCCGGCCGTACGTTGCGGTATTGCAGGTAGTAGGCGTGCTCCCAGGCGTCGAAGGCGAGCAGCGGTACCGAGCCGATGCCCACGTTGCCGTGGTGGTCGTAGACCTGCTCGACGATCAGTCGCTTGCCGAGCGGCTCGTAGGACAGCACGCCCCAGCCCGAACCCTGCACCGCTGTGGTGGCGGCGGAAAGCTGCCCGTGGAACGCCTCGAACGACCCGAAGTGCTCGGTGATCGCGTCGGCCAGGTCGCCGTCGGGGCGGTCGCCGCCGTCCGGCGACATGTTCTGCCAGTAGAGCGAGTGCAGGACGTGCCCGGAGACGTTGAACGCCAACGTCTTCTCCAGCCCGACGATGCTCGAGAAGTCGCCCTTGTCACGGGCCTCGGCGATCCGCTCGACCGTGTCGTTCGCGGCCTTCACGTAGGTGGCGTGGTGCTTGTCGTGGTGCAGTTCCAGGATCTGGCCGTTGATGTGCGGCTCGAGCGCGGCGTAGTCGTAGGGCAGGTCCGGCAGCGTGTACGTGCTCACGGAAGCGGTCTCCTCGTCGGTGTGGCCAGATGCCATCTTCTAGTAGTTGCCAACTATAGGCAAGAAGAGCCGTCCGGATACGCGAACGTGGGCGCCTCCCTGTTCAGGGAGGCGCCCACGTCGTGGCGTTGTCTTACTTGTTGGTGATGTCGGTGATGATGTCGGCGGCCATCTTCTCCCACTGGGCGTAGTGGTCGGG
>NZ_JBFBCH010000029.1:0-81864 GCF_040683055.1 Polymorphospora sp. NPDC051019 | reverse complement strand
CAGCCGCTGCTGCTGGTGCTCGAAGACCGGCACGACGCCAGCGAATTCGCTGTCGTTACGCCGAATTCGCTGTGGGCCACGACAGCAATACCCCGGCGGCCCGGCCCTGCCCTGCCGGCGGCCCAGCCCTGCCGGCGGCCCTGCCCTGCCGGTGGCCCAAGCCCTGCCGGTGGCCTCGGCCGTTCAGGCGGTCGCCCCGCCGGGGCGTCTCGACCACGGCCGGCGGCCCGGCGGTCCTTAACCCGGCCTTAGCGTTGCCACAGCGCGGCCCTATCCCGATCCGGGCGAACCTCTTGGCTACGAGCAACCGAAGGAGGTTCCACCATGACCCGCAAGTCGATCGTCGCCCTGGCCGTCGGCGGAGTCGCCGCCCTTGCGTTCACCGGTACGGCACTCGGCGTGGCGGCGGCGTCGGACACCATCGAGAACCGGCAGCAGACGACGAGCGTCGCGCTGACGAGCGCCCCGGGTACGCCCGGCACGCCCGGCACGCCCGACACCGCGCCCACCACCGGCCCGACCAGCGGGGAGACGAGCAGCCCGGCCCCGACGCAGAGCAGCCCGACCGGCGGCCCGGCGTCCGGTGTCGACGCGATCTCCGCCGAGCGCGCGAAGGAGATCGCGCTCGGCAGGGTGGGCGGCGGCACCGTCGAGGAGGTCGACCGGGACCGGGAGCACGGCCGCCCGGTCTGGGAGGTCGAGATCTACAAGGGCCAGGTCGAGTACGAGGTCGATGTCGACCGGGAGACCGGCGAGATCGTCAAGTTCGAGCAGGACGACGACGATGACGACGACCACGACGACGATGACCACGACGATGACGACGACCGCTACGACGACTGACCCCACCGCCCACGGTCACCGTGGCCGTACCGCAGCACGCCAGCCGGCTCCCCGCGTCACCGACGCCGGGGGCCGGCTTCGTCCGGCCCGGCTGACGGATGCCGACACGGCCGGCCGGGACTAGCCGAAAGTGGTCAGCGCAAATAGCCTCGGTAACACTGAATTAACGTGACCACGATCACGCACACTACCTCGACCCCGGAGGCGGCCCCCAATATGACACTTGACGTCCCTTACCGGTCCATCCCGGACATGTTTTTCAAGCGCATCGCGAAGACTCCCGACCGCGAGGCGTTCGCCCACCCCGCCGCGGACGATTCCGGGCCGGTCTGGCTGACCTGGGCGCAGGTCGGCGACCGGGCCAAGGCGTTCGCGGCCGGCCTGCGCGGGCTCGGGATCAGCGGCGAGGACCGGGTGGCGATCGTCGCCGGCACCCGGCTCGAGTGGGTGCTGGCCGACCTGGGCATCATGTGTGCCGGCGGGGCCACGACCACCGTCTACCCGACGACCGAGCCGGAGGACGCCGCCTTCATCGTCGCCGACTCCGGCTCCAAGGTCGTGGTGGCGGAGAACCCGATGCAGGCCGGCAAGCTCGCCGACGCGAACCTGCCGGCACTGACCCACGTCATCCTCATCGACGGCGAGCCGGACCCGGCCGCCCCGTTCCCGCAGTTGACGATGGCCGAGGTGGAGAAGCGGGGCCGCGAGGCACTCGCGGCCGAGCCGGATCTGATCGACAAGGTGGTGGCCGAGATCGGGCCGGACCACCTGGCGACGCTGATCTACACCTCGGGTACGACCGGCCGGCCCAAGGGGGTCGAACTGCTGCACGGCGGCTGGTGCTGGGAGGGGATCGCGCAGGGCCAGAACAACCTGCTCATCGCCGACGACCTCCAGTACCTCTGGCTGCCGCTGTCGCACTCGTTCGGCAAGACGCTGATCTGCGGCGTCATCCACGTCGGCCTGCGGACGTACGTCGACGGCCGGGTGGACAAGCTGGTCGAGATGCTGGCCGTGGTCCGGCCGACGCTGATGTGCGGCGCCCCCCGGGTCTTCGAGAAGGTCTACAACAAGGCGGTCACCACCGCCCGGGACGGCGGCGGCGCCAAGGCGAAGATCTTCTCCTGGGCGGTCCGTACCGGCCTGGAGAAGGTCGCCCTGGAACAGGCCGGCAAGCCGGTGCCGGGTGGGCTGAAGTTCCGCTACGGGCTGGCCGAGAAGCTGGTCTTCAGCAAGCTCCAGGCCCGCCTCGGCGGCCGGATCCGGGTGCTGGTCTCCGGTGCCGCACCGCTGAGCAAGGACATCGGCGAGTTCTTCGCCGCCGCCAACCTGCCGATCTCCGAGGGGTACGGCCTGACCGAGACGAGCGCCGGCAACTTCGTCAACCGGCCGGGCCAGCTCCGGATCGGTACGGTCGGCCAGGCGCTCGGTGACCTGGAGTGCCGGATCGACCCGGACGGCGAGATCCTGGTCCGCGGCAAGCCGGTGATGCGCGGCTACCACAACCTGCCGGACGAGACCGCCGCCGCGTTCACCGAGGACGGCTTCTTCCGCACCGGTGACATCGGCGAGCTGGACGCCGACGGCTACCTGAAGATCACCGACCGGAAGAAGGACCTGGTCAAGACGTCCGGCGGCAAGTACATCGCGCCGTCGCACATCGAGGGCATGTTCAAGGCGGTGTGCCCGTACACGTCGCAGGCGGTGGTGATCGGGCAGGCCCGCAACTACTGCACGATGCTGGTCACCCTCGACCCGGACGCGATCACCGGGTGGGCGGCCGGCGGGCCGCTGGCCGGGAAGTCGTACGCCGAGATCGTCGCCTCGCCGGAGGCCAAGGCGATGGTCGACGGCTACGTGAAGGAGCTGAACGGCAAGCTCAACCGGTGGGAGACCATCAAGAAGGTGACGATCCTGCCGCGCGACCTGACCATCGAGGATGGTGAGATCACGCCGTCGCTGAAGATCAAGCGGCGCGGCGTGGAGGCCAACTTCGCGGCCGAGATCGAGCGGATGTACGAGGGTTCGCTCGCCGAGATCTGATCCCGTGCCGGGGCGGGCGTCCGGGTGGACGCCCGCCCCGCGCGTGTCGGGGACACCGGGCGCGGATCAGGCGATGACGGCCGGCTCGCTCCATCGTGGACGGCTGGCCCGGTCGAGGTCGTAGCGGACCGCGGCGATCCGGTGCACCGCGTCGACGAGTTCGGCGGCGGGCAGCGTGAACGGCAGCCGCAGGAAGCGTTCGAGCGTGCCGTCGAGCCCGAACCGGGGGCCGGGCGCGAGCCGTACCCCGACGTCCTCGGCGGCCCGGGCCAGCGCGCTGGAGACCGGCCCGTCCAGTTCGGCCCAGAGCGTGACGCCGCCGCCGGGCACCGACACCCGCCAGTCCGGCAGCATCTCGGCGACGGCGGCGAGCAGGGCGTCGCGCTGGGCGGCGAGCTGCACCCGCCGGGCCGGCACGATCGTCGCGGCCTGGGCGAGCAGGCGTACGGCGACCAACTGGTCGAGGACCGGACTGGCCATGTCGACCCCGACCCGGGCGGCGGCCAGCCGCTGCACCAGCGGCGCGGAGGCGCGTACCCAGCCGATCCGCATCCCGCCCCAGTACGGCTTGCTCATCCCGCCGATGCAGATCACCCGCGAGTGCCGGTCGAAGACGGCGGTCGGCGGCGGCATCGGCGTGCCGTCCAGCGGCAGGTCCACGAACGACTCGTCGATGATCAGGTCGGTGCCGCTGGTGTGGGCCGCGGCGACGACCGACTCGCGCAGCTCGGCCGGCATCAGGTGGCCGGTCGGGTTCTGGAACTCGGGGATGAGGTAGGCCAGCCGGGGCCGGGTCTGGCGCAGGCCGGCGAGCAGCAGTTCGCCGTCCCAGCCGGCGCCGTCGCCCTCCGGGGCGGCCGCCAGGCCGTGGGTGGCGATCCGGGCCCGGCGCGCGGCGAGCGCGGCCAGCGCGTTGGGATAGGTGGGTGACTCGACCAGTACGCCGGCACCGACCGGCAGGGTCAGCCGCAGCACCAGGTCGAGGGCGTGCTGGGTGCCGTTGGTCACCATGATCTGTTCGGGGCTGGTGGGCAGCCCGCGGTCGGTGTATCCCCGCGCCACCGCCTCGCGCAGTTCGACGATGCCGGTCGGGTGGTAGCCGGCGCCGTGGACGTAGCGGGGCAGGTCCTCGGCGGCGGCGCGGGCGGCGGGAACCAGCTCGGGCGGTGCGGCGAGCGCGGCGACGCCGAGGTCGATCATGTCGAGGTCGTCCTGCGGGGTCCACAGCCCGGAGCTGGCCACCCGGTGGCCGCCGGGCAGCGTGGTCCAGCTTCCGGCGCCGCGCCGGCTGGTCAGGTGCCCGGTCTCGCGCAGTTCCCGGTAGGCGGCGGTGACCGTGGTGCGGCTGACTTTCAGCGCCTCGGCGAGTTCGCGTTCGGCGGGCAGCCGTACGCCCAGCGGCAGGCGCCCGTCGGCGAGCAGGCCCCGGATGGCGCCGGCGAGGGCGGCGTAGTCGGGGCTGCGTCGGCGGCCCGGAAGTGCATGCCACTGCCCGAGTAACCGGGCCAGTTGACTGCCTCGCACGGTACTGGTCATGCCACTCCTCCAGGATTGGCTCTTATCCTTCCGCAGATTGGCCCTCAGAGTGGCATGCGTGTCAAGAATTGGCAATTTCCGTGGCCGGCGCCTGCCCCGGCGGCTGGTCCAGTTGTACGCCGGCCTGGCGCTGTACGGCGCCAGCATGGCGCTGATGATCGAGTCGACGCTCGGCCTCAACCCGTGGGACGTCTTCCACCAGGGCCTCGCCATCCACACCGGGCTGTCGATCGGCGCGGCGAGCATCCTGGTCGGTGCCGTCGTACTACTGCTCTGGATCCCGCTGCGGCAGCGGCCCGGCCTCGGCACCGTCAGCAACGTGGTCGTCGTCGGGCTGGCGGTCGACGCCACCCTCGCCCTGCTGCCCACCCCACGGGCGATGGTGTTGCGGATCCTCTTCATGGTCGTCGGCATCGTCGCCAACGGGATGGCGACCGGCCTCTACATCGGAGCCCGGTTCGGCCCCGGGCCGCGCGACGGCCTGATGACCGGCTGGGTGGCGCGGCGACCGGGCCGGTCGATCCGGATGGTCCGGACCGTCATCGAGGTCACCGTGGTGACCGTCGGCTGGCTGCTCGGCGGCACCGTCTGGATCGGCACCCTGCTCTACGCGGTCTCGATCGGCCCACTGGCCCACCGGTTCATCCCGCTGTTCACCGTGCCCGGACCGGGCCGCGCCTCCCCGAGCCCGGCTCGACCGGATGCCACCGGTCCCGCCGGGTCTTCCCCGGCCCCGGTCCAGGTCGGACCCGCCGTACCCGGTGTCGGGTCCGACGACGGCCGGAAAACGGGCGGATAACAGGGGATCCCGTGGTTCCATCGGTGGCGCTCGACGGGCATCATTGGCGCATGGCCGACGAGGGGTGGCGGTGGACGGACGCGTGGATCTTCGTCTCGGTGGTCATCGCCGGTGGGGCGGGACGACACCTCCGGGCACCGACAACACGCCGGCCGGAGGGCATCCGGCTCGCCGACGTCCTCTCCACGGCCGACCACCTCAACCGGGCCATCCCCGACCGTGAGGACATCGAGACCGCCGTACGCCGGCTGGCCGGCGCCGGCCTGATCACGGTCGACGACGGCTGGTTCCGGCTCACCGCGAGCGGCGAGACGCTGTGGCGCACCCGGCCGCGCAGCGGGCTGGCGACGACCGTCGACACCATCCACGGCGCCCTCAACCGCCGGCACGCCCCGGGCGACGCCGACTGGGCGCTGGACGAGCGCGAGCACGCCCGCGCCATCCACGAATACGCCGCCCACTTCACCGCGCCCGCCCCGCGCCGGTCCCCCGAGGGCGGCCCCTACCGCGACTGAGCCGCGGGCCCGGCGGGCCCGCGGCGCACGGTCAGCGGACCGGGTGGCCGCCGGCCCGCAGGGTCTGCTTGACCTCGCCGATGGTCAGTTCGCCGAAGTGGAAGACGCTCGCGGCGAGCACCGCGTCGGCACCGGCCGCCACCGCCGGCGGGAAGTCGTCCAGCGCGCCCGCGCCACCGCTGGCGATGACCGGGATGTCGACCGCCGCCCGGACCGCCCCGATCAACGCCAGGTCGAAGCCGGCCTTGGTGCCGTCGGCGTCCATCGAGTTGAGCAGGATCTCGCCGGCACCGAGTTCGGCGCCCCGGCGGGCCCACTCCACCGCGTCGAGCCCGGTGCCGCGCCGGCCGCCGTGCGTGGTGACCTCGAACCCGCTGCCGCCGGCCGCCGGACTGCCGGCCGGTGCCCGCCGTACGTCGAGCGACAGCACCAGCACCTGCCGGCCGAACCGGTCGGCGATCTCGGCGATCAGCTCCGGCCGGGCGATCGCCGCCGTGTTCACCCCGACCTTGTCGGCGCCGGCACGCAGCAGCGTGTCGACGTCGGCGACGGCCCGTACGCCGCCACCGACGGTCAACGGGATGAAGACCGACTCGGCGGTACGGCGTACGACGTCGAGCATCGTCCCCCGGCCGGCGGAGGAGGCGGTCACGTCGAGGAAGGTCAGCTCGTCGGCACCGGCCCGGTCGTAGGCCGCCGCCAGCTCGACCGGGTCACCGGCATCGCGCAGGTCGAGGAAGTTGACCCCCTTGACCACCCGCCCGGCGTCCACGTCGAGACACGGGATCACCCGTACCGCCACCGTCATGGCCCGAGCCTATCCGGCCGCCGGACGGCCCCCGCCGGCCGCACGGGGCGGGCCGGCACCCGCCCGGTCACAGCCGGACCAGCATCTTGCCGAGGTTGTCGCCGCGCAGCAGGCCGAGGAACGCCGCCGGGGCGTTCTCCAGCCCGTCGACCACCGTCTCGTCGTACCGCAGCTCGCCGCCGCGCAGCCAGCCGCCGACCTCGGCGACGAACTCGTCGCGCAGGTGATCGTGGTCGCTGACCAGGAAGCCGCGCAGGGTCAGCCGCTTGCCGATCGCCAGCGCCAGGTTGCGCGGCGCGGCCGGCGGCTCGTCCGTGTCGTACTGGGCGATCGCGCCGCACATCGCCACCCGGCCGTGCACCCGCAGCGCCGACAGGGCGGCCTCCAGGTGGTCGGCGCCGACGTTGTCGAAGTAGACGTCGATGCCGTCCGGCGCGGCGGCGGCCAGCGACTCGCGTACCGGGCCGTCGTGGTAGTCGAACGCGGCGTCGAAGCCGAGTTCGTACAGCCGCTGCACCTTGGCCGCCGAGCCGGCGCTGCCGACCACCCGGGCGGCGCCGCGCAGCTTCGCGATCTGGCCGGCGAGGCTGCCGACCGCGCCGGCCGCCCCGGAGACGAAGACCGTCTCGCCCGGCTTCAGCCCGGCCACGTCGACCAGACCGGCGTACGCGGTCAGGCCCGGCATGCCGAGCGCCCCCAGGTATGCCGACGGCGGCGCCAGCTCCGGGTCGACCGGTCGGGCCGAGGCGTCGTCGACGACGGCGTACTCCCGCCAGCCGAGGCCGTGCAGGACCAGTTCGCCGCGCTGTCGACGGGTGCCGGCACCGGTCGCGACGACCTCGCCGACCGCACCGCCGTCGAGGACCGCGCCGACCCGGAACGGCGGGACGTACGACTTCACGTCGTTCATCCGCCCGCGCATGTACGGGTCGACGGACATCACCACGTTGCGGACCAGGAGCTGGCCGGGGCCGGGCTCGGGGACCGGCACCTCGACCACGGCGAAGTTGTCCGCGCCGGCCCTCCCGGCCGGCCGGGAGGCGAGATGGACCTCGCGGCCGACGGTCATCGGGCGCCGGCCTCGGCGAGGACGGCGAGGGCCTCGGCGACGGTGAACGCCCCCGCGTACAGCGCCTTGCCGGCGATGACGCCCTCGACGCCGACCGCCTCCAGCGTCGACAGGGCGCGCAGGTCGTCCAGGGTCGACACCCCACCGGACGCGATCACCGGCGCGTCGGTACGGGCACAGACCTCGCGCAGCAGGTCCAGGTTCGGGCCGCGCATCGTGCCGTCCTTGGTGATGTCGGTGACGACGTACCGGGACGTGCCGGCCTTGTCGAGGCGCTCCAGCACCTCGAAGAGGTCACCCCCGTCGCGGGTCCAGCCCCGGGCGGCCAGCGTACGGCCGCGGACGTCCAGGCCGATCGCGACCCGGTCGCCGTACCCGCCGACGATCCGGTCGCACCACTGCGGGTCCTCCAGCGCGGCGGTGCCGATGTTGACCCGGGCCGCCCCGGTGGCCAGCGCCCGCCGCAGCGACTCGTCGTCGCGGATACCGCCGGACAGTTCCACGTCGACGTCGAGCCGGCCGACCACGTCGGCGAGCAGTTCGGCGTTCGAGCCGCGGCCGAAGGCGGCGTCCAGGTCGACCAGGTGGATCCAGGTCGCGCCGTCACGCTGCCAGGCCAGCGCGGCCTCCAGCGGGTCGCCGTACGTGGTCTCGCTGCCGGCGGCACCCTGCACCAGGCGTACGGCCTGGCCGTCGGCGACGTCGACGGCGGGCAGAAGCGTGAGGCTCAACGGAACTCCTTAGTGGGAATCTAGGTGCGCCGGCCGAGGGCGATCACGACGACGGCCGGCAGGACCAGCAGCATCAGCAGGATCAGCGCGATGCGCAGCGCCATGTCGTCGACGAGCAGCACGATCGCCGCGACGGCGCACAGCGTGAGGATGACGATCCCGGCGCGTTCGCCGCGGCTGCGCCGGGCGAGCATCCGCCCCGTACGGCGGTCGGGCAGCCGGGGGGTGAGGCGGCGCAGCAGGGCCCGGCGGCGCTGCCGGCGGGCGACCGTACGGGCCCGGCGGGCCCGCTCCCGCTCGAGTTCGGCCTGCCGGGCCGCCCGGAGCCGGGCGCGTTCCTTGCTCACCGCCAGCCACCGCCGTTGGTACGGCGCCGGCGGCGGGAGGCGACCGGTGGCCGCCGCCCGTCGCTGTCGATCCGCCGCGACCGTGGAGCGGCCGGTGGCCGCCGTGGACCGCGGTTCACAGGGTCGCGATCCAGTTGCGCAGCAGCGTCGCCCCGGTGTCGGCGGACTTCTCCGGGTGGAACTGGGCCGCCGACAGCGGGCCGAGTTCGACCGCCGCCGCGAACGGCGCCCCGTGGTCGGCGGTGGTGACCAGCGCACCGGCGTCGGCCAGCGCGCCCGGATCCAGCGCCGCGTACGAGTGCACGAAGTAGAAGCGCGACGCGGGCGGCAGGCCGGCGAGCAGGCGGGAGCCGGCCGGCGGCTCGACGGTGTTCCAGCCCATGTGCGGCACCCGCCGGGCCGGAAGCCGGGTGATGCCGCCGGGCAGCAGGCCGAGCCCCTTGGTGACCACGCCGTGCTCCTCGCCGTGGCCGAAGAGCACCTGCATGCCGACGCAGATGCCGAGCACCGGCCGGCCGGCCGCGACCCGGTCGGCGATGACCGGGCCGGCCCCGAGCGCGTCGATACCCGCCATGCAGGCGGCGAAGGCACCCACGCCCGGCACGACGAGCCCGTCGGCGCCGGCCGCGGCGGCCAGGTCGGCGGTGACCGTCACCGAGGCACCGGCGCGCACCAGCGCCCGCTCGGCCGACCGCAGGTTGCCCGACCCGTAGTCGAGAACCACGACTCCGGTCATGCGCCCACCTCGCTCCGCTCGGTCACGAACTGTCCCCCGGTAGTAGCCAGAGCACGCCGCCGGCGGCGGCGAGCAACGCGAGTACGGCGACCAGAGCGACGGCACCGCGCCCGGCGCCCTGGCGGTACATCGACCAGGCGCCGCCGACCAGGATCCCGGCGAGCGCCAGCAGCAGGATCGGGATCGCCGCGCCCATCAGGCCCGTCCCGGCTTCACAGGGTGCCCTTGGTGCTCGGGATCGCGCCGGCCAGCTTCGGGTCGACCGACACCGCCTCACGCAACGCCCGGGACACCGCCTTGAACTGCGCCTCGACCACGTGGTGGGCGTCCGGGTGGCCGCCGGGCCGGGCCGCGCGCAGCACGTCGACGTGCAGGGTCAGCCGGGCCGTCTGCCCGAACGACTCCCAGATGTGCCGGGTCATGCTGGTCGCGTAGACCCCGCCGATGTACGGCACGAGCAGCGGCTCGTCGTGCACGACGTACGGCCGGCCGGACAGGTCGACGGCGGCCCGGACCAGCACCTCGTCCATCGGCACGGTCGCCGAGCCGTAGCGGCGGATGCCGGCCTTGTCGCCGAGCGCCTGCGCGAACGCGGTGCCGAGGGCCAGCGCGGTGTCCTCGATCGTGTGGTGCGCGTCGATCTCCAGGTCGCCCTCGGTGTGCACGGTCAGGTCGAAGCCGCCGTGCCGGGCGATCTGGTTGAGCATGTGGTCGTAGAAGCCGACCCCGGTGCTGATGTCGGCCTTGCCGGTGCCGTCGAGGTCGATCTCGACGAGCACCTTGGTCTCGGCGGTGGTCCGCTCCACCCGCCCGATTCGCCCGCTCACAGCGTCTCCTCGCTTCGCTCACAGCCGCCATGAGTCGACCTGAGCCGCCCGATTCGCTCGCCACGCTCGCTCATGACAACTCCTCGCTTGCGGTCAGGAAGGCGTCGGTCTCCTCCGGCGTACCGGCGGTGACCCGCAGCCAGCCGGGCAGGCCGACGTCGCGGATCAGCACCCCCCGGGCGAGCAGGGCCCGCCAGGCGGCCTTCTGGTCGCCGCCGACCTCGAAGAGTACGAAGTTGGCGTCGCTGTCGGCCACCCGGATCCCCCGCCCGCGCAGCGCGGCGACGATCCGGTCCCGCTGCGCCTTGATCGCCTCCACGGTGGCGAGCAGGGCCGCCCGGTGCGCGAGCGCCGCCCGGGCGGCCGCCTGGGTCAGCGACGACAGGTGGTACGGCAGCCGCACCAGTTGCACCGCGTCGACCACGGCCGGGTCGGCGGCCAGGTAGCCGAGCCGGCCACCGGCGAACCCGAACGCCTTGCTCATCGTGCGGGTCACCACCAGCCGGGGGTGGCCGGGCAGCACGGTCAGCGCGCTCGGCGTGCCCGGCCGGGCGAACTCGGCGTACGCCTCGTCGACGACGACCATGCCGGGCGCCACGTCGAGGACGGCGGTCAGCACGGCCGGGTCGAGCGCGGTGCCGGTCGGGTTGTTGGGCGAGCAGAGCAGCACCAGGTCGGGCCGGTGCCGTTCGACCTGCGCGGCGGCGTCCGCGGCGGTCAGGTCGAACGAATCGCCGCGCCGCCCGTCGACCCAGGTGGTCCCGGTCCCGAGCGCCAGCAGCGGGTGCATCGAGTAGGCCGGGGTGAACCCCAGCGCGGTCCGCCCCGGTCCGGCGAACGCCTGGAAGAGCTGCTGCTGGATCTCGTTGGAGCCGTTCGCCGCCCACACGTTCGCGGTCGTCAGCCCGTGGCCGAGATAGTCGGCGAGGTCACCGCGCAGCGCCACCGCGTCGCGGTCGGGATAGCGGTTGAGGTCGCGCAGCTCGGCGGCGACCGCCTTGGCGATCGCCTCCACGACCGGCTCCGGCACCGGGTAGGAGTTCTCGTTGGTGTTCAGCCGGACCGGCACGTCGAGCTGCGGCGCCCCGTACGGGCTGCGACCGCGCAGGTCGTCCCGCAGCGGCAGGTCGTCCAACGTCACGCCGTCCCCCGCGGTCACAGGTCGCTCCCCGGGAAGCGCGCCTTCACCGCGTCGCCGTGTGCCGGCAGGTCCTCGACCGCCGACAGGGTCACCACGTGCCGGGCCACGTCGCGCAGCGCCGGCTCGTCGTACTCGACGATGTGGATGCCGCGCAGGAACGACTGCACGGACAGCCCCGAGGAGTGCCGGGCGCAGCCGCCGGTGGGCAGCACGTGGTTGGAGCCGGCGCAGTAGTCGCCGAGCGACACCGGCGCGTACGGCCCGACGAAGATCGCCCCGGCGTTGCGTACCCGCAGTGCCCACTCCCGGGCGTCGCGGGTCTGGATCTCCAGGTGCTCGGCCGCGTAGACGTCGACCACCCGCAGCCCGGCCTCGAGGTCGTCGACGAGGACCACGCCGGACTGCTCGCCGGTCAGCGCGGTCGTGACCCGCTCGGCGTGCTTGGTGGCGGCGACCTGCCGGGTCAGTTCGCGCTCGACCGCGTCGACCAGCTCGACGGACGGGGTGACCAGGACGCTGGCCGCCAGCGGGTCGTGCTCGGCCTGGCTGATCAGGTCGGCGGCGACGTGGGCCGGGTCGGCGGTGTCGTCGGCGAGGATCGCGATCTCGGTCGGGCCGGCCTCGGCGTCGATGCCGACGACGCCGCGCAGCAGCCGCTTGGCGGCGGTGACCCAGATGTTGCCCGGCCCGGTGATCATGTCGACCGGTTCGCACCGCTGCCCGCCGCCGACGTCGGAGCCGTACGCCAGCATCGCGACCGCCTGGGCGCCGCCGACCGCGTAGACCTCGTCGACGCCGAGCAGCGCGCAGGCGGCGAGCACCCGGGCGTCGGGCAGCCCGCCGTTCTCGGCCTGCGGCGGGCTCGCCACGACCAGCGCGCCGACCCCGGCGACCTGGGCCGGTACGACGTTCATCACCACGGTCGACGGGTACATCGCCAGGCCGCCGGGCACGTAGAGGCCGACCCGGGAGACCGGCACCCAGCGTTCGGTGACGGTGCCGCCGGGCACCACCTCGGTGACGGTGTCGGTGCGGCGCTGGTCCTCGTGCACCTTGCGGGCCCGGGCGATGCTCTCGACCAGCGCGGCCCGTACGCCGTCGTCCAGGGTCCGCTCGGCGGCGGCGATGGCCTGCGCCGGAACCCGGAACTCGGACAGCTCCAGCCCGTCGAAGCGATGGGTGGCGTCGCGGATCGCCGTCAGGCCATGCTCGCGCACCGCCTCGACAACCGGGCGGATCTTGTCGACCGCCACGGAGACGTCGAGTTGGGCACGGGGCAGCAGGCGGCGCGGGTCGGAAGAGCCGTCAGGGCCCCCCGCGCGCAGGTCGATCCGGTTCAGCACCCTTGCGAGTCTAGGCGGCACGCCACGGACGGGTCCGGCGCCGCCCAGCGGGCGGGACGGTGAGCCGGGCCACGCTAGGCTCGACCGGTGAACCAGCGGCTGCCGATGTTTCCCCTCGGGACGGTGCTGTTCCCCGGCCTGGTGCTGCCGTTGCACATCTTCGAGGAACGCTACCGGGAACTCGTCCGGCATCTCGTCGGTCTGCCCGACGGCACGCCCCGCGAGTTCGGCGTGGTCGCCATCCGCAAGGGCTGGGAGGTACGGCCGGCGGCCGGGCCGCCCGGCACCGCCCCGGCGTCCGGGCCGGTCACCCTGCACGAGGTCGGCTGCACCGCGGAGATCCGGCAGGTGACCGAACTGCCCGACGGGCGTTTCGACATCGTGACGGTGGGCCGCCGCCGGTTCCGGATCACCGGCATCGACGAGCAGACGGAGCCCTACCTGACCGCCGACGTGGAGTGGCTGCCCGAGCCGGCCGGCCAGGAGGCGGTCGCCGACCTGCTGGCGCCGCGGGTGCTGGCGCTGTTCCGGCGCTACCTGACCCTGATCCGCACCGACAGCGCCGAGATCGCCGAGCAACTGCCCGACGACCCGACCGTGCTGTCGCACCTGGTGGCGGCGACCGCCGTGCTGACCGTCACCGACCGGCAGAGCCTGCTCTGCGCCCCCGACACCGCGAGCCGGCTCCGGGCCGAGCTGCGCCTGCTCAGCCGCGAGGCGGCTCTGCTTCGCCAGGTGCGGGCGGTGCCGGTGCCGCTGCCGGAGATCGCGGTTCCGGCGAGTCCGAACTAGCCGGCTTCCCGCCGGCCGGCGGGAAACCCGGCACCGGGGTGGCACCCGGCGGCCCGGCGGCGGCCGGCCCGATGCCGTTCGACAGCCCGCCGGCGGGATCATGCGCCCCGGCGGCGAAATCGTGTGCCGCGGTGGCGGGCGGCGGTGGCCAGCCGGCCGGGTGGTCGGGCCCGGCGCCGACCGGGGGCGGCCAGCCGCCGCCGTGCGGCGGGTACCCGAAGTCCGGCTCCGGCTCGGGCCGCAGCGAGGCGTACCGGGACCAGCCGGCCAGCAGGGTGTACGTGACGGCGGCGGCGAACGCCGGCACCAGCAGATCGCCCTGGAGGGTCGGGATGAAGCCGAACACCCACTCGAACCGGCCGGCGCGCAGGTCCGGCGGCCGGCTGAGCAGTTCGCCGACCGGGGCGGTCTCCAGCAGCCGCTGGTATTCCGCCAGCCCGACGCGCCGGCCCACCTGCCAGGCCAGCGGGGCGGCGCCGAGACCGCCGACGACGACGGCGACCAGCCCGGCCGGGCCGCGCTGCCCGCGCAGCAGGAGCCAGCCGAGCACCGCGGCCGCCACTCCGAAGGCCAACCCGAGCAGGCTGAACCAGCCGTCGGCGGCGACGAACTGCTCCGGCTGCGGTTCGGTCAGCGCGCCGCCGGTGGCGGTCCGGACCACCGGCACGTCCGGCGCGACCGCCGCCCACAGCAGTCCGAGCGGTGCCCCGAGCCCGGCGACGACCAGTGCGGTGGCCACGGCCACCAGCAGCGTCCGGCCGGCCGGCCCGCGTCCGGGCGAGATGCCCGGCACCGGTGCCGGGACCGGCTGCGGCCCGACGGGCGGCTCAGGGTTGACGACACTCACCGGTTGATCCTCCCAGGCGTCTTCGGGGCCGCCCACCCCCGGGCCGGGCCACGAACGGCCGGCCCGCCGGGGCGTACGGGGGGCGCGTCTCACCGCAGTCCGCGTACGTCCCAGGCCCACAGTTCGGGCGTACGGATCGGGGGCACGCCGAGGATGGCGGTGACCACCGGTTCGGCGAGTGCGCCGTTGGGGTGCAGCGGCACGATGAAGCAGTCGGCGTTCCAGTGCCGGATGTCCTCGACCGCCTGCGCGCGTACCTGGTCGGTGATCTCCGGCACCCGGGCCTTGATGATCGCGTCGTAGACGAGGTCCTCGGTCGGCCGCGACGCGGTCCCCCACTGTCCCTTGCCGTCGGGGCCCCGGGTGATGTGGTAGCCGCCGTGCACCGCGTACCGGTAGCCGGCGTCGCGCTGCCAGGTCATCTGCCGGATGCCGTCGACGAACGCGACGACGGTGCCGCCCTCGTCGGCACATTCCCGCCACTCCCCCTGGCTGACGAACCCGGGGGTCGGCACCCCCTCGACCGCGGCGGGCGGCAGCGGGACCAGCGGTACCAGCACCGCGACGACCGCGGCCGGCCACAGGCGGGCCAGCGGGCGGTCGCCGGCTGGTGCGGCGCCGGCGGCGAGGGCCCGGTCCCAGGTGGCGGCGACCAGGATCCCGATCACCGGGATGAGCACCATGCCCAGCCGCAGCGGGATCACGTCCCGGAAGAGCGGCAGCCGGTCGACCAGCTCCCAGGGGCCGGGTATCCCGACCGGCTCCCCGGCCAGGTGCAACTCGGTGCCGAGCGACAGCAGCCCGAAGCCGATCCCGGTGAGCACTGCACAGCGGATCGCGATCCGCCGCCACGTCCACGCGGCGCAGACCAGGGCGAGGACGAGCAGCGGCCAGCCGAAGAACGTCGCCTGCTCGCTGACGTTCGGCGAGTAGCGCTCGGCGGTCAGCGGGTCGCCGCCGAGGGCGTACGTCGGGTAGTTGACGAAGGCACCGAGGTCGCCGGGGTACTTGTGGTTCGGGACCCCGTGGTAGGCGTGCGGGCCGAAGAACTGGGTCCACAGCGGGTAGCCGAGCACGAGAAGGGCGATGGCGACCGCGAGGGCGAGGCTGGCCAGCGCGCCGCGCAGCCGGTCGCGCAGGTCCCGCCACCGCCAGAGCGCGTAGCAGGCCAGGAAGGCGGCCAGGGCGAGCGCGGCCAGGAAGATCGGCTCCTCGCCGGTGAGAAGCTGGGCGGTGGCCAGCAGGCCGAGCCGGATCCCGTCGCGGAGGGTGCGGCCGGGCTCGCCCAGCCGCAGGACGACCCACAGGATCAGCGGGATCAGGAAGAGCGCCGACATGTGCAGGTGCCCGGTGGCCTGGGAGACCATGCCGGGCGCGAAGCCGCAGAAGAGGCCGCCGACGTAGGCGGCGGACCGGGCGTCGACGACCCAGCGCAGCAGGAAGAAGTACCAGGCGACGCCGGTGCCGGCGAGGGAGAGGGTCAGCAGCAGGGTGGCCGACAGCCCGGGGCCGCCGAGCAGGGTCACCGGGGTGAGGATCACGCCGGGGAGCAGGACCGAGGTGTTGGCCATCAGGTTGACGCCGTTCGGGGCGCCCAGGTCCGTGGCGAAGAACGGGTTCTCGAGGTTGGTCACCGCCATCGCGGTGTGGCCCAGCATCCACTCGAAGAGCTCGTAGTCGGCGGCGTTGTCGTACAGGACCCGGCCCTGCGGGTCGGCCCACAGCGGGCCGAAGACCGCGACCGCGGCCAGCAGCATCGACACCACCACCGCGAGGTGCCACCAGCCGGCCGGTACGGCCGCGGCGCGGTCGGCCAGCCCACCGAGCCGGTCGGCGGTGACGGACCGGACGGTGGAGTGCCGGTCGTTGTCGCCGCGCTGCGTGGGAGTGCGCGCATCGCCCGAAACAACCACCTCCGGATCCTATGCGCGTACCGGACGGGGCACAGTCGGCGACCACCGCCGGTGGCCGGGAATCGCCCGCCCGGGACCGCCCGGCACGACCGTGCGCCGACCGGGCGGAACCGGTCGCCGTACGGCCGGGGGCCGCGCCCCGGTCAGCGGGCGAACGGCTCCAGCATCACCGACGCGGCCCGCAGCCAGGCGTCTCGGGTGGCGGGTTGCAGTTGCCCGTACTCGATCGAGGAGCCGGTCTCCAGGGCCGGGTCGTACGGCACGATCGCCACCGCCCGGGTCCGGGTCGCGAAGTGCCGGGCGAAGTCGTCGAGCATCGGCGACTTCTCCGGGTTGGGGCACGACAGCAGGGTGACCGCGTTGGCGGCGAGGTCGCTCATCCCGACCTCGTGCAGCAGGTCGAGCATCCAGTCGGCGGTGAACGCGGCGTCCTCGCGCGGCACGGTGGTGACGACGAGCTGGTCGGCGGCCTGCAGGACGGTACGCCAGTTGGCGCTCTCCACGTTGTTGCCGGTGTCGACGCAGATCACGTCGTGGGTACGGCGCAGCAGCTCCAGCACCCGCTGCACGGTGGCCTGGTCGAGTTGCTGGGCGAAGCGGGAGTTCTCCTCGCCGGCCAGCACGTCGTAGGAGCCGTCGGAGGCGTGCCGCAGGTAGTCGTCGAGCCAGTCGGTCAGTTCGATGCCGTGCCGCCCCTCGATCTCGGGCAGGTCGGCGATCAGGTGCCGGATCGTACGGGCGTGCCGGGCGCTGCCGGCGCGCAGCCCGAGGGTGCCGCGCAGCTCGTTGTCGTCCCAGGCCAGCACGCCGCGGCCGCGCACGCTGCCGACGGTGGCGGCGGCGAGCACGGTGGCCGTGGTCTTGTGCACGCCACCCTTGGGGTTGGCGAACGCCACCACCCGGGGCGTGCCCATGTCGCGGCGCAGCACGCTGGCCGCGCGGGTCACCTCGACGTCGACGTCGGTGGACTGCCACTGCAGGGCGCCCGGGGCGACCCGGGCCTCGGCGCGGGCGGACGGCACCCGGGCCGACCCGATCCCGGTGCGGGTCGGCTCCGGACGCGCCGCCTGCATCGGCGCGGCCCACGACGGCTGGGGCGGCTCGGTCCACGACACCTCGGTCCGCGGCGCCTGCGGCTCGATCCACGGCGCCTCGACCCGGGCCCGGCCGGGGACCTCGGCGCGGGAGCGTACCGGCGCCTGCGCCCGGGACTGCCCCCGCGGCTCGTCCACCGGCTCCGTCCACGACGACTGCCCGGCCGGCTCGGTCCACGACGGGCTCGCCGGCTCGGTCCACGACGACCGGGCCGGTTCGGTCCACGACTGCCCGGCCGGCTCCGTCCACGACCGGGGCTGCGTCCACGGCTCCTCGGTGCGGGCGGGCGGCTGCGGCTCGGTCCACGGCGCGTCGGTCCGGGACGGGGTCGACGGCTCGGTCCACGACCGGTGGTCGCGCGGCTCGGTCCACGGCCGCTCGACCGGTGCGGAACCACGCGGCGGGTCGGCGGTGGGGGCCGGGTCGAGCTGGGGGCGGTAGCCGTTGTCGAGCAGCGCCCACCGGGACCCGCCGGGCGGCTCCGGCTCGGGCGCCGGCTCGGACCGGTAGCGCGGCTCCGGCTGGTAGGTCGGCTCGGCGCGGCCACGGGCGCCGGGGTCGTATCCCGGGTCGGGCCGGAACCGCGGCTCCGGCTCGTAGCGGGTCCCGGGGTCGTAACCGAGGTCCGACCGGGCACCGAACTCGTAGCGGGAGTCGGGCAGCGGGTCGGACAGCGGGTCGGCGGGCGCGTACCGGGGTTCGACCCGGGCGGAGCCGACCGGGCTGGGATCGACCGGTTCGTAGCGGGAGTAGTCGGCCGGACCGGGGTCGGCCGGATACCGCCCGGAGAAGCCGTGGTCGGCCGCGCCGCCCCGGTATCCGTTCGCGCCCGGTCGCGGCGCCGGCTCCTCGGCCCGCCGGGATCCGCCCCGGCGGTCGCCGACCTCGGGCTGTTCACCGGTACGCCCGCCGAGCCGGGCCCGGTCGAGCAGCGCCCGCCAGCGCGGGGCCGATTCGGCTGGCCGGCCCCAGCCGGCCTCGGTGCCCTCCACGGCTCACCCTCCCCGCGCCATCGGTTTCGCCTGACAGGCTACGAAGGAAACCCTATTCGGGCTACACCGGACCGCCTACACCACCGTCAGCATGTTCCAACGCCACGGACCGTCACCGGGATGTGGGCGGACCGGTCACTGTCCGTCCGAAGGGGTCGTCCCGGTGCCCGTCGGCTCGCCCGGAGCGCCGCTGGCGCTCTCCGCCGGGGTGGGCGTGACGGACGGTACACCACCCGGCGAGGTCTCGCCGGACGGCCGTACCCCGTCCGCCGACGGTGTCCGGGTCGGTTCCGGTACGGCGGTGGCCGACGGCGTCGGCTCGTCGGCCGGTCCGGCGATCCCCTGGTCGACCGGGGGTCGCACGAAGTCCACCTGCTCGGGCAGGGGCGGCAGGAACACCGCGCGGTCCAGCCGTCGTACCTCCGGCGCCGGGTCGACGGCGCGGACCTCGGACCTCGCCGCGATCCGGTCGAGCCCGGCCGGCGTCGCCCGGACGACCGCCGCGTAGACGCAGGAACACCTCGACCGGTAGGCGGTGGCCTCGGCCGCCGCCACCTGGGCCCCGCTGCCGTAGACCGCCCGCAGGTGCCGCTCCGGCTCCCCGTCGCCGGCCACCTCGTGGGCCCGCTGCTGGTAGTCGGCCGCCTCCCGGTCCTTGCGGCCGGCGACCAGGCCCATCCCGGCGACCACGTCGGTCGGGATCCGGAAGGCCGGAATCCGCACGATCTGGGTCTGGGTCTCCGGCAGCGGCACCCGGGTGAAGACCTCCGACACCGCGACGCCGTCGAGGACCGCGGTCAGCCGGTCGGGCGCCAGGTAGGCGGTGAGCGTCACCAGGGCGTACGTCTCCCCCGACGGGGTGTCGACCGGCTCGGCCAGCATCCGCGCCAGTTCGTGGCGGCTGGCCGAGACGTAACTCGGGATCGAGTCGCCCTCGACCACGCCGACCCGTACGACCTCTCCGACGGTCGGGTCGCCGGCCTGCCGGCGGTCGGCTGCCCACACGGCGGTGACCAGCACGGCGGTGACCGAGAGCAGCGCGGCACCGGTCAGCACCCGGGACCGCACCGGCCCCTGGCCGAGCCGGGCCATTCCCCGGGCCAGGGGTGGCAGGAGGATGCTGTCCAGCCGTCGCAGCAGGTCGCCGGCACGCACGGGGGAATTCACTCCCTTTGAGGCGGAGGTCGCGGAACGCGCTCAGCCCCGGAGTACGGCCAGCGCGTGTTCCAAGTCGTCAGGGTAGTCGCTGACGAACCGAACCTCTTCGTCCGTACGGGGGTGTAGGAAGCTGAGCGCACGGGCATGCAGCCATTGGCGGGACAGCTTGAGCCGACCGGAAAGTGTCGGGTCGGCACCGTACGTCAGGTCACCCACGCACGGGTGCCGCAGGGCCGAGAAGTGCACCCTGATCTGGTGCGTACGGCCGGTTTCCAGCCGTACGTCGACCAGGCTGGCGGCCGGGAACGCCTCGACGGTGTCGTAGTGGGTGACGCTGGGTTTGCCACCGGACACCACCGCCCACTTCCAGTCGTGCGACGGGTGCCGGTCGATGGGCGCGTCGACGGTGCCGCGCAGCGGGTCGAGGTGCCCCTGCACGACGGCGTGGTAGCGCTTCTCGACCTCGCGGTACTTGAACGCCCGCTTCAGGACGCTGTAGGCGTGTTCGCTCTTGGCGACCACCATCAGCCCGGTGGTGCCGACGTCGAGGCGGTGCACCACGCCCTGCCGTTCGGCGGCGCCGCTGGTGGCGATGGTGTGTCCCATCCCGGCGAGTCCGCCGATGACGGTCGGCCCGGTCCATCCCGGGCTCGGGTGGGCGGCGACCCCGACCGGCTTGTCGACCACCACGATGTCGTCGTCGTCGTAGACCACCCGCAGGCCGGGTACGACCTCGGCGGTGACGGTGGGCGGGGCGGGCGGGGCGGGCAGCGTGACCTCCAGCCAGGAGCCGGCGCTGACCTTCTCCGACTTGGTCCGTACGGTGCCGTCGACGAGCGCGTCGCCGGCCTCGACCAGGGTCGCGGCGGCGGTGCGGGACAGCCCGAACAGGCGGGACACCGCCTGGTCGAGGCGCATCCCGTCGAGGCCGTCGGGAACCGGCAGGCTGCGACGGTCGCCGGTGGGGCGGGCGCCGGCCGGCGCTCCGGCGGTCACCGGTCGGTCCGGGCGACGGGCCGGGCCGGATCGGCCGCGGCGGCGGGTTCGGGTTCGGGTTCGACCGACTTGTCGCGGCCCTTCCCGGCGGTGCCGCCGGTGGCCTCGCGGGCGCTGATCCGGGTGCCGTCGCGCTGGCGGCCGGTGAACTCGAGGAAGATCGCGAACAGCACGCCGCAGACCAGCGCGCTGTCGGCCAGGTTGAAGATGGGGAACACCTGCCCGCGCGGATCGAAGACGCTGACCATGTCGATGACGTGGCCGAGGAACGGGCCGGGGGCGCGGAACAGCCGGTCGACCATGTTGCCCAGCGCCCCGCCGAGGACCAGCCCGAGCGAGATCGCCCACGGCACCGACCGCAGCCGCAGGGCCAGCCAGCCGATCCAGCCGACCACCACGATCGTGACCGTCGGGAAGACCCAGGTGTAGTCGCTGCCGAGGCTGAAGGCGGCGCCGCTGTTGCGGATCAGGGTGAGGTAGACGGCGCCGCCGAGCAGGCGTACCGGCTCGCGGTCCTCCAGCATCTGCAGGGCGAGGTGTTTGGTGCCGAGGTCGGCGAGCACCGTCACGACGGCGATCACCGTGAGGACCGTCACCGCCCGCCGACGGGTCGCGGCCGGGCGTGGCCCGGCCGCGTCGGGTACGGCGGTCATCTGGTCCCCACCGGCATTCAGCGTCGCTCCTCCAACTGCTTGCACGTCACGCACAGGGTCGCCGACGGGAACGCGGCGAGCCGTTCGACCGGGATCGGGTTGCCGCACCGCTCGCACCAGCCGTAGGCGCCCTCGTCGAGCCGCTCCAGCGCCCGTTCGACCTGCGTGATGCGCTCCAGGATGCTGTTGACCAGCGAGATCTCCTGCTCCCGCTCGAGCGTCTTGGTGCCGGTGTCGGCCTGGTCGTCCCCTGCCGAGTCGGTCAGCCGGCCGCGCTGGAGTTCGGTGATCTCGCTCAGCGTCTGATCGTACTCGGCGCGCAGTTCGTCGCAACGCGCCGCCAGGGCGGCCCGGATCTTCTCGGTCTCCGCGGCACTGCGGGTGCCCTTGGCGACCGGCTTGCCGGCGGTCGCGGTCTTCGTGTCGGCTGGCTTCGCCATCGTCGCTCCCTTGGCCGCGGCGTCCGCGGCGATCGGCGGTGCCTGGACAGGACCCCGCGCCGCCGTACTCGTCGACGGGCGGGTGTGGCTCCCAGTTGCAGAACGGTGCGCGGCGGTCGCCGCGCACTCCGGAGATTCGCAAGAATACGGAACGTACACACGTCCGACAACAGGCTGCCCGGTTCTGACTGGTTTGCACCCTAATTAACCGCCAAATTAGGGCAAAGGGAACTCTAGCTGATCATTCCGCGCGGCCGTCACCATATTCGTGAAACCAACGGGCCAACCTGCCGCGCCGACCGACCGCCCGCAGCCGCCGCTCGGTCTCGTCCCGCACCTGCGCGGTCGCCACGATCAGCAGACTGTCGCCGACCTTGAGCCGGGTCTCCGGCCCCGGCACCGAACCGGTCCCGTCCCGCAGCAGCAGGGTAACCACCGCCCCCACCGGGAGCCGCAGTTCGTCGAGGTGCACCCCGGCCAGCCGGGACCCCGGCGGGATCTCCAGCTGCAGCAGGTCGGCGCCCATCCGGTCGAGCGGCGCCGTCTCCACCACGATCTCCGCCGGCTCGGCCGGCGCGGTCACCCGCAGCCGCGCGGCCACCGGCGCCAGCGTCGAGGTCTGCACCAGTGTGAAGATCACCACGAGGACGAACACCGCGTCGAACAGCCGGGCCGCCCCCGGCGCCCCCGCCGACAGCGGGATGGTCGCCAGCACGATCGGCACCGCGCCGCGCAGCCCGGCCCAGGACAGGAACAGCCGCTCCCGTACCGCGATGCCGAACGGCAGCGTCGCCACCAGCACCGACAGCGGCCGGGCCAGGAAGACCAGCGCCACCCCGGCGACGATCGCCGGCAGCAGCGCGTCGTCCAGCCGGGCCGGCGAGACCAGCAGGCCCAGCAGCACGAACAGGCCGATCTGGGCCAGCCAGGCCAGCCCGTCGGCGAAGCCGAGGATGGCCTGCCGGTGTGGCAGCCGGGCGTTGCCGAGCACCACGCCGGCGACGTACACGGCGAGGAACCCCGACGCGTGCACCACGGCCGCCGCCGCGTACGCCAGCACGGTCAGCCCGACGGCCGCGATCGGATACAGCCCCGCCGCCGGCAGCGCGGCCCGGCCGAGCAGCCACTGCCCGGCCCGGCCCACCAGCAGGCCGACCGCCGCGCCCAGCCCCAGCTCGTACGTGAGCAGCAGCCCCTCCCACCACCACGGATGGGCGCCGAAGCCGGTGGTGGACAGCAGCACGACCAGCAGCACGACCGGGGCGTCGTTCATCCCGGACTCGGCCTCCAGCAGGGCGACCAGCCGGCGCGGCAGGCGCAGCCGGCGCAGCGTCGCGAACACCGCCGCGGCGTCGGTCGACGACAGCACCGCGCCGTAGAGCAGGGCCAGCCGCCAGTCCAGGCCCAGCCCGACGTGGAGCACCGCGCCGACCACGACGATGCTCACCGCCACGCCGAGCGTCGCCAGCGTCGCGGCCGCGGCCAGCACCGGCCGCAGCGTGCTCCACCGCGCGGTCAGCCCACCCTCCGCGATGATCACGATGAGGGCGCAGAAGCCGAGGGTACGGGTCAGCTCGGCGTCGTCGAACCGGATGCCGAGCCCGGCCTCCCCGATCGCGACCCCGAGCGCCAGGTAGACCAGCAGGCTGGGCAGCCCGAGCCGGGTGGAGAACCGGACCGCGGCGACGGCGACGAGCAGCACGGCGGAACCGATCAGCAGCGCGAGGTCGAGGTTGCCGGTCATCGCGGCCCCTCGCCGACGGCCTCAGTCCGCGGATCCGTCGCGCAACCGGCGCAGCCGGGCGTCGAGCGCCGGGACCGGACCGTCCACCACGAACAGCTTGTCGCGGCTGGCCGCCCCGGTGCGCAGGATCACCGCCGCCGGGCGTACGTCCAGGGCGGCGGCGAGCGCCTTGCGGACCGCCTCGGTGGCCCGGCCGTCGACCGGCGGGGCGTTGACGGCGACCACCAGCGCCGGCCCGTACGGCCCCTCGTGGCAGCCGCCGACCCGGGCCCGGGACGCGCCGGGCTTGACCCGTACGGCGACGGTGAACGGTCCGGACGGGGTCGGCTCGCCCGCCGTACGTCGGCCGCCGGCACTGGTCATGCCTCATTGTGCAGGTCGACCGGCCGGCGCCGCGTCCGTCGGACAGCCGAACGGTGGGCCGGCCGGGTGGCCAGCGGCGCCGGGCGTGAGCGCTGGCGAGATCCGGCGGGAGTGGCCGGTGGCCAGATCCGTCGCGGGTCAGACCCGGCGGGCGTCAGACCCGGCGGGCGTCGGCGAGCAGGGCGCTGTCGGGCTCGCACAGGCTGCACGGGGTGAAGCCGAGCTCGACCGCCTCGCCGACCGGCAGCGGTTCGCCCTCCCGGCCGAGCAGGTGGACGCAGCCGCCCAGGTGGTAGCGGGGCCGTCCGTCGACGACGAGGACCTCGCTGGACATCCGGGCGATGCGGGCCGCCTCCGCGGGCGAGACGTACTGGGCCGCCGGCTCGTCCGGCGGGTCTTCCTCGCCCGCCGGGTCGGTCGCGACCGTCTGCGCGGTCCGGTCGACCGAGGTCGACCGGTAGACGGATTCGTCGACCGGCGCCGACCGGGTGAACGGCTGGTCGGCCGGTGCCGAGCGGGGGAACTGTCCACGCGGACCGGGATCGTCGGTCGCGCTCTCCTGCGGGTAGCCGCCCTGTGTCGGCACGGCCGGGGCGATCGGCTCGGCGACCGCGACGGACGTGTCGCCCTCGGCCCAGCCCCCGGCGCCGTGCCGGGTGGCCGGCTCGGTCACCCGGGTCCCCGCCCCGCCGCGGTGGTAGTGCGGTTGGTCATCCTCGTCGCCGGCACGCGGATCCAGGTCGTCGCCGGGGCCGGCCCCCGCGCGGGCGGCGGCCGCCTGTCGGGCACCCACCACCAGCGCGACGGCGGCCAGCAGGCTCGCGGCGATCGAGCTGATCAGCAACGCGCTCGAACCGTTTGCCAGTCCGAGTACGAGCAGCGTAACGGCGACGAGGATGAGCAGCAGACTTCCGACGATCACGGCTCACCCCCGCCGCTTGAGTTGACGTTGTCCTCTGTGGTCGTGGACCCGGATCAACGACCGGCTTCGAGCGCGCCGGAGCGGCTCCCGCCGTAGGACCCGGAGATCCCCGCCGCCGCGAACCCGGAACCGTTGCCGGAACGGCCCCCCACCTCGGCGCGGGTCATCTCGCCCTCGAGCTTCTGGCCGCGGCCGTCGAGGTCGCGGAGCTGGCTCTCCAGGTAGGCCTTGAGCCGGGTGCGGTATTCGCGCTCGAACTGCTTGAGCTCCTCGAGCTGCTTCTGCAGCGCGGTGCGCTTCTCCTCCAGGCCGCCCATGGCCTCCTGGTGGCGCTGCCGGGCGTCCCGCTCCAGCGCGTCGGCCTTCGCCCGCGCCTCCCGGGTCACCTCCTCGGCCTTGCCGCGGGCGTCGGACAGCAGCTTGTCGGCTTCCCGACGCGCGTCGGACACGTGGTCGTCGGCGGTCCGCTGGGCCATCATCAGCACCCGGAGGGCCTGCTGCTCGCCGTCGCCGCCCGAGACCGGGCCGCCCTGCGCGCGGATCTGCTCCAGCTCGGCCTGCATCGCACGGGCCGCCTGCTCGGCCGCCGCCTTGTCGCGCTGCACCCGGTCGAGCTGGGCCTTGGTGTCGTTGAGCTCGGCGGCGAGCCGGGGGTCGGCGCCCGGGCCGGCTGGAGCGCCGCCACGACCGCCGCGCTCCACCTGCGCGCGCAGCTCGTTGTTCTCTTCGATCAGACGGGCGAGCTCACGCTCGACCTCGTCCAGGAAGGCGTCGACCTCTTCCTCGTCGTACCCCCGTTTGCCTATCGGAGGCTTCTTGAAGGCGACGTTGTGGACGTCGGCCGGGGTCAGCGGCATCGAAACTCCTCGGGTCAGTTGCGGCCGCGTGGCTCGCTGGTTCCCAGGACGTTCACCTGAGGATCAGCGGCCTTAACACGAATTCCATCAGCACGAACAGGATAACCAGGAGCACAAGGGAGGCCAGGTCGAAGCTCACGGTACCAATTCGCAATGGTGGGATCACACGCCTCAACGCCTTGAGGGGCGGATCAGTGACGCTCCACACGGATTCCAATCCTGCGGATGCCCCCCGACCGGGCTGCCAGCGGCGGCCGTACTGGAGCACGGCGCTGAGGACGAACCTCGCCAAAAGCGTCAGAAGGAACAGGTAAACGATGAGATACAGGACTTGCAGCACGATAGACAACACGGCAGGCGGGGTCCCTCGGTCGGGTTAGCTCAGACTGAAAAACCCGCCCTCAGCGATCTTGGCCTTGTCCTCCGCGGTGACCTGGACGTTGGCCGGTGAGAGCAGGAACACCCGGTTGGTCACGCGCTCGATCGTACCGCGCAGCCCGAACGCCAGCCCGGCGGCGAAGTCCACCAGGCGGCGGGCGTCCGCCTCGTCCATCTCGGTGAGGTTGATGATCACCGGTACGCCGTCGCGGAAGTGCTCGCCGATCGTGCGCGCCTCACGGTAGGTGGTCGGGTGCAGCGTGGTGATCTGGTAACGCTGCTCCTCCTCGGCCACCACGGCCCGCTCCCGCACCTGCACCTGCGGTGCCAGGGCGAGGTTGTCCCGGGTCTGGTAGCTGAGCGCGGACGACGACTCGGAGCCGCCGGCCCGGGTGATCGAGCGCACGCTGGAGCGCTCCGGACGGTCGATCCGCTCGGTGCGCTCGACCCGCTCGGGCTCACCCCGGTCACGGTCGAGGTCGGCGCCGCGGCCCACGTTGCGCTCGGCGAGCCGGGCCCGCTCGCTGGCCCGCGCCCGGGGCAGGGCCGGCGGCTCGTCGCGGTCGTCCTCGTCGTCGTTGAACTCGTCGGCGTACCGGCTCTGCCGGTAGCCCGAGTCACGGTAGCCGCCGTCGTCGTAGCCCCGCTCGTCGTCCTCCTCGACGAGGCCGAGCCAGACCCCCGCCTTGCGCAGTGCACCCATCGCCGCGCCCCTCCGTCCGCCGTGCGGCACGAGCCCCCCGTGCCGTGCCACTGTCACGCGCGTGGACACTGTGGTGTCCACTTCGGTGACCGGACCGGCTCCCCCGTGGTCCGCGGCCGCGGCGGTGTCCCCCGCCGGGCACGGAACCGTCACCACCGGTTGTCGACGGCTCACCGGCCGGTCACGACCGGATCACCGTGGAGCACCGGCCGTGTCCCCCGATCGGGAAGGCCCGTCCCCAAACAACACTGATGTAGTTTGGTGTCCGCCGTCAGGCTACCGCAGCGTGGGACGCATTCCGAGCAACGCGCTGCCGACGCGCACGTGTGTCGCGCCGTACCTGATCGCCTCTTCCAGGTCGGCACTCATGCCCGCCGAGAGCGCGGTCGCTGTCGGATGATCGACACGGAACCGGGCCGCGATCGCGGCCAGCCGCTCGAACGCCGCCGTCGGCTGCCAGCCCAGTGGCGCCACCGCCATCAGCCCGGCCAGGCGCAGCGGACCGTCGCCGGCCACCACGGCCGCCACCTCGTCCAGCCGCCGGTCCGCCTCGACCGCATCGGCCCCCCAGGCCGGCGCCAGCGCGCCGCCCCGGGCCGGATCGCCGTCGACGCTGACCTGCACCAGTACGTCCAGCGGGCGGTCCCGGTGCCGCCGCGCGGCGTCGGCCAGCGCCCGGGCCAGCCGGACACTGTCGACGGAGTGCACCACGTCGGCGTATCCGACCACCGACCGGCACTTGTTGCGCTGGAGCTGGCCGACGAAGTGCCAGGTGACCCGCGTGCCGGCGGCGGCGACCGCCCGGGCCTTGGGTGCCGCCTCCTGGTCGCGGTTCTCCCCCACCTCGGTCACGCCGAGGCCGCCGAGCAGTTCGACATCGGAGGCCGGGTAGGTCTTGGTGACCGCGATCAGGGTCACCTCGCCCCGGTCGCGGCCGGCCGCCGCGCAGGCGTCGGCGATCCGCGCGCGGGTCCGGGCGAGGCCCGCCGCCAGTTCGGCGCGGCGCTCCTCGCGCCCCTGGGTCGACTCGGTCATCGGACGGGCTCAGGACCCGTTCTTGAGGAAGTCCGGCACATCGACGTCGTCGAAGAGCACCCGGCGCGGCGGCTGGGCCGGCGGCGGGGTGACCGGCGGCGGGTTGACGGCGCCACCGCCGGAGACCGGCTGCGCCGGCGGTGGAGGCTTGCCCGCCGAGGTGGCCGGCTTGTACGCCGGGGTGCCGCCGTCGAAGCCGGCCGCGATCACGGTCACCCGCACCTCGTCGCCGAGCGCGTCGTCGATGACCGCCCCGAAGATGATGTTGGCGTCCGGGTGGGCCGCGTCGGTCACCAGCTGGGCCGCGTCGTTGATCTCGAACAGGCCCAGGTCGGAGCCGCCGGCGATGGACAGCAGCACGCCCCGGGCACCGTCCATGCTCTGCTCCAGCAGCGGGCTGGAGATCGCCGCCTCGGCCGCCTCCACCGCGCGGTTGTCGCCGCGCGCGCTGCCGATGCCCATCAGCGCGCTGCCGGCGCCGCTCATGACGCTCTTGACGTCGGCGAAGTCGAGGTTGATCAGGCCCGGGGTGGTGATCAGGTCGGTGATGCCCTGGACACCGGAGAGCAGCACCTGGTCGGCCTGCCGGAAGGCGTCCATCATGCTGATCCCCCGGTCGCCCAGGGCGAGCAGCCGGTCGTTGGGGATCACGATGAGCGTGTCGCACTGGTTGCGCAGCTCGTCGATCCCGGCCTCGGCCTGCACCTGGCGGCGCTTGCCCTCGAACGAGAACGGCCGGGTGACGACACCGATGGTCAGCGCGCCGAGCTTGCGGGCGATGTTGGCGACCACCGGCGCCCCGCCGGTGCCGGTGCCGCCGCCCTCGCCGCACGTCACGAAGACCATGTCGGCGCCCTTGAGCACCTCTTCGATCTCGTCGCGGTGGTCCTCGGCGGCGTTCTTGCCGACGTCGGGGTTGGCGCCCGCACCGAGCCCGCGGGTCAGCTCCCGGCCCACGTCGAGCTTGACGTCGGCGTCGCTCATCAGCAGCGCCTGGGCGTCTGTGTTGATGGCGATGAACTCGACGCCCTTGAGGCCGACCTCGATCATCCGGTTGACGGCGTTCACACCGCCGCCACCGATGCCGACGACCTTGATGACCGCCAGGTAGTTGTGCGGAGGAGTCATCGGGCGACCTTTCCCTTCGAGGTGGGCGGCTGCCGACCGTGTGCGGCCCGGCCAGACCGCGATCAACATCCACTCGGTACGACAAGGGTCAGGGGGTGAACCCTAACCCTCTACTAGAGGCTTACAGTTATGTCAACTACTGATCCTCACCGGCAAGGTAGGCGGACGCGCGGCCGCAACCAAGGACCTGCGCGGCGTGTCGCCGAGGTGTGAGTCGGATATCGGACCAGTGGCTCAGCGGATCGTGACCACGTCGGGCGCGCTGACATCGATCATGTCACCCTCGCGGGCGAGCAGTGCGGTCGCCACCTCGGCCTTCGTCGCGCTGTCCGTGGCGTCGCCCCACACCACCTCACGCTCGTCCGCCAGCAGCAACCGGATCCGCGCCGGACTGTCCACCACCACCTCGACCAGCTCCCGCCGCAGGTCGTCGGTCAGTGCGGTCAGCACCGTCAGCGCCCCCCGGGTGCCCAGGTCGTCGGGTCCCGGCTCGGCCACCCGCACCAGCGGCAGCCCGTCCGGCCGCTGCGGCAGCTCACGGAAGACCACACCGGACGCGTCCACCACCACGAACGCCTCGCCGCGCGGCACCACCGCGACCGGCGTACGTTCCACCACGTCGACCACCACCGTGTTCGGAAACTCCCGCGACACCGCGACCCGCTCCACCTGCGCCAGCCCACCGACCCGACGCTCCACCGCACCGGTGTCCAGGCCGGCCAGCGGCGCGCCGGACCGGACCGCCGCCGCGGCGCGTACCTGGTCGGGGGTCAGCAGATCCGTCCCGTTGACGCGCACGTCGCGTACGCCGAACACGGCGGTGCCGTAGACCACCCAGGCCGCCAGGCCGACCAGGGCCAGCAGCGCACCGGCGACCGCCCACGGCAGCGCCGCCCGCAGCCGGCGCTGGCGGGCCCGGCGCATGAACCGCCGTACCGACGGCGGCACGGCGTCGCTGCCGGCACGCACCAGCCGCCACCGCCGGGTGGGCTCACCCTGGCGGTCCCGCCCGCCGGCTGCCGGGCCGCCGGGCCGCCCGCGGCCGGCCCCGGCGGTCATCCCGCGCCGGGGGTCGGGGCGTCCGGGGCGGGCCGGGCCAGCGCGTCGAGCAGTTCGTCGCCCATCAGGGAGATCGGCGGGGCGCCCATGGTGACCACCAGGTCACCGGCGCGGGCCCGGCGGGTCACCTCGGCCGGCACCTCCTCCCAGGACGGCACGAACACCTTCCGCGCGTCGGGCAGGTCGACCGCGGCGGTCAGCGCCACGCCACCCTCCCCCGGCCCGCGGACCTCGCCCGGACCGAACACCTCCAGGACGATCACCTCGTCGGCGAGCGACAGCGCGGCGGCCAGCTCGGCCTGCAGGTCACGGGTGCGGTAGACCCGGTAGGGCTGGAACACCACGAGCAGCCGGCCGCCGGCGGCGACCTCGCGCAGGGTGCGCAGCGCCGCGGTCATCGAGATCGGGTGGTACGCGTACTCGTCGTAGACCTGGACGCCGCCGGCCACCCCCTTGCGCTCGAACCGCCGGCGTACCCCGGGGAAGGTCGCGAGCGCCTCGACGGCCGCGTTCAGCGGCACACCCAGCTTGCGGGCGGTGAGCAGGGCGGCGGCGCTGTTGAGGCCCATGTGGTGGCCGGGCACCGGCAGCCGGATCTCGCCCAGCGACACGCCGTCGAGATGGGCGAAGTAGCGCACCCCCTGCACCGACGAGACGACCTCGGTCAGCCGCAGGTCGGCGTCGGCGGCGGTGCCGTACGTGAACACCCGCCGGCCGCGCGCCCGCAGCGTCGCGATCAATCGCTGCGCCCCCGGGTCGTCGGCGCAGGTCACCACGAACCCGTCCGGGTCGGTCAGCTCGGCGTACTCGACGAACGCCGCCTCCAGCCCGGCGAGGTCGCCGTACGTGTTGAGATGGTCGGCGTCGACGTTCGTGATGATCGAGACGTACGGCCGGTAGCGCAGGAACGAGCGGTCGCTCTCGTCGGCCTCGGCGACGAAGTACCGGCCGGTGCCGTGGTGGGCGTTCGATCCCACCTCGGAGATCTCCCCGCCGATCACGAACGACGGATCCTCGCCGGCGTGCTGCAGGATCAGCGTCATCATCGACGTGGTCGTGGTCTTGCCGTGCGTGCCGGCGACCGCGACCGTGCGCCGGCCGGTCATCGTCGCCGCCAGCGCCTCCGAGCGGTGCAGCACCCGCAGGCCGCGCCGGCGGGCCTCGACCAGTTCGAGGTGGTCCTGCGGGATCGCCGTCGAGTAGACGACCGTGTCGACACCGTCGAGGTTGGACTCGACGTGGTTCATGTGGATCGTGCCGCCCAGGGCCCGCAGCCCGGCCAGCGCCGGCCACTCGCGCAACTCGCTGCCGGACACCACCATGCCACGGGTGAGCAGCAGGCGGGCCAGCCCGCTCATGCCGACGCCGCCGACCCCGATCAGGTGGATGGCGCCCAGATCCTCGGCGGCCAACGTGCCGGTCGCACCGGCCTGTGCGATGTTCACAGCCGAACCCTCCCGTGTCGCGGCGCCCCGTCCGTCGGGCCACCGCCTTGTGTCGCGAGCCTCATCGGGCCACTGCCTCGTAAACGAAGTCGAGCAGTGCCTCGTCACCGTCGCGGCGCCCGTACGCCGCCGCCGCCGTACCCATCGCGGCGAGCCGGCGCGGGTCGCGCAGCAGCGGCAGCAGGTTGCTCTCGATCCAGCCCGGGCTCAGCTCGGCGTCGTCGACGATGAGACCGCCGCCCGCCTCGACGACCGGCAGCGCGTTGCGCTTCTGCTCCTGGTTGCTGTGCGGGTAGGGCACGTAGACCGCGGGCAGCCCGATCGCGGCCACCTCGGCGCAGGTCATCGCCCCGCCGCGGCACAGCATCAGGTCGGCGGCGGCGTAGCCCAGCTCCATCTGCGAAAGGTACGGCAGCGTCACGTACGGCACCGGCAGATCGGTCGGCACCGACACCGGCTCGTTACGGGCGCCGATCACGTGCAGCACCTGCACCCCGTGCCGGGCCAGTTCCTTCGCCGCCCCGGCGACGGCCAGGTTGATCGAGCGGGCGCCCTGCGAACCACCGGACACGAAGACGACGGGCAGGTCGGGCCGCAGCCCGAAGTGCGCCCGGGCGGCGGCCTGCTGGGACCACCGGTCCAGGCCGGTGATGCCGCGCCGCAGCGGCACCCCGACGACGCGGGCGTTGCGCAGCGACTCGGCCTGCGCCGGCTGGTGCGGGAAGCCGACCGCGATGTGCTTGGTGAACTTCATGCCGAGCCGGTTGGCGACCCCCGGCGGCACGTTGACCTCGTGGATGACGATCGGCAGCTCGCGCCGCCAGGCGGCCAGGTAGGCCGGGACCGAGACGTACCCGCCGAAGCCGACGACCACGTCGGCCCGGACCTCCTCGATCACCTTGCCCGCCGCGCGGGCCGCCTTGTACATCCGGTCCGGGGTCCGCATCAGGTTCACGTTGATCGACCGGGGCAGCTGGTAGGCCGGGATCTGCCGCAGGTCGTAGCCGGCCGGCGGGATCAGCTCGTTCTCCAGGCCCTTGGGTGTGCCGACGCAGGTGATCCGGACGTTGGGGTCGTGTCGGCGCAGGCAGTCGGCGAAGGCCAGCAGCGGGTAGATGTGTCCCCCGGTGCCACCTCCGGCGAGCACGACCGACCGAAGCTGACCCATCAACGTCTCCTCTCGCTGCCCGAACCGGCGCGCGGCCGCGCCGTGCCGCCCTGCTTAGGCCGGGCGTCGCCGTCGCGCCGCTTCGTGGCGCCCGGATCGGCGCCCCGCCTGGCACCGGAACCGGTGCTCCGGGCGGTGGGCGCGGACGATCGGTCCGCGCGGCGCCCGGCGGGAAGCGGCGGCAACGGGGCCCAGAGTAGTCGTACCCATCGGGCCGGCGGTCGGGCATGCAGAGCTCGGGCGGCGTCCGGTTCGGCGCGGGCGAACGACGCCAGCATGCCGACCGCGGCCAGGGTCACCAGCAGGGCGCTGCCGCCGCGGGAGATGAACGGCAGTGGCACGCCGGTGAGCGGGATGAGGCCGACCACGCCACCGATGTTGATCAGCGCCTGGCTGATCAGCCAGGTGGTCGCCGACGCCGCCGCCAGCCGCCGGAAGTCCCCCTCGACCCGGCGGGCGATCCGCATCCCGCTGTACGCGAGCACGCCGAACAGGGCGAGCACGACGAAGCAGCCGACCACGCCCAGCTCGTTGGCGAGAATGGCGAAGATGAAGTCGTTGTCGGCGGCCGGCAACCAGTCCCACTTCAGGCTGCCCTTGCCCAGGCCGACCCCGAACCAGCCGCCGGTGTCCAGCGCGTTGCGGGACTGGATCATCTGGTAGCACAGGTCGAGCTTGCAGTCGTCTGGCGGGTTGAAGAACAGCGTGAGCCGGTCGAGCCGGTAGTTGCCGCCTTCGCCGCCCTGCGACGCCGCCGCGATCAGCAGGCCCACGCCGGCCAGGCCGAGCACCGACAGCGTGGCGAAGATCCGCAGCCGTACGCCGGCCGCCCACAGCAGGCCGACGACCACGGCGAGCAGGCACAGCATGGTGCCGAGGTCGTTGTAGCCGACCAGCACGAACAGCAGGCCGACCACCGGGAAGAGCGGCATGGCCAGTTCCCGCCACCAGCCCAGGGCCGCCCCCTTGCGGGCGATCACGTCGGAGCCCCACAGCACCATGCCGAACTTCGCCACCTCGGAGGGCTGCAGCCCGACCGGCCCGATGAAGAGCCAGAGCCGGTCGGCCTCCAGCGGCCCCAGGACGGACTCTTTGAGCAGCCCCAGCGCGGCGAGGGCCAGCAGCGCGTCGAGGATGACCAGCAGGGTCAGCGCCACACCGAGCACCGGGATCGCCAGGGCCTGGAACGTACGCGCCGGCAGCCGCTGGCACACCCAGAAGGCGACCAGGCCGATCAGCGCGAAGGCTGCCTGGTTGGCGAACGTGGCGGTGGCGCTGCCCACGTCGGCGAACGACCTGACGCTGGTCACCGAGTAGACCATGGTCAGGCCGATGACCAGCAGCAGGCCGGCGCTGGACAGCAGCAGGTAGTAGGAGGCGAGCGGCCGGGCGAGCAGGCCGCGCAGGGCGGCGAGCCCGCCGGACAGGTCGACGCCGCGCCCCGGTGCCCCGGCGGGCGCTCCGGCCCGTCGCGGCCCACCGACCTGCTGGCCGGTGCGCTCCGGCCCGGCCGGCTGTTTGGCCCGTGGCGACCCGGCGGCCGCCTCGGCCCGTGGCGGCCCGGGCCGGTCGGTGGCCGGTACCGCCCCCTCGTCGTCCGGCGGCTGCTCTCCCGTCATCGCCCGGCCCTCCCGTCCTGCCACATCGCCTCATCATGGGCGTTCGTCCGACGCCCGGCGGCGTTGCCGCCGGCCGGGCGTGTCGGGGCGAATCGCCCATCGTGACCGGTCAGCCCATGGCGGTCAGGAAATCGCTGTAGAACAGGCCGAGCGCGATCGCGACCCCGATCCCGGCGATGATCCAGAACCGGACCACGATGTTGACCTCGCTCCAGCCGGCCAGCTCGAAGTGGTGCTGCAGCGGCGACATCCGGAAGACCCGCTTGCCGGTGGTGCGGAACGAGATGATCTGGATGACGACCGACATCGTGATGATCACGAAGAGCCCGCCGATGATCGGCAGCAGCAGCACGGTACGGGTGGACATCGCCATCCCGGCGATGAGCCCGCCGAGGCCCAGGGCGCCGGTGTCGCCCATGAAGATCCGCGCCGGCGAGGTGTTCCACCACAGGAAGCCCACACACGCCCCGGCGGCCGCGCCGGCGATCAGCGCGATCTCCAGCGGGTCGCGTACGGCGTAGCAGTAGATGTCCTCGCGGGTCACGTAGTTGGGGTCGGCGCACCAGTGCCGGTACTGCCAGAACGCGATGAACGCGTACGCCCCGAGCACCATCACCGACGCGCCGGTGGCCAGACCGTCGAGGCCATCGGTCAGGTTCACGCCGTTGGTCGCCGCCATCACCACGAAGATGAAGATGATGACCGAGGCGACCTTGCCGACGTCGAGGAAGTCGATGTCGCGGACGAACGACAGCGTCGTGCTGCCGACGGTCTCCCCGTTCGTGCTGGGGAAGTAGAGGGCGATGACGCCGAAGACGGCGCCGACCAGCATCTGCCCGATCAGCTTGCCGCGCTTGTTGAGGCCCAGGCTGTTGCGCTTGCGGACCTTGAGGAAGTCGTCGAGGAACCCGACCGCGCCGGAGAAGACCAACAGGCCGAGCAGCACCAGCGCGGTGATGGTCGGGCCGACCTGGAAGATCTGCTGGTCCGGCAGGGTGGTCAGGGCGAGGTGCCCGGCCACGTACGCGATGACGGTGGCCACGATGAAGGCCACGCCGCCCATCGTCGGCGTGCCCTTCTTGCCCAGGTGCATCTGCGGGCCGTCGGAGCGGATCGGCTGCCCGGCCTTCAACCGGGTGAACACCTTGATCGCGACGGGGGTGATGAACAGCGAGACCAGGAACGCCACGCCGATCGCGACGATGACCGCCCTCACGCCGCGGCTCCCCCGTTCGCACGCAGCGCGTCGACCACGTCCCAGGTCTGGTAACGCGAACCCTTCACCAGGACGACGTCACCGGCGCGCAACTCGTCACGCAACCGCCCGACCGCCGTTTCCTGATCGGCCACCAGCACCGACTCTCCTCCCCATCTCGGATCAGCCGTTGCCGCCTCGTGGATCGGGGCGGCAGCCGCGCCGACCACGTAGAGGCGGTCCACCTCCAGCTCGGCCACCAGCCGGCCGACCTGTTCGTGCCCGGAACGCTCCTGTTCGCCCAGCTCGGCCATGTAGCCGAGCACGGCGACGGTGCGCCGGTCCTTGCCCATCGCGGCCAGCGCGCGCAGCGCGGCCGCCGTCGAAGCCGGGTTGGCGTTGTACGAGTCGTCGACGACGGTGACGCCGTCGGGCCGGTCGAACACGTCCATCCGGCGGGTGGAGACCAGCCGCAGCTCGCCCAGTGCCGCCGCGAGTTCGGCGTCGGGCAGCCCGGCCTCGCGGGCGACCGCCGCGGCGGCCAGGGAGTTGCCGACCTGGTGCCGGCCGCTGAGCCCGAGCCGGACCGGGTGCCGTCCGTCCGGGGTCACCAGCGTGTACGACGCCCGGCCCCGCTCGTCCAGCTGCACGTTCTCGGCGCGCACGTCGGCGTCGGCCGCTTCGCCGACGAGCACCACCCGGGCCGCCGTACGGGTGGCCATGGCGCTGACCAGCGGGTCGTCGGCGTTGAGCACGGCCACCCCGTCGGCGGGCAGCGCCTCGACGAGTTCGCCCTTCGCGGTCGCGATGCCCTCGACCGAGCCGAACTCGCCGATGTGCGCCACCCCGACGTTGACCACGACGCCGATCGTCGGCGGGGCGATCCGGCACAGGTAGCCGATGTGTCCGGGGCCGCGGGCGCCCTTCTCCAGCACCAGGAACCGGGTCTGCGGCCCGGCGCGCAGCACGGTGTGCGGGTGCCCCAGCTCGTTGTTGAGGGAACCGGGCGGCGCGACGGTGGGACCGACCCGGGCCAGCAGCTGGCCGATCAGGTCCTTGGTCGAGGTCTTGCCGGAGGAACCGGTCACCCCGACCACGGTCAGGTCCGGCAGCCGGCGTACCGAGACCCGGGCCAGCGCGGCGATCGCCGCCAGCGGATCGGCCACCACGACCATCGGTACGCCCGGCACCTCGCGGCTGCCGAGCACGCCGGCCGCGCCGGCCTCGACCGCCCGCGCCGCGTAGTCGTGGCCGTCGACCTTCTCCCCGACGAACGCGACGAACAGGCCGCCCGGCCCGATCTTGCGGGAGTCGTATTCGACGGTGCCGGTGACCGTCGCGGTTCCGTCGGTGCCGGCCAGCCGGCCGTCGACGGCCCCGGCCACCTCGGCGAGCGTCAGCGGGATCATCGCTGCCCCACCAGGTGCCCGAAGCGCGCGGCGAGCGCGGCGCCCAACTCGACCCGGTCGTCGAAGGGGTGGGTGACCCCGGCGATTTCCTGGCCGCGCTCGTGGCCCTTGCCGAGCAGCGCGACCACGTCGCCCGGCCCGGCCAGCCGGACGGCCTCGTCGATCGCGGCCCGGCGGCCGGCCACCTCCACGATCCGGGCGGTGGAGCCGGCGTCGGCGGCGCCGCGCAACACCTCGGCGCGGATCGCGGCCGGGTCCTCCGAGCGCGGGTTGTCGTCGGTGACCAGGACCAGGTCGGCGCCGCGCGCCGCGGCCGCCCCCATCACCGGGCGTTTGGCCCGGTCCCGGTCGCCGCCGGCACCGATCAGGCAGATCAGCCGGCCCTGCCCGGCGCCGACCAGGTCGCGCAGCGCGGCCAGGACGGCCACGATCGCGTCCGGCTTGTGTGCGTAGTCGACCACGCCACGCACCGGACCCGGCGCGTCGACCAGTTCCAGCCGGCCCGGCACCCCACGGCAGGCGGCCACCCCGGCGGCGGCCGTCACCGGGTCGACGCCGACGGCGACCAGGGCCGCGATGGCGAGCAGCGCGTTGGCGACGTTGTGCCGGCCGGGCAGCGCCACGCCGGCCTCGACGGCGACCCCGCCGGGGCCGTGGGCGACGAACCGCTGCTCGTAGCCGCTGCCCCCGATGTCGGTCGCCCGCCAGGTCGCGGCCGGGTCACCGGCGGCGGAGTACGTCACCGTGTCCGGCTTGTGCAGCGGTAGCAGTGCCGGGTCGTCGAGGTTGAGCACCTCGACCCCGCACCGGCCGTCGAAGAGCTGCGCCTTGGCCGCGAAGTAGTCGGCGGAGTCGGCGTGGAAGTCCAGGTGGTCCTGCCCGAAGTTGGTGTAGCCGCCGACGTCGAACCGGACCCCGCCGACCCGGCCCATCGCCAGCGCGTGGCTGGACACCTCCATGACCAGGGCGGTCACGCCGCGCTCGCGGGCGGCGGCGAGCATCGCGTGCAGGTCGGTGGCCTCCGGCGTGGTGCGGACGCTGTCCACGGTCAGCTCGCCGAGCCGGGTCTCGACGGTGCCGATCAGGCCGGTGACGTGCCCGGCGGCCCGCAGCCCCGACTCGACCAGGTAGGCGGTCGAGGTCTTGCCGGCGGTGCCGGTGACGCCGATGACGAGCAGGTCGCCGGTGGGATCGCCGTACACGGCCGAGGCGACCGTGCCGAGCACCGCCCGCGGGTCGTCGACGACCAGCGCCGGCAGGCCGGCGGCCGCGGCGGCCGGGGCGCCGGCCGGATCGGTGAGTACGGCGACCGCGCCGGCCGCCGCCGCGGCGGGCACGAACTCGGCGCCGTGCCGGCGGGCGCCCGGCAGTGCGGCGTAGAGGTCGCCGGGCAGCACGTCGCCGCTGGCGTGCGTCACCCCGGTGACGGTCAGCGCCACGGCGCCGTCCGGGGGTGTGACGCCGAGCAGCGCGGCGAGGCCGGCCAGCCGGTGGGGAGCGACGGTGTGAGGACGCGGATTGCCGGGCACGGCGGTAGACCCTACCCCGTCCGGTTGACGGGGCGGCACAGCCGGCCCGGTGGTTCGTGGAGTCACCCGGGCCCTCCTTCGGCGCTGCGGGGCGCGTGGGAGCGCCGCCTCCGGCGGGCCGACGCCCCGGTACGCGTATCGGACGAGGCAGTATCACCACCACACGCCCGGCAAAACACCGATCAGACGCAAGTCGGTACGGGCACCGGCCACTGATCCCGGCGTGGTCCGCCGGCCCGGTGGAGCCGGTGCACCGCGCGCCGGCTACCCCGGGAAGACGACGAACTTCGGCGGCTCGGTGCCGGTCGGCGGCACCCGGTAGTGCAGGAGGGTGAACGCCATGATGTCCTTGAACGTCGGTGCCGCGATGTCGCCGCCCCCGCCGCCGGGGGTGTGGGCGAACACCGACACCACGTACCTGGGGTTGTCGGCCGGCGCCATTCCGATGAACGACGCGACCTCGCCCGGGGCGTAACGACCGTCGACCACCCGCGAACCGGTGCCGGTCTTGCCGGCCACCCGGTAGCCCGGGATGGCCGCCTTCAGACCGGTCGCCCCCGGCACGGTGGTCACCGCCTCCATGACCGTACGCAGCGCGGCCGCGTTCTCCGGGCTGATCACCCGGCGGGTCTCCGGCGCCGGAGCCGCCGTACGCGTGCCGTCCGGGTCGACCGTCTCGCGGATCAGCCGGGGCTGCACCCAGGTGCCGCCGTTGGCGATCGCCGCGTAGACGGCGGTCATCTGCAGCGGGGTGACGTCGACGCTGTGCCCGATCGGGATCGAGCCCGGCGACGAGCCGTTCCAGTCCTTCGGTTCGAGCACCCGGCCGGCCGCCTCTCCCGGCATGCCCTCGCCGGTCGCCTTACCGAGCCCGAACTTCAGCTGGTAGTCGTAGAGCCGCTGCGCCCCGAGCTGGTCGGCGAGCATGATCGTGCCGACGTTGGACGAGAACGCCATCATGCCGGGCAGGCTCATCTGGGCGCCCTGCGCGTTGCGGCTGTCGCGGTAGGTGGTGCCGCCCTTGTTGATGGTCGCCGGCACCGGCAGCGTGCCGTCCGCCGCGATCACGCCCTCCTCCAGCGCGGCGCCGAACACGATCGGCTTGTGCACCGAGCCCGGGTCGACGACGAAGCTCGTCGCGGCGTCCTCCCGGTCGGTCGGCTTGCTGCCCTTCCAGTTCGCCGCGTCGTACGTCGGATGGCTGGCCTGGGCGAGCACCTCGCCGGTCCGGATGTCCATCACCACGACGGTGCCGGTGGTCGCCCTGACCCGGGCCATGGCCTCGCTCAGGATGCGCTGGACCTCGAACTGCAGGTCGCGGTCGATGGTGAGGACCAGGGAACTGCCCGGCTGCGCCGCCCGCTCCTTGAGGTAGCCGTCCGGGATCGCCTTGTTGAGGTCGCCGCCCCCGATCTCGAAGATCCGCTCGCCGTTGACGCCGCGCAGTACGTCGTCGTACCGGGCCTCGATGCCCTCCAGGCCGGACATGTCGTCGCCGGTGAACCCGATCAGGTTGGCGCCGAGGTCGCCGCCCGGCACCTCGCGCCGCTCGTCGCGGTGGGTCCGGACGCCGTCGATGTCGAGTTCGAGGATCTGCTCGGCGGTCTCGATGTCGACGCCCCGGGCCAGGTATTCGAACTGCGACTCGTTCCCGTCCGGGCGCTTCTGCGGCAGCAGGCGCGGCAGCAGTTGCGACTTCGGGATGCCGAGCAGCGGCGACAGCGCGGTGGCGGCCGCGGCCGGGTCGGTGACCTTGGTCGGGTCGGCGTAGACGTACCGGGCCTCGACGCTGTGCGCGAGGACCGCGCCGTCCCGGTCGTAGATGGTGCCCCGGGGCGCCGGGATGACGACCGGGTTGCTGAGCCGGCCGGCGAGGCCGCCGTCGGCGTACGCCGGCGTGTCGACCACCTGGATGACGACCAGCCGGATGCCGATGACGGCGAAGAGCGTCAGGGCGAGGAAGCTGCCCAGCCGCAGCCGCCGGTTCGGGTTGGCCAGTTGCGGTGGCCGTGGCTTGCGGTACGGCCGTACCGGCTGTCCCCGGCCGGCGGTGCCGGACCCGCGGCGCGGTGCCGGTGCGGCGCCGGGGCCACGGACGGCCCGGCTCCCGGTGCCCCGGCCACGTTCGGTGGCGGCCCGGCCGGTGCCCGTACGGTCCGTTCCGGCGCGGCCGGTGCCCCGGACCCGGGCGCCCCGGTCGGCGCGGTCCGGCTCACCGCGGCCGCCGGCACGGTCCGAACCCCGTGCCGGCTGGGCCGGGGTACGCCGAACCGGTCCCTTGCGTCCGCCGTCGAGCACCTGCAACGCCGGCCGGAACGGGTCCCCGCTGCGGTCCGGGCGGCCGGCGTCGCGCACGGTACGGCCCCGGGGGGTGTACGACCGCGCGTCCGAGATGCCGCCGAGCCGCCGCTCGGGGGTGTCTCCGTCAGCGGCGCCGCCCCGGCCCTGGCTGTCCCGGCCGGCCGCCGACCGGGACGAGCCGCGCCGGGGCACTTCCGTGTCCCGGCGCGGCTCGTTCGACCTTGGTGCCATGGGCTATTGACCCGCTCCCTGCTGGCTGGTGATCGCCGGCTGCCCGCCGGCCGGCTGTGGGATGCCGATGACCTGGCCGTCCGGCAGCCGGATGAACGCCGGCTGCTTGGACTCCACGAGTCCGAGCTGACGGGCCCGGGCGGTGAGGTTGCCCGGCGCCTCGTGCTGCGCGATCTCGCGCTTGAGCTTCTGCTCCCGCACGTCGAGCGCGGCCTGCTCGGTCTGCAGGCTGTCGAGCCGGAACGCGTTCTCGTTGATCTTCGTGTTGATCACGAGGATGCCGAGCACCCCGCCGACCACGAGCACCAGGACCGCGGCCACGAACGGCGCCCGCGGCACCGCGACCGGGCGCGGTGGGGCGACCCGGAGCCGGGGCGCCGGCTGCGCGTCGACCTCGGCGCCGGCCGGCTCGGCCGTGGCGCGCCATTCCTGCTCGCGGGGCGCCAGCGCCGCGCTGCCCTGGGTCGGGAACTCGCGGACCGCGCCGTCGCGGTTCTCCCGACCGGCGACGGACGTGCCGCCGGCCCGCCCCGCGGACGTGCCGCGCGCCGAGGCGATGTCCCGGGCACCCGTGGCCGCCCCCCGGCCACCGCGCGCCCGCGTCGTGTTCCGGCTCGTGGTCGCATCCGTGGTCCGGCCCCCCGACCGCGGTGCGCGCCGCATGGTGTCGCGCTCGACACCGTTCCCGCCGCTGATTCGCTCGCTCATGATCCCTCCCCCTTTTCGTCCGTCTCCCCCGGACGTCGCCGCCCGTCCTGCCCCTGCGGTGCGGACGTCGCGGAGCGCCGCCGGGCGCTCGGCTGGTGCAACGCCTTCACCTGACGGCGGGGCCGTTCGCGGGCGGCCCGTGCCGTCTTGCCGTTCCCGGCCGGTCGCGGGTCGGCGCCCCTGCCCCGTCCCGTACCCGCCGGGCCGCCACCGCTCCGGCCTTCCCCGCCGGTGCCGGTGTCGCGACCTCTTGCCGTGCCGGCGGTGCGGCCCGCCCGGACACCGGCTTCCCCTGCCGGTCGTGCGTCCGGGTCGATCCGTTCCGCCGCCCGCAGCCGTACCGAGGCGGCGCGCGGGTTCGCCGCGACCTCCGCCTCGCCCGGCAGTTCGGCGCCGCGGCTGAGCAACCGCAGCGTCGGACCGGTACCGGGCAGTTCGACCGGCAGGTCGACCGGCCCGGTACTGCGGGCCCGCGCGCCGATGGCCTGTTTGGTGAGGCGGTCCTCCAGCGAGTGGTAGGACAGCACCACCATCCGGCCGCCGGGCGCGAGCGCGTCCAGCGCGGCTGGCAGTGCTGTCTCCAGCACCGCCAGCTCCTGGTTTACCTCGATACGCAACGCCTGAAACGTTCTTTTTGCCGGGTGTCCACCCGTTCGTCGCGCTGGTGCCGGAATGGACTCCCTGACCAGTTCGGCGAGCCGGGCCGACGAGGTGATCCGGGCCCGGCCCCGCTCCCGTACGATTGCCCCCGCGATCCGCCGGGCGAACTTCTCCTCGCCGTACACCCGCAGCACCCGGGCCAGCTCGTCGACCGGATAGGTGTTGACCACCTCTTCGGCCGTCGTTCCCCGGGTCTGGTCCATCCGCATGTCCAGCGGGGCGTCCTGCGCGTAGGCGAACCCGCGGTCGGGTGCGTCGAGTTGCAACGACGACACACCGAGGTCGAAGAGCACCCCGTCGACCAGTGGCAGGCCGAGTTCGTCGAGGACGCCGGGCAGTTCGTCGTAGACCGCGTGCACCAGGTGGATCCGGTCGGCGTACGGCCGCAGCCGGTCACGGGCGTGCGCCAGCGCCTCGGTGTCGCGGTCGAGCCCGACGAGGACCGTCCGGGGAAACGCCGCGAGCACCGCCTCGGCGTGCCCGGCGAGGCCGAGCGTGGCGTCGACGTGCACCGTCTGCCGGTCGCCCCGGTCCAGCGCGGGGGCCAGCAGCTCGAGACACCGCTCGAGCAGCACCGGCACGTGTGTGCCGCGAAGCTCCCCCATGTCGACCCCCCGGTGGACCGCCGTCTGGTGTGAATGTGCCCGGTGGAAAGCTGTGCCGCTCGCCGTACCGCCAGATCCCCATCCGCTCGTTACGCCTGGCGCCGGGGAAGAGGCGCCAGGGGCATAGGAGCGGCTGGAGATCTCGCAGTACGTCGGGCGACCGGCGCCGGACCGGTCCTTCGCGGGGACCGGCTGCCGTCGTGCGCCCTCCTACAGTCCGCCGGGCAGCACCCCCTCCTCGATGTCGGCGAATTCGTCTTCGCTCTCGGCGAGGTAGGTGTCCCAGGCCTGTCGGTCCCAGATCTCCACCCGGCTGCTCGCCCCGATCACCACGAGGTCGCGGCCCAGACCGGCGTAGTCGCGCAGGTGACCGGGTATGGTCACGCGCCCCTGCCGATCCGGGACCTCGTCGTGCGCGCTGGCGAAGAAGACCCGGCTGTAGGCCCGCGCGGCCTTGTGCGTCATCGGTTGCTGGCGCAACTGGTCGGCGATCCGCTGGAACTCGGGCGTCGGGAATACGTAGAGACAGCGCTCCTGCCCTTTGGTGATCACGACACCTCCCGCCAGCTCGTCCCGGAACTTCGCCGGGAGGATCAGCCGGCCCTTCTCGTCCAGGCGCGGTGTATGGGTGCCAAGAAACACCGACCCAAACCCCCTCGCCCATCGGCGGTGTTCGCGGCACCGCAGATCCCCCTGGGCCGGCGGACCCTTCCGGACCCGCCATCGGGCCCCACTCTACTCCACTTCCCTCCACCTGCAACCAGAATCGCGGGTTTGGCAAGCCCTGTCTCATTTGCAAAACCGCACGTCAGAGCGGGTGGAGCGGAGTGGAGGGCGGCGAGCGGCGGGGCGTCCCGTCACCTACCCGACATTGATCAACTCTGTGGCGATCACCACGGTTTCGACCGGTATCGAGCCGTTGGCCTGCCGCGCAGCCCCGTTCTGTCAAGCCCGGGGAGGAAAGTGGAGGGTCACCGGTCGGGCGTTGTCCAGGGCGAACGGACCGGTCGCCCCCGCCGGAAGGCCCGCTGTCCTCCACGGCGATCGGGAGCCCGCGTCAGTTCCGGTAACCTCGCTCGCGTGACGGACGCGAAAATGCCCCTGCGCGCAAAGGTGGCCAGCTCGGTGTCGCGGACCGCCGCGGCGCTGTCGCGGGCCGCCGGCCGCGGTGACGGCTCGGTGATCGGTGGCTGGCTCGGGCTGAAGATCGACCCGGAATTGCTCGCCCACCTCGCCGCCGGCCGGACGATCGCCCTGGTGTCCGGCACCAACGGCAAGACCACCACGACCCGGCTGGCCGCCGCCGCCGTCGGCGTCCTCGGACCGGTGGCGACCAACTCCTTCGGCGCCAACATGCCCACCGGGCACACCTCCGCGCTGGCCAAGGCCGGCCACACCCCGTACGCGGTGCTGGAGGTCGACGAGCACTACCTCGCCCAGGTCCTCGACGCGACCGAACCCCGGGTCGTCGCCCTGCTCAACCTCTCCCGCGACCAGCTCGACCGGGCGAAGGAGGTGGCGATGATGGCCCAGGGCTGGCAGACCACCCTGGCCAAGCACCCCGACGTGCACGTCGTCGCCAACGCCGACGACCCGATGGTGGTCTGGGCCGCGATCGGTTCGGCGCACACCACGTGGTTCAGCGCCGGCCAGCGGTGGCACGACGATTCGTGGGTATGCCCCGAATGTGGTTCCCCGATCGAGCGCGCCGAGGACCAGTGGTGGTGCACCGGCTGCACCCTGCGCCGCCCGCAACCCCACTGGGTGGTCGAGGACGACGGCGTCGTCGACCCCACCGGCGCCTGGCACAAGATCGTCCTTCAGCTTCCCGGCCGGGTCAACATCGGCAACGCGGCCACCGCGCTCGCCGTCGCGGCGCAGTTCGGCGTACGCCCCACCGACGCGGTGTCGCGGCTGGGCGGGGTCGCCTCGATCGCCGGCCGCTACGCCCAGGTCGTCCGCGACGGCCGCGGCATCCGGCTGCTGCTCGCCAAGAACCCGGCGAGCTGGCTGGAGGCGTTCGACATGGCCGACCACGCGCCGACACTGCTCTCCATCAACGCGCGCGACCCCGACGGCCTGGACACCTCCTGGCTCTTCGACGTCGACTTCGCGCCGCTGCGCGGCCGGCAGGTCCTCATCACCGGCGACCGGGCCTACGACCTGGCCGTCCGGCTCGACATCAACGACGTGCCCTTCCAGCACGTACGCACCTTCTCCCAGGCGATCGCGGCGGTACCGCCCGGCCGGCTGGAGGTGATCGCCAACTACACGGCGTTCCAGGACATCCGAGCGGAGTTGGACCGTGTCAACTGATGCCGGCTACCCGGCCCCCCCGCCGCCGGGCGCGGACAGCTACCTTCGCCTGGTCTGGGTCTACCCCGACCTGCTGTCGACCTACGGCGACCGCGGCAACCTGCTGATCCTCGCCCGCCGGGCGCAGCGCCGCGGCATCCCGGTCCAGACCATCGAGGTACGGTCCGACCAGGCGCTGCCCACCGCCGCCGACATCTACCTCCTCGGCGGTGGCGAGGACGGCCCGCAGGCGCTGGCCGCCCAGCGGCTGATCTCCGACGGCAACCTGCACCGCGCCGTCAACCAGGGCGCGGTCGTGTTCGCCGTGTGTGCCGGCTACCAGCTCCTCGGCGGCTCCTTCTTCGCCAAGGGCGCCAAGTGCGCGGGCCTCAACCTGCTCGACCTCTACTCCGACCGGGGGCCGACCCGGGCGGTCGGCGAGCTGGCCGGCGACATCGACCCGCGGCTCGGGCTGCCGCCACTGTCCGGCTTCGAGAACCACGGCGGCCGCACCCACCTCGGCCCCGGCGTGTCACCGCTGGCCCGGGTCACCACCGGGATCGGCAACGACGGCAGCACCGAGGGTGCCTGGCGCGGCCACGTACTCGGGACGTACTCGCACGGCCCGGCCCTGTCGCGCAACCCGGCCCTGGCCGACCTGCTGCTGCGCTGGGCCACCGGCACCAACAACCTCGCCCCGCTCGACGACACCTGGTCGGACCGGCTGCGGGCCGAGCGCGCGGCCGCCGTACGGGTATGAGCGGCCCCGGCCGCTGGCTGCGGACCCGGGCCGACGAACTGGTCCGGGCCGTACGGCTCCCGCCGCACGGCCACGGCCGACCGCTGCGGGAACGGCTGCGCGAGCGGCCGTTCCGGCGGTTCGTCCTCCTCCTCGGCATGCTCGGGGTCCTCGGGATCGTCATGCTCCTGGTGCCGCAGCCCGACCTGGCCGCCGCCCCGGAGATGGTCGACGACCTGGGCCCGTTCGCGCCGGTCGCCGCGGTCGTGGTCGGTGCGCTGCTGCTCGTGGCGCTCGTACCGCGCACCTTTCTCACCGTCGCCTGGGGAGCCCTGTTCGGCCCGCTCGGCGGCGCCGGCTACACCCTGGGCGCGGCGCTGCTCGCCGCCGCGCTCGGGTTCGCCGTCGGCCGGCTGCTCGGCCGCGAATTCGTCGCCGAGCGGATCCGGGGCCGGCTGGCCAGACTCGACGGCTGGTTCGCCCGGCAGAGCGTCTTCGGTGTGATCACCGTACGGCTGCTGCCGATCGGCGGCTTCGGCCTGGTCAGCTACGGCTACGGCACCACCGGCGCGCGGCTGCTGCCGTTCCTGGTCGGCAGCCTGCTGGCCTCCGTACCGTCGGCGTTCGGCTACGCGGCGGTCGGCGCCGCGGTGGCCGAGCCGGACACCTTCAACCCGCTGTCGGTCGCCCCGGCCGGCCTGGGCCTGATCGCCACCGCCGTCATCGTGTGGCGCTGGCGCCGCTCCGCCCTCCGCGACCGCACCCCGGCCGCCGGCACCGCGCCGAACTGACCCCGCCCACCGGCGCCGCCCGGTCAACCCGGCGTCCGGTCGACCCACGGTCCGGTCGACCCGCGGTCCGGGTAACCCACGGTCCGGTCGACCCGCCGTCCGGTCGACCCGCCGGTTGTCGTGGCGACGGGCGGCCGGTGGCCGGACCGGGGATCGGGACCTGCCGCCGGCGCCCAGGGCCGGCTCCAGGGCCGGGACCCACGGCCGGGACCGGGGCGCCGATCAAGGAGTCGCTGACCGGCCTGCCGCCGGCCGGGCGTCCGGGCGGCGGCAGGCCGGCCGGGCATGTGTCGCTGTTCGGGGTCACAGCGAATTCGCTGTATCCACACTGAATTCGCTGTGGCTCGAAACAGATACCCCGGCCCGGGAATGTTCGGGGGGCGAACCGGCGCGGCCGCGCCGGCCCGGCTCGGCCCCGGCCCGACCCCGGCCCGACCCCGGCGCAGCGACGGCCCGGGCCAAGCCCGCGGCAGCGGCGGCAGTGCGGACCGAACCGGACCGGACCGACCGAACCGGACCACGCCGCCGCCCCGGCCGGCGAGGCGCCGGCCGGGGCACCTGCGGCGGTCAGGGAACGATGCTGACCATCCGGCCCTTGACCACGATGACCTTGCGGGGCTCCTTACCGCCCAGTTGCTCGGCGACCACGGCCAGCGCCGCCGCGCGTACGGTCGGCTCGTCGGCGTCGGCCGGGACCTCGATCCGGCCGCGGACCTTGCCGCCCACCTGCACCGGGTAGGTCACCGACTCGGCGACCAGCAGCGCCGGGTCGGCCGTCGGGAAGTCGGCGTACGCCAGCGAGCCGGGGTGCCCCATCCGCTCCCACAGTTCCTCGGCGATGTGCGGGGCGAACGGGGCCAGCATCAGCACCAGCGGTTCGGCCACCTCGCGCGGGGTGGCGGGCAGCCGGGTCACCGCGTTGGTCAGCTCGATCAGCTTGGCGATCGCGGTGTTCAGCCGGATGCCGGTCAGGTCGGCGCGGACGCCGTCGACGATCCGGTGCAGCAGCCGCCGGGTGGCGTCGTCGGCGGGTTCGTCGACGACCCGCAGCGCCCCGGTCTCCTCGTCGACGACGGTGCGCCAGACCCGCTGCAGGAACCGGTACGCGCCGACGACCGCCCGGGTCTCCCACGGCCGGGAAACCTCCAGCGGCCCCATCGACATCTCGTAGACCCGGAACGTGTCGGCGCCGTATGCCTCGACCATCTCGTCCGGGGTCACCACGTTGCGCAGGGACTTGCCCATCTTGCCGTACTCGCGGTTGACCTCGACCTCGCCGTGGAACCAGCGACCGTCGCGCTCCTCGACCTCGGCCGCGTTGACGTACGCGCCGCGGGCGTCGGTGTACGCGTACGCCTGGATGTAGCCCTGGTTGAACAGCTTGCGGAACGGCTCGAACGAGGTGACGTGGCCCAGGTCGAACAGCACCTTGTGCCAGAAGCGGGCGTACAGCAGGTGCAGTACGGCGTGCTCGACACCGCCGACGTACAGGTCGACGCCGCCGCAGTCGCCGGCCCCGCGTGGCCCCATCCAGTAGGTCTCGTTGTCCGGGTCGACGAATCGTCCGGCGTTGGTCGGGTCCAGGTAGCGCATCTCGTACCAGCAGGACCCGGCCCACTGCGGCATGGTGTTGGTCTCGCGCGTGTAGCGCTTCGGGCCGTCGCCCAGGTCCAGTTCGACCTCGACCCAGTCCCGGGCCCGCGACAGCGGGGTCTCCGGGGAGGTGTCGGCGGCCTCGGGGTCGAACGTCTTCGGCGAGAAGTCGTCGATCTCGGGCAGTTCCAGCGGCAGCATGTTCTCCGGCAGCGCGACCGGCAGGCCGGTCTCGTCGTAGACGATCGGGAACGGCTCGCCCCAGTAGCGCTGCCGGCTGAACAGCCAGTCGCGCAGCCGGTAGGTGGTGGCGCCCTGGCCGTGGCCGTTCGCCTCCAGCCATTCGATGATGCGGGCCTTGGCGTCGGCGACTCCCAGGCCGTCCAGGTCCAGGCCGCGGTCGGGCGCGGCGCTGTTGATCGCCGGACCGTCCCCGGTGTACGCCTTGCCGTCGAAGCCGTCCGACGGCCGCACGGTACGGATGATCGGCAGGTCGAAGACCTCGGCGAAGGCCCAGTCCCGCTCGTCCTGCCCGGGCACCGCCATGATGGCGCCGGTGCCGTAGCCGGCCAGCACGTAGTCGGCGATGAAGACCGGCACCGGTGCGCCGTTGACCGGATTGGTCGCGTAGGCGCCGGTGAAGACGCCGGTCTTCTCCTTGGCGTCGGCCTGCCGTTCGACGTCGCTGCGGCCGGCGGCGAACTCGCGGTAGGCGGCGACGGCGGCGCGCGGGTCGGCGTGGCCGCCGGTCCAGGCGTCGCGGGTGCCGGCCGGCCAGGTGCCGGGCACGATCCGGTCGACCAGTTCGTGTTCGGGGGCCAGCACCATGTAGGTGGCACCGAAGACGGTGTCCGGGCGGGTGGTGAAGACCCGGATCGGGTCGGCCGAGCCGGGGACCGGGAAGTCGATGTGGGCGCCGGTCGAGCGGCCGATCCAGTTGCGCTGCATCAGCTTGATCGGCTCGGGCCAGTCCAGAGTGTCCAGATCCGCCAGCAGCCGGTCGCCGTACGCGGTGATCCGCATCATCCACTGCTTCAGGTTGCGCTTGAAGACGGGGAAGTTGCCGCGTTCGGAGCGTCCGTCGGCGGTGACCTCCTCGTTGGCCAGCACGGTGCCCAGGCCCGGGCACCAGTTCACCGGCGACTGCGAGACGTACGCCAGCCGGTGGTCGTCGACGATCAGGCGGCGCTCGACCGGGTCCAGGTCGGCCCAGGGGCGACCGTCCGGAGTGGGCCGGGCGCCGGCCTCGAACTCGGCGACCAGTTCGTCGATCGGGCGGGCGCTTCGCCGGTCGGTGTCGTACCAGGAGTTGAAGACCTGCAGGAAGATCCACTGGGTCCAGCGGTAGAAGTCGACGTCGGTCGTCGCGACCGAGCGCCGCCCGTCGTGGGCCAGGCCCAGCATCCGCAGTTGCGCCCGGTAGCGGGTGATGTTCTCGTCGGTGGTCTTGCGCGGGTGCTGCCCGGTCTGCACCGCGTACTGCTCGGCCGGCAGCCCGAAGGAGTCGAAGCCCATGGCGTGCAGCACGTTGCGGCCGGCCATCCGTTGGAAGCGGCCGTAGCAGTCGGTGCCGATGAAGCCCAGCGGGTGCCCGACGTGCAGCCCGGCACCCGACGGGTACGGGAACATGTCCAGGATGTACATCTTGTCGGCTCCGGCCCGGGGGTGGTCCGGGTCGGCCAGCGGCCCCACCGGGTTCGGAGCGTGGAACGTCCCGCGCTCCTCCCAGCGGTCCTGCCAGCGCGCCTCGATCTCGTTGGCCAGCGCGGCCGTGTATCGGAAGGACGGGATGTCGCCAGCCGTCTCGACTACGTCACTCATGGTTGCCACCTCGGTCTAGTCCAGGGCTCGGGAATCGTCGGCGCGCGAACCAACGCGGTCTACAGGGGCATAAAAAAGCCCCTCGCGCAGGAGGGGAAGCCGTGCCGCTGATCCCGTGCTCGGCGGCGGCGCCTCGCGTGGGTCTGTCAGCACGGCTAGGTAAGGAGCAGAAAAGCCCTGGCCATGACGGCAGTCTAACCCTTTCGCCCGACGATGTCGCACCGCGGCCGCCCGAATTCGCCGACCCTCGACAAGCACCCCGGTCGGCGCGGTGGCCGAATCCGGTTAGCCTGATGAAAGCTACGGGAGACCGGTCGACGCGACCGGTCTATTTCCGCAGACTTTCGGCCGGGTCTGGAAACTCCAGTCATCAGCCAGGCAGCAGCGCGACGAGGAGGAGGCCCGTGACACAGCAAACCCGGGACGAGCTGGGCGACATCCTGCCCGCCGACGAGTTCCGCACCGCAAGTGAAGCCATCGTCGCCAACATCGAGCAGGTCATCGAGGGCAAGACCGCCACCGTACGCCTGGCGCTGGCTGTCCTGCTCGCCGAGGGGCACCTGCTCATCGAGGACGTACCCGGAGTCGGAAAGACCAAACTGGCCAAGGCTCTCGCCCGGACGATCGACTGTTCCGTACGGCGGATCCAGTTCACCCCCGACCTGCTGCCCAGTGACGTCACCGGGGTGAGCGTCTACAACCAGGAGACCCACGACTTCGAGTTCAAGCCGGGCGCCGTCTTCGCCAACCTGGTCGTCGGCGACGAGATCAACCGGGCCTCCCCCAAGACGCAGTCGGCGCTGCTGGAGTGCATGGAGGAACGGCAGGTCACCGTCGACGGCACAACGTACGAGCTGCAGAGCCCGTTCATGGTGATCGCCACCCAGAACCCGATCGAGATGGAGGGCACCTACCCGCTGCCGGAGGCGCAGCGCGACCGGTTCACCGCCCGGATCGCGATGGGCTATCCCGACGCCGGCGCCGAACTCGCCATGCTCGACGTGCACGGCGGGGCCGACCCCCTGCACGCGCTGCGCCCGGCCGCCGACGCGGCCACCGTACGCCGCCTGATCGCCACCGTCCGCGACGTACACGTCGCCGACGCGGTCAAGCAGTACGCGGTCGACCTGGTCACCGCCACCCGCGAAGCCCCCGACCTGCGGCTCGGCGCGTCCCCCCGGGCCACCCTCCAGCTCCTGCGCACCGCCCGGGCCGTGGCCGCGCTGGACGGTCGCGACTACGTGCTCCCCGACGACCTCCAGACGCTGGCCGTGCCGGTGCTCGCGCACCGCATCATGCCGACCGCCGACGCGCAGCTCGCCCGGCGTACCACCGACGCGATCGTCGCCGACCTGGTGCACCGCCTCCCGCTGCCACACGACCGGCGGTCCCCGTACGACACCCGCTCGACCGGCAACGACGACAGCGGCCGCTCCCACTACGAGCCCCGGGGGCGGTGACCGTGCGGGAGGCGCTGCGTGGCATGACCACCCGCGGCCGCTCGTTCCTGGCCGCCGCGGCGGCCGCCGCGCTGTCCGCGCTGATCCTCGGTGAGAAGGACCTGCTGCGGGTCGCGGTGCTGCTCGCCATACTGCCGCTGCTGGCCGCCGCGTACGTCGGCCGCAGCCGCTACAAGCTGGCCTGCACCCGGTCGCTGGACCCGCAGCGGGCCACCGTCGGCTCGACGGCGCGGGTGGTGCTGCGGTTGCAGAACATGTCCCGGCTGCCCACCGGGACACTGCTGCTCGAGGACCGCCTCCCGTACGCCCTGGGCAGCCGCCCCCGGGTGGTGATCGAACGGCTCGGCGCCAACCAGGCGAGTTCGGTGGCCTACACGGTGCGTACCGACGTACGTGGCCGCTACGAGATCGGCCCGCTGGTGATCCGGCTGACCGACCCGTTCGGCCTGTGCGAGCTGGTCCGCGCCTTCCCCAGCGTCGACCGGCTCACCGTCATCCCGCAGGTCGTCCCCCTGCCGTCGGTCCGGGTCGCCGGGGAGTACGCCGGCGCCGGGGAGAGCCGCGCCCGGTCCGTCGCCGTGCACGGCGAGGACGACACCGCGACCCGGGAGTACCGGCGCGGCGACGACCTGCGCCGGGTGCACTGGAAGTCGACCGCGCGGACCGGCGAGCTGATGGTCCGCCGCGAGGAGCAGCCCTGGGACAGCCGGGCGACGGTGGTGCTCGACACCCGGGCGTTCGCCCACCGGGGCGAGGGGCCGACGTCGAGTTTCGAGTGGGCGGTGTCGGCCACCGCGAGCGTCGCCGTGCACCTGCGCCAGGCCGGCTACAAACTGCGCCTGGTCAGCGACTCCGGCATCGACACCGACGCCGACCAGGCCGGTGGTGAGGGCATCCTGCTCGACCACCTGGCCGACGTGCAGCCGGCCCAGCGCGGCGACGTGTCGACGCTGGTCGAGCGGGTCCGGCAGCGTTCCGACGGCGGCCTGATCATCGCCGTGCTGGGCGCGCTGACCGTACCCGAGGCCGAACTTCTCGCCGGCCTGCGCACCAACGGCGCCACCTGCGTCGGATTCCTGATCGACACGTCCACCTGGCTCGACCTGCCGCCGGAGATCCGCGCCGACGCCGACCAGGCGCACGGGCAGGCCGCGCTCGCCCTGCTGCGCAGCGGCTGGCGGGTCATCGGCGCGACCCGCGAGGACCAGCTCCCCGCGCTGTGGCCACAGGTGGGACGCGGCTCGCAGGGCTTCGCCTGGCGGGCGACGATGGCCGAGACGGTCGCCGGAGGTATGCGATGAGCAGGCACGACGTACACCGCTCCGGGACCGGCGGGGGGCCGGCATGACCCGCGGCCGCTACCTCGGGTTCGTCGCCGCGGCGGCCACCCTGCTCGCCGCCGCCCCGCTGTCGGCGATCTTCGACACGATGACCTGGCTGCTCCAGTCCGTCGTCGCGGTCGCCCTGGTCACCGGTGCCGCCACGCTGGCCCGGTCGCTGCGGGCACCGGTGTGGGCGCAGGTCCCCGCCATGATGCTCGCCCTGCTGTTCGCGCTGACCTGGATCTTCCCCAGCGGCGACGAGGTGCTCGGCATCCTGCCCGGCCCGGCCACCTTCGGCCACTTCGGGGAGCTGATGTCGCAGTCGGCCGACGACGTGCGGTCGTACGGCGTACCCGTACCCGACGGCGACCCGCTGCTGTTCATCAGCGTGCTCGGGATCGGCGGCGTCGCCGTCGTCGTCGACCTGCTGACCGTCGGGCTGCGCCGGCCGGCGCTGGCCGGTCTACCGATGTTGGCGATCTACTCGGTGCCGGTCGCGGTCTACTCCGACAGCGTGCCCGCGCTGCCGTTCGCCATCGGCGCGGTCGGCTTCCTGTGGCTGCTGGTCGCCGACAACGTCGACCGGGTACGCCGCTTCGGCCGGCGCTTCACCGGCGACGGCCGCGACGTCGACGTGTGGGAACCGTCGCCACTGGCCGCCGCCGGCCGCCGGCTCGCCGTCGTCGGTGTCGCCCTGGCGGTCCTGCTGCCGGTGGCCGTACCCGGCATGAGCTCCGGGCTGCTGACCAACTTCACCACCGACGGCGGCAGCGGCCCCGGCGGCAACGGGCGGCCCGGCCAGGGCACCGGACCGGGGCGGGTCAACCTGTTCGCCGCGCTGTCCGGCCAGCTCAACCAGTCCCGGGTCTACGACATGGTCAAGGTCACCACGACCGAGGACGACCCGTTCTACCTGCGCTTCGGGGCGGCCGACGAGATCCGCCGGGACGGTTTCGGCGTACGGACGCCGCGCGGCACCCCGGTCACCCGGTCGCTGCCCGACCCGCGCGAGGCGGCCCGGCCCGGCGTCAGCCGGGAGACCCACCGGGCCGAGGTCGAGATCACCGACGACTTCGTGATGCCGTTCCTGCCGGTCTACGGCGAGCCGGTCGGCACCCGCGAACTCGACGCCAACTGGCTCTACGACCCCGATCTCCAGGTCGTCTACTCCAACCGCCAGCAGTCCAGGGGCAAGAAGTACTCCTTCGAGTACGTCCGTAGCCGTTTCAGCCCGATCGCGCTGCGGGCGGCCACCCCGCTCCCGGCGGAGGACGAGACCCGGCAGCGGCTGACCCAGGTGCCGGCCGTACCCGAGGTGCAGACCCTCGTCGACGGGCTGATCGCCGACCGGTCGAACGACTACGACCGGGTCCGGGCGATCTACGACTACTTCTCCCGCGACAACGGGTTCAGCTACAACCTGCGCACCGAGGGCGACACCAGCGGCGAGGACATCGTCAACTTCCTGGACAACAAGGTCGGCTACTGCCAGCAGTACTCGGCGGCGATGGCCTGGATGGTCCGGGCCGCCGGCATCCCGGCGCGGGTCGCGTTCGGGTTCACCAACGGCAGCAACCGCACCGGCGGCACGTACACGCTGACCAACCTCAACCTGCACGCCTGGACCGAGGTCTACTTCGGTGGCATCGGCTGGGTGCCGTTCGACCCCACCCCGGCGTCCAGCGTCGCCGGGTCGGCCCGGTCGGCCTGGGCGCCCGACACCGACGCCCCCGACCCGGTGACCCCGTCGGCCGCCCCCACCGGTTCCGCCGGCCCGAACACCCCGCTCGACCCCGGCGACGAGAACCTGTCCGGCGGCGGTCTCGGCGACAACTACACCGACGACCCGACCGGTGCCACGCCGGAGACCGCGCCGAGGTGGCCGTGGTGGACCGCCGCGGGCGTGGCGCTGGTGATCGTGTTGCTCGCGCTGCCCGGGTGGCGCCGTGGTCAGGTACGCCGGCGCCGCCACGCGGCGACGGTGGCGGCCACCCCGGACGACACGGCCGCCGCACCGGGGGTGGCCCGGGTGGTGGTCACCGGCGCCGAGGCGCAGCGGGCCAGGGCAGACGCGCACGCCGCCTGGGACGAGCTGATCGACACGCTGGTCGACTACCGGGTGCCGGTCGACCCGACCGAGACGCCCCGGGCCACCGCCGACCGGCTGGTGAAGGCCGACCTGTCGAAGCCGGCGGCGGCGGACGGCGTACGCCTGCTCGGGCGGGCCGAGGAGCGGGCGCGGTACGCCCGCGAGCCACTGCCGGGCGTACCGCTGACCGAGGCGCTGCGCTCGGTACGGCGGGCGCTGGCGGAGGGCGCCGACCGGCGTACCCGGCTGCTCGCCGCGACGCTACCGCCCTCGGTGCTGCTGCGCTGGCGCGGCGCGATCATGGATGCTTCGGGCCGGCTCGTGGCGACGACCGGACGCTGGCGGGACGCCGTGACCCGCTGGAGCCCCCGTCGCCTCCTGGCCGCCCGCACCTCCCGCTAACACCAAGATCCGCGTGATCAGGGATTGAATCGGGCGTGTCGTCGGCGCGCCGGGATACCAACTCCCTGATCACGCGGATCTTGCCGGGCGGCGGGCGCGGCGAAGCCCGGCCGGGCAGGACGGGGTGTCCGGATCAGGCTGAGGGTACGAGCGCTCCCGCGCCGGGTGGCACGCAGCGGCCACCGGCCATCAAGATCGGCCTGATCAGGGAGTTGGTACCCGGACGCGCCGAAGACACGCCCGAACTAGTCCCTGATCACGCGGATCTTGGAGTCAGCGGTTGCCTTCCGGCCGCTGACGCCACCGATCCTCCAGGCGGTCGATGAACGACGACCGCCTGGCACGGGTGCGCCGGCTCGTGGTGCCTCCGACGACATGCAGGTCCGGCGACTGCGCCCGCCGACGCGAATGGATCGCGTAGGCGGCCCCACCGAGCATGACGACGAATCCCGCCACGCCGAGCAGTGGAACCTTGCTCACCGTGCCGTAGACAACCAGTGCTAGGCCGGCGATGACCACGACGGCCGCGACGAGCAGCCGACGCCGCGAGTGCAAACGCGGGTCGCTGGCGCGCACAGCCGAGGCGAATTTGGGGTCCTCGGCAAGCGACCGCTCGATCTGCTCGAACAGCCGCTGCTCGTGCTCCGAGAGCGGCACGGCACTCCTCCCGGTCGCGTTGGTCGGTCCGGTCGAACCGACAGACCGTGGCAGCCAAGCCGGCTGCTTTCCTGCAAGTCTACGAGGGCGTTCGACGCTCGGAAAGCGGGACGACCTTCCGCCGGCCCGGATTTTCCGTCCGTCGCAGATCATTATCACCGAGAAGGCTCGCCGGACGCACCACCGACCGGCCGAAACGTGCTGCCGCCGCGTCCGCCGCGGCCTCCGCCTCGCGCCAGCCACGCTCCGGCGCACCCAGTGTGAGCTGCTGCGGAGTCGACCCGGCGGCGGCGAGCCCCTCGACCCGTACGCCGACGAGACGGATCGAACTCCCCGGGGCCAGCGACTCGTAGAGTGCCCACGCGGTGTCGAAGACGTCACGTGCCACATCCGTCGCCCCGGGCAACGTGCGTGACCGGTTCACGGTCCGGAAGTCGGCGAGCCGGACCTTGATTGTCACGGTGCGCCCGACCTGTCCGGACCGTCGCAGCCGCACGCCGACCTTCTCGGAGAGCGCGAGCATCGCCCGCCGGATCACCTGTGGGTCGTCGACGTCGGTGTCGAAGGTGACCTCGGCGCCGATGGACTTGTCGACGTGCTCCGGGGTGACCCGCCGCGGATCCCGGCCCCACGACAGTTCGTGCAGGTGGGCGGCTGCGGCCTCACCCAGCGCGCCGCGCAGTGTCGCGAGCGGGACGTTGGCGATGTCGCGCACGGTGGTCAGCCCCAGCCGGTGCAGCGTCTGCGCCGACCGCTCCCCCACCCCCCACAGCGCGGCGACCGGCAACGGGTGCAGGAAGTCGAGCACCAGGGCTTCGGGCACCACGATCAGCCCGTCGGGCTTGGCCCGGGTGGAGCCCAGTTTGGCGACGAACTTGGTCGGCGCGACCCCGACCGAGCAGGTCAGCCCCTCCTGCTCGTGGACCCGTTCGCGGATCAGCCGGGCGATCTCCGCCGGCCGGCCGAGCAGTCGCCGGGCGCCCGCCACGTCGAGGAACGCCTCGTCCATCGACAGCGGCTCGACCAGCGGGGTGACCCCACGGAAGATCTCCATCACCGCCCGGGAGGCGGCCGTGTACTGCGTGAAGTCGGGCGGCAGGAACACCGCGCCGGGGCACAGTGCCCGGGCCCGGGCGGTGGGCATCGCGCTGCGCACACCGTAGGCGCGGGCTTCGTAGCTGGCCGAACTGACCACGCCACGGTTGCCGGTGCCACCGACGACGACCGGCCGGCCGCGCAGCTCGGGCCGCCGGCGGATCTCGACGGCGGCGAAGAAGGCGTCCATGTCGACGTGCAGGATCGGGCATCCGCTGTCGTCGGCTTCCGGCCCGAAGCGCGGATCGCCTCCCGGCCCCCCGGCCCGTGGAATTGCCTGGCTACGCCCCACCCCAGCAGGCTAACCACCGGGTACGACACCACACCGCCCCCACGCCCTACGGGGCGCGATCGAGCCGGCCGGACGGGCGCCGATCAAGGAGAAGTCGTCCCCTTTCCCGCCCGAATTGCCGTACACATCCCCTTGATCGCGCAAAAGCCCGGCGCGCAAAAGCCGGGCGCGGGAACCTCAGGGGCGGATGGTCAGGAGTGGGATGAGCATCTCGGCGGCGGTGTAGGAGCCGTGGTAGCCGACCAGCCGCGCCTCGATCGGATGGTCGGTGCGGGTGGCGACCACCGCGTAGTTCTCGTGGCAGGCCACCACCACGTCACCGACCCGCGCCAGATGCCGCTCCGGCACCGGGCCGAACCAGCCCGCCGCCACCGCCTCGTCGCGGGTGGCGACCCACGCCGCCCGACCCAGTACGCCCCGCCAGGCGGCCACCACGTCGTCGGTCGCACCCGGCTCGACATGCAGGTAGCGCACCCGCGGCTCGCCGGCGACCAGCCGCAGCCCGGCCCGCAGGCGCGGGTCGGTGTCGAGGTCGAAGCGCCGGTCGACCGGCACGTTGAGCTGGCCGTGGTCGGCGGTCACCAGCAGCGCGGCATCGGACGGCAGCCCGTCGGCCAGGTGGGCGACCAGCCGGTCGACGTCGGCCGCCGCCAGCCGCCAGGCGGGCGAGTCGACGCCGGTGAGGTGCCCCACCTTGTCGAGATCGGGGTGGTAGCCGTAGACCAGGCCACGGCCGTCGGCGGCCCGCAGCGCGGCCAGCATCTCGGCGGCGAGCGCGTCCGGGTCGGCGGCGCCGACATGGCGACCGCCCCGGTTGGCGGCCAGGGTCAGCCCGCTACCGGCGTACTCGGGGCGGCTGATCACGGTCACCGCGACCCCGTCGGCCTCGGCCCGTTCGAGCTGGGTGGAGACCGGCTGCCAGTGCAGCGGCGACGGCTCCTCGCGCCAGTCGATGTGGGTCAGCACCCGGTCGGTGCCGGGCACGTTGACCCGGAAGCCGAGCACGCCGTGCCGGCCGGGGGCCGTGCCGGTGCCCAACGAAACCAGACTCGTCGGGGTGGTCGACGGGAATCCGCTGGTCAGCGGGCGCCCGTACCGCCCGGCGAGGTCGGCCAGCGCCGGCGCGTGCGGCGCCGCGACCGGAAGCAGGTGCCAGCCGAGCCCGTCGACGAGCAGGACGGCGATCCGGCGTACGCCGTCGAGCCGGCCGACCAGGCCGAGCGGGTCGGCGGCGCCGGGCACCCCGAGCACCGCGAGGCTGCTCGGCAGCACGTCGGCGAGGCTCCCGCCGCCGTAGCGGGGCATCACCCGGTCGAAGACGTCCTGTCCCGGCGCGGCTGGTTTCGGTACGCCCTGAGCCGGTACGACCGGCACGGCGACCTCGGCCGTACCCTGCTCCGGCACGACCGGAACGGCGGCCACCTCGCTACGGTCGCTCACGGGTTCTCCTCGCTGCGCTCGGTGCCCCCGTGACCAGACCTGAACCGACCGGTTCCCTCGCTACGCCCGCTCACGGGACCGGGCGGCGGGCGAAGAGGTGCAGTTGGGCGGCGACGTCCCGATACGGCGGCAGCGCCGCGGCCGCCAACTCCAGGTCGATCAGCGCCTGCGGGGCGCCGTCGGCGACCGCGGCCGGGATCAGGTCGGCGAGGACCCGTACGCCGTGGGTCTCCTCGACCGTCAGCCCGGCGGCCGCCAGCAGCGCGGTGGCGCCCGCCGCGTCGTAGCGGCGGCGCAGCGTGTCCCGCGGCCCGGCGGTGCCGTGCTCGTCGGCGAGCAGCGCGGCGGCGACGTCGAGGTGCCCGTTCGTGGCCCGGCTGAGCACGGCGGCGGCCCGCCCGGCGACCAGCACGCTCGCGGCCCCGCCCGGACGGAGCGCCGACGCGACGGCGGCCACGACGGACGCCGGGTCGTCGACAACCTCGAGTACGGAGTGGCAGAGCACCAGGTCGGCGCTGGCCGGCTCGACGAGCCCGGCGAGCGCGTCGCCGTCGCCCTGCACGGCGCGTACCCGGTCGGCGACGCCGGCCTCGGCGGCCCGGCGGGTCAGCGCGGCGAGCGCGTCGGGGCTGGCGTCGACGACGGTGACCCGGTGGCCGGCCTCGGCGAGCGGTACGGCGAAGCCGCCGGTGCCGCCGCCGACGTCGACGACAGTGAGCTGGCGGTCGCCCCGGCGGTCGAGTTCGCGGCGCAGGACGGCCCAGACCACGGCGGTGCGGGGGGTGACGAGGGGGCCGGCCGACGGCACCGGGGATCCCGGCCGGTTACGTGTGCGCTCCACCCGGACGAGCCTAGGCCATGCCCCACGTGCAAGCCCGGCGCGAGCGCCGGCAGGCGCCCCACGTGCAAGCCCGGCGCGAGCGCCGGCAGGCGCCCCACGTGCAAGCCCGGCGCGAGCGCCGGCAGGCGCCCCACGTGCAAGCCCGGCGTGAACCGCCCGGGCGCCGGGGAGTCAGCGGAAATCCCGGGACGCCGGGGTGACCGGGGTGGTGATCGGGTCGAGCCGGTCGGCGACGAGGTTGGTCACGCCCTCGGTCTTCTCCAGCCGGCCCCGCACGACCAGCGCCGTGCTGGTGCGGGCCACCCGGCGGTAGCGCTGCCACAGCCCGGGCGAGCAGGTGACGTTGAGCATGCCGGTCTCGTCTTCGAGGTTGACGAACGTGACCCCGCCGGCGGTCGCCGGCCGCTGCCGGTGGGTGACGATGCCGCCGACCCGGACCCGGCGGCCGGCTTCGACCGACGCCAGGGCGGCGATCGGCACCGCGTCCAGTTCGTCCAGCCGGGGGCGGATGAACCGGGCCGGGTGGGTTTCCGGGGACAGCCCGGTCGCCCAGACGTCGGCGACCAGCCGGTCGACGTCCTCCATGCCGGGCAGGGTGGGCGCGGTCGCGCCGGAGACGGTGCCGGGCAGCCGGTCCGGCCGGTCCTGGGCGGCGGCGCCGGCCGCCCACAGCGCCGCCCGCCGGTCCAGGCCGAAGCAGGCGAAGGCGTCGGCGGTCGCCAGGGCCTCCAGCTGCGCGGCCGTCAGGCCGACCCGCCGGGCCAGGTCGGACATGTCCCGGTACGGCCCGTCGGCGGCCCGGGCCAGCTCGATCTTCTCGGCGAGGTCGGCGCCGATGGTGCGTACGCCGGACAGCCCGAGTCGGACCGCCGGGCCGCCCAGCCCCCACCGGTGCGGCGGCTCCCCCGGCGCGCTGCCCCACCGGGTGTCCGGTGTGGACTCCAGTCGGGCCTTGGCGGCGCTGGCGTTGATGTCCGGCCGGCGTACCTCGACACCGTGCCGGCGGGCGTCGTCGACCAGGGTCTGCGGCGAGTAGAAGCCCATCGGCTGGGCGTTGAGCAGCGCGGCGAGGAACGGTGCCGGGTGGTAGCGCTTGAGCCAGGCGCTGGCGTAGACCAGGTAGGCGAAGCTCATCGCGTGGCTCTCCGGAAAGCCGAAGCTGGCGAACGACGACAGCTTGAGGAAGATGTCGTCGGCGACGTCGCCGGTGATGCCGCGCTCGGCCATCCCGGCGTACAACCGGTCCTTGATCCGGGCCATCCGCTCCTCGGAGCGTTTCGAGCCCATCGCCCGGCGCAGCTGGTCGGCGCCGGCGGCGTCGAAGCCGGCGACGTCGATCGCGAGCTGCATCAACTGCTCCTGGAACAGGGGTACGCCGAGCGTCTTCTCCAGGGCGTTGTTCATCAGCGGGTGCGGCACGGTCGGCGGCTCCAGCCCGTTCTTGCGCCGGATGTACGGGTGCACCGAGCCGCCCTGGATCGGGCCGGGCCGGATCAGCGCCACCTCGACGACCAGGTCGTAGAACCGGCGGGGCTTGAGCCGGGGCAGGGTGGCCATCTGGGCGCGGCTCTCCACCTGGAACACCCCGACCGAGTCGGCCCGGCACAGCATGTCGTAGACCTCGGGGTCGTCCAGCGGCATGTCGCTCAGGTCCAGTTTGGACTCGATCATGTCGTGGGCGTAGTGCAGGGCGGAGAGCATGCCGAGCCCGAGCAGGTCGAACTTGACCAGGTCGACGGTGGCGCAGTCGTCCTTGTCCCACTGCAGGACGCTGCGGCCGGGCATCCGCCCCCACTCGACCGGGCAGACCTCGATGATCGGCCGGTCGCAGATCACCATGCCGCCGGAGTGGATGCCGAGGTGCCGGGGGAAGGTCTGCAGCTCGTTGGCGTACTCGATGACCTGCTCGGGGATGCCGTCGACGTCGACGGCGGCGACCGACCCCCACCGGTCGATCTGCTTGCTCCAGGCGTCCTGCTGGCCGGGCGGGAAGCCGAACGCCCTGGCGACGTCGCGCACCGCCGACCGAGGCCGGTACGAGATCACGTTGGCGACCTGGGCGGCGTGCTCCCGGCCGTACCGGGTGTAGACGTGCTGGATCACCTCCTCCCGGCGGTCGGACTCGATGTCGACGTCGATGTCGGGCGGGCCGTCGCGTTCCGGGGCGAGGAACCGTTCGAAGAGCAGCCCCCAGCGGACCGCGTCGACGTTGGTGACCCGCAGCGCGTAGCAGACCGCCGAGTTCGCCGCCGAACCGCGCCCCTGGCAGTAGATGTCGTTCTCCCGGCAGAACGTGACGATGTCGTGCACCACCAGGAAGTAGCCGGGGAAGTCCAGTTCCTCGATGATCCGCAACTCGTGCTCGATCTGGTCGTACGCCCGCCGGTTCGACTCCGGCGGGCCGTACCGGTCGAGCGCGCCCGCCATGGTCAGGTGGCGCAGCCAGCTCATCTCGGTGTGCCCGGCCGGCACCGGGTGGTCGGGCAGCCGGGGCGCGACCAGGTGCAGGTCGAAGGCGAGGTCGGCACCGAACTCGGCGGCCCGGGCGACCGCACCCGGGTACGCCGCGAACCGGGCCGCCATCTCGGCGCCGCCGCGCAGGTGGGCGGTGGCGGCGGCGGGCAGCCAGCCGTCGATCTCGTCCAGGCTGCGCCGGGCCCGTACGGCGGCGAGCGTGGTCGCCAGCCGGCGCCGGGCCGGGGTCGCGTAGTGCACGTTGTTGGTGGCGACGGTCGGCAGCCCGGCGCGGGCGGCGAGCCCGGCGAGCGCGTCGTTGCGGTCGCCGTCGGTCGGGTCGCCGTGGTCGGTCAGCTCCACGGCGACGTTGTCGGCGCCGAACAGCGCGGTCAGCCGGTCGAGTTCGCGGGCGGCGGCCCCGACCCCGGCGGTGAGCAGCGCCGCCGGCACCGGACCCTTGCGGCAGCCGGTGAGCACGAGTACGTGGTCGCGCAGCTCGGCGGCGATCTCCTCCAGCTCGCCGTAGTCGGGTTTGCCCTTCTCGCCGCCGCGCAGGTGGGCGCGGGAGATGGTCCGGGCCAGCCGGGCGTAGCCCTCCGGCCCGTGGGCGAGGGCGAGCAGGTGCCGGCCGAGCGGGTCGGGTTCGCCGTTCTGCGGCCCCGGCAGCCCGAGCGACAGTTCGGCGCCGAAGATGGTCGGCAGCCGCAGTTCGCGGGCCGCCTCGGCGAACCGGACCACGCCGTAGAACCCGTCGTGGTCGGTGACGGCGAGCGCGGCCAGCCCGAGCCGGGCCGCCTCCTCGGCCAGTTCCTCCGGATGGCTGGCCCCGTCGAGGAAGCTGAAGTTGGTGTGGCAGTGCAGTTCGGCGTACGGCACCGTGGCCGCCGGCGGAGCCAGTGCCGGCGGCGCCTCGTACGGCTGTCGGCTGCGGGTCCAGGCCGGGGAGTCGCCGCCGTCGCCGTCGACGGCGAGCGGGTCGACCACGTACGGCCGGGGCCGGCCGGACAGCGCCCGTTCCAGTTCGGACCACGGCATCGCCGGATTGTGGAAGCTCACGGCCGGTGGTCAGTCATAGACCGCCTCCACCGACCACCGGCCGCCGGAGAGCGCGAGCAGCAGTCCGCCGCCGTCGGCGAGAACCACCTGGAAGCGGGCCCGGCGACGGGCCTCGGCCGGCGCCCACCAGCGCTCGTCGACCGGCCACGGCCCGGCCCACCCGACGATCCCGACCGGTGGCCCGGTGCCGACGGTGACCCGGGCCGGCGGGGCGCTGACCGCCAGCCGGGCGCTGACGGTGACCGGTTCACCGGCCGCGTCCAGGACGGTGGCGGGCAGCGGAGCGGGCAGCACGACCGCCGGGTGCGGGGCCGGCAGGCTGCCCGGCCACGGCGGCACCGGCCCGGCCGCCGCCCGGGACCGGCCGGCGGCCCGTCGGCCGCCGCCCGATCGCCCGCCCACCGGATCGGGCTGGGCCGCCGGAAAGGCCGGCGCGCTCCCGGCCGATACGCTCCCGGCCGCCGGGGCGGCTGACACACTCCCGGCCGGCCCGTGCTCGGCCGGCGTGGCGGCGGACGGCCCGGCGACAGACGGCACAGCGGCGGGCAGCGCCGGCAGGCCCGGCGCCGCCGCCGGGTTGCCGGGGCGGGCCGGCACCCGCTCGTCGCCCCACGGCACCAGCCGTACCTGGTCATGGGGTGACCGGCCACCGCCGGGCACCGGGGTGACCACCGACTCCGGGCCGAGAATGCCCTGCACCCGGCTCAGCGCCCGGTGTGCCCGGTCGCGTCCGGCGCCGGTCTCCCCCCACAGGCCGGGTTGCAGGCCGACGTGGGCGAGCACGCCGTCGGGGACCAGGCGCAGCCGGAGGATGCCGGCGGTCGGCCGGGGTGGTGCGGCACCGGCCGCGCCGGGCCGCCGGCCGGCGGCGGTCAGCCAGCCGTCGAGTTGCCAGCGGACCCGGTCGCTGATCGCGGCCGCCGTCAGCAGCCCGTCGTGCCGCCAGACCCGGTGCAGTTCCTGGCCGTGCGCGGTGACCGCCTCGATGACCAGCCGGGTGCAGGCCAGGCCGTGCCCGGCGAGCGTGTCGTGCAGCCGTTCGGCGAGCGTCCGGGCGGCGAACGCGGCCACGTCGACCCGTTCCAGCGGCTCGTCGTACGTCTCGGTCACCGCCAGGTCGGGCGGTGGCCGGCGGGCGGCGAGCGGGCGGTGGTCGCGGCCGGCCGCGAGCCGGTGGGCGAGGATCCCGTCGAACCCGAACCGGGCCAGGACGTCCGCGGCGGGCAGGGCCGCGAAGTCGCCGAGGGTACGCACCCCGAGCCGGCGCAGCAGGTCGGCCAGGGCCGGCCGGCCGAGGGCCTCGACGGGCAGGCCGGCGAGGAAGCGCGGGGTGTCGCCGGGTGGGACGACCTGCCCGGTGCGGGCGGCGAGACCGGCGCCGAACACCCCGTCGGCGATCCCGACCTGGCTTTCCACCGCACAGGACTGCGCGACGTGTTCGACGACGCGTTCGGCGGCCGGCTCCTCGCCGCCGAAGTAGCGGGCCGGGCCGCGGGCGGCGATCGCGCAGGCGCCCGGCCGGATCACCTCGACGCCGGCGGCGACCTCCTCGACGGCGGCGAGGACCGGCTCGAAGGCGCGGGCGTCGCGGGCCGGGTCGTGGTCGACGACGGTCAGTTCGGGGCAGCGGCTCTGCGCCTCGCGCCGCCGCAGCCCGCGCCGGATCCCGTCGGCGCGGGCCGCCTCGGAGCAGGCGACGACCCGGCCGGCGTGCAGAACCGCGACCGGGGCCGACGCCGGGGTGCCGTCGGTGATCTCGGCGGCGATGACCGGCCAGCCAGGGCACCAGACGAACATCGTCCGCACCGGCACGCCCACCGCTCCCCCACCCCCGCGACCCCGTGCCGGTCACCTCGACCGACGACCAACAGATTAGAACATACGTTCGGAATCCATGGGATGACCAGGGAGAATAGGCTCGCGGGCTGTCAGCCCGCCTGTGCGCGCCGCCGGCCCACGGGCAACTGGACCGGCGCCGCCGCGTCCCGGGCGGCACGGACCCGCCCGCCCTCGTCCGGCAGCCACAGGACCAGTTCGGCGTGCGGGCGGTGGGACGCGGCCATGGTCAGCCGGCGGGTGCGCAGCCGGCCCCGCCCCTGCCCCAGGCCGAACCACTCCTGGCGGCGTACCGACACCCGCAGGTCGCTGCCCTCCCAGGCGGATCCCAGCGTGAACAGCGTGCAGCGGTGTTGGCGGGCCTTCGCCGCCAGCCGCCGCGCCAGCGTTCCCGGCACCCGCACCGCCGGGTCGACCAGCACCGCGTCCGCCCCCGTCACCAGGGCGCCGACCGCGTCGGCCCAGGCCGCACCGGGATGGGGAACCAGCGCCAGGGTCTCCAGCCGGATGCCCAACTCCTGGGCGGCCAGGTGACCGAACGACGGGAGACCGACCACGCCGCACCAGCCGCCTGACGCCGACACACCGGCCAGCATCATCATCGCCAGCGACGTCCGGCCGCCCCCGCCGTCGATGGCGACCACCGCGCCGCGCCTCAGCCGCCCGCCGAGCAGCGGCTGCATCGGCGCCGGCAACGGCAGGCGGTCGTCGACCGCGAGCCCCGGATCGGTCTGCCCGACCAGCGCCCGCAGACGCGCGAGGTCAGTCATCTGTGCTCTCTGGTCGGTCGTGCGGGTCGGGTCGTGCCGGGTGGCTGGTCGGCGCGGGGTGACCGGTCGGCGGGGCCGCTCAGGCGGCCAGGTCGCCGGGCAGGCCGTCGATGGCCGGCTGGTGGGCCACCCCGAGCGTCGCCTCGACGAGGCCGACGAACTGCTCGGCGGCCCGCAGCAGGTCGTCGGCCTCACGGGCGGTCACCACCCGGGGAATCCCGGCCTCGGCGGCGGCGCGCTTGGTGGCACCGGTGGCGAAGAAGGTGGCCCACTCGCCCATCTCGGGAGCGACCAGCACGAGCAGGGTCCAGACGCTGGTGATCCGGTTGCGGCGGGTGGGGGCCGGACGGGCGCGGGCGGCGAGCATCGCCGCGGCGGCGCGCAGGGCGGCCAGGTGGGCGGCGGCGTAGCGCAGACCGTCGGGGCGGGTGCGGGCCGCCTCGGCCAGTCCCTGGCGGGCGATCGTGAGCAACTGGGTCGGGGTGCGGTGCGGCAGCACGTGGGCCGGCACCAGAGGTGCCGAGTTGGTCGCCATGGCTCTCTCCTCCGCGTCGCAATTCGCCGTACGTCACCGGCCGCCGACGCCGGTCGGCCGGTCCGCGGCGGTGCACCGACCGGCCGGGCGCGAAGCTTCCCCACACCACACCCGGCCGGTCGTGCCGGCGGGCCCGTTGTCCGCCGCCCGGGGGTCGGGGGCGGCGGACAACGGTCCTGCCTTTGGCGGGCCAGGTCTCGCGAAGACCCGGGTCCCTCTGTGCGGTCGCGCGTCACCGCACATCCGGGAGTCGCGCCGCGAATCGCTCCTCCCGGGCGCCAGAACCGTCCCCGAAAGCGGCCACCTGTCGGGCTCGACCCGGAGGCTCGGCCGGGTCGACCCAATCAAGAGAGTCGAATCGAACACGCGTTCTAACTACTGAAGACTGTACACCTCCCCTGCGACAAAAACGCAAGGCCAACCGCGACAACCTCCCCGGTCCGGGGAAACGGCGGGGTCGCCCGGAGGCGGCCGGAGCCGTAGCCGGGCGGGCCGCGGCAAGACGGCCGGACGGGACGGGGCGGCCTGGGCGGGACGGGGCGGAGCGGGCACCGGCCCCGCTACGTGACGCGCGGGAACCGCTGACGGTAGGCACGCGGGGACGTACCGACCACGCGTTTGAAGGCCACGCTGAAGGCGCTCTCCGAGCCGTACCCGACGTCGCGGGCGGTGGCCGCCGACCGCCTCTGGGCGTACCGGCCCGGAGTGTCGCGACGGCGCGCTGAAGCCGACACACCGCCGGCCGGCGTCCGCGGGCTACGGTTCGAGGCGGGCGAACCAGTCGCGGGCGGCCCGCACCCCGCCGGTCGGGGCGAGGGCGACCATCAGGGCGCTTCGCGCCTTGCCGGAGGCCAGCCCACGCGCGCCGATCGCGCCCACCCGGCCGGCGAGCTGCGCGCCGAGGGACAGCTCGTCGAGGTCGACGCCCCGGGTACGGCACCGGGATGCGACGACCACCGGGATGTCCCACTCGACCAGGTCGGCGACGGTGCCGAGCAGGCCGGCCGGGATGTTGGACAGGCCGGTGCCCTCCAGTACGACGCCGCGGGCGCCGGCGTCCACCACCGCGGTGAGCAGCACCGGGTCCATGCCGGGATACGTCTTGATCAGGGCGACGTCGGACTCCGGCTCGCCGGCGGGCGCGGGTGGCCGCGGCGGTCGGGCGGCCAGCATCTCGACCCGGCCGTCGACGACCCGGCCCAGGGTCGGGAACGGCGCGGAACTGAACGCCGCCACGCCGGTGGCGTCCACCTTGGTGACCCAGCGGGCGGCGTGCAGTTCGTCGTCGAGGCAGGCCACCACGCCGACGCCGGGCAGGGCCGGGTCGGCGGCGGCGGTGATCGCCGAGGCCAGGTTGCGCGGGCCGTCGGCGGACAGGTCGTCGAAGTGCCGCATCGCGCCGGTCAGGACGATCCCGCCGCGCAGGGCCGCCTCCCCGGCGAGCAGGTCGGTGAGGAAGGCGGTGTCCTCCAGGGTGTCGGTGCCGTGGGTGATCACGACGCCGGCGTACCCGTCGTCGAGGATGGCGGCGCGGGCCCGGCGGGCCAGCGCCAGCATCGTCGCCGGGGTCATGTCCCAGCTCGGCTCGGACAGCACGTCCTCGACGGTCACCTCGGCGGTGAGCAGTCGGTCGGGAACGGTCCGGAGCAGGCCGGCTCCGTCGGCGACGGCCTCGTGGCCCGGCCGGCGCGAGTAGGCCATGGTGTCCTTCGTGGCCAGCAGCAGCACCCGTCCACCCACGTACGCCCCCTCGCCCGATCCGACGCCGGAATCATAACCCGCATATACCCCTACTGGGGTTATAGGTTGATCCACTCTTCCGCCCGGGCTCGGCGGTTCGACGCCCGCCCCGCCCCCGGCGCCGGCGGGCGACCGAGCAAGATGGGGACATGCAGGCACACCCGAACGTCCAGGCCGTACAGGACGCGCTGGACAACGCCGACGCCCGGGACGGCTCCGGCAACCGATGCCAGGTCCGGATGCTGCCCGACGCGGTCCACACCGCGGCCGCGGCGGCCGACGCGCTCGGCGTCGAGATCGGCCAGATCGCCAACTCGCTGATCTTCGACGCCGACGGCGAACCGCTGCTGGTGCTGACCTCCGGCGCGCACCGGGTCGACACCGCCCAGGTCGCCGCCGACCTCGGGGTGACCGCGCTGCGCCGGGCCACCCCGGAGTTCGTACGCGCCCACACCGGCCAGCCGATCGGCGGCGTCGCCCCGCTCGGCCACCCCGGGCCGGTACGCACCCTCGTCGACAAGGCGTTGGCCGGGTACGGCGAGGTGTGGGCGGCCGGCGGCGTACCCCGGGCGGTCTTCCCGACGACGTACGAGGAACTGGTCCGGATCACCACCGGCACGCCCGCCGAGGTGGCGTGACCGGGCACGGACCCGACACCCGTCCCGCGGGCGCCGAGCGCAGCGACGTACCGGAGCTGGTCACGCTGCACGTGTGGCGGATTCCCCGGCGGGCGGTGCCGCGCGCGCTGGTCCGGATGGCGGTCGATCCGCGCCGGCTGCGGGCGCTGCCCGGAGTACGGTTCGGCAAGCTGCTCGGCACGGGCACCGGAACCGGGTTCGGGCCGACCGACGCCGACCCGACCCGCTGGGCCGCCGTCACCGTGTGGGACGACCCGGCGGCGGCGGACGGCTTCGACGAGAGTCCGGTCGCCCGGTCCTGGCGGCGGATCGCCGCCGCCGGCGTACGCGTCGACCTGCGGCCGGTCACCAGCCGGGGCGAGTGGTCCGGCGTACGGCCGTTCGGCGCCCCGCCCGGCGGGGCGACCAGCGGGCCGGTGCTCGCCCTGACCCGGGCCCGGCTGCGGCCGTCCCGGGCACTGACGTTCTGGCGGGCGGTGCCGCCGGTGGCGCGGGCGCTGCACGCGGCGCCGGGGCTGGTCGCCCGCTTCGGCATCGGCGAGGCGCCGGTCGGCTGGCAGGGCACGGTCAGCGTGTGGCGCAGCGCAACGGATCTCGTCGAGTTCGCGTACCGTCACCCGGAGCACCGGGCGGCGATCACCCGCACCCCGGTCGAGCGGTGGTACGCCGAGGAACTGTTCGCCCGCTTCGAGGTGCGCGACGTCGTCGGCGACCGGTCGGTGCTCGGCTGGACCGGGCCGGATGCGGGCGGGGCGGGACCGGCGGAGGATGACCGTGGACGGCAGTGAGGAGCGGGCGTGAGGTTGGTGTCGTGGCAGCCGGACGATCTCGTACGGCGGCTGGACGATGTCGTGGCCGTCTACGGCGAGGCGATGGGCTACCGGGCCGAACTGCTGGAGGCCCGGCGCGGCTACATCGCCACCCACGTACGCCGGCCCGGGTTCCGGGCGGTCGCCACCCTGACCACCGACGGGCAGCTGGCCGGCTTCGGCTACGGCTACACGTCCGGCAGCGGCCAGTGGTGGCACGACCAGGTGCGCCGGGCACTGGCCGAACCCGAGCGGCGCCGGTGGCTGGTCGACTGCTTCGAGGTCGTCGAACTGCACGTACGGCCGGAGGCGCAGGGCCACGGCCTGGGTGCCCGGCAACTGCGGGCGCTGCTGACGATGGCGGCCGGGGCGACCACCCTGCTGTCCACACCGGAGGCCGACGAGCAGCGGTCCCGGGCATGGCGGCTCTACCGGCGGTTCGGGTTCGTCGACATCCTGCGAGACTTCCGCTTCCCCGGTGACGAGCGGGCGTTCGCCGTACTCGGTCGGGATCTGCCGCTGCCGTCGCCGCCACCCCGGTGACCAGGGTCCGGGCCGGGCTGCCCTGGCTGCTGCTCGGTGTGCTGGTGCTGGCGCAGATCGGCTACCCGCTGACCGACGGCACCGCCCGGGCCCGGCTGACGGTGGCCACCGTCGTGCTCGGCTACCTGCTGTCGGTCGGGCACGCGCTGCTGACCCGGGGGCCGCGTACGGCGGCGGCGCTGGTGCTGGTGGCGACCGGTGGCGGGCTGGCGGTCGAGGCGGTCGGGGTCGCCACCGGGGTGCCGTTCGGCTTCTACGACTACTCCGGCGAACTGGGGCCGAAGCTGCTCGGCGTACCGGTGATCATCCCGCTGGCCTGGACCTGGATGGCGTGGCCGGCGTGGCTGGCGGCGGTCCGGCTGGTCGGGCCCGGCCCCGGCCGGGTGGTGCTGGCCGCGCTCGGCCTGGCCACCTGGGACCTGTTCCTCGACCCGCAGATGGTCGCCGAGGGCTACTGGACGTGGCAGGACCCGACACCGGCGCTGCCGGGGCTGCCCGGCATCCCGGTCGGCAACTACGTCGGCTGGCTGCTCGTCGGGCTGGCGATGATGACGGCGCTGGCGACGGTCACCGTGCCGGGCGCCCGCGAGACACAGCCCGGCGACGGGCCGATGTACGCGCTCTACCTGTGGACGTACGGCTCCAGCGTGCTCGCCCACGCGGTCTTCCTCGACCTGCCCGCCTCGGCGGTGTGGGGGGCGGCGACGATGGCGGTGGTGGCCGTACCGCTGGCGGTGGTCCTGGCCCGCAGGGCCGCCCGTGACCGGCGCACCGGCCGGGTCGGCGCGTGACGGCACTGGCGGTCGTGCTGGCCGTGGCGGTCACCGGGCTGACCCTGCACACGCTGGTCAACGCCACCCGGTGGCTGCGCCGCCCGCCGGCCGCCCCGGCCCCCGTCGACGAGACGGTGGCCGTGCTGCTGCCGCTGCGTGACGAGGCGGCGCGGCTGGCGCCCTGCCTCACGTCCCTGCTCGCCCAGCGGGGCGTGGCCCGGCTCGAGATCGTCGTCCTCGACGACAACTCCACCGACGGCACCGCCGACGCGGTACGCGCCGTCGCCGGCACCGACCCCCGGGTCCGGCTGCTGACCGGGGCACCGCTGCCGGACGGCTGGCTCGGCAAGCCGTACGCCTGCCACCAGCTCGCCGGGCACGTCTCGCCCGAGGCAAACGTGCTGGTCTTCGTCGACGCCGACGTGGTGCTCGCCCCGCACGCCGTCGCCGCGTCCGTCGCCGCACTGCGGGACGCGTCGGCGGACCTGCTGACGCCGTACCCGAGGATCCTGGCCGGCTCGGCCGGCGAGCGGCTCGTGCAGCCGCTGCTGCAGTGGTCGTGGCTGACGTTCCTGCCGCTGCGGGCGATGGAACGCTCGCCGCGCCCGTCGCTGGCCGCCGCCGGCGGGCAGCTGCTGGTCGTCGACCGGGCCGGCTACGACCGGGCCGGCGGCCACGCGGCGGTCCGCGACCGGGTGCTGGAGGACATCGAACTGGGCCGGGCGGTGAAACGCTCGGGCGGTCGGATCGCGCTCGCCGACGGGTCGGCGCTGGCCACCTGCCGGATGTACACCTCGTGGCGCGAACTGGCCGCCGGCTACACCAAGAGCATGTGGGCGTCGTTCGGTTCGCCGGCCGGCGCCGCCGCCGTCGTGGTCACGCTCCTCGCCCTGTACGCCGTACCGCCGGTCCTCGGCCTGGCGGCCGCTGCCAGCGGCCGGTACGGCGTGGCCCTGGCCTGCGCGGCGGCCTGGCTGGCCGGGGTCGCCGGCCGGGTGGTGACGGCCCGGGCGACGGGCGGGCGGGCGTTCCCGGACGCGTTGGCGCACCCGGTGTCGGTCGTGCTGTTCGGGTGGCTGATCCTGCGGTCGTACGATCTGCGCAGGCGGCGGCAGCTGTCGTGGCGCGGCCGGCCGGTGAGCTGAGGCCGGTCCGGCCGCCGTCCCCTCTCCCGCGCGGGCGGCCGGCGATCTAGAACATTTATCGCGGTCGGGGCGACGACAAACGTTCCAGATCGCGAAGGTGGCAGCGGCACGGTGGTGCTGCCGGTCGTCCGGTGCCCGGGGTGGCCGACCGCCCGGTCGTACGATGCGCAGGGGTGACGCGGCCGGCCCGGCTCCCGTACCGGCGGCCCGAACCGGGTCGGGGCCAGCCTCGGCGGATGGGAGGACGGACGGCGTGGCACGGGTCGTGGTGGTGGGTGCCGGGGTCGGTGGGCTGGCGGCGGCGGCCCGGCTGGCGGCTACCGGGCACCGGGTGACCGTCGTCGAGCGGTCCGGGGCGGTCGGCGGCAAGCTCGGCCGCTACACCCGGACGACGCCGGAAGGCACGTTCCACTTCGATACCGGCCCGAGCCTGCTGACGCTGCCGCAGGTCTTCGCCGACCTGTCCGCCGCCACGGGCGGTCCGGCCGCCGCGACGACCGCCGGCACCACCCGGACGGCCGACGCCACCGGCGGGGCGGCGTCGGCCGGGGCCGGGCTCGACTTCGGCGGGCTGCTCGATCCGGTGCCGCTGGACCCGATCGTCCGGCACCGGTTCGCCGACGGCACCGTACTCGACTCGTGCGCCGACCCGGACGCCTTCGCCGGCCGGATCGGGGCGGCCCTCGGCCCGGCCGCCGCCGACGACTGGCGGCGGTTGTGGCGGCGCGCCGGCCGGGTCTGGGACGCGTCGTGGCGGGACATCCTGCGCCGCCGCGTCGACTCGCCGCTCGCCCTGGCACCGCTGGCCTGGCGGCTGCGCGACCTCGCCGCCATCGCCCCCGGCACCACGCTGCGCGGGCTCGGCCGCCGGCACCTGCGCGACCCCCGGCTGCGGATGCTGCTCGACCGCTACGCCACCTACACCGGCGCCGACCCGCGCCGGGCGCCGGCGGCGCTGGTCGCGGTGCCGTACGCCGAACTCGCCTTCGGCGGCTGGTACCTGCGCGGCGGCCTCGGCACGCTCGCCGACGCGCTGCTGTCCCGCTGCCTCGACCTCGGTGTGGAAATCCACACCGGACAGACCGTGACCGGGATCGACGCCGCCGGCGGCCGGGTGCACCGGGTACGGCTGGCCGGCGCCGCCCCGCTGCCGGCCGACGTGGTGGTCGCCAACGTCGACGCGCAGACCGTCTACCGCGACCTGCTGCCGAACCCGCGCCGGCTGGCCGGGCTCGCCGACCGCAGCCTGGCCGGCTTCGTGCTGCTGCTCGGCGTACGCGGCGACTCCGGGCTGGCCCACCACAACGTGTTCTTCCCCGCCGACTACGACGCCGAGTTCGACGCGGTCTTCGGCGATCCGGGGCGGGGTGTGCCGGCCCGGCCGGCCGCCGACCCGACCGTCTTCGTCACCGTCGCCGCCGACCCGGCGGTCCGTCCGGACGGCCACGAGGCGTGGTTCGTGCTGGTCAACGCGCCCCGACAGGCCCGCACACTGTCCGGAGTGGACTGGCGCCGGCCGGGGCTGGCGGAGGCGTACGCCGACCGGGTCCTCGACGTCCTGGCCGCGCGCGGCGTCGACGTCCGCGACCGGTTGCTGTTCCGGGAGGTACGCACCCCGGCCGACCTGGCCGGCGCCACCGCCGCCCCGGGCGGGGCGATCTACGGTACGGCCGGCGGCCTGCTCCGGCCGGCGAACCGTGGCCCGGTGGACGGCCTGTTCCTGGTCGGCGGGTCGGCGCATCCGGGCGGCGGCCTGCCGATGGTCACGCTGTCGGCCCAGATCGTCGCCGGAGAAATCGGCCCCGCGTGAGGAACTCGCCGGCCCGGTCCGTGTCCCGTCCGTGCCCGGTCCCGCCTCGTTGATCAAGGACAAGTCGTGGGGTGTGTCGCGGCGTGTCGCCCACGACAACTCCTTGATCAACGAACGCAGCGGGGCGGCGGGCGCGGACGCGGGGCGGGACGGGGGCTACGCGTTGCCCAGGGCGCGGCGGACGGCGCCCAGCAGCTGGAGCAGGCCGCCGAGGGCGATCACGCCCCACACGACCGTGGCCAGGGTCATCGTGCCGGCGGCGAGGTCCGGGTCGACGTACCCGATGCCACCGGCCACCAGCAGGCCGACGATCGCGACCGAGACCCGGCTCGGCCGCTCGCCGATGGTCACCACGCCGATCTCCTTCATGCCGACGCCGACCGCCCGCGCCCGGACGTACTCGTGCAGCCAGGACAGCCCGCCGGCGGCGGCGACCACCGGCCCGGGCGCGCCGACCAGCCAGAACGCGACCAGCCAGGCGGCTTCGCCGAGCCGGTCGGCGAACGAGTCGTAGACGTATCCCATCCGGGTGACCCGGCCGGTGACGACCGCGACGGCGCCGTCGGCGCTGTCGGCGATGGCGCCGAGCAGCACGAAGCCGGCGGCGATCAGTGGCCCTTCGACGCCGCGTGGGGCGAAGACGGGTACGCCGACGGACAGCAGCACACCGACGAAGGTGACGGCGGTGGGCCGGATCCGGATCCGGCCCAAGATCCGGCCCAGCCGGTAGGCGAGGCGCAGCCAGCCGCGCACCACGGTGGAGGCGTCACGGGGATCGAACCCGCCGTGCAGCCTGGCCCAGGTGCGGGCGTAGTCGTCCCAGTTCAGCAGCGCGATGCCCACCTCAACTCAACCGTCGTACGGCGGGTCAGGTGGCGCTGCCGGGCGTGTCACACCCGTACGCCGGCCCGCAGGTGCTGCCACAGGTCGCGGGTGGCGGTCGAGCGGTTGAGGGTGATGAAGTGGATGCCGGGCACGCCCTCGTCGACGAGTCGCTGGCACATCTCGCCGGCGAGTTCGATGCCGAGTTTGCGGACGGCGACCGGGTCGTCGGCGATGCGTTCGAAGCGGGCCGCGAGCGCCTTGGGGAACGGGGCGCCGGAGAGTTTCTCGGAGCGTTCGATGGTGCCCATCCGGGTGACCGGCATCACCCCGGCGACGATCGGGGTGTCGCAGCCGGTGGCGGCGACCCGGTCGCGCAGCCGCAGGTAGTCGTCGGCGTCGAAGAACATCTGGGTGATGGCGAAGTCGGCGCCGGCCCGGCATTTGCGCACGAACTGCGCGGTGTCGCTCTCGATGTCCGGCGACCGGGGGTGCTTGTACGGGAAGGCTGCGACGCCGACGCTGAAGTCGCCGGATTCGCGGACCAGCCGGACCAGCTCCTCGGCGTAGAGGACCCCCTCCGGATGCTGGACCCACTCGCCGGTCGGGTCGCCGGGCGGGTCGCCGCGCACGAGCAGCATGTTGCGGATGCCGGCGGCGGCGAGCCGGCCGACGATGTTGCGCAACTCGGCGACCGAGTGGTTGACCGCGGTCAGGTGGGCCATCGGCAGCAGGGTGGTGTCGGTGGCGATCCGCTCGGTCACCGCGATGGTGGTGTCGCGGGTCGAGCCGCCGGCCCCGTAGGTGATCGAGACGAACGACGGCAGCAGCGGCTCCAGCTCGCGGATCGACCGCCACAGCAACTGCTCGCCCTCGGCGTCCTTCGGCGGGAAGAACTCGAACGAGTAGGTCGGCCCGGGCGCGCGGATCAGGTCCCCGATCGACGGCTGCGAGGCGGGAAGCACAGAGGGAAGGCCGAGCGACACTCCGCGATCGTACCGGCTCCCCCTCGCCCCTCCCGCCCCGTTTCCGCGATCTTGCAATTATCACCCGACAAAGCCGACAAAGAGGGGGAGACAAGCGCAAGATCGCGGAGAGGGTGTGGGTGGCGGCAGCGCGACCGACGGCGGCGGCTAGCGTCATGGCGTGACCGACGTCGACTCCGTATCCCCGGCCGACCGCACCGGCCCACCGCCGGTCGAGGCCGTCCCGCCCGCGGTCGGGGCCGCCGGCGCGCCGCCGGTCGACCGGGCCGACCTGCGCCGCCGGATCGACCGGGCGCTCGCCGGCTTCCTGGCCGCCCGGCGGGCCTGGATGAACGACGTCGACCCGGCGCTGCACCCGGTCGCCGACGCGCTCGACGCCTTCCTGCTCCGGGGCAAGCGGCTGCGGCCCGCGTTCGGCTACTGGGGCTACCGTGGCGCCGGTGCCCCGGACTCCGACGAGATCGTCGCCGCGCTCGCGGCGCTCGAGCTGGTGCAGGCCAGCGCGCTGATCCACGACGACCTGATGGACCGCTCCGACACCCGGCGCGGCGAGCCGGCCGTGCACCGCCGGTTCGCCGGCCTGCACCGGGCCGCCGGCTGGCAGGGCAACCCCGACGGGTACGGCGACTCCGCCGCCATCCTGCTCGGCGACCTGTGCCTGGTCTGGTCCGACGAGCTGATGCACCGCAGCGGGCTGGCCCCCGAGGTGGTGGCGCGGGCCCGGCCGGACTTCGACGAGATGCGCACCGAGGTCACCGTCGGGCAGTACCTCGACGTACTCACCCAGGTCACCGGGGACACGTCGGTCGAGCGGGCCGGCAAGGTCGCCCGCTACAAGTCGGCGAAGTACACCGTCGAGCGGCCGCTGCTGATCGGGGCGGCGCTGGCCGGGGCACCGGCGGCGCTACGGGCGACGTACTCGGCGTACGGGCTGCCGCTGGGCGAGGCGTTCCAGCTGCGTGACGACGTACTCGGGGTCTTCGGCGACCCGTCGGTGACCGGCAAGCCGGCCGGTGACGACCTGCGTGAGGGCAAGCGCACCTACCTGGTGGCGGCCGCCTACGAGGCGACCGGCGACGCCGGGCGGGCCGAGCTGGCCGGGCGGCTCGGCGACCCGGACCTCGACGCCGACGGGATCGAACGGCTGCGCGCGGTCATCGTCGACAGCGGCGCGCTGGACCGCACCGAGCGGCGGATCGCCGAACTGACCGACACCGCGCTCGCCGCCCTGGCCGGCGGCGACATCGAGCCGACGGCCGCCCGGGCCCTGATCGACCTGGCGGTCGCCGCCACCCGCCGCACCGGCTGACACCCGGCCCCCTCCCCCGCGATCTTGCACTTGTCGCCCGGCAAATCCGGCAAACGGAGGAGACAACCGCAAGATCGCGGGAACGGGGGTGGCGGGGGGCGGGCGGGTGGAGCGGGTCAGCTGTCGCGGCGGGGGCGGGCGCGGAGCCTGGTCAGGACGCGGCTGCCCTCGCCGGCCGCCGGGGTGCGCTGCACCCCACGCCGGCCGAGCCACACCCAGGTCGACAGGGTCAGCAGGATCAGCGCGAATCCGAAGAGGAGATCCTCCGCCGGGGCGTACACGATCCGCAGCCCGACGATCGCGTCCGGGTCGTACCGGACGATGTTCCGCCCGGTGAGCACGCCGTTGGACAGCAACTGGAAGAACACGATGATCGGGTACGTCGCCCAGAAGACGCCGCGCAGCACCAGCCGGGTACGCAGCACGAACAGGTCCACGGCCAGCGCGCCGACCACGCCGAGCAGCGCCGCGGCGGTGTAGGTCACGTCTCGTCCCCCGCCCGCCACCGCAGCACCGCCCGGACCGCCTCGAAACCGAGCACCGCGCAGACCGGTACGACGACGAAGAACAGCAGCTCGTCGACGGGCAGCCGGCCGGGCAGCATGATCCCGGTGATCTGGTCGGGGTCGAAGCTCCAGTGACCGGCGGCGATGGCCGCGAGGTCCCAGGCGACGAAGACGACCACGACCGGCAGCAGGGTGAGCAGCAGCCGGCGCCACCGGCGCAGCACGTTGACCCGGAACACCGGCTCGAGCCAGATGGCGGCGAGCAGGCACCCCGCGAGTACCGCCAGATAGGCGAGACGTCCCATCCGCCGGCTCAGAACCCGAGTGCCTGCGCGCGCCGCTTGACCTCGGTCGCCAGGTCACCGCCGAGCGCGACCGCCGGAGTACCCGGAAGGGTGTCGTCCGGCGTGAACAGCCACCGCAGGGCCTCTTCGTCGTTGTACCCGGAGTCACGGAGCACGGTCACGATGCCGGGGAGGTGCTTGAGCACGGTGCGGTTCGCCACCAGCTCCGCCGGCACCATCCGGATGCCGTCGCGCCGCACCGCGATCAGCGCGCCTTCGCGGATCATCTGGTGCACCTTGCTGATCGTGATGTCCAGCAGTTCGGCGACGGCGGGCAGCGTCAGCCACTCCCGCGCCGGGACGTCGGAGGCGGTGGGTACGGAATCGGTCACCCGGTCACCCTGTCACGCCGTCGCCGGCCCCCACCACCGGCCCCGTGGCCGGCACCCCTCGCCCTCCCCCATGTCCCGCGCGGCCCGGTGTCCCGTCCGGACCCGGCCGCGCCCGGTCGCGCGGTGGCCCCGTACCCCTCGGGCCGGCCGCCGGAAGGATCCTCGACGTGAGCACCTGGCGGGGCGTACGCCATGAACTTGCCGGCGCGTGGCGATCGCTGCGCTACGACCTGGGCCGGCGCGAGCCCGCGGTGGGCCCGCCAGCCGGGCCGGTCCGGCCGGCGCCCGGTCCGGCGCATCCGGCGGCACCACGCCGGGCGCTGGTCGCCTCGTCGATCGGGGCGCTGGCGGTCGCCGGTACGGCCGGCACGTATCTGATGGTCGGCGGCCTGGACACGGTGCACGACGAGCGGCCGGCCGGGGCGCCCAGCCCGGCGCCGGCGGTGGCGGAACAGGGCGGCCAGGCGTCGCGGGACGACTCCGGGGCGCCCCCGGTCGTGCCGGGCGCCGGACCGACCGGTCCGGCCGGGCCGGATGCCAGCCCGTCCGCCACGCCGGACCCGGCGCAGCCGTCGCCGACGCGGGAGTCGCCGGAGTCCAGCCCGCGCCCGACCCCGAGCTGCGAGTGCCCCGACCCGAGGCCGACGACGTCCAGCCCGCACCCGCCGACCTGGCCGCCGCCGTCGCCGACCGCCTCGCCGACGCCGACCCCCACGCCGTCCACGTCGCCGAGCGCCTCGCCGACGGCGTCGCCGACCGTCCCGCCGACGCCGACGCCGAGCGGCGAGACCAGCCCGCAACCAACGCCCGACCAGGGATGACGGCCGTCACGGCCGGTCGGTCCGCGGTCACGGCGCGGCGCGCCCCATACCGCTTCGGTACCGGCTGTGGCATCCTGTTCTGCCGTCACCCACCCGACACATAGACTGCCTGCCGATGGACATTCAGGTCGCCGACACTCTGCTTGGCTCGTTGATCGACGGGCGCTACCGCATCCGCGGGCGCGTGGCCCGCGGTGGGATGGCGACCGTGTACACCGCGACGGACGAGCGCCTCGAACGCACGGTCGCTCTCAAGATCATTCATCCGACCCAGGCGCCGGACGCCCGGGCCCGGCTCGCCGGATTCGTCGAGCGGTTCACCGACGAGGCCAAGACCATCGCCCGGCTCACCCACCCCAACGTGGTGGCCGTCTACGACCAGGGCGTGCACAACGGCCTGCCCTACCTGGTGATGGAATACGTGCGCGGCCGCACCCTGCGGGAGATCCTCATCGAGCGCCGCCGGCTCAACCCCGGCGAGGCGCTGGCGATCCTCGACCAGATGCTGGCCGCCATCGCCGCCGCGCACCGCGCCGGCCTGGTGCACCGCGACGTGAAGCCGGAGAACGTGCTGGTCGCCGAGGCGCCCAGCGGCGGCGCCGGCAACCTGATCGACAGCGTCGTCAAGGTCGCCGACTTCGGGCTGGCCCGCGCCGTCGAGGCGAGCGCCGACGAGGAGAACGGTGGCCAGCTGATGGCGACTGTCGCGTACGTGGCGCCCGAACTGGTCACCGAGGGCCGGGCCGACCCGCGCAGCGACGTCTACTCCGCCGGCATCGTGCTCTTCGAGATGCTGACCGGCCGGGTGCCGTACGACGGAGACCGGCCGGTCGACGTCGCCTGGCAGCACGTCGACCGGGACGTACCGCCGCCGTCGAAGTTCGTGCCCGGCCTGCCGTCGGTCCTCGACGACCTGGTCACCCGCTCCACCCGCCGCGACCCCGGCGAACGCCCGACCGACGCCGGCGCGCTGCTGACCGAGGTGCAGGGCGCCCGCGACGACCTCGGCAACGCCAGCGTCAACACCGCCGTACTGCGCCAGGTCGCCCAGCCCACCATGGTCGTGTCGTCGGTCCAGACGACCGACCGGCCGTCGTGGGCCCGGCTCCCCGACCAGAAGGCGGCGGCACCGGCCGCCGCCCCGCAACAGCCGCGCCGCCGGCGGGCCGCCGAGCCCGCCGACACCCCGCCGCTGCCCGAACGCCTGAAGGCGATGTGGCAGGTCGTGATGAGCGACCGCCGGGGCCGCACGGCCGTGGCCGCCGCGATCGTGGTGCTGGGGCTGGTGGCGGCGCTCGGCGGCTGGTGGTTCGGCGTCGGCCGCTACACCGTGGCACCGGAACTGGTCAACATGTCCAAGGCCGCCGCCGAGGAACAGGCCGCCCGGGGCGGCTTCACCATCACCTGGGGCGATCCGCGACACGACGAGAACATCGAACGCGACGTGGTGCTCAGCCAGGACCCGCCGACGAGCGAACGGATCCTCAAGGGCGGCACCATCACGCTCGTGCTCTCCCTCGGCCCGGAGCGCTACCAGGTGCCCGACGTGGTCGGCAAGACGTTCGACCTGGCCCAACTCGACCTGGAGAACGCCCAGCTGAAGGTGACCAAGGGCGCCGACCGGTACGACAACAACCTGCCGGCGGGCACCGTCATCGCCGTCGACCCGGCGGTCGGCACCGAGGTCAAGCCCGGCGACGAGATCACCGTCTTCGTCAGCAAGGGACGCGCGCCGATCACCGTCCCCAACCTGATCGGCAAGAGCGTCGCCGAGGCCCGCAACATCCTGGCCGGGCTCAACCTGGTCGCCCGCGAGTCGTACGTCGACTCCGACCAGCCGAAGGACCAGGTCCTGCGGCAGGAACCGGCCGACGGGGCCGGCGTGGAACGCGGCGCCGAAGTCAAGATCGACGTCAGCAAGGGGCCACCGGCCGTCATCGTCCAGCGGGTCATCGGCATGCCGTGCCCGCAGGCCAAGGCCGCCCTGGAGGCACAGGGCCTCGCGGTACGCGTCGACTTCAACCCCAACGGCACCGTCGCCTACCAGCAGCCGGGCGAGAACTCCGAGGTACCGCCGGGCACCGAGATCGCCATCGGATGCTTCTGACATGGCGGTGACCAGGCCCGTCGGCTCCCACACGCCCACCGCCGGCGGCCTCGCCAAAGCGGCCCTGCCGTACGTCGACGCCGCCGGCGCCGAAGCCGTACAGGTCTACGTCGGCAACTCGCGCGGCTGGGCGCTGCCGCCCGGCGACCCGGCCCAGGACGAACTGTTCCGGGCCGGGTGCGCCGAACGCGGCATCCCGGCATACATCCACGCCTCGCTGCTGGTCAACATCGGGTCACCGACCCCCGCCACGGTCGAACGATCGGTGGCGACGCTGGCGCACGCGCTCCAGCGGGGCGCCGCGATCGGCGCCACCGGAGTCGTGTTCCACGCCGGCAGCGCCGTCGACGCCACCCACACCGACGCCGCGATGCGCCAGGTACGCGAGGCGCTGCTGCCCCTCCTCGACCGGGCCGCCACGGACGGCGGCCCCAAACTGCTCGTCGAGCCGAGCGCCGGCGGCGGCCGCTCGCTGGCGTCGAAGGTCGAACACCTCGGCCCCTACCTCGACGCCGTCGACCGGCACCCGTGGCTCGGCGTCTGCTTCGACACCTGCCACGCCTGGGCCGCCGGACACGACCTCGCCCGCCCCGGCGGCATGACCGCGACCTTCGACTCGCTGGTGGCGACCGTGGGCGACGACCGGCTGTGGCTCGTACACGCCAACGACTCCCGCGACACCTGCGGGTCCACCCGCGACCGGCACGAGACGATCGGCAAGGGCACGATCGGCGAGCCCGCCTTCGCGGAATTGATGCGCCACCCGGCGACCGCCGGAGTCGCCGTGATCGTCGAGACCCCCAGCGAACATCACGCCACCGACATCGCCACCCTCCAGAAGCTGAGCTAGCCGGCCTCGGCTGTGTTTTCCGGCCTCGGCTGTGTTTTCCGGCCTCGCCTTCGGCTCGGCTGGCTCGCTCCGCTTCGCGCCGCCTGGATGCACCGTCTTCGCCCTGCGGGCCGCGACCGCTTCGCGGCGCGGTCCTCGGGCTCCAGACGGTGCGG
>NZ_JBFBCH010000028.1:0-87507 GCF_040683055.1 Polymorphospora sp. NPDC051019 | reverse complement strand
CGTGGACACACGCCTCGTGCGACGCAGTTGTGCGTTCTCCCAGTTCAGGCGGCGTTTTCAGTGAGTCGTTTGTCTACGAACTGCGGAACTCGGGCTCTCCGCAGCCGCTTCGCGGAGGCCGGGGCGCCAACCGGCTGCATCGTCACCGACTCCGGCGGCTACATCCTGCGTGTCCCGGACGACGACGTGGACCTACGGGTCTTCGCCGACCAGGCACGGCAGGGCCGCCGGATGGCCGCTCGTGGGGATCTGCCCGGCGCTGTCACTCAGCTGCGACGCGCGCTGGCGTTGTGGCGAGGCACCGCCTTCACCGGTGTCACGGGACGGCTGATCGAATCCGCCGCGATCCAACTCGACGAGCAGCGCCGAAACCTGTACGAGGAGTGCCTGTCGCACGAACTCGCGCTGGGCCGTGGCGCCGAACTCGTGGACGAGATCGCTGAACTGGCCGCGGCGAGGCCTTTCGGGGAACGGGTGCAGGGACACCTCATGCTCGCCCTGAGCTGTGCCGGCCGCCGGACCGAGGCGCTGGAGGTGTATCACCGGGTCCGCCGCCTGCTGATCCACGAGATGGGGATCGAGCCGGGGCCGGAGTTGTCCGAGCTGCACCGTGCCGTCCTGAACGGCGATCCGGGGCTGGGACCCGTCGCGGTCGCCAGACCCGCTGCCCCGACCCGCCCCGTACGCGCGCCCGTACGCACGACGGCCGCCGCCGAGCCGCCCGGCCCGCCGACGGCCACCCCGCCGGTTCCGGCACAGTTGCCCGCGCAGCCGATCGCCTTCACCGGGCGCGATCCGCAGCTCGATGAGTTGACCGGCCTACTGGATGCGGCCGTCGGGTCCGGTCGGACCACGGTGGCGGTGCTGTCCGGCACCGCGGGAGTGGGCAAGACCGCTCTGGCGATCCACTTCGCCCGCCTCGTGGCCGACCGGTTTCCTGACGGCCAGCTCTACGTCGACCTGCGCGGATTCCATCCGACCAGCCCACGGCTTGATCCCGACGAGGCGATCCGCGGCTTCCTGGGCGCGTTCGGGGTACCCCCGGCGCAGATACCAGGCGGTCTCGCCGCCGCGTCCGCGCTTCTGCGCACGATCCTCGCCGGGCGCCGTGTTCTGCTGCTGCTGGACAACGCCCGCGATGCCGACGACGTTCGCCCGCTCCTCCCCGGCGCACCGCAATGCCTCACCCTGATCACCAGCCGTAGCAGGATGACCGGACTGGTCGCGACCGACGGAGCGCACCCGATCATCCTCCACCCGCTGCCGCCCGACGACGCGCACCGGCTGTTGACCCGTCGCCTCGGCACGGCCCGGGTCACCGCCGAGCCAGCGGCCGTCGCCTCGATCGCCATCCGGGCGGCGGGGCTCCCCCTGGCACTGGCGATCGTGACGTCGAGAGCGGCTGGTCACCCCACCTTTCCCCTCCAGGCGATCGCCGACGAACTGGAACAGGCACGCGGAAGCCTGGACGGATTCTCCGACCTGGACACCGCGACCGACGTACGGTCGGTTCTCTCTTGGTCGTACCACGCGCTGAGCGACCCCGCCGCACGCCTGTTCCGACTGCTCAGCCTGCACCCGGGACCGGAACTGGGCACCGCTGCGGCGGCCAGCCTGGCGGGCGTCCCGCCCCAGCGGGCACGTTCGCTGCTGACCGAACTCGCCCACACGCACATGGTCACCGAACGTACTCCCGGCCGGTACGGCATGCACGACCTGCTTCGCGCCTACGCCACCGAGCGAGCGAGCACCGAAGAGCCTGAATCAGAACGGCTTGCCGCGACGCGCCGGATGCTCGACCACTACCTGTCCGGCGCTTACCTCGCCGACCTACAGCTGAACGCGCACCGGGATCCGATCCACCCGCCGGCCAGGGCCGAAAGCGTGACCGTGCCGGAGATCGGCGACCGTGGCGCGGCCTGGGCCTGGTTCAGCCGGGAACACCCGGGGCTGCTCAACCTCCTCCGACAAGCCGGTTACGACGGGCACCCGGTTCACGCGTGGCAGCTCGGGTGGGCCCTGACCACATACCTCGACCGCCGTGGCCACTGGCACGACCAGGTGGTCGTCCAGCAGATCGCGCTCCAGGCGGCCCGCCGGGTCCAGGACCCGGACGGACAGGCCCGAGCGCACCGCAACATCTCGATCGCGCAGCTACGCCAGGGCCTGCACGACGACGCTCAGGCTCACCTGCGGCACGCACTACGGCTCTACACAGCGCTCGACGATCCGGTCGGACAGGCTCGCACCCTGCTCAACCTCGGTACCGTGGCCGAGCGCCGGGACCGACCCCGGCTCGCCCTCCGCTACGCCGAACAGGCGCTGAACCTCTTTCGGACCGCCGAACATCGGCCCGGGCAGGCGAACGCCCTCAACAACGTGGGCTGGTACCACAGCCAACTGGGCAACCACGAAGAGGCGTTGCACTACTGCCAGCAGGCACTGCCCCTACAGCAGGAAACCGGCAACCGGTACTGGGAGGCCCACACGTGGGACAGCATCGGAAACGCGCATCACCAACTGAGCCAGTTCCCGCAGGCTGCCAAGTGCTACCAGGAGGCCTTGTCACTGTGGCGGGAGGCAGGCGAGCGCTACTACGAGGCGACGACGCTGACCCACCTGGCCGCAACCGAGTTCGCCAGCGGTGAGACGGGCGCAGCGCGGAACAAGAGGCGGCAGGCGCTGGAGATCCTCACCGAGTTGGGACATCCCGACGCGGAGCAGGTCCGCAGCACCATGCAGGAGCCCACGTGACAGCGGCGCCGGCCCGACCATCGTCGGCCGATGAACTGCCGACGCGGATGCCCGCACTTCCGCTTCGTCCCGCAGCACTACAGCGCCGTGGGGTCGTGGAACGCTGCGTCACCGTCTCGAACAGCACCATCGCCACACTCCCGCAATGGCTACGATCCGAGCCCTTTCGAAGACACCGCCTCGCGCAGGCCGAGCAGGTCCAGGGTCAGCATGCCCGACTCCAGAGCTGCACGCATGCCGTCCTCCTTGCGTTCTCGTTCGATCCCGGCGTCGATTGCCGCGGTGAGCCGGTCGCCGGGGATAACGACGACTCCGTCCCGGTCTCCGATGATGACAAGAACATCGTCAATTCGGCACTCAAGGCTGCAACACTGGTCGAGCTACTCAGCGCTCACCAATCGGACATGGGCCTCGCCGAACTCGCCAGTGCCACCGACATGACCAAGTCGACGACCCGCCGCCTGCTGGCCACCCTCGAGGAAGCCGGCTGGGTGACCCGGATCGGCGACGGCCGCTACAAGATGACGATCCGGCTCTTCGAGATCGCCGCCGGCACCGCCGACAGCATCGACCTGCGAAGCCCTGCCCGCCATGCGCGAACTCCGCGACACGTTTGGCGAAACCGTCTACCTCTACGTCCTCGACCAGGGACGCGCGGTCTGTCTGGAACGGGTCGAGGGCACCCGACCGTTCCGGATCGTGTCGCTGCGCGCCGACAGCGTCACCCCGCTCGCCATCGGCGCCGCCCCCACCGCACTGCTCGCCTTCCACGAGAACGAATTGCTCGACCGGGCCTGGCGCGAGGCGCAGGCGCTCGCCCAGCGCCCCTTCGACAACCTCGGGCAACTCACCGCACTACTCGCGAAGATCAGGGTCGACGGCTACAGCTTCACCGCAGACGACGTCACCACCGGAGTCGCCGCGATCGGCGCGCCGATCCACGATCTGTACGGCAACACCATCGCCGCCCTGAGCATCGCCGGGCAGCGCGAACACCTGGACTCCGAACAAAAGCCCGCGATGGTCGCCGCACTGCTACGTGCGGCCGGTGAGGTGTCCCGCCGGCTCGGCCACAACCCCACCACGACCCACCGCTGACGCCGACCGCGGCCACGCCCGATCATGCCCTCGCATGGCCGACGCCGTCGCCGTGGAGTTCGCCGTACGTGCCCAAACTCCCCAACAGCCAGGGCAACCTCGCCAACTGGCGGCAGGAGCGGGCGGCCCGCCACCGCTTTCGCACAGCTACTCGACGACCTCCTCCGGGTCCTCGGCCCCAACCACCGCGACACCCCACGACCGGATAGACGCGGTCGAGGGGACGGTCCTGCCACTCGGCGATCCCGTCGAGGACCTTGTCGGTGAACGTGGAGATCGTCTGTTTCGACACGTCGGTGCCGTACACCTCGGTTGGATACGCCGCGATCTCCCCGTGCGAAACCCCCTGACCGACGACCACAGCACCAGGTCGTCGACCCCGGTCAGACGCCGCTGCCGCTTACGCACGATCTGCGGCTCGAACGTCCCCGCAGCATCCCGCGGCACCTCGACCGGCCCGACATTGGTCAGCACGGTCGTGGTGCGGCCGCCGTTACAGCCGTTTCCACTGCCACGACCCGGCCGTGCCGGGTGCGTGCTGGCGGTAGCGGTGGGCCAAGGAGACGGGCGTTCGACGAATCGGCTCGTCCAGGATGGCCTGCCACCCGGCTGGTTCCACGCTGTGGCACGCGGCCACCGCACGATCTTTGGTTGCCCTCACAAGCCATCGATGATCACGCGGTGGCCGCCTTTGCACACGCCCCTTGTCCGAGGCCGAAGCCAAGTGACGTTGGAGTGTTAGCGCTGCAGTGTTAGCAGACCCGGCCGGTAGGGCAGGCGGCCGTAGTCGCCGCCGGAGTTGGGGTCGCGTCCCTGGTAGAGCAGTTGCAGATTGCAGGGATCGACCGTCATGGTTTGGTCAGCGTTGCTGCGGATCAGTTCGCCGTGACTGATGTCGTTGGTCCAGGTGGCGCCACTGTTGGCCTTGCCCGCGAAGGGGTTGCTCTCGGTTGTGGCCTGTGGTGTCCACGATCCACCCAGACTGGTGGCAGTGAACGAGCGGAAGTATCGCCCCTGCGCCCCGATCGCTTCGACGAGCATGAGGTACCTGTTTTCGCCCTGGAGCTTGTAGACCTGGACCCCTTCGAACAGGTTGTTCGTCGTATCACTCATGACTATCGTCGACGTGGAGCCGAAGCTGCCCGGGAAATTCCCGATGGGCATGCTGGCCCGGTAGATCCTACCGTTGTCTCCAGCGAAGAACAGGTACATGTTTGCGCTGTCGCCGATGAGTGCCTGGTCGATGGGCCCGGTACTGGAGTTGGAAATACTTCCGGAGAAAAGTACCTGCTGCGATGACCATGAATTGACATTTGTGGGGTCGCTCGATGTCCGGTACGAGAAGGCGGTTCCGCCCCACTGGTAGGCGAGCACCCATATGTTTCTGGGGGCGAAGTAGAAGAGCGTAGGGGCAACAGCAGAGAAGGGCATCGCGTTCTGGCTGGTCGAGGCCATGTCGGACCAGTTTGTGAAGAGGCCGAAGTTCATCGAGCCCCATGTCGTACCCGTGTCGTGCGTCGTCGCGTAGACGAGATGCCTGCCGTTGTAGGGGGCGTGGGTGAAGTCCTTGAGTGACACCCACCCCGACCTCGGGTTCGCCAGTGAGCCCGTCGAGTTCCAGCGGTACGTCGAGGGAAGAGCACAGGTGCCAGGCGGCGGCGTGGTGGGATTGGTCCCGCCGTCGACGCGGACGAGTTGCCACTGCTGGTTGTTGCCGCCCCAGTCGTCGTACTGCACGATGTTGCCACCGTCAGCGGTCGAGGCGCCCTGCACCTCCACCGCCTTGTTGCTGTTCCGGTTGATCAACCGAACGTAGCCGCCGGCGGAGTCCGCCAGCCGGAACTGCTGGTTGGACCCGTTACCGTCGGCCCACTGCACAATGCTGGCACCGTTGGCCGTCGACCAGTTGTAGACGTCCAGCACCTTGCCTGACAGCCGGGACTTCAACCGGTAATAGCCACCGCCCGAGTCAACGAACTGCCACTGCTGCTGGCTGCCGTTGTTCCGGGTCCACTGCGTGATCCGCGCCCCGTCGTTCGTGGCCAGGTTGTACACGTCCAAAGCCTTGCCACTGTTGCGGTTCAACAACACGTACCACGCGGTCGTATCGACAGTCGCGGCGGCGACGGGCGTCGACACCACCATGGCAGCGACACCACCAACCACCAGCACCGCCGCGCTAGCGGCGACGGCTCGCAGGGACCGTCCGCGCCATCGCGACGGCGACGCGATCGGTGCAGACCTACCAGAGGTATACATGATCCTCCTTTAGACACTGAGATTTGGACGAGGCAACCCGAAGTGGGCGCATCGCGACGCACAACCGGCCGCCAATACCGAAATATGAGCGTTGACGAAAGGCGCCCGCTTGCCCGGCGTGCGCCTCCCTCAAGGTCCGCCGAAGCAAGGCTTCCCGGCAAGCCACAGGCATCGACATCCTTGACCATTTACGGTGGGTGTTAGCGTGCTGTTCGTCAAGACGCTCCAACCTCCACCCAAACAGCAGCGCCTCGCGGCGCACGAAGGCGTTTGCAAACCTTTCAGATCGCCTTCGACGGCCGACTCACCCGACCAAGACTGACAGTCTCCACCACCAAGATCAGCTGTCAAATTGACGTTTCCGGACTGCCGAGATCAGATGCGCTCCATACCGAATGCAGCCAACCAGGGCGGCCCGATCCTCTGGTTAACGCCTTTCTTCATTTCGCCGTGTCGATTTACAGGTCGTCGCTCAACTGTCGCGCGCGAGTCTCCACAGGTTGTCGGCACTGCCATTGTCGGAATCCTGGACGACCTGGGCACCCCAGTCGGGTGAGCCGCCGAGGATGCCGAGCAGTTTGCCGCTGTGGACGTTGCGGATCTTGTAGGTGCCGTCTCCCTGATCCAGGAGCACCCACCGGTGGTCGGCGGTGCCGTTGTCCGCCCATTGGAGAACGCGTGCGTTGTCGGCGGTGGACATGTTCTCCACGCCGAGGACCTTGTTGCTGTTGAGGTTACGGAACCTGACCGCGTTGCCGTCGGGCACGACGATCCACTTGTGATCCGCTGTGCCGGTGTCCCCCCACTGGACGGCTAGTCCGCCGTCGGCGAGCGACATGTTCTGGATGCCAAGGACAAGGCCGGTTCCTGCGTTGACCAGCCTGTACGTGTCGGTGCCGGTGTTGCCGCCGGTGTTCCAATAGACGGTGTAGTTGTATCCGTGGGCGTCCTGAAAAGGGGCGAGGTTGACGCTCGAACCGTTCGCGGTCGCGGTGAACGCCAATGCGGTGCCGCTGGTTCTGGCGATCGACGAAACCGTCAGCGACGGCAGGGCGCTCAGGGTGCTGTTTCCGTAGTTGCCGCAAAGTACCGTCGGACCGTAGGTGACCGCAGCTACGTTGGGGTTGTCGTTGGCCGGGCGAATGGTTATGCGCATGGGTAGGCGCACGGTTATGGTGTCGCCCGGCGCCCAGTTGCGGGTGACGACGGCGTAGCTTCCGGGCGTCGTAGTGACGTTCTGTATGACGCCATTGACGGCGATGGTCGCCCCGCTGGTCCAGGCCGGGATACGCAGCCGGATGCTCCATGGGCCGCTCATCGTGCCCGAGAGGGTGAGGGTGGTGGTGTCGCTGGCCGGGTAGGCGGTGCTCTGGGTGACCGTGATGCCGCGCTGAGACCAGGTCAGCACCGACGGGACGAACAGGTTCACCGTCAGGGCGGTGCCGTTGTGGAAGTAGATGGAGTCCATCAGCTTGGTGTTGATTTCGATTCCGGTTCCCTGGCAGCACCAGAACGAGTTGTAGTCGGTGCTCCAGGTGCCGCCGCCCCAGGCCGGCCCCACGCCTCGGCGGCCGCCCGGTCTCAGTGGGGTGAAGTAGGTGATGTGGCCGTGGTTGTCGGTTGGGTTCTGCGCCCCGATCAGGTGGTTGAGTAGCGCGCTCTCGTAGTAGTCGAAATAGGCGACCCGGCCGGGGTCGATGAGCCATAGCTCTCGGGTCAGTTTGAGCATGTTGTATGTGTTGCACTGCTCGCAGGTGTCGTTGTTGAGGTAGCCGGCGATGGCGTTGGGTGGTCGGAAGTGTTCGGCCTGGCTGTTTCCGCCGATGGCGTACGTATGCGCGTCGACGGTGATGTTCCAGGCGTTGGTGGCGATGTCGCGATAGCGGGTGGTGCCGGTCGCCTTGTATTCGCGGGCGGCGCCGACCCACTTGGGAACCTGGGTGTTGGCGTGTAGCCCACTGAGCCGATCCTGGTTGGCCGCCAAGGGGTTGAACACCGCGGCGTGGTCGAACCGCTGGGCCACGGACAGCCATCGCTGGTCACCGGTCTGCTGGTGGATGTCGGTGAGCACCGCGTTCATGCCGCCGAATTCGGTGGACAGCATCGCCTGCATCTGGCTCGAGCTCAGTCGCGCGGTGCGGGTGTCGACCCACCCGGCAAGCGCGAGCAGCACTGTACGGGCCTGCGTGTTGCCGATGTACCGCCACACGTCGAGCAGGCCGGCAAGAGTCTTGTGGATGCAGTAGTAGGGCACGTTGCCGTTGGTCAAGGTGCGGTTCTCGACCGCCGTGATGTCCGACTCCGGGAACCCTGACAGGTATCCGGCGGTGAACCCGGCCGCCCCGTTGTTCGCCTGGCACTTGGCCAGCTCGGCGACCATGTGGTTGGCCTTGTCCCGGCACGTGGTGTCGCCCAGCACCGCCCACGCCTGCGCCCAGGCGGTCAGGAAGTGTCCCTGCATGTGGGTCCGGAACGGAAACGTCGGCGCGTCCCAGCCACCGTTGGCCGCCGCGCCGTTGGTGGACAGTCGGTGGTTCGCTCGGAAGTTGTAGAGCAACCGCTCGACGTCGACGAAGCGCAGGTAGTTCAGGGTGCGGGTCTGATTGTCCAGGAACCGTCCCGCGGTCAGCCTCACCTGACCGAGATCGAAGGGGTGCGCGGAGACGCCGGTATCCGGTCGGGCGGGTGGCAGGACCGCCGCAGCGGCCGGCTGGCCACCGAGCAGCGGAGCTCCGGTCGCGGAGACGGCAGCGGTCACGCCGACGGCCTGCAGAACGCGGCGCCGACTCACGGGCAGGGACGGCATGGAACCTCCCAGAAGGCTTCGGCCAATGCGGGATAGGGCTGTGGCCACGGCCGCGTCGCGCTGGGGACGGGTCGGCGTGTGGCTCGAGACTGGTGTGAGCGTTCACATTGTGCGGGCCATAGTACGGGCGAGGGATGCAGATATTCAAGACAGTAACTTCCGAGCTTCGTTCGGGCATCGACTCGACAGCGGAGGCAGGGCGATCACCTTCGCTGGTGACGCCCTTGATGACACCGAAACATTGAAGTAACATCCCCTTACTTCGATGTCCGACGCTGGCAGCGTCCGGGTTGTCGCGGGTGGATGGCGCCACCTGGGGCATGTTGTGATCGCTAACACTGCGGGCCGAGTTGGGCATCGATACATGGGGTTGCCTTGCCCTGGACCGGCTTGGCGACTCGGTCCGGGCATCGTCCGTCCGCCGTGCATGCACAGCCGCTCCAGCAGACCCCGGAGCGGACGCCGGCGGTGTCGCCCCTACTCAAGGAGAAACATGAACAAGGTCGGCATGCTCTCGTCTGCGCCTCGTCGCCGGCGGTGATGGCGGTGGCTGGCGGTGGTGGCCGGCCCGCCGGCCGCGTCCGCTGCCACAGTGGACGCCGGTGCGTGCTACGTGCTGGTGAACCGTAACAGTGGCAAGGCGTTGGACGTGTACAACCTGGCGACCGACGACGGTGCCCGGACCACCCAGCGGACGCGTGACAACGGCGCCTGGCAGCAGTGGCAGTTCGTCGACTCCGGCGGCGGCTACACCGGCTGAAGTCCTGCCGCTCGGGCAAGGACCTCGACGTCTACAACTGGTCGACCACCGACGGTGCGGCGATTGCAGTGGAGCGACAGCAACGGTGCCAACCAGCAGTTCCAGCTCGCCGACTCGGCCGGCGGCTACGTCCGGTTGATCAACCGTCACCGCAACAAGGTCGTCGAGGTGCAGAACGCCTCGACCCCGGCCGCGGGAACGGACGGCGACCACCACCACTGTCGTCGGCGGCGTGATAGGTCCTCGATCCAGCTCACGATCGCGATCCGTAGTTGGTCGCGGCCCATCGAGCCGGCCATGCGGCGGCGGTCCAGGCCCGGACGAACTTCTGGACCGGAACTTCAGATCCGCGGTCGGTGTGCAGAATGCAGCCGGTCAGGCCACCGCGTCTGGCAGCGGCGTTGTACGGCGCGGCGACGGCCAGGCAGGACTTCATTCGCGAGTCGATGACCGCGGTCAGCAATATACCGTTGCGGCAACACAGTATGTGGATCTTCGAGCCGGGCTTGCCGCGACCGACCGGGCTTGGTCCTGTGTCGTCGCCCCTATTTGCGCGCGGACGCCGATCGAGTCGACGAGCGCCCTGGACCGGTCGATCTCGCTGACGATGCCAACTGCACACGTTCTCCACCAGGGCGTGGCGCGAATGATCGCAACAAGACGTCACGGGTACCGGCAGCGTTGCCGGGCCGCGGCCACTCGGCCCGGCAACGCCTCGGCAGTGAGTCTCAGATCGCTACAGGCTGCGGCATTGTCCTGACTTCGGACCGGCGGCCATGTTGGTGAGGCCGTTGTTCACCGGCGGCGGGGTGTTGTTGCTGCACGCCAGTGGGCCCGTGATCGCGTTGCCTGCGATGACGTTCCATCCCAGTGTTCCGGTCACCGTCACCGGGCCGGTGATCGTATTCCGACCACAGCCGAGCACCGGGTTACCGAGTGTCACCGACGAGCCCTCGGAAAGGCTGACGGGGCCACTGATCCGGCTGTCGCAGACAACCACCGCCTTCGCGTCGACCGCCCGTACCGGACCGGCGATAGTCGCCTGGTCGACCTGTAGCGACGCACCGGCACGTACCGACACCGGACCGGACACCGTCGCTCCGTCCAGGCACGTCACGCCTTCGGTCACGGTCAGCGGCCCGGCATGCCGTCCGGTTATCGCCCGGTCACAGTCGAGGGCGGCGTATGCCCTGATGACGTCGACCACCGCTGTCACGGATCCGAACCCGGTCAGGCCGTGGATGGTGAGCCGGCCGGCCGTGTCGGTGGCGCCGGCGGGCACCGAGTCCCATTCAACCGGGGTTGGCCGGTTCGAACCATCCGCTGTGGTCAGCACCTGCACCGACTCGGGCAGCACGACGTCGTCACCAATCAGTACGGCCGAATAGACCGTGTCCTCCACCACGTGGGTTGCGTGACTCTTGTTGAAGACGTCGATCGACGCGTTCGGTTCCCAGGTGCGCGTCATTCCGGGTACGGGGCTGAACAGGGACTGCCACCTTGCGGGCTCCCACGCCAGAACTCCCAGTCCCTGGTTGTTCGGGATGTCGTTGGCGATCTGGAACACGCGCTGGAGGGCGTCCGCCTGGCCCTGGACGGTCCGCGGGTACGGCGAGTTGGGCATCGGGGCTCCGTCGCCGCCCGACGCCGGGTACGAAGTCTCGGCGATGTCGATCTTGTAACCCGGGTGTGCCGCTGCCACGGCGTTGACGTTGAACTCGTAGTGGTCCGGCGATCCGTGGTACTGCGGGTAGTACGAGTGAGCGAGGACGTCCGGGTCGGCGCCCTTGGCGTTCACGCGGGTGAGGTACTGGTTCCAGAACTCCAGTGTCCTGTCGAGCTGGCCGTTGTCGATGATGATGTGGGTCTCGACGGCGATGTTCTTGCCCTGGGCTGCTGACACGTCACGGACCGCACGGATCCCCGCGGCGGACAGTGTGGTGAACCGGTCCCACGCCTCGTCGTACAGTTGCCGTTCGGCGGGGTCGTCGGAACGCCAGTAGTTCCAGAGCAGGCCACCGCCGGGCTTCGACTGATAGATGTCAGCCTGGTTCCGGAAGTACGCCGGGTTGGTGGCACCGATGTGGGCGTTCTCGCTGCCGTACATGAAGCCGTTCAGGATCTCGTTGCCGATGGCCACCTTGTCCGGCGTGGTGCCCTGCTCGATCAACTGCTCGATGGAGTCGTAGGTGTAGTCGTAGACCGCTTGGGTCAGGTCGTCGAACTCCAGCTCCGCCCACGCCCGAGGCTTCGGCTGCTTCACGGGGTCGGCCCACGAGTCCGCGTAGTGGAAGTCAATGCCCAGCCCCATGTCCCGCTCGGCCTTGATCCACTTGGCTACTTCGCGCGTTCGTTCCGGACCCTGGTACGGAATGGCCTGCACGGCCCCGTTGCTCTCGTTGCGCGGCTCGTTGAAGACACGCAAGCGGATGTACTCGAAGCCACGGTCCTTCAACACGTCCAGCAGGTGAGGTCCCGCGCCCCGGTCTTCCGCGAGCGGACTCACCCAGTAGTTCCGCCCTTCCGCGACGTCATTGTCGACCCAGGAGGCGTCGCCGCCGAGAACAAGGTCGTCGCGCAGGTAGTTGTAGACGCTGAGTTCACTGACGCCCACGGCCGCTCCGGGCGAGGCACCCTTCACCGTCACCCGGACGTATCTCGTGCCGGGCTGGGTGAAGAGGTCGACCGACCCTCGCGCGGGCTCGTGGTTGGCCGAGTGGTCGGCGATGACCGTCCAGTTGTCACCATCCCCAGACGACTCGATGGCGTATTGATAGACCGCCCCGGAGTCCGGGAAGAGAACCCTGACTTTCCTGACGTTGTCGTACGCACCGCCGAGATCGAGGGTCAACCACTGGCTGGTCGACATGTCCTCGGCGATCCACGCGGTCTGGTCGTCCTGGTCGATCGCGAGGTTCGCGGTGGATGCGCCACTGCTGACCTCGACGCTCGCCCATGACTTCGCGCCGATGTTGCTCTCGATCGGCGAGATCTCAGCCTCACCGGAGAGCGCGGAAGCCGGGACGACCGGCCCAAGAACTGCCACACCGCAAGCCATCGCGACTGCGGCCGTGAAGCCTAGTGTCCTCCGGATGGGACGCTTGCGCGTCATTCTTGCTCCTCATCTTTTGCCGCTGATCGAAAAGAGGACCGCCGCGACCCGGCGAGATTCTCGAGCGGATCTGGACAGCCCAACTGTTCGGCACTGGCCGGGGTCGGTCAGGGCCGCCATCTCGCTCCCGCCCTCCCCGAGGGTCGCCCAGGTAGAGAAGGAGCACTTCCCGCCTTTGGTGCTTCCGGGGCCAACGCCTGCGGACGGCCCGACGCAGGACGTCCAAGCCCGTCGCTCCGAAGACGTGGCGTGAGCATCTCCAAGGTGAGATTTCTCGGTCGTGAAACGTTTTAACGCCCCAAGTATGGTAAGACCATTCACGGATGTCAACAGCGTGTTTCGGAACGTTTCGGACAATCCCGCCCACTCCCTGCCGCCTAGGGGAACATCGGAGGGGCTAGCGCCGAAGGAAGCACCGCGTTACACCCTGATTCGACCAGCGGCGACGCGATCGGTCACCGCAATACTTGAAACGTTATTTGCAGCGTCGCGGTGCGGGCACTGACGTGGGTGGGGCCGTCACCCGGGCAACGACGCCCACAGCCTCGCAATGGTCCTCCGCGGCGCGCGTTTGCATCTCCGGTTGGCAGCCCGGCACTCACAGACGGCGACGGCGGGAGTGACTGGGCCCCGTTTGGTGGTCCACTGGCTATGAGAGCGGTGGTTGCCGGTTGGTGATCCACTGCTGCCGGTAGGCGTCGGGGGTGAGCCAGTCCAGCGAGCCGTGGGGTCTGTAGGTGTTGTACTCGATGCGCCAGTCTTCGGCCACTACCTGGACCTCCAACGGCGGACGCGCTGTCGAATACGGCTTCGTGCTCGACCCTGCCTGATGCTGTTTCACGTACGGATGGACGTCCGACTCCCCCACGATCTCGCCCCGGAGGCCCGGGCCGAGATCGTGGCCAGGGAGAAGGCGTACTCCCAGGAGTTGCAGCGGGCCGGCAAGTGGACTCACATCTGGCGAATCGCCGGCAAATACTCAAACTTCTCGGTCTTCAACGTGGAAAGCAACGACGAACTCCACACGATCCTGTCCGGCCTGCCCCTCTTTCCATACATGGACATACAGGTCACGGCACTCGCCACCCACCCCTCGGACATCGCAGCCTGTCACGAGGATGGGTAGCGGCGGCCGCCGCCAGTCCGGACGCGGTCTGTGATCCTCCTGCCGCCCACCACAACGGGATTGCACCGACGACGGTTCTCGTGTCGGAGCCGCCGTACAAAGCCCTGCGGAGTCGACTCCGCAGGGCTTTGTACGCCCACCCGGTCAGGGCGTGTACAGATCAACGGCTGATCGACCGACCTGGGAGAGACGCCAGATGACGGCGGAGATCACCTCGGGCAGGAACCGGCCGGCGAGTCGGGCTGCTCAAGCGGCTGACGAAGGCGGTCCTGGAGAGCGCGCTGAATGAGGAGATTACCGAGCACCTCGGCTACGACAAGCGCGACGCGGCCGGTGCCGGTCGGGGCAACGTCCGCAACGGGACCCGGTCGAAGACGGTGCTGACCGAGGCCGACGGGGCGGAACGGATCGACGTTCCGCAGGATCGGGCTGGCGCCTTCGAACCGCGGATCGTGCGCAAGCGGCAGCGGCGGCGCCGCCGTCCGCGCCCGGCCAGGCCGTGCACTCAGTCCGCCCACACCGATCGGCGCGCATGCCGCGGCAGCGGCGGTGCCGGGGACGACCGTCTCGTTGTGGTGGTAGATGCACTGGTCGGCCGGAATGCTCGGCTCGATGTGTTTGCCGGTCACCGCTGCTCCCCTCGTCGCCGAGGCCGGTGAGGCTGACGGAACTCGCCCACCCGGTCAGGAACTCAGTCGGAACGACGACGCAGCTCAGCGGGGATACGCAGCTCGACTGCACGACGGCAGGTGTGACGCTGCCCGCGAGGGGGCCGCGTCACACCTGTCCTGATCGCGTCGGCCAAGGCCATGCCCGCCGAGAGCGCGAATCCGTCGTACTGCCGAGATCAATCCTCGGCGACGGCCTTGCGGATCGCGTCGCGGGATTCGGTCACCTGCCGGCGCAGCTCGTCCATGTCCACGCCGACAAGTTGCCCGTTCCGCTTGCGCACCTGGCCGGCCACCACGACGGTCTCGATGTTGCGGGCGTCGGCCCCGAGCACCAGCGTGCCGACCGCGTCGTTGAGCGGCATCGTGTTGATGTCGTCGGCGGCGACGACCAGCAGGTCCGCCTGCTTGCCGGGGGTGAGGGACCCGGTGACGTCACCGAGTCCATTGGTCCGGGCGCCCTGCGCCGTGGCGAAGTCCAGCACGTCGCGTGAGGTGATCCGGTCCGGCGTGGTGTCCGTGCCGTACACGGCGTTCACCGCACGCATCCGCTGGATCGCGTGCAGGGTACGCATCTGCGTGAACATGTCGCTGGCCAGCGCCACCTCCACGTCGATGCTGAGTCCGGGCCGGATACCGACGGCCAGCGCCTCGTCGATCGCGGGTACCGCCGTCTCCAGGCCGATCTGCGCCTCGGAGGTCGGTGCCAGCGACACGGTGACCCCCGCGTCGCCCATCGCCTGCCACGCCTGCGAGGTGAGGCCCGTGGCGTGGATCAGGGTCAGATGCGGGCCGAGGAGCCCGTCGGCGGCCCAGCGCAGGATCGCCGCCGACGACGGCATACCGAACACCGCGTCCACGCTGACGCCGAGGTCGAGATCGTGCGCGACGGCCGCCAGCTCCGGCCCGTAGGCCAGGGCCGGGCCGGCGATCTCGTCGGTGGCCAACGCCGCCAGGCGCAGGGTCACCAGCCCGCCGTTCGTCCCCTGGTACGCCCCGCACAACCGGGCCAGGTCGCCGGGCCACTGGCGGTCCCACTCACCGAAGTGCGGTCCCATCGACGCGTGTACGCCACGGATGCCGGTGTCGACCAGCGCCCGGATCGCCGCGTCCGAGTGCGCTGCCGTACGGGAGTTGTGCGAGAAGTCGAGCATCGTGGTGATGCCGGCGTCGAGGGCGGTGAGCGCGGCGAGCCGGGTGCCGACGTACATGTCGTGCGGCGTGTACGCGGGCGCGGTCCCGGCCAGCGTCGACATCACGTACGCCCCCAGGTCGGTCACGTCCGGGATACTGCGGCGCATCTGCGCCTGCCAGGCGTGCCGATGCGTGTCGACGAATCCGGGACTGACGATCCGGCCGGTCGTGTCGATCACGGTCGCGCCCGCCGCCTCCGGATGCGACCGCAGGTCCGGGCCAACCGCGACGATCCGGTCCTCGCGGACCAGCACGTCACCCCGTTCCAGGTCGCCGATGGCCGGGTCCATGGTGACGACCGTGCCGCCGCTGAACAACATCATCGGGCTCCCCCTTCGCTGTCTGCGCTCACCGGCGGCGCAGGACGTAACCGGCGTGGTGCAGCACCCCGTCGACGAACCGGCCGTACGCCCAGAAACCCAGGTCGTCGCGGTAGACGATCCGGTCGCCGTCGATCCAGAACGCCCCCTGGTACGCGTGCGGCCGACCGCCCCGCGTCTCGTCGTACCGGCCGTCGGCGGTGAGTTCCTGGTGCAGGAAACAGGTCTCGTCGATCCACATGCCCAGATAGGGGCTCTCGACCGACCTCGGTCCCGGCTTGGGCTCGATCGGAGCGGGCGTGAGTCGGCGGCCGTTGACCTGCGCGATCTCGCCGTCGACGACGATCGCGGCGGCCTGCTCCGGACGCCAGACGATCATCTCCAGCACGGACCTGCCGGAGGTCGGGCCGGCGACCAGGGCGAAGGTGGCCGGGTTTCCGGGAGTGAGCGCGCCGACCCGGTCGGCCGGACGAACACGCAGGCCGGCGACGGCGACACCGTCGACCACGGCGGGCACGATGGCCAGACCGGTGCAGTCGACCACGATCGCGCCGTCGTCCTCGGCCGCGGTGTGCAGGCCGGTGCCGACCGCGACGATCTCGTTCGTGCCGATCAACAGGTCGGCGGCGGGGAAGTCACCGATCACCGGGTCGAGCGTGTGGATGGCGGCGTTGACGAACATCAGTGGCCGGTGCCGGTCGCCGGTGTTCCCGGCGATCTCCGCCAGTACCGCCTCGTCGAGCATCGGGCTGCTCATGGCGTACCTCCTGGGGTTGGGGTTCGTGCTCCCACCGTCACCGGCGGCGGAGTCGGCAGCCAGGCCGGACCGAACCAGGGTGTGACGCACCCTGCCTGGCCGGAGCCCGCACGGTTACCGTTGGTGGCATGCCGACGACCGCGCTCGGGGCGTTCCTCACCGCCCGACGCGCCCGGTTGACCCCGGGCGACGTCGGCCTCGTCTCCAGTGGCACCCGGCGCGTCGCCGGGCTGCGGCGCGAAGAGGTCGCGGTGCTGGCCGGGGTGAGCGTCGACTACTACACCCGGCTCGAACAGGGCCGCGAGCGCAACCCGTCGTCGTCGGTGCTGGCCGCCGTGGCCCGGGCGCTCGACCTCGGGCCGGACGCCCACGACCACCTCTTCCGGCTGGCCGGGCTCTCGCCCGGCAGCGCGCCGACCCCCGCTCGACCACAGGTCGGGCAGAGCCTGCGCGAACTGCTCGACGCCTGGCCGGACACCCCGGCCGTGGTCATCGACCGGCGACTCGACCTGCTGGCCGGCAACGCGCTGGCCGACGCGTTCTACGCGGACTTCACCGAAGCGGACAACCTCGTCCGGATGACCTTCCTCGACCCGGCCGGTACGACGTTCTTCGCCGACTGGCGTCGCGCCGCCGAGGCGTGCGTGGCGAACCTGCGCCTGGCCCTCGGCCATGACCCGCACGACCGGCGGGCGCGGGAACTGGTCGAGGAGATGGGCGCCGCGAGCGCGGAGTTCCGCAGGCTGTGGGGGCGGCACGACGTGCAGGGCAAGACGCACGAGGCGAAGACGTTCCGGCACGGCGCGGTGGGCGAACTGACGCTGTCATACCACGCGTTCGACGTACGGGACGCGCCCGGCCAGCAGTTGATCGTGTACCGGGCGGAGCCGCACAGCCGCAGCGCCGAGGCACTGCGACTGCTGGGCACCCTGGCCGTCAGTCGCTGGCTCCGCTGACCCCGGGCTCGTACCGCCGATTCAGGGAAGCTCGACGCGCTCGATGAGTTCCCGCACCGCGATCATGTCCAGGAAGGCGTGGCAACGCACCACCTTGCCGCCTCGCATCTGCCAGATCCAGCAGTACTCGTTGTGGTAGTCGGCGCCGTCGGTGGCCGTCGCGTCACCCTCGAACCGGATGATCACGGTGTCACCGTCGGTCCACATGTCCTTGATCGTCATCCTGAGGATCGACGCCAGCCGGTCCAGGATCGGTGCCGACCCCTCCGCCAGGAACTCGGCCTTGGAGGTGTAGGTGCGACCGTTGACGATCGTCCATCGGACGTCGTCGTGGAGGATCTCGTAGATGTCGCCACCCGCGTTCTGCCGCGCGAAGGCGCGCAACACCGCAGCCCGGTTGCGGCTCTCCTCGCCCGGCTTCCCGGGGCCGCGCCCGCCGGCCCGCTCGGCCGGGGCCGCCGAGGCCGCGCCAGCCCCGGCGAGGGCCGTCAGTCCACCGGCGACTCCTGCGGTCAGGAGCACCCGCCGGCTGTGCTGCGTGGCACTGTCCTTCATCATCGTTCCTCCCTAGCTTGCCGATGCGCGTCGCTGCCCTCGCGGTAGAAGACGTATCCCGCGTGGTGCAGCACGTCCCCGTCGAAGGTGCCGTCGGCGCTGAATCCGGTGTCGTCGACGTACTCGATGCGGGTCCCGACGACCTGGTAGGAACCCGTGTAGGCGCTCTCCCGCCCGCCACGGGCCTCGTCGTACCGGCCGTTCGCCAGCAGCATCTGCCGGATGTGGCCGTCGGCCGTCACCCACATCCCGACGTACGGGTGCGGCGACACGTCACCGGCCCCCGCCGGTGGCGTCGCAGTCTGTGCGGCAGTCGCCGAAGGCGTGGACGCCGGACCGCCGTGCGGCGCCGCGTCGTCGGAAGCGGCACCACCGCTGCCTGCCCCGGCGGAACAGCCCGCGAGCAACAGGACGCCACACGCCGCGCTGAACAGAGCCCCTGGTCTCGAATTCGCCATGTCGACCACGGTAGGTATCCCGTCCGCCGACAGCCTGGTCCCAGTACTCCCAGGAAGAGGCCACCCTGCGTGCTCACCGCACACCCTGGCCAGCCCAGTGCCGCCCAGTGGGTCTTCCCGAGGGCCCCGGCAAAGTCGTGACGGTGCCTGATTTGTGGGGCTTGGGGTAGAAGTGCCGTTGTTGGTGGCAGCAAGACGGGCGGCTGATCTTTTAGCTCTCCTGCCGCATCTGTCCCAGGCCGTGGTTGAGCGGATCGCCTGCGGTGCGGACGGGGCGCGGATCTGGGCCAGGGCACGGGCACGACGGGCTGTGTACCGGCTGCGGTGGCGGTGCCCGCCGAGAGTGCACAGCCGTTACGAACGTCGGCTCGTCGACACCGCACTGGCGGGCCAGCCGGTCGAGATCCGACTGCGGATTCGTCGCTTCTTCTGCGACACGCCACGCTGCTCCGTCCGGACGTTCGCCGAACAGATCCCCGGTCTGACATCCAAGTACGGGCGCGGGAGCCCGTTGCTGCGCCAGACCCCTCACCGAAACACGTTGAAGGCACCCGCGCGAAGCTGAGAGGTCTGGCCACGCGCCCCTCACTAGAAGGTGATCATTACCTGCCGCCTCGAGGCATCGTTACTGCCAGATGTGGTCGTCTCTTACGGGGTGCAAACGGTTTCTGCCTCGGGAGGCGAGGGGTGTTCCTTCGGCGGTTGGGGACATGACGCCCGCTCGGAGAGCGAGAATCACGGCGTGCACGCGGTCGCGCGCCCCGATCTTTGTGAAGATGCGACCCACGTTGCTCTTGACGGTCGACTCGGCGAGGTGCAGCCGTGCAGCGATCTCGGAGTTGGTCGCTCCGCGGGCGATCTCGACGAGGATCTGATATTCGCGGGTGGTGAGTTTCGCGACGGAGGCCCGCACCGATGAGTCGGCCGCCGCCTGCTGGGATGCGCCGCTCGTGAGTCGGCTGAGCAGTCGTCGCGTGGCGCTCGGTGCGATCACGGCGTCACCGGCGGCGATCGCTCGGAGCGCGGAGAGGATGTCGCCGGGCTCGGCGTCTTTCGTGAGGAAGCCGCTCGCTCCCGCCTCCAGTCCCTCGATCACGTATTCGTCGAGATCGAAGGTAGTCAGCAGCAGCACCCGCACGTCGGAGGTGGCCGCCACGATTCGTCTCGTGGCCTCGATGCCGTCGACGTCCGGCATCCGCACGTCCATCACGACAACATCGGGGCGAAGGCTCAGCGACTGGCGGACGGCGTCATCGCCGTCCGCCGCTTCGCCTACGATCTGAATGCCGTCCTGGCTTGCAAGGAACATCCGCATACCCATGCGGTGCAGCGCCTGGTCGTCGACGAGGAGCACCTTCAACGGTCACGTCCTTCCCGCGGAATCGTTGCGCGCACGCGCCATCCGACAACGGTCGGACCGGCTTCCAGTGTGCCGCCGAGCGCATCGACGCGTTCCCTCATGCCGATGATGCCGTGTCCGTCGCTCGAGACGCCGGGCCGGTCGACCTCCGGCACGGCGCTGCGGTCGGCAATCGACACGACGACCTCCTCCGCATCGATCGCTATTCGCACCGACGCGGCGGATCCTGCGCCGCTGTGACGCATCGTGTTGGTCAGAGCCTCCTGAACAAGCCGGAACACGGCGAGTTGGTGCCCGGGCGGCAGCGCTGCAAGATCGCCGTGACGTTCGTCGTCGATGCGAAAACCCGCGCGCCGCACCGATTCGATTAGTGCCCCCAGTTGTGCCAGACCGGGTTGCGGCGTGAGCGGGTGAACGAAATCGTCTTCGGTTGTGCGCAGGAGCCGGAGCACGTGCCGCAACTGGCCGACCGATGCGCGACTCACCTCGCCGATCGCCACGAACGCGCGTTCGGCATCGTCCGGCGCAGCACGCACCGCGGCCTGGCCGCCCGCCGACAACGACGCGATGACGGAGAGATCGTGTCCGATGAGGTCGTGCATCTCGCGCGCGATCCGCGACCGTTCGGCAGCAACCGCCTCCCGCGTCGCCTCCTCGCGGTGCCGTTTCGCATCCTCACGGGCGCCGCGCAACTGCGATCCGGCAAGCAGGGCGGCCGCACTCATGGCGGCGACCGGCAGCATCGCCGTCCAGCGTGCGTCGAGTGCCATCTCGCCGAACTCTGCCGCACCGACAAACGCGACGAGCGCCGCCGCACCCGCGAGGAACGCGGCGGGCACGAGCACCCGCGTCCCACGTAGCCCCACGTGGAAGAGCAGGATCCATACCGCGAGGTAGGACCACGGCGGAGCTTCCCCGATGAGTCCGCACACGACGACGCCTACGCCGAGCGCGACGACCGCAACCAGGAGCGCCGGCAGCGGCGCCCGGCGACGGAACACGACCGCGCCGCACGCGACGAGCAGGAAGGGCGCCCCCACCGGCCGGAGGCCCATGGAGGCGTTCACGGAAGCGACCGTGACGAAGAGTGCGAGCGTAATGTCCCACGGCAGCGGGTGGGAGGCGTCGAACGTCCGCACCCGTGCCCGCAGTCGCCTCACGCTCGCCTTCCCGTCTCAGCCATCGAACTTCTTCAGACGCCGCCATGCCATGCCGCCGAGCACCACCAGCCATGTCACCAGGACGACGATCGCAGGGACGGTACCGTACGGTTCGGTGGTGAGTCCTCCCGATCGCATGACGTTGATCGCCGCGAGGGGCATGTAGTCGGTCACTCCGGCCACTTGCTCGGGGAGGAAGGCAGGCAGGATCTGCGGCCCCATCTGGAAGAGCCCGAAGTAGAGGCAGATCGCACCGGCGGCGTTGCGCAAGAGCCATCCCAGCAGGACGCCGAACAGTGCGCCATACGGCAGCATGAGCGTGCCGCCGAGCGCCCCCCAGAACATCTCGGGATCGAAGAGCGACATCCCCACGGCCGAGGGGACCGTACGTGTGACCTGGAGCAGCAGGTACAGTACGACGGTCGTGGCGACCGCCAGCATGGTGGCAATCCCCGTGACAACGGCGGCTTTTGCGAGCATCACCCCTGTACGTCGCGGGGCGACCGTAAGGCTCGTGCGGATCGACCCGCTCGCGTACTCGGTGCTGACGCTCAGCACGCCGAACACGACGAGCACGAGCATCCCGACCGGATAGATGCCGGTCCAGCCGAATGGGATGTGCGCGGCGTCCGCGCCGCCGAGTGTCGTGCCGTCGATGACCATGTACGCGCACAGGCCGATCGTCAGAACGAACGCGGCTGTCAGGGTCATCCACAGCGACCGTATCGAACAGAGCTTGCGCCACTCCGACCGCAGGAGTCCGGCTGACGTGATGCGGTGCCCGGCTTGCAGCGTCGCGGGGGCGGAAACGGCGAGTGCGGCGCTCATGCGGCGACCTCCTCGTGGGACGTGTATTCGACGGCGTTTCGGGTGATGTGCATGAACGCCTCCTCGAGCGAGGCGCGCTCGGTGACGAGCTCGTAGAGCGTGACGCCCTCGGCTGCCGCGATGATTCCGACCTCGCGTGCGGTGCACCCGCTGATGAAGAGGGTGTCGTCGTCCGCGCGGCGAACGTCGATGCCCTTGTTCTGCGCAGCGTCGGCGAGGCGCCCTGCATCGGGCGTCACGACGCGGGTTGTTTGCGGTGCGACCGACTCGATGACGTCGTCGACGGTGCCCGAGGCGAGCAGGCGTCCCTGACCGATCACGACGAGATCTTCCGCGATCAGCGACAGTTCGCTCATGAGGTGCGACGAGAGGAAGACGGTGCGCCCCTCTACGGCGAGTCGCACGAGAAGGTGCCGGAGCCAGAGCACCCCGTCGGGATCGAGGCCGTTGACCGGCTCGTCGAGGACGAGTGTCGTCGGGTCGCCGATGAGCGCGGTAGCGATACCGAGTCGCTGGCTCATGCCGAGCGAGAAGCCACCCGCGCGTTTGTCGGCGACGGCGCCGAGGCCCACCATCTCGAGCACCTCGTGTGCGCGGGCGCGCCCGATGCCGTGGGTCTCCCCCACGACGAGGAGATGATTGAGCGCTGTGCGGCCGGGATTCGCCGACCGCGCGTCGAGCATGACACCGAGGTGCCGCACAGGGTCGGGAAGATCCTGATACCGCCGACCGCCGATCGTGATCTCGCCGCGGGTCGGCCTGTCGAGGCCGACGAGCATGCGCATCGTGGTGGACTTTCCGGCGCCGTTCGGTCCGAGGAATCCCGTGACGGCACCGGGCCGTACCGTGAACGAGAGGTCGTCGACGACGGTCTTCTCACCGTAGCGTTTCGTGAGGTTCTGGCTGACGATCATGTCTTCAATCCTTGAGATCGATCGTCTGCGCAGCATCGGCCCGTGGTATCGCTCGTCACCGACCGTGGTATCGCTCCCCCGCCGACCGTCGTACCCTCCGCGCCGAGCGTCCGCCTCGCACGCAAGTGCGCGACGGCGTCGACGACCGTGAGCGCCATGGCGAGCGCGCCGTCGATCCCCGCGCGGTCGGCGGCCGGGCCGATCGCGTCGCTCGTGAACGCCGGCGTGTGCGGTGCCGAGGCGCAACCCTCGATCGCGATGAGCGGATGGATCGCGGGCACGGCGTGCGAGACGTTGCCCATGTCGGTCGATCCGCCCGGCGTCCCCGCGTACGGCTGCGGCGAGCGACCGATCACGGCGAGGTTGCGATCCCACGCGCCGGCGAGCACGGGGTTCTGCACGACATCCGCGTAGGTCGGCGCGGCGTCCTCCCAGCTCCACTCGCATCCCGTGGCGACGGCGCCGCCCTCGAAGCACGCGAGGATCCGGCGTCGCGCGGTCTCGACCGCTTCCAGCGTGTCCGCACGCACTTCGACGCGGACGCGCGTCGCCGACGGGATGATGTTCGTCGCTTCGCCGCCCTCGGAGACGAATGCGTTGGCCCGCGTGCCGTCGGGCAAGTGCTGCCGCAGGAGTCCGAGCGCGACGAGGCCGATCGTCGCGGCGTTCGCGGCGTTCACCCCGTCGGGGCTGGGTGCGCCCGCGTGACCTGGACGGCCTTGGAAGGACACGTCGAACCGCGCGACGGCCTGGGTACGCACGTCGGCGCAGCGCAGGTCGTGCCCCGGGCCGCCGTGCACCATGAGCGAGAAGTCGACGTCGTCCCACGCCCCGGCCTCGAGCATGAGGATCTTCCCGCCGCCGTGCTCTTCGGCCGGAGTGCCGAGGAGCTTCACGCGAAGGCCGATGGCGTCGGCGACGCTCGCGAGCGCGATCGCAGCTCCGACACCGGCCGCGGCGATGACGTTGTGACCGCACGCGTGTCCGATGCCGGGAAGCGCATCGTACTCGGCACAGATCGCGACGGTGATGTCGCCCTCACCGTAGGTCGCATCGACCGCGGTGTCGAGCCCGAAGGCCCCTACGGTCGTCGTGAATCCGGCTGCACGGAGGGTGTCGGCCACGCGCGCGGCGGCGTGATGCTCGGCGAACGCAAGTTCGGGATTGCGGTGGATCTCGGCACTCAAGGCGATGATCGAGTCCTCCCATGCCGCCCGCGAGGCGAGCACGGCATCGCGGATCTCATCGGTCGCGTGGTCGGAAGGTTGCTGTGGTGCGATGGTCATCGGTCCTCGATCGTCTGGGCGGTGGGAAGGTCGGGTGCGGACCGCGGCGCGGCGGCGGGCGTTGTGACCCGGATCCGCAGCCCGACGACCGCGAGGACGAGAGCTATTGCGAGGCAGATGGCCCACACGGCGAAGAACGACAGCGGGGTCGACTGGGCATCGGTCGTGGCGTCGGCGGTGCTCGCTGTCACGAACAGAGTCATGACGAGCGCGAAGACCGCACCGGCCGCCGCCCCCGCCGCCGTGCGTGCCGTGTTGAACAGGGCCGAGGCGATCCCCACCGAGTCCGCCGGTGCATTGCGCACGACGACGGCCGGAAGGACCGCGAGAAGGACGCCCGCCGAGACCCCGCCGATCGCCATGGAGGTGATGAACAGCGCGCTCACCGCCGCGAAGCAGATCATGAGAGCGAAGCTCGCGGCTGCGACTACTCCCGCGAGCGCGATTGCGCGCGGCGCCGAGATCCTGCGTGCGAGGCGATCACCGATGAGCGTGCCGAGGAACGCCGCGAGCGCGTACAGGACGATGATCGCGCCGGCGGTCGCGGGCGCGATTCCGAGTCCGTAGCCGTCGCGCGCGGAGTCGCCGAGGAGCCAGAGGAAGCTCGCCGTCTGCCCGCCGTAGGTCTGTGCGCCGAAGAGCACCGATGCGATGATCGGCAGCCCGATGCCATCGCGGGTGAGCATCGTCAGGTCGACGAGTGGATCCTGGATCCTGCGCTCGACGAACACCCAGAGCGCCAGCAGCACGGTGCCGCCCAGGATCAGGGCGATCGTGCGCAGGTCGAACCAGCCCCACGTGCCGGCTTTCGAGACACCGGTCAGCACGGCTAGGAGACCCGCCGTGAGCAGGATCGCGCCGATCACGTCGACGCGTCCGTGTCTGCGCACCGTCGTCTCGGGGACGAGCAGCACGACGACCGGCACGCACAGCGCGATGAACACCGCGGGGATCAGCAGGACGATGCCGAGGTCGCCGATCGCGCCGAACAGGAGTCCTGACAGGAGCGAGCCGACGGCGGCTCCGAGGGTGAGGGCGCCGACGAGGACGCCGATGCTCTTGCTCGCTGACCGTTCGTCTCGCGCGCGGACGATCGCGAACTCCAGCGGGAGGAATGCCGCCAGCGGGGCCTGCAGCGCCCGGCCGAGAAGGAAGACCTCGAAGCTCGGCGCGAACGCGACGACGAAAGAACCGACGGCCACGAGAGTGGACGCCACGACGAGGAGGCGCTTGTGGCCGAACATGTCGCCGAGCTTGGCGAGGATGGGTACGCACGCGACCGTCATGAGCATGTACGTCGCGTTCACCCAGTTCAGCGCGCCGGCGCCGACGTCGAACTGTTGACCGATGGCAGCGAGCAGCGGCGAGAACCAGCCTTGGAGCGCGCCGCTGCCGAACTCCATGACGACGAGGAAGCCCACGACGCCGAACGTCGAGCGAGCTCTCGGAAGTCTTCGCTGCATTGGCGGCTCCTCACACGGTGTCTCAGAGAATGCACCACGGTGGCTCGGTGCGGCAGCGCGAGGGCCTAAGGTGCAGGTTCATGAACACACGCGAGGGTTCTACGCAGGTTCACAGTCTCGATGAGACCGATCGGCGACTGATCCATGCACTCCAGATCAACCCGCGGGCTCGCTGGGCAGCGATCGCCCCGATCATCGGAGTGGATTCGGTCACGCTCGCCCGCCGCTGGGAGCGACTGACCGAGGACGGGCTGGCGTGGGTCGCTGGTCACCCTGGCGCCGAGGCACGCGGACCGTCCGCCATCCTCGAGGTCGGAGCGGAGCCTGGCGCGACCTTACAGATCGCGAGCGCACTCGCCGCCGACCCCGAGGCGTTCACGGTCGATCACACCGCCGGAGGGCGCGATCTCCTCGTGATGGTCGGTGCCGCCGACCTGAACGGCCTGAGCGAGTACATCATGGGCCGGTTGCGTCGGCTCGAGGGTGTGCGCGCCACCCGCACGCACATCCTCTCGTCGCCGTTCACCGACGCGGGCCAGTGGCGTCTGCGGGCGTTGTCGGCAGGTGAAGCCACGGCCGTCGAACGCACGGTCGTGTCTTCGATGGCGACGCGCGCCCGCGTCGATGCGCAGTTGGAGCACGAACTGCTGCAGATCCTCGGCCATGACGGACGCGCGACAGTCGCCGCCATCGCGAGGAGTCTGGGGATCGGGCAGCGGCGGATCCGCGAGACTCTCACGACGCTCAGCGCCCGCGGGCGACTCGTCGTGCGCACGGAGATCGCGCGCGCACACTCGGGCTGGCCCGTTCACGCGTGGTACTTCCTGCGGGTGCCGGCTGCCATGGCGGACCGGGTGGGATCGGCCATCACGCGCCTCAGCGAAGTGCGTCTGGCCGTCTCGACGATCGGTCCCTACAACCTCGTGCTGTCGGTGTGGATGAAGACCCTCGCCGACGTCCAGCGACTCGAAGTCGCCATCGAGGAGAGTGTCCACGGCGTATCCATCGCCGACCGCTCGGTGGTGCTGCGCAGCTTGAAGAAGGAGGGGATGCACGTGAACGCGCAGGGTATGGCAACCGGCGTCATGGTTCCTCTGCCGACATCTTTACTGCACGGATAGGGGCATCCCAACAGTGAATCTGCATCCCGATGCGGTTGGCGATCACACAACGTATCGTGCCGCTCCATGACGTACGCGCAGCCAGCCGTCGGGGTGTTCGATCTGTTCACGGTCGGGATCGGCCCGTCGAGCTCGCACACCGTCGGCCCGATGAAGGCCGCTGCCGAGTTCGTCGGGTTGATCGGCGAGCGAGGCGTCATCGAGCAGGTGGCACAGGTTCGCGTCGAGATCTTCGGCTCCCTCGCCGCGACGGGTGCCGGTCACGGCACGTTCACGGCCGTCCTGTTGGGGCTGGCCGGCGCACGCTCGGACGAGATCACGCCCGACGAGATCACCGTGCATCTCGACGAGATCACGCGCACGGGCATGGTCTCCCTCGGCGGGCGACACCCCGTCCCCTGCCGGATGGAGGACTTCGTCCTGCGCCCGCTGACCGTACACCCCCGGCACCCCAACGCCCTCTCGTTCACCGTGGTCGACGCCGCCGGCGACGAACTCGCGAGCGAGACGTACTTCTCGGTCGGCGGCGGGTTCATCGTGCGCGAAGGCGACGAATCCTCTGCCGACCAGCCCGAGCCGCAGACGCCTCCCCTGCCGTTCCGTTCGGGGGCGGAGCTTCTCGCCGTGTGCGACGAGACCGGCCTCGCGGTGAGCGACGTGATGCGCGAGAACGAGCGCGCCCGACGCTCGGACGACGAGATCAGGGCGGACCTCAAGCACATCTGGGACGTCATGGAAACGTGCGTGCGCTCGTCCATCGGTCGCGCGGGCGTGCTGCCCGGCGGCTTGCAGGTACGCCGCAGGGCGGGCGACTGGGCGGCGCGGCTGGCAGCGGAGGATCCCGACCACGACGGCGAGCACTGGCAGCAGCGAGTGAACCTCATCGCCCTCGCCGTGAACGAGGAGAATGCGAGCGGCGGGCGGGTCGTAACCGCGCCGACGAACGGGGCGGCGGGCATCGTGCCCGCCGTGCTCTACTACGCGCTGCACTACACGCCCGCGGGTCGATCGACGGCCGAGGGCGCTCGCGAAGAGGTCATCGAGCGGTTCCTTCTCACCGCGGCGGCGATCGGCACCCTGTACAAGGCCAACGCCTCGATCTCGGGTGCCGAGGTCGGTTGCCAAGGGGAGGTCGGATCGGCGTCGTCGATGGCGGCGGCGGGACTGGCCGAGATCATGGGCGGGACCCCTCGCCAAGTCGAGAACGCCGCCGAGATCGCGATGGAGCACAATCTCGGTCTGACGTGCGATCCGATCGGCGGGCTCGTGCAGATCCCGTGTATCGAACGCAATGCGATCGCCGCGTCGAAGGCCATCAACGCGGCGCGAATGGCCCTGTGGGGCGACGGCGAGCACCGCGTCTCGCTCGACCAGGTGATCACGACGATGCGCGACACGGGCGCAGACATGAGCCACAAGTACAAGGAGACGGCGCTGGGTGGCCTCGCCGTTAACGTGGTCGAGTGCTGACGGGGCAAGTGCTGACGGGCCGAGGGTTGACATGCTGAAGCGCACGGTGTTCGCGGGAGGTACCGTGTTCGACGGAGCCTCGACCTCGCGGGTCGACGTCGCCGTGAGCGGTGACCGCATCGTCGACGTCGGAACCGGCCTGGACGGCGATGACGTCGTCGACTGCTCGGAGATGTCGATCGTTCCCGGGCTGTTCGACTGCCATGTGCACGTCATGGTGCGAGACCTCAACATCTCCCGTGCCGAACAGGAGCCGTTCTCTCTCCAGTACTACGAGGCTCTGCGCAATCTATCGCTCCTCCTCGATCAGGGGATCACCTCGGCGCGCGATGCAGCCGGTGCGGACCTGGGCGTCAAGCGGGCGATCGAGCAGAAGCTCATCGAGGGGCCGCGCCTGCAGATCGCGCTCGTCATGCTGTCCCAAACCGGAGGCCACAGCGATCTGCACCTCCCCTCCGGCGGTAGCCGTTCGATGTCGATGATGATGCCGCACCCCGGGCGGCCGCGCGCGGTGCGCGACGGAGTAGACGACGTGCGCCGCGGTGTGCGAGAGGTGCTGCGCGCGGGGGCCGACACGATCAAGATCGCAACCACCGGGGGCATCATGTCGCCGGGGGACGATCCGCGACACACGCACTTCCGCGACGACGAGCTTGAGGTGATCGCCACCGAGGCAGCCGCCGCGGGGACCGACTTCTTTGCGCACGCACAGGGCACCGAGGGAATCAAAGCGGCGCTCCGACACGGGGCGCGCTCGATCGAGCACGGGTATCACCTCGACGACGAGGCGATAGATCTCATGCTGCGCGCGGACGCTTGGCTCGTGCCGACCCTCTCGGCAACCCGAGCGATCGTCGACGCTGCCGACCGCGGCGTGCCGATCCCCGCCGGGAGCCTGGCACTCGCGCGTGAGGCTCTCGAGGCGCACCGGGCGAGTTTCGCTCGAGCGGTAGACGCGGGCGTCAAGATCGCGATGGGCACCGACTCCCCGCCCTACGCCCACCCCTCGGCGAGCAACCTCGACGAGTTGCAGCTCATGACCGAGGCATCGTCGATGACACCGCAGGACGCGTGGCGGGCTGCCACCTCGAGTGCTGCGGCGTTGCTCCGGCAGGACGGCCTCGGTGCCATCACCCCGGGGATGCTCGCCGATCTCGTCGTGGTGGACGGCCGCCTCGACGACCTGCGGGGACTGCGCGACCGCATCCGCCACGTGAGCCTCGGCGGGCAGCGCGTACGGTGACCTGAGGCGCCACGTCACGGCGCCACGTCACCGCACGCGGCTGCAGTCACCGCGTGCGGCTGTGGTCACCCCGTGTCCGCCAGGAACGCGGCGATCGCGCTGGCAGCGCGCGCGGGCTGGTCGTTCTCCCACGCGTGACCGGCCCCCGCGAGCACGAGGACATCGGCGTGTGCGATCTCCCCCGCCATCGACAGCGCATCCTGGATCGGCACCATCGCATCGTCGCGTCCGTGCACGACAAGGGTTCTCGCAACGATCGCAGCCAGACGCCCGCGGGTGTCGAAGGCACGCGTCGCCGTGAAGCGACGCATGAGCGCGTCGTTGCGGGCGGGCTCGCTTTGGAGGCCGCCATCCCCCGTGGCGGAGGCGACCGTTGGCGCCATCCGCGCGAGGAGAGCACGGGCTTTCTCGCCGTCGCCGGCCTCGAGCGCGCCCAGAAGCCCCGCCACGGGGCCCGCAAGCCGTTCGGGTCGGAACGGGGCCTGCGAGGTCGCGCCGAGCACGAGAGCGTCGAGAAGGTGGGGATGACGCAGCGCGAAGACTTGCGCCACCATCCCGCCGAACGACGTTCCCAGAACGTGCGCGCGCGAGAATCCGAGCGCCGTGATCAGCGCGGCGAGATCATCGGCCAGATCGTCGGTCGTGTAGGGCACCGGCGCGAAGACGGTTTCGCCCCGATCCCGCTGGTCATACGTGATCACGGTGAAAGCGGACACGAGGTGCGGCCGCAGTTCGGCGAAGAGCTCCTGCCCCACCTGCAGCCCGTGAACGAGGACGAGGGGAGGCCCGGCGCCCTCGACGCGGAATGATGTCACTCCGTCGCCGGTGGAGACACGCGACGCTTCGCCTCCCGTCATCCGCGTTACCAGACCTTGCGCTGGCGGGCGTCGGCGACCAGGTCGGGGTCGGGAATGAGCGCCTTCGACGCCACCGTGGCGAGCGATTGCTGCGAGAAGTGGAAGCCGAAGTCCTCGGCGACGAGCTTGCGCCACGGGCGGTTGAGGATGTTGTGCGTCGCCCAGCGCGCGAACCGAGGGCGCTTCATGATGTCGCGCGCGAGCTGCCATGCCTTGGGTACAAGTTCCTCACGGGGCAGCACGTCGCTGACGAGCCCGTACTCGAGCGCCTTCCGTGCGGGAATCGATGTCCCGCCGTAGATGGCGTACGCGGCGCGCTTCGTGCCCATGAGGTGCTGCAGCGCGAGTGCGAGACCGTCACCTGGTGCCGTACCGACCATGAAGTGGGGGTCCATGAAGTCGGCGTCCTCTGCCGCGAGCGTCACGTCGCACATGAGCGCGAACTCGGTGTGGATCCCGGGCCCGTTCACCGCCGCGATGGTGGGGATGTCGATGTTGTTGACGAAGTTCTCGATCAGCTTCCACGCGTCGATCGTCTGCTGGAAGATGTAGTCCGGCGTCTCTTCGACGAGCGGCTTGGGCCAGGTCTGTCGCGGGTCGCCCCGGAACCAGGTCTCTCCCGTGCCCGTGATGATAAGCACGTGGTTCTCGGGGTCGTTCCCCACGTCCTGCCATACGCGGTTCCAAGCGTTGTGGGCGGCCCAGTTGTGCACGTACGGTCCGCCGTCGGTGTGCAGGCGTAGTTCGAGGATGCCGTCCTCTCGGCGCATCTCGAAAAAGTCGGCGTAGCGCCGGGAGTACTCCTCGAGGGGCGTGGGGGCCACGTGGCCGTCCCATCCGAAGCTCGACGTGTCCACCATGGTGAGTCCCTTCGTCGGAGCGAGCCGTTCCCGCCCGCTAATGGGACAACTTATCTCTCTAAGAGGAGCGACCGTGCGCCTCCGGACGAACATCGCAGGGAATGGACGCTGACTGGTCGGTCGACGAAGATTACGAGGCTCAGTCGCGGTGATCCCGCCACAATCCGGCTACGACGAGTTCGACGATCTCGCGTGCGTCGGTGAGCGTGAAGGGGCGCGACCGGCGCAGGACGAACCATTGCACGGGGCCCGCGAGCATCATGTTGACGAAAGGCGCCTCGACGGGCGGTAGCTGCTCGGCCTCGGTTGCCCGGTCGAGGCGCCGCTGCAGGTCGTCGGTGCGACGATCGAGGAGTTCGAGCCCCATGCGGTGCAGCCCGTCTCCCTCGTCGACGCGTCGGAGGAGGATCTGCAGGACTGCACGACCCGTCGGCGTGGCAGAGGCCTCCGCGAACGCATGCAGGAATGTCGTGAGGTCGTGGACGACGTCGCCGGTGTCGGCGATCGGCACCGACGCCTCGGCGAACCGGGCGAGCACGTCGCGCAGGAGATCGTCTCGGTTCGGCCACCGTCGGTAGACCGTCGCGCGTCCGACCTTTGCGCGGGCGGCGAGCTCTTCGTACTGCAGTCCGTCGACGCCCTTCTCGGCGAGGATGTCGAGCGCTGCAGCCGACAGCCGTTCGGTGACCTGACGCGTTCGCCCGCCGGGGCGACGCGCCCGTGATCCGTCCCCAGCCATGCGCCCTGGCCCTCCGTTCGACGCCTCCCGACCTTATCCGTCGCGCGACGGCTTCCGAAAACCCGCAGCCAACAATTGCCTTTTCGCTCGCGCTTTTGGGTGAGAGTAAGGATTACTGCGCCACGTAGGTGATGAGTGCCCAGTTCCTGCATCTTCGACGCACCGGAACTACTGCACACAACAATGACCGAAATCTTCGGCGCAGAAGGCGTCGTACCCGACTCCTGGAAGTGGACAATGACTCAAACAACCGCGGGCACCCATCAGTTCCCGGCCCGAGACGACGGTCGATGGAGCGCCCGGATCGTGTGGTGGGTCGCGATCCTCATCGTCGCGAACACGCTCGTCGACACCGTCATAGTCGCGCCGCTGCTCGTGCTGCCACAGATGGCGGAGTTCTTCGGCACCGACCAGAGCGCCTGGCTCAACGCCAGCGCGATCCTCGCCGGCGCGATGTGGGCGCCGCTCCTGGGCAAGAGCGCTGACGTCTACGGCAAACGTCGCGTGCTGGTGCTCGCACTCCTCGTGGGCGGCGTCGGCGCACTCGTGTGCCTCGTCGCGCCCAACGTGGGAATCTTCCTGCTCGGCCGGGTCATTCAGGGAGCCGCCGTGGGCTCGGTGTTCATCACTGTCGTGTACATCCGCCAGGTCTTTCCCGCCCGCGTGGGTATGACCTCGGTCGGCATCGTCACCTCGGGGTCGGCGATCCTTGGGATCGCGTCCCCCTTCCTCTTCGAAGCGGTGGTCGAGGCGTTCGACTTCCGCGCGGTGTTCGTGCTGTCCGCCGCGCTCGCACTCGTGGCCGCGGCCGCCGTGCGCATGTTCCTCCCCGAGTCGCCCGTGCACGCACGTGGTCGTGTCGACGTCGCGGGCACCCTCCTGCTCGGACTCGGTCTCGCCGGAGCACTCTCCTATATCAGTCTCGGCCCCGCCGTGGGCTGGACGAACATCGGACTGATCCTCCTTCTCGTCCTGGGCGCCGTGCTGCTGGTGGCATGGGCGTTCACGGCACTGCGGATCCCCGAGCCTGCCGTCGATCTGCGCATGCTGACGCGCCCCGTGATCGCGACACTGCTCGTCGTGATGCTCGGCGCCGGCGCCTACCAGGCACTTCTGCAGCTGATGGGCATCATCGGCCAGACGTCGCCGGCCAACGGCCTCGGCTACGGTCTCGCGGGTGAGAGCGGTACGCTCGGCCTCCTGTTCGCGGCGCCGGCGCTCGGTGCCGCGACCGGCGGAGTACTCGCGGGATGGCTGGGAGGTCACATCGGCCCCGCGCGCACGCTCGTCGGCGGCGTGCTCATCGGCACGATCTCGGCCCTCGGCCTCCTGTTCTCGACCGCATCGTTCGTGCCCGCCGTCATCTGCGCCGGTCTCCTCGGATTCACCACAGGCGCGGTGGTGACCTCGGGCTTCAACCTCTCGACGACGCTCGTGAGCGAGGAAAAGCAGGGCGTCGTCGCCGCCCTCGTGCAGGTAATGCTGGGCGTCGGCGCGGTCGTGCTGAACATTGTCGGTGGAAGCGTGCTGAGCGCCACCGCGATCACCGGCAGCTCCGCACCCTCGTCGGCGGGCGTCAACCTTTACGTCGTCGTGATGCTCGTCGCCTTCGCTGTAGCCACGGTCGTGGCCGCATGGATCGCGGGTCGCGCCCGGCGGGTGCCCGTGGCCTGAGCCGCGCCGCCGATGTCATGAAGCGGACAGGGGAACCCGTAGGACGCCGGGACGTTGTGACTGGGTCCCCGTAAAGTGATCAACCTGTTGTGAGAGCCCGATGCCCAGGATGGGGCCAGGAGGAATCATCACGATGGGTACCCGACGACGACACACGCCGGAGCAGATCATCCGCAAGCTGCGCGAGGGCGAGAAGCTGATCGGCCACGGCGCCGCCGTGCCGGAGGTGTGTAAGCAGTTGGAGGTCCAGCTACCCCAACACAGCGAAGCTACCGCACCCTGCCCTCGCATCGGGCGCATTTCAGCAGGTCACCCTACCTACTGGCGGTGATGCTCGCGGCTACGGATCCTTGTTGCGTCAGCTGGCCGCGCTTGTACTCCAGCCGGGCAGCGTGATCACGGCTCGGCAGCATGAGCAGGCCGCCAGATATCATGTTGGGATGGGTCGATTTCTTGCACTCTTCAACGGCGCGGCTGATGAGGTCGGCAAGGCCGAACTCACCGAACAGCGCCAAAGTGAGTTCATCCACGCCTGGGCGTCATGGGCGCAGGCCAACGAGAAAGCTCTCATCGACCCCGGCGCTCCATTGAACGCGAAGAAGCTGATCACGGCGCAAGGGGTCGAGGACCTTACCGACGCCATGACCGGCTACACCATTGTGGAGGCGGACTCGCACGACGAGGCAGTTCAGATCTTCGCTGGGCATCCGCACCTGCAGCTATTCGCCGGAAACTCGATCGTAGTCCTGGAATGTCCGCCTCGGCCCGGCTGATACGCCGACACCGCCACCAAGCCACGAAAAGCCGCGCCTTTGGGCATGGACACCAGCGACCGCAGCCGGCTGATCGCTGCGGACCCACCGTCAACTCGCGATACAGACGCACGGCACGCGCCCGCAGCTCGGCGGCGGCGTCCAGTCGGTCGAAGTAGTTGTCGTGCTCGTAGAAGAAGTCCGCACGGCGTCGTGCGGTTCGCCGAGACCGGGCGGGAAGTCGGTGGGGTCGGCGAGTGCGGCAACGCGGCCAGCGGCGTCTGGTAGCGCTGGTCCAGTGCGACCAGGGTGCGTGCGGCGGCCGGGTAGTCACGCACGAGTTCGGTGACCTCCGCGGGGTCGACTGTCACGCCGCTGGCCTCGCACGCCGCTGCCTCGTCGGCCAGCGCGGTGCGTACGTCGGCGCCGACCCGTTCGGCGTCGGTGTCGGCGAAGTACTCCGGATCGACGTCGAGGACCTCTGCCAGACGCAGCCACAGGTCGAGTTGGGGAGACGACGGTTGACTCCATGGGGACGTCGGCTGGTAACGTGCCCGTGCCTTTGACAGGTGACGGTGCCATCCGGCCGACGGCGCCGTTCTCCGGCTACCCGGACGTGTCCGCCTCCAACATCTCGTTGTATGTGGGAGGCGGACAGGGACTTCCCCCCGAGGGGGTTGGCGAGGGCTGGCGAAGGAGTCCTGGGCTTGCTGGTGGCGCAGGTGGCCGTGTGGTGGCGGGAGCGCCCAAGCTGGGGATCGGCGCGACCTGCGTGGCGGCCCATTCCGTCAACATGGGTCGGTCCACCAACGTGATTCGGCAGTGTCGTGCAACCTCCCGCGCCGGCCGCGTCGGCGTCCCTGTCGTCACCAGCAACGCCACGTCCGCTCTGTGGACGTCACGAGCGGTGCCGGCAAAGCGCTGCACATCCGGGCTACCCAGTTTGCCCTTGTATCGCTTGCACTGCACGACTACCCGCCGCCCATCGGGCGTGTAGGCGATCACGTCGGCTCCCATGTCATTGGCGCCGCCGCACACGCTGACCTCGCGGAACCCGCTCACGCGCATCAGCCGTGCAACATACCGCTCGAACTGAGGACCGGTCATCGAGTCCGTGACGGCGATATTGCGTTCCCAGTCCGCCAATCGCCGTGCCCGCTGTACACGCGTCCACAGCCAGAAGCCCGCGCCAGCGACCACTACAAAAGCAAGAAGGGCGGCAAGGACCGGGTGCCGCTCGACGAACTCGATCACCAACCAGACCAGCACAAGCAGCAACATGCCGGTGAGCAACAGCATTTCACCTGAGTACTTGCGACGAGTACGGCGCTGACGTCGGGCCATGCCCACGACCTCCCCAAGCCTGAGCCAACACTGGCTGTCAGTGAACAGCGAGTGATCACTGTAGATGCGGGGTACGACATTTCAATCGAAGCCGACCGCAGGGTCGCACGGTCGATGATGAGCATGTCGACGGCCGCCCGACGCGGCCACGATCGTCTACACGGCCGTCCGCGCCCCGACGGGCCGGGTACGGCATGAACTGCGGCATCGCCGACGCCGACAACCTCGCCTGGAAACTCGCCGCCGTCCACCACGGCTGGGCCGGCGGGTCTCCACCCTCGACCTGCTCGGGCCGAGGCCGACCCTGCTCGCCACACCGGCCAGGGCGGCCTGGGCCGACAAGGCAGCCGCGGTCGCCGCCGAACGACGGATGCCGCTGCGCACACCCGGTCGGTCCCGACGTGCTCCGCGGCCCGGACAACTCGTTCACCAGCGTGTTCGACGTGACGGCATTCGGGGTCGTTTCCGTCCGGCCGGACGGACATGTCGGCTGGCGGAGCCGGCACACACACCCGACATCGCCCCGGAGGTCGTCCTGAACCGGCTGCCGGGCCGCTGATCACGTACCTGTGATCGCGGTGACGGGATCAGACGGCCACCTGGTCCGGGCCGTGGCCGGCGAGGGCGTCGCGTAGGGCGAGTCGGTGCCGTCGCCGGATCTCGGCCTGCCGGAACGCTTGGTGGTCGCCGGGCGTCTCGGGGAGCAGCGCCGGCACCGTTCGTGGTTTGCCGTTGTCGTCGACGGCGACCATGACGAGGTGTGACGTGGCGACGGTGGTGGCCGGGACCGCGCGGTCCCACCGGTCCGCGGTGACCTTGACCGCGACCTCCATCGAGCTGCGCCCGGCCCAGGTGATCCTGGCCTGTACGTGCACGACGTCACCGACGCGTACGGCCTGCAGGAAGACGGTCTCGTCCATGGCGGCGGTGACCGCGGGGCCGTCGGAGTGCCGGGCGGCGACGACCCCGGCGACGGAGTCGATGAGGTTGAGGATGCGTCCGCCGTGCACCGTACCCATCAGGTTGGTGTGGTGCTGGTCCATGATCTGCGACAGGGTCAGTTGCGACGCCGACGGCGGTCGCCCCGGTGGTGTCATCGCTGTCTCGTCCGTTCCAGAAAGGTGGCGTCACGGACGGGACGGCGAACGCCACCGCTGCCAGGGGCCGTGGCGGGACGCGCGTCCGGCCCACCCGCGAGGCCGTCGGCAGCGCACACGCCGACCGTGTGCGCGGCGCGGGCAGGTCTTCGGACTCGCGGGCACGACCGGGGGTACCGGTCTCCTACCGGCCGTCGCTTCCCGGACCGTTGCGGTCCAGTGCTCTGTTGACGGCGTTCGTTCCCACTCACCGCTGCGGGGCAGTCCCGGTCTCGCACCGGGTTCCCTCTTACGACGCCCGCCCCGGTGGGACGGGCGCACCAGCGCCACGGGCGAGCATAACCAGGTACGGGCCGGTGTGCCGTGGCGCCGGGCACACCGGGAAAGAGCGAGGCCGGGTGCCAGTACGTGTCGTAGACCCGACAGGTTCCGCCGGTTACCGGCTCTTCACAGACCAGGGTGTAGTCGTGGCCTGCAGCCGCCGGTCTCGAGCAGGGACCTGGCGATGTAGTTGGTGATGTTGCGGAATCCGAGCGCGGAGCCGCGGAGGTGTTCGAGCCGTCCGTTGATCGCCTCGGTCGGGCCGTTGGATGTGCCGGGCCGGTCGAAGTAGGCCGGCACGTCGTCGGCACGCTTCTTCAACGTCCGGCCCAGCGTGATGACCTCGCTCAGCACGGCCGGGACGCCGGCGCTGACCGAGTCGATCAGCGCGGTCATCAACACGCGGCCACGAGTTCGTCGAGTCTGCAGAAGGTCGTTAGATCGGGGTGGGCGAACGCGTGCGAGCGGTCGCCGACGGTAGCGTCGGGCACGTGGCGGTTCTTTCAGGATGAGCGTGTAGGAGCCTTTCCCTCTGGAAACCTCGACATCCATCTGGGACCGCCGCGCCAGCTACACCCTCATCTGGCGAAGAGCTGCTCTGGCCGCGACTACACCCCAGCGCCTGGGAGTAGGTCATCTGTCGAGGGATCCGCGATCACGGCCGATGGCGGAAGCTGATGCGCATCAGCCGACTGTCAGCCCAGTCTTCGAGCCGAGTCGGCCGGATGGTGCCGGGGTCGTGGGGCTGGTTGAGATCGGCGACGATCTCCGCCAGCACGGCCTGACGTTCAGCTGGGTCGGTGACAGGCGTGGCCCGTGCGGGCAGATCTGCGCGGATCCCGTTCTTGAGGTGGAAGGTGAAGTTGGGATTGGCGAGAAGGTTCGCGTGCCAGTCGGTCGCGGCACCGCCGGCGCCGCTACACAGGTAGGTGGTGCCCGCAGCTCGGTAGAAGAAGATCTCGATGCGGCGTGGCCGGCCGGTGCGGCGCCCCAGCGTCGTGATGTCGATGATCCGTTCGCTGGTGCCTGCGGCGGGTGTGATCTCGATGGCTCGCCGGATGTGATCGGGCAGGTGCGACAGAGACGCGTCACGTGCGGAGTCGTTCCATCCGGTCGTGTCTGGACTGCTCATGCGGTCTCGGTCTGAAGGGCGGGCCCGAGGAGGAGTCCACCGTCGATGACGTACTCCGACCCCGTGATGAACGACGCGTCTGATGACGTGAGGAACAGGAGAAGCCGGGTGACGTCGGTCGGCTCTCCAAGTCGGGGGATGGCGAACGGCTCGGGTGAGTAGAAGTCGGCGATTGCCGCGGTGGCGCCGGCTGCTGGTTCTTGGATGAAGGGGGTCGCGATCACGCCGGGGTGGATGGTGTTGACGCGGATGTGGTCCCGGCCGAGTTCGAGCGCTGCCGTTCGGGTAAGGCCTCGCACGGCCCACTTGCTGGCGACGTACGGCGCGTAGTGCGCCGTGCCGCCCAGGCCCATCGTCGAGGCGATGTTGACGATGGCTCCCCCTGTCGCGCGGCGCAGAGCGGGGGCGGCGACCTTGATGCCGAGGAAGGTCCCTGTGAGGTTGATGTCGAGGATGCGCGACCACGTGGCCTGGTCCGTGTTCTCAATCGGCGCCGGCGGGTTCTGGACGCCCGCGTTGTTGACGAGCACGTTCAGGGCGCCGAAGGCGCTCTCGGCGGTTAGCACAGCAGCGGACCACGAACTCTCGTCGGTGACGTCGAGGCGGGTGAAGTGAGCGCGGGTCCCGAGCTCGTCGGCGAGAGCGGCGCCGCGTTCGGTGTCGATGTCGCCGATCACCACGTTCGCTCCCTCCGCGTGAAAGGCGCGTACGTGGCTCGATCCCTGGCCACCGGTCCCACCGGTCACGAGCACGGTCTGGTTGTCGAAGCGGTTCATCCGATGTTCCTTCGGTGCGTGGGTGGCTGACCGGGATCATCGGCGATGAACGGCCGGCCGATGGCGAGCCAAGCGACTCACCACTGCCTCGACACTAGGTTGGCGGCAGTGGCGAGTCAAGCCACTCACCTCGTATGCTCAGTCCATGAGCAGGGTCGTACCGACGTACCACCAGCGCGTCGCCCAGGAGAAGCGCGCGCTGATCGTGACCGCCGCGACCGCACTGTTCCTCGAGTTGGGATACGACCGGACATCGCTGGCGCGGATCGCAGAGCGCTCGGGTGTCTCGCGGGCCACTTTGTTCAAGCAGTTTCCGAGCAAGGCTGCCCTGTTCGACGCCATCGTCACCGAGTCCTGGTCAACCGCTGACGAGGAGGATCCTCCGCCGGCAGGCGACGTCGTCGACGGGCTCGGCGCCATCGGTCGCCGTTACGCCGAGCTGTTGAGCCGGCCCCAGATGACCGACCTGTTCCGGATCGTCATCGCCGAGCTGCCGCGGTTCCCGGAGCTGGCCCATGCGCAGTTCTCGCACGGGAAGATGCCCTACTTCGAGTCCGTACGCAGCTACCTCCTGGCTGAGCACGAGGCGGGAACGGTGCGGGTCGAGGACGTAAACCTCGCAGCCACCCAGTTCCTGGGCATGATCTCCAACTACGTCTTCTGGCCAACACTCCTGGTGCCGGGCTGGGAGGTGAGCGCCGAACGCGTCGCGCAGGTAGTCGACGAGGCCGTCCGCACCATCGCCGCCCGGTACGCCGCGACTGGACCAGGGGCGTCCACCAACGACTGAGTCCCGCCGCCACCAAAGGAGCTGATGCCTAAACAATCGAGGCCGTCGGCACCAAGGGCGTTCGCGGGGCATCCCGGGGCGGACACCGAAGGAGGGAGTGTCGATGTGTTGACCACCTCGATCAGCCTTGTCAGCCAGCAGTTCCAAGTCCGCCCATCGCGCGGTGGTGATCACATCGTGGATGCGGGCTGTACGTCAGTTCGCGCTGTCCCCGATGGGCAGGTGAGTGGCGGCGTCGCAGTCGTAGGAGCCGACCCGGACAATTACGAGAGATCGAAGGGGGCGGGGAAGTGGCCTTCCCAGATCTGGCGGGATGCCTGTTCGGGGTAGGGCAGGGTCTTCGACTCGGTGTCCAGGACGCGGGTGAGGTGCCCGCCGGGCCGGTGAGCGGACCAGCCCGCGTCGCCGGTGGTGACGAAGCGGACCCATGCCTCCTGGAGTTCGCGGGAGAGCGCGACGGCCTCGGGAGTGGGCTCCCCGCCGATGAGCTGGGTGCCGACGGGGCTGTCCAGCGTGCCGAACGCCAGGGGCACGTCGAGGCTGTGGCAGGCGCCCAGGATGCCGCCGAGGGCCGGGGCAACCCAGCACAGTTCGAACAGGTATGAGGTGCCGCCGGCTGCGGCGTTCGCCTCGGCCAGCTTCTGTGACGGCATGCGGAAGAGGGCGTCGGAGTACACCGTCTCCACCAACTCCTCCGGGCCTGCCTGCGGGAACGCGGCACGGTAGGCCCGCGCGCCGTCCGGCTGCGGGGCGTGCAGTTCCAGGGCTGCGTGGGCGTCCTCCTCGGCGAAGGTGCCGTACCGTCCGCTCATGACGCTGAAGTACCGGAATTCGTCCCGGGTGTGGCCGACGAGCAGTTCGGTCCCGCTCGCGCGCGCGCCGGTCAGCGCGGGCCAGGGCGTTTCCGGGAGGACCTCGCCGTCGACGACGGGGCACAGCGCGGTGCCAGTCTCCGTGAGGCGTCCCCAGCTCTCCCGGTGCGCGTGGAGGCCGGCGTTGAAGGAGGTGAGCGCGGCGGCCAGGTGCCATGGGTCGATGTCGCGCAGGGCCTCGGCGGTGGGGGCCGCCGCGCCGAGCCGGTCCGCGAACGCGGCGGTGACCTGCCGTGCCAGCGCGGGGGTGCTGTGCAGCCCCGGCACCGAATGGGCGATGGCCCACCGGAACAGGCCGCGCGCGGACTTCATCGTCAGCAGGGCGGCGACCGAGCCCGCCCCGGCGGACACCCCGCCCACGGTGACCCGGCCGGGGTCGCCTCCGAAGGCGGCGATGTTGCGCTGCACCCACTCCAGCGCCGCGATCTGGTCGAGGAATCCGCGGTTGGGCGGCACGTCGTCGAGGAACGCGAATCCCTCCGCGCCCACGCGGCAGTTGATGGTCACCACGACGACTCCCGCCTCGGCCAGCGCTGCCGGGTCGTACATCGGGTCGCTCGACGCCGCCGAGAGGTAGCCGCCCACGGGGATCCACACCAGCACCGGCAGTCCCGCCGCGCCGGGATCCGGAGTGCCGACGTCGAGCGTCAGCCAGTCGGTGCCCTGCGGCGGCACGTCGATCGGCAGGGACAGCGGCACCACGGGGCCGAACTCGACCGCCTGCCTCGTCCCCTCCCAGCGGTGCGGCGGCGCGGGCGCGGCGAATCGGAGCGCTCCGACCGGGGGCTGGGCGTAGGGGATGCCGCGGAACACCGCGTGCCCCTGCCGCCGGCGCCCCTGCACCACGCCTTCCGTGGTCCGTACCCTTGGCTGTTCGCACATGACGATTCCTTCCCTCGAGTGGAACCCAGGATTATGGGTCAGTTGTATTATGTCAACTGTATTGGAACAGTCCCGGGTACGAGGGAGGGGCCGGCGATGCCGAAACAGGTGGACCACCGCGGACGCCGCGAAGCGATCGCCCGCGCACTGTGGCGGGTGGTGGAGCAGCGCGGCGTCACACAGCTGACGATGCGCGTGGTCGCGCAGGAGGCGGGCATGTCACTCGGGCAGCTGCAGCACTACTTCGCCTCCCGGACCGCCATGCTCTCCTTCGCCATGGACTTCGCGTCCGAGCAGACCTCGGCGCGCGTACACCACGGGCTCGAAAAGCTCGGTGACCGTCCGCACCCCCGTGACGTGCTGCGACTGACGCTCGCGGAAATGCTCCCCCTGCACGCCGACGCCCGCGCGACCAGCCGGATGAGCGCCGCCTACGCCCTGGAGGCGCTGCACGACGAGGCCGTGCACGAGCAGGCGCGCCGCGGCCTCGTCCAAGGGCGGGCCCTCGTCGAGCAGTTGGTCCGCCAGGCGATCGCCGACGGGCACATCGACTCCGGCCGCGACCCGGCGACCGAGACCAACCTGCTCCTCGCCCTCACCGGCTTCACCTCCCTGATCGAACTCGACGTGATCGGGCCCCAGGACGCGCTCGCCGCGATCGACGTACATCTGGACCGGCTGTTCAGGAGCACATGACCTGCCCCCGGACACGGGGGCAGGTGTGTCGGTCGTCGCCGGTCGCCCGTGAGTCGATCCGTCACCTTTGACCCCGGGATCTTGTTTTCCCGCGAGCCCTAACTTAGGGTGCCCTTAGTTACCCCCTATAACTCGCGGTGGAGGTGCAGTGGCGCGCGTAGGCGAACGTCGACGCCGGATCGGGGTTGACGACATCGTGCGGGTCGGTCGCGATCTCGGGATGGACGCCCTCAGCGTCAAGGCCGTCGCCGTCGAGCTCGGGGTCAGCCCGACCGCGCTCTACCGCTACGTCGACGGGCGGTGGGCGCTCGAACAACTCGTCGGGGAGAGCATCCTCGCCGAGCTGACCCTGACCGACGACCCCTCACACGGCATCGAGCGGCACCTGCTCTCGTTCGCGCTGCAACTGCGGGCCTTCACCCATATCCACCCGGGCATAGCCAGCTACCTGCAGACACTCTTCCCCCGCGGCGACTCCGGGCGGCGGGTGCTCGCCGACGAGGTCGCCGCGCTCGTCCGGCGTGGCTACGCCCCGGACGCGGCGATCGTCGTCTGCGGGGCGGTCGCCTCGATGACGATCGCGCTCGCGGCGTCCGAGGAGGTCAGCATCGCGGCCGAGAACGAGGACGCCGACGGCCTCGACCGGGAGCGTCTGTCCGCGGTCACCCACCTCGCCGTCGACGACCGCCTCGGGCCGGCGCACCTTGCCCTGCCCCAGTTCGCGCGTCCCGAGTACGTACGGCTGCTGCTCACCGGCGCGATCCGTGGCCTGGTCCACGTCGCGCCGCCCGGCCGGCCGGTCCATGAGATCGTCGCGGACCTCGCCGCGACCGGAGAGGAACTTTGATGGGCAGACGCGGATTCCAGGGTGCGGTCATGCGCAGCTTCGGCGCCCGTGACCATGAGTCGACCGTGGTCGGGCGGGAGCAGCGTGCGCCGAACCTGGTGCGCATCCGGCTGATCTCGCCGACGCTCTTCGACGAGGTGGAGGTCTTCCCCACAGCCTGGCTTCGGTTCTGGTTCCCCGACCCGGACGGTGGTGAGACCGAGCACCAACGCGCCTACACGATCGCCGAGGCGGATACGTCGACCGGCGAGTTCGCCATCGACATGGTGCTGCACGAGCCCGCCGGCGCCGCGTCCACCTGGGCGCAGAACGCCCAGCCGGGATGGACCGTCATGGCGACCTCGCTCGGCTCGTCCCGGTTCGAGGTGCCGGAGGACCTGCCTGCCGGCTACCTGCTGATCGGCGACTCGGCGTCGATCCCGGCGATCAACGGCATTCTCGGCGCGCTCCCCGCCGATGTCCCGGTGGAGGTGTACCTCGAGCAGCACGACGAGGCGGACCTGCTCATCCCGCTCGCCACCCACCCGCGGGCACGTGTCCACTGGGTGCCGCGCGCCGGAGGGGCCTCGCTGGCCGGGGCGATCGAGGCACGTGACTGGTCGGACTGGTATGCCTGGCTCGGCACCGAACACGTCTCCCTCAAGCACCTGCGGACCCGGCTGAAGGACGAGTTCGGGTTCCCGAAGTCGGAGGTGTACGGCCAGTCGTACTGGATCTACGGCCGTTCCATGGGCAAGTGGCGCGCCAGCAAGGAGGAACGGGCGGCTGTCCGGGCCGCGGAGGCGGCCACCGCCTCCCCCGCCGACACGCCCGCCGACCGCGCGTCGTTGGTAGCCTCGGCCGCACCCGTCGTGGACGGGGCCGGCGCGACGACGGCCCCGACAGCACCGGCCGAGTCCGTGCATTCGGACACGGCCGACCCGGACGTGCGGGGCGCCTGGCGGGCCCAGGCCGCCGGACGACTCCTTGCGCCGCTCAAGCGCACCCTCATCCTGGCCGGGGTGTTGCAGGCGGTGGTGACCCTGGTGGAGTTCGCCCCGTTCGTGCTGCTGGTCGAGCTGGCCCGGCGGATGCTGGCCGGCGCGCCGGACCACGCGCTGTGGACGGTCGGGCTGTGGGCGGTCGCCCTGCTCGGCGTGGGCACTCTGCTCAGCGGCGTACTCACCCTGTGGCTGCACCTCGTCGACGCCCGCTTCGCGCGAGGCGTGCGGCAGCGACTGCTCGGCAAACTGGCCCGGCTGCCGCTCGGCTGGTTCACCGCCCGCGGCTCCGGCCACGTCAAGCAGGTGGTGCAGGACGACACCCTGGCCGTGCACTACCTGGTGACCCACGCCGTCCCCGACGCCGTCGCCGCGATCGTGGCGCCGCTGGCCGTGCTCGGTTACCTCTTCGTGGTCGACTGGCGGATGGCGTTGCTGCTGTTCGTACCGGTGCTGGTCTACGTGTTCACCATGTACGCCATGATCGTCCAATCCGGACCCAGGATCAGCCAATCCCAGCGGTGGGCGGAGCGGATGTCCGCTGAGGCCGGCGCCTACCTGGAGGGACAGCCGGTGATCCGGGTCTTCGGTGGGGCTGCCGCGTCGACGTTCCGCGCCCGGCTCGACGAGTACATCCAGTTCCTCAACGACTGGCAGCGGCCGTTCACCAACAAGAAGACTTTGATGGACCTCGCCACCCGGCCGGGGACGTTCCTGCTCGTCATCGCCGCCGCCGGCACCGCCTTCGTCGCCGGCGGATCGATGGAGCCGGTGACGCTGCTGCCGTTCCTGCTGTTGGGAACCACGTTCGGCGCCCGGCTGCTCGGCATCGGCTACGGGCTGAGCGGGCTACGCGCCGGGCTGCTCGCCGCCCGCCGCGTACAGAACACCATCGACGGCCCCGAACTGCGGACCGCCGCGGAGGACGCCCACGCCGCCCCAGCGGAGGTCGATGTCATCGGAGACGGCGACTCCACCCGCCACCGCACCGGGACCGTCACCTTCGACCGGGTCACGTTCTCCTACCGGCCCGGCGTGCCGGTGATCTCCGACGTCTCGCTCGTCCTCACCCCCGGCACCGTGACCGCGCTCGTCGGCCCGTCCGGATCGGGCAAGTCGACGCTGGCCGCACTGCTCGCCCGGTTCTACGACGTCGACTCCGGCGCGATCCGCGTCGGCGGTCGCGACGTGCGCGACCTCGGCGTCGACGCGCTGTACGAGCGGGTCGGCTTCGTGTTCCAGCAGACGCAACTGGTGCACGGCACGGTGCACGACAACATCGCCCTCGCCGTGCCGGACGCGACCCGCGAGCAGGTCGTCGACGCGGCCCGAGCGGCGCACATCCACGATCGCGTCCAACGCATGGCCGACGGGTACGACACCGTCCTCGGACCCGACGCGGCACTGTCCGGCGGGGAGCGCCAGCGCCTCACCATCGCCCGCGCGATCCTCGCCGACACCCCGGTCCTCGTCCTCGACGAGGCGACCGCCTACGCCGACCCCGAATCGGAGTACCTCGTGCAACAGGCCCTCAACCGGCTCACCGCCGACCGCACCGTGCTCGTCATCGCCCACCGGCTGCACACCATTACCGGCGTCGACCGGATCGTGGTGCTCGACGAGGGACGCATCGCCGAGACCGGCACCCACGACGAACTCCTCGCGGCCGGCGGCCGGTACCGGCGGCTCTGGGACGCCGGACAGGGACGCAGTGCCGACGACGCCGCGACCGACCCGGACGGGCAGCCGCGTCCGGCCGGTCAGTCGTTCGAGATCGAGGGGGCGGCCCGATGATCCGTACCCTGGTGCGTCTGCTGCCTCCCGACCAGCGTCGCCGGGCCGCCGGCCACACCGCCCTGACCGTCGTCGGCGTCATCCTGCGCGCGGTCGGCGCGGTGCTGCTGGTGCCGCTCGTCGCTGCCCTGTTCGGCCCCGACCCCGGACGGGCGTGGCCGTGGGTGGGTGCCCTGACCGCGGTAACCGTCGTGGGATGGGTCGTCGACGCGAGTGTCGCCCGGATCGGCTTCGACCTCGGGTACGGGCTGCTCAACAACGCCCAGCACACGATCGCCGACCGGCTCACCCGGATCCAGCTGACCTGGTTCACCGCCGACAACACCGCCACCGCCCGGCAGGCGATCGCGGCGACCGGCCCGGACCTGTTCGGCATCATCGTCTACCTGGTCACCCCGCTGATCGGCGCGATCGCCCTGCCCGTCATCATCGGGCTGGCGCTGCTCGCCATCTCCGTACCGCTCGGGCTCGCCGCACTGGCCGGGGTGCCGGTGCTGCTCGGCGCGTTCTGGGCGGCCGGGCGGATCACCCGGGCCGCGGACCGCACCGCAGGTGAACGCAACACCTCGCTGACCGAGCGGATCGTCGAGTTCGCCCGCAACCAGCAAGCCTTGCGGGCGGCCCGGCGCGCCGAGCCAGCCCGCAGTGTCGTCGGCGCCACGCTGGAATCCCAGCACGGTGCGGCCATGCGGCTGGTGCTCATGCAGATCCCGGGGCAGTTGCTGTTCAGCCTCGCAAGCCAGATCGCCCTGGTGCTGCTGGCCGGCACCACGACGGTGCTTGCGGTGCGGGGCGACCTCGGCATTCCGGAGGCGATCGCGCTGATCGTCGTCATCGCACGCTACCTGGAGCCGTTCGCCGCGCTCGGCGGCCTCTCCCCCGGCATTGAGACCGCCACGACGACCCTGCGTCGGATGCACGCCGTCCTGAACGCACCGGTCCCGACCGGGGGCACGGCGGACGGGTCCGCGCCGACCGGGGCGCCCCGGATCCGGCTGGACGCAGTGGAATTCCGCTACGACCCGGACGGCCCACCCGTCCTCGACGGCCTGGACCTGACCTTCGAACCGGGGAGCACCACCGCGATCGTCGGCCCTTCCGCATCGGGCAAGAGCACCGTCCTGGCGCTGCTCGCAGGGCTGCACACACCGTCGAGCGGAGCCATCCGCATCGGCGACGCCGACGTCGCCACCCTGGATCCGGATGCCAGGCGCCGGTTGGTCAGCGTGGTCTTCCAACACCCGTACCTGTTCGGCGGCACGGTCCGGGACAACATCCTCGCCGGCGAGACCTCGGCCGACGCTGACCGCGTCGCCCTGGCCGCGGCGTTGGCCCGTGTCGACGAGTTGACCGCCCGGCTGCCCGACGGGGAGGAGACCGTCGTCGGCGAGGCCGGCACCGCCCTGTCCGGCGGCGAACGGCAACGGGTGAGCATCGCACGGGCACTGCTCAAGCCCGCACCGGTGCTACTGCTGGACGAGGCCACCAGCGCCCTGGACACCGAGAACGAAATCGCGGTCGTCCGGGCGCTCACCGACGACCCGGTGCCGCGCACCCGGGTCATCGTCACCCACCGGCCCGGCAGCATCCGCCACGCCGACCGGGTCGTCCTGATCGAGAACGGGCGCGTCATCGAGGACGGGCCCGTCGACGAACTGCTCGCCGCAGGTGGCCGGTTCGCCCAGTTCTGGCAGCGGCAGGAGTCGGTAGCCGGGTGGCGCATCGCGGCGGGCCGCACCGCCGGCTGATTCCGCCGCGGCGCCGGCGCACTCACCGCCGCCACCGGCGGGCCAACCGGGCCATCTCGTCGAGCAGGTCATGACTTGGTGAGGGCGGGCGTCGCGGAACTTCGACGACTTCGTGCCGGCGGCCATCGGTGGCGGTGATCGTGATATGGCGCGGCTTGGATGTCTCGGCATCAACATGCAGATGGGGGGCGATCTCGCCGGCCACACCAAGACCTGAAACCGTTACCAGACGGGCTTTTGCGCGAGATCGGAAAGGGCGTCCGGCGAGGAGGGGACCAACCTGCGCGAGCCTGGTCAGGGCTGGGGTTGTGTGGGTATCGCTCCGTTGGTCTGGAGCATGTCGCGGGCGGCTTTGATGGCGTCGGGGGTGGTGGGAAGGACCCGGCCGGCGTTGTCGAGGCGGGTGAGTACGCCGAGGGCTTGCAGTGGCCGGTGGTGGCCGTCGCGGATGCCGGAGACGTAGACGGTGATGCCGCGCCCCTCGAGTTTTTCGATGGCGTCCTTGAGGATGAGCGCGCCTGAGGCGTCGATGGTGGTCACTTTGGACATGCGGAGAATGACCACCGAGACGTCTGCGACGTCGGCCAGTTCGAGCAGGAAGCGGTGGGCGGCGGCGAAGAACAGGGGGCCGTCGATCCGGTAGGCGACGATGTGTTCGGTGAGCAGTTTGTGTTCGGCCTCGCCGTGCGCGTCGGGCAGGTCCGGTGTCACGTCGACCTGGTCGAGGCGGGCGTCCTTGGCCACGGCCCGCAGGGCGAGGGTGCCGGCGACGATCAGGCCGATGATCACGGCGTAGACCAGGTCCAGGGCAACTGTCGCGGCAGCGGTGAGGACCAGGACCACGGCGTCGGATCGGGTGGCGCGGGCCATTGCCTTGAGGCTTCCGACCTCGACCATGCGGATCGCGGTGGCGATCAGTACGCCGGCCAGGGCCGCGAGTGGGACACGGGAGACCAGCGGCGCCGCGGCGAGGACGATGAGCGCAAGTATCGCAGCGTGGGTGAGTGCGGCCAGACGGGAGCTGGCTCCGGAGCGCACGTTCACGGCGGTACGGGCGATGGCGCCGGTGGCCGGAACCCCGCCGAACAGCGGAGCCGCGATGTTGGCCAGTCCTTGGCCGAACAGTTCACGGTCGGGGTCGTGGCGTTGCTCGACCGTCATGCCGTCGGCCACGGATGCCGACAGCAGGGACTCCAGAGCCGCGAGGGTCGCGACGGCAAGAGCCGGCGCCAGCAGCGCGGTGAGCGTGTCCGGATCGAGGAACCCCAGGGACGGCGCGGGCAGGCCGGCGGGTAGGGCGCCGATCGTCTGCGCATCCAGCTCGAGCGCCTCGGTCACGATCGTCGCGGCGATGACGGCGAGAATGGAGAACGGGATGGCGGGCTTCCATCTCGCACCGAGAAGCATCACCGCGGCCACACCGACGGTGATGCCGGCCGGCGCCCAGTTCGGGGCGCCGACGAATCCTCGCATGGCGTGCCAGGTGGCCAGCAGGATCTGGTCGGCTTCCGGCTTGGGGACGCCGAGTGCGTTGGGAATCTGTTGCAGGCCGATCACACAGGCGATCCCGAACGTGAATCCCTCGACCACCGGCGCCGGGACGTACCGCATGTAGCGGCCGGCTCTGGCGAACGCGAGCGCGACCAGCAGCAGCCCGGCCAGCAACCCGACGGTCAGCACCCCGGTGGCGCCGTACTGAGCGGTGATCGGCACCAGGACGACCGTCATGGCCCCGGTCGGCCCGGAGACCTGCAGGTTCGATCCGCCGAACACCGCGGCGACAGCACCCGCGACGATCGCGGTCGCCAGTCCCGCTTCCGCGCCCATTCCCGAGGCGACCCCGAAGCCGAGGGCGAGCGGAAGCGCGACCACGGCCACCGTGAGTCCGGCCAGCAGGTCGCGGCGCGGCTGACGGCGTATCGCTGCCAGGTCTGCGCGACCGGGTAGCAGGGACCTGACCTGACGCCAGGACCTGCCGATCGGCTTCACTTCGCGTCGACTCCGACTTGCCGTAGCTCCTCAAGAAGCTCGTTCTGACCGGCGAGCATCTCGGTGAGGATCCGCCGCGCGGCTCGCATCAGGTCGGCGACGTCCCCACCGGCCAAGGCGTAGACGACGGTGGAGCCCTGGCGGCTGGCTGTGACGATGCCCGACCGGCGAAGCACCGCCAACTGCTGCGACAGGTTCGGAGGCTCGACGTCGATGGCGGCCAGCAGGTCCCGCACCGGCATGGGCCGTTCCTGCAGCAGCTCCAGGACCCGGATCCGGACCGGATGACCCAGCATCCGGAAGAACTCGGCCTTCGCCTGATAGAGCGGAACCGGCATGCCACCTCGATCACTGAAATCTGATCACTGAAACCCCCACCGCCGAAGCACTGCCGCCCGACGCTCCCACATCGTGCATCAAGTTGCGAAATTATGCAATTGCTAATTCGATTCGGACGGGGATGCGACCCCCACCGACAACTCCCCTGGCCGCTGGGCGATCGAGACGAGAGCCTCATCGACGCCGCGAACCCCACCTCGACCACTTGACACGTCAGAGGGACCTCGGCCCGGTCGGCCCGGTCCTCCTCCACCAGGCCGTCCGGGTTTCCGCTCAACAGTTCGGGGCGACCGTGCCGGACGATCCGGTGTGGACGAACCCGTCGGAGACGTACCCGCCATCGCCGATCTTGTCCCAGATGTCGGTCCAGTACTGGTAGACGTCGCTCCAGACCCGGGTGCCCCGGGTCTGGCAGATGATCTGCACGGTCGCGCCGTGGGCGACGGTGCCGACCACGGCGTACGAGGTGCCGGGGCCGGACCGCACGTTCAGTGCGTCGCCGCCGGTGTTGACCGTGCCGTAGACCCCGCCACCAGGGTTGCCGACCCCCTCGCGGGCCTCGGCGAGGTAGTTGCGGTAGGAGCCGTTGGTGTAGGTCGCCCACGCGGTCCAGCCGGACCAGCCCCAGATGTCGTGGGCGGCACGGGCGTTGCAGTACAACTCGTAGGCGCAGGCGTCGCTGACCCAGGCGTGGTAGCAGTTGTTGATCTGCCAGCCGCCGCGGTCGAGCGACCCGTTGGGGCAGCCGGCGGTCGGGCCGTTGCGGTTCTGGGCGCCGGCGGTGCACCAGGACTCGGCCAGGGCGACGGCGACCGCGACGACCAGGTTCTCGCCGGTCCAGCCGGCCGCACGGGCCGGCTGGGCGCAGCGTACGGAACGGGCGCTGGCCTGCGTGCCCACGCCGTCCCCGGTCCGGGCACCGGCCGCGACCGGCTCCGGCCCGGCCGGGCTCGCCGCGGCCGGCCCGGCCACGGTCAGGTTCAGCCCGAGTACGGCCACCAGCGCGACCACGGTACGGATCACGCGGCCCACGCGTACCACCCCCTCATGTAGTCCAGTGTGTAGGCGGTGTTCTTGCCGTCCCAGCTCCCGTCGGTGCCGGCGCCGTACGGGTCGTTGACGTAGACCCGACCGTCGTCGAGGTAGCCGGTGATCAGGGCGATGTGGCCGTACCTGCCGTAGGCGAAGTTGCCGCTGACGACGACCATCAGGTTGGCGTCGATCTTGGACTTGATCCAGGACCAGGTGACATTGCCGGTCTCGGCGACCGTGTACGAGACGTGGCGGTCGAGGTAGTCCCGCAGCCAGTGGTGCAGGGTGCCGACGCTCGGAGTGTCCACCAGCCAGCCGTACGCGCCGGCGAAGTAGTTCCAGTTCGGGTCCGGGGCCACCGCGTCGTAGGTGGTGCCGTAGGCGGTGTACCGGTGGGTGATGTATCCGCCGTACGGTGACCAGTGCCGTGACGGGGTACTGACGTAGTAGCCGTTCTGGTTGGCGAGTTGGTAGCCGGCGAGGTCCATGACCACGCTGGTCGGCCCGCAGGCGGAGTTGCCGTTGAAGTTGTCGGCGGTGTCCCAGAGCTGGTGGATGAAGGTCGACGGGACGATCTTCGCCTGTACGCCGGCACCGCCGGTGGTTGCGGTGCCGGTGCCCTTCCCGCCGCTGGTGACGGTGGCCGTCGTGGGGGTGGCGGCGGCGTCGAGGTGCGCGGCGGTCACCGCGTCGGTGGCGTCCACGATCCGCACCCCGAGGCGTTCGGAGGCCAGCCGCAGTCCGGTGCCGGCGAATCCGTCGAGGCGGTAGTTGGCGGTGATGCCGGCGACGACACGTTCGATACCGCCCGTCTCCAGGTCGCGGACGTAGACGCCGTTCAGGTCGTCGAGCCGTTGCAGCGCCCGGCCCCGGCCGGCCGCCTTCTCGTCCGGGGAGACACAGCCCTGGATGGCGTACGCGACCCGCCCGTCGCCGCTCCACACCGCCTCGCGGTAGGAGTCGGTGGTGGTGCCGGTCCGGGTCAGCGTCGTACCGTGCTCGTCGGCGAGCAGCAGGCTGGCGGAGGTGCCGGCGCACGGGTAGACGTGGTCGGCGACGATCGCGCTCACCCGCACCGCCCCGCCGACCGTCACGGTGCGCAGGTCGCGGTAGACGGTGCCGCCGGTGCTGGCCAGTACGGTGCGGTGGGTGCCGGTGGCCAGGTCGACCCGGCTCAGTGACGGCCCGGACCCGGGCCCGGCCAGCCGGTGGGTGACCAGCGCCGCCCCGCCGGTGCCCCAGCCGAGCAGTTGTACGTCGCTGCCGGTGAGCCGGGCGACGGCGCGGTCCGGGCCGGCACCTTCCGCCGGGCGCAGCCGCAACTGCCCGGAGTCGGTGCCGGCCAGGACGTAGCCGAGCCGGCCGTCCGTGGTGTACGCGGCGGAGGTTACCCGGCCGGCGGCGACCCGGGTGAGCCGTCCGCTGTCGACGTCGAGGGCGAGCAGGCCGGCTCCGTACCGGCCGTCGAAGTCGGTGATGACGGCGGCGTGTCTTCCGGTCGGGTCGAGCACGGCCCGTACCGAGAAGCCGGGGTCGCTGACCGCGACCGTGGCGCGGGTGACGCCGTCGACGCGGACGTCGTAGCCGGCGGCGGTCCGTACGGTGTGGATGCCGTGGTCGGCGGGGGCGGCCGGCACGCCGCCGGCCGTGGCCGGCGGCGTGCCGGTGGTGGCCAACGCCGCCGCGCAGAGTCCGGCGAGCAGGATCGGGCGGACTGCCCGCGAGCCGCGTCCGGGTGGTCGGGGTGGGGACATGTGCGTCTCCTTCGCAGGTTGGTCGGGGCTCCCGGCCGGGAGCGCCGCCGGCCGGGAGCGGGTTCACCCGATCTGGTCCGGTGCCCGGGGTTCGAGCCCGAGTGCCTCGCGCAGGTCCTGGGCGAGGGCGGTCGGGTCGGCGAACCGGCTCTGCCGTACCAGCAGTGCCGTGGAGACCGGGAAGAGGTTGCCGGCCTCCCGCATGAGTTCGGCCGTGCCAGCCCCGGCTGGGCGGTCGGGGCCGAGAACCCGATCGGCGGTCGGGTCGTCGAGGACGTAGACCCAGACCCGGTAGGCGCTCGGGTCGTCGGTCAGCCCCGGACCGGCCAGTACGGTGCGGTCGTACCGCTCGGGCAGGGCCGGTGCGGGGCAACCGAGGTGGACCGCGGTCGCCGGGTCGTACCCGAACCGGCCGTAGGCACCGGACCAGCCTGGCGCCTGGCGGGCCCGGTCCAGGGCGGTGAGCAGGACGGTCCGGACGCTGTCCGGCGCGTCCGAACGCGGTCCGGCCTCGACACACATCCGCAGGTCCGACCGGGTGGTGACGAGCAGTCCGCTGGCGGTGTCGAGGTGGGCGTGGTCGGCGTGGTCGTGGCCGCTGTCGCGGCCTGTCGCCGCCACCGCGATCCCGCCGGCGATCAGCGCCGCCACGACCGCCCCGGTCAGCACGGTCAGGAGTCGGGTGGGTGGAAAGCGCCGGTCCACGGTCAGCCCATCAGGTTCCGTACGGACTGGAAGTCCGATGGGCTCGGATACCAGTTGGTCCAGTTGCCGCAGCCGTAGCCGACGATCGTGCTGTGCATGAGGCTCGGCGGGTTGCAGACCCCGTTGTCGTCGGTCAGGCCGAAGACGTGCCCGAACTCGTGGTTGATGAACGCCCGACCGGTGTTGTCGAGCCGGCCGCCGGAGCTGAAGACCAGGTAGACGTATGCCCACCGGCTGTCGTAGTGGCCGTGGGTGGCATTCCACACCGGGTTGTCGTGGACGACGCAGTTGTAGTAGTTGGCCGGGCCGCCGCACCGGCCGCTCCAGTCCCAGGCGTAGTGGACCTCGATCTCGATGGTGTTCCGGGTCGCGGCGGGGTACGAGCTGCAGTGGCTGTCGGTCGGCCACAGGTCGATCCGCCACTCGCCGAGGCCGTCCCAGACCCTGCCGGATCCCATCTGCGTCAGGGTCTGGTTCACGAAGGAGCGGGCGGCGGCGTGGCTGACCTTGGACGTGTCCCGCGACTCGACGCAGAACTGCTCGTCGTAGGTGCCGGCGGCGGAGCCGGCGGTGGCGAAGTGCATGTTGTGCAGGTGCCGCTGCGAGCTGGGGTTCGGGTGGGACGCGGCGGCCGGGCCGGCTGGTACGAGCAGTGCGGCGACCAGCACGGCGAGCCATACGGCCGGAACCCAGGCGGGTAGCCGGGCACGTCGGTCGGACATCGACGTTCTCCTTTCGACGGGGGTGTCGTGGAGTGTTCCGGGCACCGTTCTACGGCTGGTATATGCGCACCTGATCGCTATGCTTCGATGCCATGGAGGATCGGCTGCGGTTCGGTCTCCTCGGCTCCGTACAGGCGTGGGCCGGCGACCGGCCGGTCGTGCTCGGACCACCGATGCAGCGTGCGGTCCTGGCCGCGCTGCTCCTGCACGCCAACCGGGTCACCTCGGTCGACGAGCTCGTCGACCTGCTGTGGGAAGCCGGGCCGCCACGCACCGCCCGCAAGAACGTCCAGTTGTACGTGTGGCGCCTACGCAAGCTTCTCGGCGACCGGCTGGTGTCGAGCCCGCCCGGCTACCGGATCGCGGTCGACCCGGCCGACCTGGACATCACCCGGTTCGAGGACCTGCTCCGCGCGGCCCGGACGTCCGTCCGGGCCGGCCGTTGCGAGCGGGCCGGCGCGCTGTACCGGTCGGCGCTGGACCTGTGGCGCGGCGAGCCGCTGGCCGACGTCGCCGGGATCGGCACCTTCGGCGCCGGCGCCGCCCGGCTGGACCGGTTACGCCTGGCGGCGTACGAGGAGTACGTCGACGTGGAACTCGACCTGGACCGGCACCAGGCGGTGTTGCCACTGCTCGACGACCTGGTCACCCGCTATCCGCTGCACGAGCGGTTCGCCGAGCAACAGGTGACGACGCTGCACCACCTCGGCCGGCGGGGTGCGGCCGTCGACGCGTACCTGCGGTGCCGCCGGACGCTCGCCGACGAACTCGGGCTGCGGCCCGGCCCGGTCCTACAACGCCTCGGTGAACTGGCCCGGGGCCCGGCCGACCCGCCAGCCCCGGGCCCCCGAGGGTCGGCGCTGCGGGAGTTGCCGCACACCGTCGCCGCATTCGTCGGCCGCCAGCGGGAACTCGGCGTCCTGCGCGAACGGCTCACCGACCGCCGGGGACCGGCGATCCCGCTGTGCGTGGTCACCGGACCGGCCGGGGTCGGCAAGTCGGCCCTGGCCATACGGGCAGCCCACCAGGTCGCCGACGCCTTCCCCGACGGCCAGTTGTACGCCGACCTGCGTGGCGCCACCGCCGGCCTGCAGCCGGCCGCGCCGATCGACGTACTCGGCCGGTTCCTGCGGGTGCTCGGGGTGGCGGACAACGCGGTCCCCGCCGAGGTGGCCGAGGCGTCGGCCCGCCTGCGGTCGCTGCTGGCCGACCGGCGGCTGCTCCTGGTCCTCGACAACGCCCACGACGCTGCCCAGGTACGACCCCTGATCCCGGCCGGTACCCGCTGCGCGGTCCTGGTCACCTCCCGGCGCAACCTGGTCGACGTCGACGGTGCCGGCCACCTGGAACTCGACGTGCTCGCCGACGCCGACGCCGTCGAACTACTCGTCCGGCTTGCCGGCGGCCCCCGGGTCGCCGCGGAGGCCGACACCGCGGCGCTGCTGGTCCGCCGGCTCGGCGGCCTGCCGCTCGCGATCCGGATCGCCGGTGCCCGGCTCGCCGCCCGGCCGAACTGGACGCTGGCCACGCTCGCCGACCGGCTGCACGACGAACGGCGCCGGCTGCACGAACTGCGCCTGGGCGACATCGCGGTACGGACCAGTTTCCTCGTCAGCTACCAGCACCTGGCCGACCCGATGGCGACCCGGCTGTTCCGGCTACTCGGTGCCGTCGACGGACCGGACGTCACCGCACCGGTCGCCGCGGTGCTGCTGGACGTCGACCCGCCGCAGGCCCTGGACGCGCTCGACGAACTCGTCGACGCCCGGCTACTCGACGAGACCGCGACCGGGCGCTACGCCATGCACGACCTGATCCGGCTCTTCGCCCGCGAACGCGCCGGCGACGAACCACCCGCCGACCGGGACGCGGCCGTGGACCGGATGCTGGCCCACCACCTCGACCTGACCCGACACGCGTTGGGCCTGCTGCGGCCCGGCACCCGTACGCCCCCGATCACCGGCCCGCCGCGCTTCGCCGACGCGGACACGGCGCTGGCCTGGCTGACCACCGAGCGGACGAACCTGGTGGCGGCCACCGTGCAGGCCGCCGGCTCGACGGCACACGCCCGCCACGGCGCCGACCTGGCCGACAGCCTGTTCCTCTTCTTCGAGATGTCCGGGCACGTGGCGGACTGGCTCACCGTCGACCGGGCCGGCATCGACGCGGCCGTCCGACTCGGTGACCGGGTGACCGAGGCCCGCCTGCGGCACGACCTCGCGGTCGCGTACTTCTATTTGCACCGCCCCGACGAGGCGGCCCGGCATCTGGAGCACAGCCTGCTGGTCAGCCGGGCCGCCGGCGACGACGAGGGCCGGGCCAGGGCGCTGAACCAGTTCGGTGTGCTGCACGGGATGGCCGGCGACTACGAACGGGCCGCCGAGTTCTTCAAGGACAGCCTGCGGCTGCGCCGCAAGCTCGGTGACGAGCGGTCCTGTGCCGCGGCCCAGGGCAACATCGGCATGGCCTACCGCCTCGCCGGACGCCTGGAGGAGTCGGTGCGGCACTGCCGGGCGGCGGCGAGCCTGGCCCGGCGGGCCGCCGCCCCCGAGGTGGAGGTGAACGCGCTGGGCAATCTCGGTGAGGTGCAGTGCATGCTGGGCCGCTACAGTTCGGCGCTGCGGTACCTGCGGCGCAGCCTGGCCATCGCCGGGGTGCCGGCCAACGAGCGCAACCGGGGCAGCATCATGGGCACCCTCGCCGACGCCTACCTCGGCGCGGGACGACCCGGTCCGGCGATCAGATACGCGGAACTTGCCGTCGAGGCCATGCGCCGGGCGGACTTCCGGCACGGCGAGGCGCTCGCGCTGCGCCGGGCCGGCCGGATGCTGTGCGCCCACGGCGATCCGGGACGCGGGATAGAACAGTTGCGGCTCGCCCTGGCCCTGTTCACCGACCTGAAGCTACCCGAAGCGGCCGAGGTACGCGCCGAACTACGTGCGGCCCGGCCGATCCGGCCGTAACCCGGCGCCGGGCATGGGCTGCGTCCGCCGCTGCTGGACGCTGACGCAGGCTACCGCGACAGCAGTCAGTTCCGCACCGCACTGGATGGGACGTCGCCTACATCATGCAGGTCAATGGCGACGCCCCAAGACCGGGGCCACCCTCATCAAGCAGGAAACCGACACCAAAAGCGCCGCGGCACAGCCCGGACACTCCAGCGAAGAGGTCACCCACACCTACTACATCGCCAAGCCCATCCAAGCCCCCGACGTCTCCGACGTACTCGAACGCCTCGGCGCCGCCCCGGACGGACAACACACACCCGCACCGCACGACGATGCACACCGATGACAAACCCGGTTGCCGCCCCGGGTAATCGGGGTGTATTCGGGGGGCGGTTCAAAACTTCATAGAAGAAAGTCAAAGCCCTGACCAGCATTGCCGCTGGTCAGGGCTTTCTGTTTGTCGGGACGGCCGGATTCGAACCGACGACCCCTTGACCCCCAGTCAAGTGCGCTACCAAGCTGCGCCACGTCCCGTTGCTGTCGCATGGTCCCCCTTGCGGCAGCCGGTACAGCGTAGCGCAGACCTTTCGACGACGCGCATCCGTATCCCCCTCCCGCGCGCCACCCGCCCACCACACCCCCTAGGCCATCCTAGGAGGCTAGTACTCACGAAAGAGCCTGATCAGGGATCCTGACCAGACACACCGGAGACACGCCCGCCCTGGTCCCTGATCACGCGGATCAAGGGGCCAGGGCGGTGGGCAGAAGGCGAAAGAGCGTCAGCCGTGGGCTTTGCCTCGGCCGCCGGGGCCCAGGCGCTTGCGGGGGCGTACGGAGACCTCCACCGGACTGCCGGCGAAGCCGAACTCCTCGCGCAGCTTGCGCTCGACGAACCTCTGGTAGCCGGCGTCGAGCGGCCCGGTGGTGAACAACACGAACCGCGGCGGCGCCACCCCGGCCTGGGTCGCGAAGAGGATCCGCGGTGCCCGGCCGCCGCGCACCGGGTGCGGGGTCGCCTGCACCAGCGCGGTCAGCCACTGGTTGAGCTGCCCGGTCGGTACCCGGGTCTCCCAGCTCTCCAGGGCGGTACGCAGGGCGGGAGCGAGCTTCTCGACGGCCCGTCCGGTCTTGGCCGAGATGTTCACCCGGATCGCCCACGGGATCCGCTTCAGCTCCCGGTCGATCTCCTTGTCGAGGTAGTAGCGCCGGTCGGCGTCGACCAGGTCCCACTTGTTGAAGGCGATCACCAGGGCCCGGCCGGCCTCGATCACCATCGTCAGGATCCGCTGGTCCTGCTCGCTGATCGGTTCGGCGGCGTCGAGGAGTACGACGGCGACCTCGGCCGCCTCGATGGCGCCGGCGGTACGCAGGCTGGCGTAGTACTCGGTGCCGCTGGCCTGGCTCACCCGCTTGCGCAGCCCGGCGGTGTCGACGAACTGCCACGGCTGGCCGCCGATCTCGACCAGGCTGTCGACCGGGTCGACGGTGGTGCCGGCGACCGAGTCGACGACCGCCCGCTCCTCGCGGGACACCCGGTTGAGCAGGCTCGACTTGCCGACGTTCGGCCGGCCGACGAGGGCGACCCGGCGCGGGCCGCGTACGCCGGGCTCGCTGACCGGCGGTGCCTCCGGCATCGCCTTGATGATCGCGTCGAGCAGGTCGCCGGAGCCGCGGCCGTGCAGTGCCGACACCGGGTGTGGTTCGCCGAGCCCGAGGGACCACAGCGACGTCGCCTCGACCTCCAGGGCCGCGTTGTCGACCTTGTTGGCGACCAGCAGCACCGGCTTGGCGCTGCGGCGCAGCATCCGTACGGCGGCCTCGTCGACGTCGGTGGAGCCGACGACGGCGTCGACGACGAAGACGACGACGTCGGCGGTGCCGATCGCGATCTCGGCCTGCGCGGCGATCGCGGCGGCCCGGTCCTTGGCGTCGGGTTCCCAGCCGCCGGTGTCGACTACGGTGAACTGGCGGCCGATCCACTGGGCGTCGTACGGCACCCGGTCGCGGGTCACCCCGGGGGTGTCCTCGACGACCGCCTGCCGCCGTCCGATGATCCGGTTGACCAGGGTCGACTTGCCGACGTTCGGCCGTCCCACCACGGCGACGACCGGAACGGGACCGGTCGGCTCACCGGCGTCGGCCTCGGACTCCTCCTCCAGCTCTACCCACTCGTCCCACTCGTCCCGGTCGGTCACCTGAGCCCACCCATACCCTCGCTCGATTCTTCTGCGGCGGCACACACCACGAAACCGCTCACAGCGACACCTTGGTGGCCACGAGCTGCCGCAGGTAGGCGACGACCTCGTCGATGCCCATCTCGGTGGTGTCCAGTTCCACCGCGTCCACCGACTGCCGTAGCGGATCGGCGGCCCGGGTGGAGTCGAGCCGGTCCCGGCGGGCCAGGTCGGCGGCGGTGGCGTCGACGTCGGTGGCGTACTCGGCGCTGCGCCGCCGCGCGCGGGCGTCGGCGGACGCGGTCAGGTAGACCTTCAGCTCGGCGTCGGGAGCGACCACCGCGGCGATGTCCCGGCCCTCGACGACGATCCAGCCGGCCGCCGCGATGATCTCCCGTTGGCGGGCGACCATGAGCTTGCGGACGGCGGGTACGGCGGACACCGCGGAGACCGCGGCGGTGACCTCCGGGCCACGGATGTCGGTCTCGACCGGGGTGTCGTCGACGCGTACGCGCGCCACGTGCGGGTCGGTCCCGATGTCGAGGTCGAGTTCGGCGGCCACCTTCGCCACCGAGTCGGCGTCCTGCGGGTCGACGTCGCTGCGCAGCACCGCCCAGGTGACCGCCCGGTACATCGCGCCGGTGTCGAGGTAGCGGGCGCCGAGCGCGTCCGCCAGCCGGCGGGAGACGGTGGACTTACCCGAACCGGACGGCCCGTCCAGGGCGATCACACATCGCCCGGCCCGTACCTTTTCCGCCACCGTTCCTCCTAGCCGGTCTCGACATCCACGGACTCACCGGTTCCGACACCCACGGACTGCCCGTTTCCCTGGTCCATCATGCCCCGGTACGCCGAACGCACCGACGCCGGCCACCGGCAACCGGGGGCCGGGCCGGCGCCGCGGGCCGGCGGGAAGGCGTCGCCGCACGTCAGCGGGCACGACGGGGCCACGCCTGCGGGCGGGGTGGGCGGAGGTCAGTCGCCGACGGCCTTGAAGAGGGCGGCGACCTCGGCGTTGGTGAGCCGGCGGTTGCGGCCGGGCCGCAGGTCGCCGAGGCGGATCGGGCCGATCGAGGTGCGGATCAGCCGGGACACCGGGTGGCCGACCTCGTCCAGCAGCCGCCGCACGATGTGCTTGCGGCCCTCGTGCAGGGTCACCTCGACCTGGGCGGTGCGGCCGAGGCTGTCGACGACCCGGAACGCGTCGAGCCGCGCCGGCCCGTCCGACAGCTCCACGCCGGCCATGAGCCGCTTGCCGAGGTTCTTCGGCACCGGGCCGGCCACCTCGCACAGGTAGGTCTTCTGCACCCCGTACGACGGGTGCATGAGCTTGTTGGCCAGGGTGCCGTCGTTGGTGAGCAGCAGCAGGCCCTCGCTGTCGGCGTCGAGCCGCCCGACGTGGTAGACCCGCTCCTCGACCCGGTCGAGGAAGTCGGCCAGCGCGGTGCGGCCCTTCTCGTCGTCCATGGTCGAGACGACGCCGCGGGGCTTGTTCAGCGCCAGGTAGACCAGCCGGGTGTCGGTGATCAGACGTTCGCCGTCGACGCGGATCTCGGCGACCCTGGGGTCGGCCTTGTCGCCGAGTTGCGCGACCCGCCCGTCGACGGTGACCCGGCGGCGGAAGATCAGGTCTTCGCAGGCGCGGCGGGATCCCACCCCGGCGGCGGCGAGCACCTTCTGGAGGCGTTCGGGGCCGCGGGTCTCATCGCTGGGCATCGGCTATCTCTTCCACGTCGTCGGGCAGGAACGGGGCGAGCGGCGGCAGTTGGTCGACCGTGTCGAGTCCCAGTTTCTCCAGGAACAGCACGGTCGTCCGGTAGAGGAACGCCCCGGTTTCGGACTCGGTGCCGCATTCCTCGACGAGTCCGCGTGTCACCAGGGTACGGAGCACCCCGTCACAGTTGACACCCCGGATGGCGGAGATCCTCGACCGGGTCACCGGCTGCTTGTAGGCGACCACGGCGAGGGTCTCCAGCGCGGCCTGGGTGAGCCGGACGGACTGCCCGTCGAGGACGAACCGTTCGACGTAGGCGGCGTATTCCGGCCGGGTGTAGAGCCGCCAGCCGCCGGCGGCGCGGCGCAGTTCGAAGCCGTGCCCGGCGGTGGTGTAGTCGGCCGAGATACGTTCCAGGGTCGCGGTGACCCGGGCGGTCGGCTGCTCCAGCACCTGGGCGAGGACGACGTCGGCGACCGGCTGGTCGACGACCAGCAGGATCGCCTCCAGGGCGCCGCGCAGCTCGGCGTCGTCGGTCAGGGCCGGCAGTTCGGGTTCGGGTCGCCGGTCGCGCGCCGCGGTCCGGTTGCCCTTCCTTCCCGGTACGGGCACCGCCGGCTCCGGTCCGGCGGCCGGTTGCGCCGGCGGGCCGGAGCCGGCGGGCTCGCCGGAAGCTGGCGGGCCGGAGTCGTTGGGCTCCGCCGTCGCGGCGTCCCCGCCCGTGGGGTCGGTCGGCTCCGGTTCCCCGGCCGGTGGCGGGTCCTCGGCGGCGGGCCGGTCCCGCACGGCCGGCGGGGTGGGCTCGTCCGGTACGGCGGGCTCGTCCCGGACCGCCGGGGCGGCGGGTCCGGTCGCCTCGGTCGGTCCGGCCGGCGCGACCGGTCCGCTCGGCTCGGTCGACGGCTCGACCGGTTCGGCGGGCGTCGTCGCGGTGCCGGTGGTCGGGTCGGCGTCGACGTCGGTGACCGGGCGCGTCCCGGGGAGCGGTTCCGCGGGCTCGCCGGCGGGCGCCGCACCGTCCGGCTCGGCGCCGGAGACGTCGACCGAGACCGTCCCGACCGGAGCCCGGTCGTCCGGGCCGGAGTCGGCGAGAGCCCGGTCGTCCGGGCCGGAGTCGGCGAGAGCCCGGTCGGCTTGCTCGTCGGGCTTGTGGGGGGCGGCGGTCCGTTCCCACGGCGGCACCCACGCCGCCGCCTGTTCGGCCAGTGACTCCCGGCGCTCGTCGCCGTTCACCGTGCCTCCTCCCCGTCCCGCACACCGGCGCCGGCCGCCTCCGGGGCGCCGCCCGCGGTCGGGCCGTCCCCGGCGGCCGGGGTGCCGGCGTACTCGTCGATGTCCAGTTCGGCGTCGGCGTCCTGGCCGCCGTTCCACCGCACGGTCAGCTCCCCCAGCGCCTGCACCTGGGTGAAGTCGACCAGGCCCTCGCGGTAGAGCTCCAGCAGGGCCAGGAACCTCGCCACCACCTCCAGCGTCGACTCGCAGTCGGCGCAGAGCACGTCGAAGGTCGCGGTGCCGGCCCGTCGCAGCCGGTCGCGCAGGATCGCGGCGTGTTCGCGGACGCTGACCCGGACCTGGTGGATGTGCGCGATCGACACCACCGGCACCGGTTTCGGCGTCATCGCCTTGACGGCGAGTTTCAGCAGCCGCTGCGGGCCGACGCCGAGGACGAGTTCGGGCAGCGCCTGGGCGTACCGGTCCTCGAGGGTGACCGCCCGCGGGTAGCGGCGGGCGCCGACCGCCTCGAGTTCGGCGATGTGCGCGGCGGCCTCCTTGAACGCCTTGTACTGCAGCAGCCGGGCGAAGAGCAGGTCGCGCGCCTCGAGCAGGGCGAGGTCCTCCTCGTTCTCGACGTCGGCGGCGGGCAGCAGCCGGGCCGCCTTCAGGTCGAGGAGGGTCGCGGCGACCAGCAGGAACTCGCTGGCCTCGTCGAGGTCCCATTCGTCGCCCATCGCCCGGATGTAGGCGATGAACTCGTCGGTGACCCGGTGCAGGGCGACCTCGGTGACGTCGAGCTTGTGCTTGCCGATGAGTTGCAGCAGCAGGTCGAACGGGCCGGTGAAGTTCTCCAGCCGTACCGTGAACCCGGTGCCGGCCTCGTCGCCGCCCGGCCCGGCCGCCGGGTCGGTGCCCGGCGGTGCTGCGGGTACGGCGTCGGGGGCGGTCACCTGCTGACCGTAGTGCACTGTGATCGGGGCCTCCGCTGCGGTCAACGGGCGGACTGCTGCGCGATCACCTCGCGGGCCAGTTGCCGGTAGTTGCGCGCTCCGGACGAGGCCGGGTCGAGCGTGGTGATCGGGGCGCCGGCGACGGTCGACTCGGGGAACTTGACGGTCTTGGTGATGACGGTCTGGTAGACCTTGTCACCGAACGCCTCCACGACGCGTTGCAGCACCTGCCGGCAGTGGGTGGTGCGGCTGTCGTACATGGTGGCGAGGATGCCTTCGAGTTCGAGGTCGAAGTTGAGCCGTTCGCGGACCTTGTCGATGGTGTCCAGCAGCAGCGCGACCCCGCGCAGGCTGAAGAACTCGCATTCCAGCGGGATCAGCACGCCGTTGGCGACGGTGAGCGCGTTGATGGCGAGCAGGCCCAGCGAAGGCTGGCAGTCGATGAGGATGTAGTCGTATTCCTTGCGGATGGAGCGCAGCACCCGGGCCAGCGCCATCTCGCGGGCGACCTCGTTGACGAGCTGTATCTCCGCCGCCGACAGGTCGATGTTGGCCGGCAGCAGGTGCAGGCCGGCCACGTCGGTCTTGATCAGGACGTCCTCGGCGGTGACGTCGTCCTGCATCAGCAGGTTGTAGACCGACAGGTCGAGGTTGTGCGGGTTGACGCCGAGACCGACGGACAGCGCGCCCTGCGGGTCGAAGTCGACGAGCAGGACCTTGCGGCCGTATTCGGCCAGCGCGGCGCCCAGGTTGATCGTCGTCGTGGTCTTGCCGACGCCGCCCTTCTGGTTGGCCATCGCGATGATGCGGGCCGGACCGTGCCGGTCGGTGGGCATCGGTTCGGGGATGGGTTTGCGCATCGTGTAGGCGGCCGGGTCGGCGGGGCCGAGTTCGGCACCGAGGTCCAGGCCGGCCTGCTGTTCGCGGAGGCTGGAGGTCCACGCCTCGGCCCGGTCACCGTTGCCAGCCATTGAACGTCACGCCCCCTCCCGACGACCGCCGCGCGCCGGACCCGACCGGAGCCCTGGAACACCCCGCTGCCGTGGCCGCACCCCCCGGGTCCGGTGCCACCGTCGTTCCGGTGTCACCCGTGTACCGGTGGTGACCTTCACGGCGTGGCGAGCCTCCCGTTGCCACCGCCGGCGACGCTCGCGCCGCCTGCGACTGTACGCCACGTCCGGGGACCTCCGCCGGCACCGGGTCGGCGTGTCGACACTCCGGTGAAACGGGTCCGGCCCGTGGTCACCGGGCGGATCGGGCCGGTGGTCACCCGCGGGCGCGGGGGTGGGAAGTGGCGTACACCTCACGGAGCCGGTCGACGGTCACCAGGGTGTAGACCTGGGTGGTGGTCACCGAGGCGTGGCCGAGCAGTTCCTGCACGACCCGTACGTCGGCGCCGCCGTCGAGCAGGTGCGTGGCGTACGAGTGACGCAGGGTGTGCGGCGACACCGCCCGGGCCCCCTCGACGGGCAGACCGGCACGTTGCGCGGCCCGGCGCAGGATGGTCCAGGCGCTCTGCCGCGACAGCGGCCCGCCCCTGGCGTTGAGGAAGACCGCCGAAGTGCCCCGGCCGGCGGCGACCAGGCCGGGCCGGGCCCGGACCAGGTAGGCGTCGAGGGCGGCGACGGCGTAGCCGCCGATCGGCACCAGCCGGGTCCGGCCGCCCTTGCCGTGCAGGGTGGCGGTGCCGGCCGGCAGGTCGAGGTCGTCGACGGCGGCACCGACCGCCTCGGAGATCCGCGCGCCGGTGCCGTACAGGAACTCCAGCAGGGCCCGGTCGCGCAGGCCGAGCGGGGCGGCGTCGGCGGCGGTGCCGTCCGGGCCGGCGGCCTCCAGCAGGGCGACCACCTCGGTGACGTCGAGCGCCTTCGGCAGCCGGCGCGGCGGTGCCGGCGGGCGTACGTCGCGGCTGGCGTCGTGGCCGACGAGTCCCTCGCGTACGGCGAAGCGGTGCAGTCCGCGTACGGCGCTGGCGGCCCGGGCGGCGGAGGCGGCCGACAGCGGCGGGTGGTCGGTGTCGCCCTCGCGCAGCCGGGCGACGTGCGCGGCGACCTGGGCCGGCCCGATCGCGGCGAGGTCGTCGACGCCATCGGCCGCCAGCGTGTCGAGGTAGCGGTCCAGGTCCCGCCGGTACGAGGTGAGGGTGTTCGCCGACAGGCCGCGCTCGACGGTCAGGTGGTCGAGGTAGGTGCGGACCGCACGCCGCAGGGCCGGTGCCGGGACTGGCCGGTCACCGGCCTTCGCGGCCGTGGTCGACGCCGTCAGGCGAGCACCTCCGCGAGCGGCAGGGTGGTCATGCCGTGGGCCTCGGCGACCGGGCCGTAGGTGACCTGGCCGTCGTGGGTGTTCAGGCCCAGGGCGAGGGCGGGGTCGCGGCGCAACGCGTCGCGCCAGCCGCGGTTGGCCAGTTCCAGCGCGTACGGCAGGGTGACGTTGGTCAGCGCGTACGTGCTGGTGTGCGGGACGGCGCCGGGCATGTTGGCCACGCAGTAGAACAGCGAGTCGTGGACCTTGTAGACCGGGTCGGCGTGGGTGGTGGGGCGGGAGTCCTCGAAGCAGCCGCCCTGGTCGATGGAGATGTCGACCAGTACGCTGCCGGGCTTCATCCGGGACACCAGCTCGTTGGAGATCAGGGTCGGGGCCTTGGCGCCGGGCACCAGGACCGCGCCGATGACCAGGTCGGCGTCGATGACGGCCCGCTCGATCTCGTACGCGTTGGAGGCGACGGTCTGCAGGTGGCCGCGGTAGTCGGCGTCGGCGTCGCGCAGCCGGGCGATGTTCTTGTCCAGCAGCAGCACCTCGGCCTGCATGCCGAGCGCGATGGCGGCGGCGTTCATGCCGGAGACACCGGCGCCGATGACGACGACCTTGGCCGCGTAGACGCCGGGGACGCCGCCCATGAGCACGCCGCGCCCGCCGCCGGAGCGCATCAGGTGGTACGCCCCGACCTGGGGGGCGAGGCGGCCGGCGACCTCGGACATCGGGGCGAGCAGCGGCAGCGACCGGTCGGGCAGTTCGACGGTCTCGTACGCGATCCCGGTGACCTTCCGGTCGATCAGGGCGTCGGTGCACTCCTTGGAGGCGGCCAGGTGCAGGTAGGTGAACAGCACCTGGCCGGGGCGCATCCGGTGGTGCTCCTCGGTGATCGGTTCCTTGACCTTCAGGACCAGGTCGGCGGTCTGCCACACCTCGTCGGCGCTGGGCGCGATGGTCGCGCCGGCGGCGGCGAACTCGTCGTCGGTGATCGACGAGCCGAGGCCGGCGCCGGTCTCGACGTAGACCTGGTGGCCGTTGCGGGTGAACTCGTGGACCCCCGCGGGGGTGATCGCCACACGGTACTCGTGATTCTTGATCTCGCGCGGGATTCCGACCTTCACAACGCACACCCCTCAATCCGTGCGGCGGACGCGCCTCGTTGCCCGTCTGCGCCGAACCTGACCGCGGCAGTCTAGAACCGATAACCTGCACCGGTCGGGCATCAGGCTGGTATCCAACCGCCCCGTCGCCTGACATCTTGTTACCCCGGCCGGGGTGCCGCCACCCGGGCGGCGGGCAACCCGTCGGCAAGCCCTTCGCGGCAGCTCACGGGCATTCGCGTCGGCCATCCGACATGAACCGTACTGGGATCTTCTTAACAATTCAGGAAACGTGCCGCATTTCCACACTGACACGGAGAGGCTAGATCACTATGCTCCCGCCTCATGACTAACCCTCAATACCCGGGTCAGTACCCCGGCGCGGCCGGCGGCTACTCGGACAAAAGCAAGCTGGTGGCCGGCTTGCTCGGCATCTTCCTCGGCGGCTTCGGCGTCGGGCGGTTCTACATCGGCGACACCAAGACCGGCGTACTCCAGCTCGTCGTCACCCTCATCACCTGCGGTCTCGGCTCGCTCTGGGGCCTCATCGACGGCATCCTCATCCTTGTCAACGGCGGCACCGACGCGCAGGGACGCCCCCTGCGGGACTGACGCGAAACGCCCCCGGGGGTGACGGACCGACCCGTCGACCCCCGGGGGCGCGAAACCCCCGGCGCGGCTACCGCTCGCCGGCGCCGGCCGTGGGCAACGGCGCGTCGGCCGGCCGCAGCGGCGCCCACCCGGCGTCGCGGGCCCGCGCGGCGGCCAGCAGACCACCCACCGCCGCCGCGTTCGTCACCGCGCCGGTGAAGACCATCGCCACCGCCTCATCGAGGTCCACCCGCGCCACCCGCATCGTGGCCTCCTCGCCGTGCCGCTCGTGCCGCTCCCCGTCGGGAACCGGTGTCAGGTCCCGGGCCAGGAAGACCCGGATCATCTCGTTCGAACAGCCCGGCGAGGTGTGCAGGTCGGCGAGCACGTCGATCCGGCCGGCCCGCAGGTCGGCCTCCTCCGCCAGCTCGCGCAGCGCCGCCTCGGGCAGCCCCTCCCCCCGCACGTCGATCAGGCCCGCCGGCAGCTCCCACAGCCGCTGCCGCACCGGATGCCGGTACTGCTCGACCAGCACCACCCTGCCGTCGGCGTCGAGCGCGACCACACCGACCGCGCCGACGTGCCGTACGTAGTCACGGGCCGCGACCCCGCCGCCGGGCATCGTCACCTCGTCGGTGACGACCGAGAACACCGGCCCGTCGAACCGCTCGACGCTGGACCGGACCTCGAAGACGTGCCCGCCGTCCGGCGTGCTCACCTGCCGGCCTTCGCCGGCTTCGCGGCGCCGTTGCGGCCGGCGAACTCCACCGACCCGTCCGCGGCGACGCCGGTGTGCGGGTCGACCGCGCCCGGCACCGCCGGCGGCTCCGGTGCCTCGGCGCCGGGCCGGGCCTCCTGCGGGCCGCCGAGGTCGACCGGCAACTGGTCGGCCGAGGCGTACCTGACGACCGCGCCGACGAACGCCGCGAACAGCGGGTGCGGCCGGGTCGGCCGGCTCTTCAGCTCCGGATGCGCCTGGGTGGCGACGAAGAACGGGTGCAGGTCGCGGTCGAGTTCGACGAACTCCACCAGCCGGCCGTCCGGGGACGTGCCGGAGATCCGCAGCCCGGCCTCGGTCAACGCGTCCCGGTAGGCGTTGTTGACCTCGTAGCGGTGCCGGTGCCGCTCGCTGACCTTCGTGGTGCCGTACGCCTGCGCGACGATCGACCCCTCGGCCAGCTTCGCGTCGTACGCCCCCAGCCGCATCGTGCCGCCGAGGTCGCCCTTGCCGGCGACGATGTCGGTCTGGTCGGCCATCGTCGAGATCACCGGGTGGGTGGCCTGGTCGTCGAACTCCAGCGAGTTCGCCCCGTCGAGGCCGGCCGCGTGGCGGGCCACCTCGATCGCCATGCACTGCAGGCCGAGGCACAGCCCGAGGATCGGCACCCGGTTCTCCCGCGCGAAGCGGGCCGCGCCGACCTTGCCCTCGATGCCGCGTACGCCGAAGCCGCCGGGGATCACGATCCCGTCGACGCCGGACAGCGCGGCCGCCGCCCCGGCCGGGTCGACGCAGTCGTCGCTGGGCACCCACCGCAGCTGCACCCGCGCCCGGTGGTGGAACCCGGCCGCCCGGATCGCCTCGCTGACCGACAGGTAGGCGTCGGGCAGGTCGACGTACTTGCCGACCAGCGCCACCGTCACCGTGTGGTGCGGGTGGTGCACCCGGTCGAGCAGGTCGTCCCAGCCGCTCCAGGCCACGTCCCGGAACGACAGCCCGAGCCGGCGTACGACGTAGGCGTCGAGGCCCTCACGGTGCAGCACCTTCGGGATGTCGTAGATGCTGGGCGCGTCGGGCGCGGCGATGACCGCCTCCCGGTCGACGTCGCAGTACAGCGACAGCTTGTGCTTGAGCTTGTCCGGGATCTCCCGGTCCGACCGGCACACGATCGCGTCCGGCTGGATACCGATGTTGCGCAGCTGGGCGACCGAGTGCTGGGTCGGCTTGGTCTTCAGCTCCCCGGACGGCGCCAGGTAGGGCACCAGCGAGACATGCAGGTAGAAGCAGTTGTCCCGGCCGAGGTCGTGGCGGACCTGCCGGATCGCCTCCAGGAACGGCAGCGACTCGATGTCGCCGACCGTGCCGCCGACCTCGGTGATCACCACATCGGGTGTTCGGCCGTCCTCGTCCGGGTCGCCCATCGCGAGGATGCGGGCCTTGATCTCGTTGGTGATGTGCGGGATCACCTGGACGGTGTCGCCGAGGTACTCGCCGCGCCGCTCCTTGGCGATCACCGCCGAGTAGATCTGGCCGGTGGTCACGTTCGCCTTGCCGGACAGGTCCCGGTCGAGGAACCGCTCGTAGTGCCCGACGTCGAGGTCGGTCTCGGCCCCGTCGTCGGTGACGAAGACCTCACCGTGCTGGAACGGGTTCATCGTCCCCGGGTCGACGTTCAGATAGGGGTCGAGCTTCTGCATCACGACCCGCAGCCCACGGGCGGTGAGCAGGTTACCGAGGCTGGAGGCGGTCAGGCCCTTTCCGAGCGAGGAGGCAACGCCCCCGGTGACGAAGATGTGCCTGGTCGTCCGTGCTGAAGGGGCCAACGCCTGCTCCCGTGGTCGTCTGTTGCAGTAGTGCAGACCAGCGGATCAGGAATGTGATCACGCCATCCACGGGATTCCACCCTAACACCTCGGGCCGGGCCCCCGACGCCCGCCTCGCGGCAGGTCAGGGCCGTCGCTCACGGTGATCCGACCGGAACGTCCCTGGTCGGGGCGTCGGGCCGGGGCCCGTCCGGCCCGCCGTCGGCGGTCTCCGCCGCCGGCCCGGCCGCCGCGCCCACGCCACCGGACCCGCCGGCCGTAGACGCCGACGCCGGATCGTCGACCAGCGGCAGCACCGGCGGCCTCGTCCGGTCGGCGGAGTGGCCGAGCACCCGCAACGCCGCCAGCGCCGCCAGCGGCACCGTCGTCGCCGCCGCCGCGCCCGCCACGTTGAACGCCGAACCGCCCATCACGCCGCCGATCACGGTGGCGACCGCGATACCGCCCATCCCGGCCCGCACCGCCGGGTAGATGCCGAACAGCCGCTTCAGGCCACCCCAGGTACGCAGCAGCGCGAACCACACCAGCACCGCGCCGACCAGCGCGATCACCGTCAGCGAGCTGCCGACCAGCGCCTCCATGTTCGCGGTCGCCGTACGCTGCACGGTCATCCCGCTGGTGCCGTCACCGAGCGCGCCGAGGAACCGGCCGAGGCTGCCCCGCTCGGCGACCGGCCGGCGCAGGTCGATCACCGCGAACCCGGCCGTGACCGCCAGCCCGGCCATCGTCGCCCAGGCGACCCGGGCCAGGCTGAGCCAGCCGCCGGTGCTGATCGCCGCGGCGATGGCGACCCCGGCCGTCAGCGCGACCGCGCCGACCGGGTCGGCGCCCAGATAGGGGCTGCCGACGACGACCACCCCGATCCCGCCGACGGCGACCATGACCGCCGGCCGCCACGTACGCCGTACCTGCTGGGCCAGGCAGCCGGCGGCGAGCAGCACCCCGGCGACGAAGACGCCGAGGCCGACCACGCCGACACCGGCGTACCGGCCGCCCTCCAGCGCGGAGTAGCCGGTGACGCCGTTGAGTTGCAGCTGGGCGCCGGTGAGCACGTCGACGCCGACCACGACGGCGGCGATCGTCGCCGCCGTACCCATCGGTCCGAGCGTGGCCGGGTACGGCCGGCTCAGCCGCACCACCGCGGTCGCCAGCGCCAGCGTGACCAGCGCCACCGCGCCGAAGAGCAGCCCGGCGTGGGTGGCCCGCCACCAGGGCACGACGTCGGCCAGCAGGGCGGCCGGGATCGCCAGCGCCGCCGCGACCAGCAGCACCTCGACGACGGCCACGACCCGGGGCGGCACCGGCGCCGGACCGGGCGGCCCGCCGTGCGGCCGGGCCCGGCGCAGCAGCGGCACCACGGCGACGGCCAGCAGCACCTGGAAGACGGCGAGCAGGCCGAAGAACCAGTCGGCGACGGTCCGCTGGGCGCGGGCCTCCCGGTCGGCGTCGTTGGGGGCGACGACCGCCTCGGGCAGGTCGGCGGGGCGGCCGACGACGGTGCTGGCGGGGTGGCCGACGAAGAGCCGCTCCGGCATCGGCCGGCCGAGCACGGCGACGACGGTCGGGGCGATGTCGACCAGTTGCAGGTAGCCGTCGCGCTGGGTGCTGGCCGAGGTCAGCCAGCCCGCCTCCCAGCCCGGGCCGTCGGCGACCGCGACGTGCAGCCGCGACGACTGGTCGGTGTCGGAGACCCCGGCGACCAGCACCAGCGACCGGTCCGGCCGGGCGTCGAGGACCCGGGCCAGCTCGGCGTCGGCGCGGGCGGCGGCCGCGGCCCGCTCCGCCGGGTCCTCGCCGCTGACCGTGCCGAGGTCGACGATGCTCAGTACGCACGACGCCAGCAGGTCGCCCGGGTCGGCGGGCAGCTCCGGCTCGTACCGGTCGACCCGGCCGAACGGGCGGGCGGCGGCGACGGCGGCGCCCGGGCCGACCGCGACGGTGCAGCGCATCGACTCGGCCAGCGCCCCCGGCACGGTCCCCCACGGCAGCCGCTCCTGGTTGTAACGGACCGCGGTGCGCTGGTCGGGCAGGTTGGCGCCGATGCCGTCGGGCTGCTCGACGACCACGTCCGACGGCGGGCACTCGCCGGTGACGGGGTCGGCGTCCCAGGCGGCGTAGCTGCCGGCGCCCAGGGTGAGCCAGCCGTCGACGGGGCACGTCGGTTTGCGGGCCGAGCGTACGGCCAGCGAGCCGATCGAGCCGCGTTCGGCCATCGCCCACAACGTCGGGGTGTTCTCCTGGCTGACGTCGTCCCAGCGCAGCCCGGCGACCCCGACGACGACCGCGTAGTCGGCGGAGCCCTGCGGCGCGCCGGTGGCCGGCCGTACCACCAGGGCCGCGATCGCGGTGACCACCACCAGGGCGGTCAGCAGGATCGGCAGGACGCGACGCAGCATCAGGCGCGTCCCCCGGCCGTGCCGCCGTCGCCGGCCCGCCGGTCGGCGACGCCCCCGCCGGCCGGGACCAGTTCGGCGTAGACGGCCGCGAGCTCCGCGACGGTGTCGGCCTCGCGCGCCCAGGTGGCGGCCCGTTCCGGACCCAGCCGGCCGAGTTCGGCCCGGCGGTCGTCGTCGGCGAGCAGGTCGCGTACGGCCGTGTCGACGGCGTCGACGTCGCCGGGCGGCACCAGCACGGCGGCGTCGCCGACGAGGTCGGGGATGCCGCCGACCCCGGTCGCGACCAGTGGCACCCCGGCGTGCAGCGCCTCCTGGGCGAAGAGTTGCCGCGCCTCCCAGTCGCTGGTGACCAGGGCCAGGTCGGCGCCGGCGAGCAGGTCGGCGATGTCGGTGCGGTGCCCGAGCAGGGTGACCGGGGCCCGGGAGGCGGAGACCCGGGCGGCGAGCTGGATGTAGCTGGGGCCGCTGCCGGCGATCACCACGACCGGCGGCGGGTCCAGGGACCGCCAGCGGGCGGCGGCGTCGACGAGGATGTCGTAGCGCTTCTGCGGGTGCAGCCGGCCCACCGAGACGATCAGCGGCTGGCCGGCGGCGACGCCGAACTCGGCGCGTACGGCGGACCGGCCGCGCCGTGGCGCGGGCAGGGCCGGCGCGGCGACCGGCGCGAGCCGGGCGTCGCGGGCGCCGAGCGCGCGGGCCCGGTCGACGAGGTCCTGCGAGGCGCCGAGCGCGACCCGGGCGGCGCGGGCGACGACCCGCTCGACCAGCCGCGACACCCGCCCGCGCAGGCCGGTGGCGAGGACCGCGTTGTGCCAGGTGACGACGAGCGGCTGGGCCGGCCGGGCCAGGGCGGCGACCAGGCCGGCGCGCAGCCCGTGGGCGTGTACGACGTCGACCGGCCCGGCGAGCACCCGGCGCAGCGCGGCGACCGCCCGCCCGTCGGCCGGGGTCGGGTTGGCCGGGATCTCCACCGCGACGAAGCGGGCCCCGGCCGCGGTGAACCGGAACTGCTCCTCGGTGCCGGCGGGGCCGCACACCGTGACGGAGGCGCCGGCGGTGGCCAGCCCGCGGGCGACGGAGGCGACGTGCTGGCCGACGCCGCCGGTGCTGGAGGCGAGGACGAGCGCCACCGCGCCCGTGAAGTGCGTAACCGTTGCGTCCGCCTCGGTCACCGCGGATCCGTCCCCTCTGCGTCGTCGTGCCGGTCGGGGCCGTCGCGACGGCCCCCGCGCAGCCGGCGCCCGACCGCTGCCACCATCGGACGCAGGTCGTGGCGGTCCAGCGGGTAGGCGACACCGGCGAACACGAGCGCCACGACGGCTCCGGCAAGCATGCCCTGCAGCAGTGCGACGGTGTGCGCCGGGGTGCCGCCGCCGGCGTCCGCCGCAGGCCAGAGGCTCAGGCCCGCCCCGGCCAGCCAGTTGCCGACCACCGTACCGGCCAGCGCGGCGAGGCCACCGGCCAGCAGGGCGACGCCGGCCGCCCGGGGCAGGCCGGCGACGGCGCCCGGCCCGGCCCGGCGGGCGACGGCGACGACCAGCACCGCGCCGAGCACCACCATCCCGACCGAGTTGGCGCCGGTCACCGCCGGCACCCGCTGGTCGTCGGGTACGGCCGCGGCCAGCAGCACGGCGGCGGCCGGTACGGCGAGCCAGCCGAGCCCGGTCGCCACGGCGGCGGCGCGGGTGTCGCCGCGGGCGTACAGCGCCCGGGACAGCACCGCGAACAGGCCGTAACCGAGCAGTCCGGGGGCGAACCCGACGATGCCGGCGGCGGCCTGTTCGGCGGCCACCCCGGTGAAGAAGAACTGGGCGACCAGGCGGGCGACGGCGGTCAGCGCGGCGGCACCGAGCGTCGCCAGCAGCAGCACCCGCCGGACCGTCGGGGCGAGGGTGGCCCGGTAGCCGTCCTCGTCGCCGGTGGTGTGCGCGGCCGCCAGGGCCGGGTAGGCGGCGACCGCGAGCGGCACCGCCAGCACCGACCACGGCAGCAGGTAGATCGTCTGGGCCAGGTTGTAGGGCACGACGGCGTCGACGCCGGTCGCGCCGCCGGAGACCAGGTTGAGCGACACCAGCAGGGCGACCTGCTGCCCGGCGACGGTGACCGCGCCGGCCACCGCCAGCCCGCCGACGCGGCGCCGGGCGTCGGCGTCGAACGCGTACGTCGGCGCCGGCCGCAGCCGCAGCGCGCGCAGCGGGATCAGCAGCGACAGGGACAGTACGACCACCCCGGCGGTGGTGCCGACGGCGAGGATCAGTTCGCCGGCCAGGTCGACGCCGGCGATGTCGACGCCGCGGCCCTGGGTGCCGGCGAAGACGAGGTAGGCGGCCATGACGGTGACGCTGGACAGCAGCGGGGCGATGACCGGCCAGGCGAACCGGCGGTGTGCCTGCAGCACGCCGGTGAGCACGATCCCGATGCCGTACAGCGGCAACTGCGGGGCGAAGATCCGCAGCATCCGGGCGCCGACGGCGACCTCGGCCGGGGTCGGGTCGTTGGCGATCGCGGCGACGATCGGACCGGCGAACACGGCGACGACGACGGCCAGCGGCACCAGCAGGGTGACCGTCCAGGTGAGCAGGGCGCCGGTGGTGGCCGCGACCGCGGCCCGGTCGCCGGCCGCGATCGCGCCGGCCAGCAGCGGTACGACGAGACTGGCCAGCGCCCCGCCGGCCACGATCTCGAAAATGATGTTGGGGACGGTGTTGGCGATCAGGTAGACGCCGCCGAGGTCGGTGCCGCCGACGACCCAGGTGAACACCCCGGTACGGGCGAACCCGGCCAGCCGGCTCGCGACGGTCAGTACGGCGATCAGCGCGGCGGCGCCGGCGATCCGACCGGCGCCGGTGACCGTACCCGGCGTGCCCACGTCAGGCGCTGCGCCGGCCCAGCGCGTCCAGCTCCCGCAGTCCCGGGGTGCGCTGGATCACCTGGGTGAAGCTGACCTTCTCGCTGGCGGCGGTCAGCGCGGTGACGACCGCGAGGATCCCGGCCCGGCCCAGCGGCCCGCTGCGCGCGGCCAGCGCCACCCCGAGCAGCGCGCCGAGCGCGTTGGCGCCGGAGTCGCCGAGCATGACCCGCTCGTCGAGGTCGTCGGGCAGCAGCGCGGCGGCGGCACCGACCGGCCCGGCGGCCAGCCCGCCGGCGGGGCCGGACACCAGCGGGGCGCCGAGCAGCAGCCCCGACTTCAGCGCCCGGCCGGGGCGCAGGTCGAGCAGGTTGACCAGGTTGGCGGTGCCGGCGACGACCCCGGCGCCGAGCAGCACGTCGACGACCCGGCCGGCCCGGCGCTGCCCGCGGCGGTGCCGGTGGCCGCGTACGGCCGGGTCGGCGGCGAGCAGGGTCGCGGCGGCGAGTCCGGCCGCGCCCACCCCGGCGATCTTCACCAGGCCGCTGGTGACCCGCCCGTCCCGCAGCGCGGACAGGTGGCCGGCGAAGCCCTTGGCCGTCTTCTGGTCGGGGCGGGCGCCGACGACGTCGTCGTAGAGGCCGACTGCCCCGGACGCGAGTCCGGCGACCGCGGCGGCGGCACCGGACGCGGGGCCGGGTGCCCCGGCGGCAGCCGCCACCGACGCCCCGACGGCCAGCGCCGGGCCGGCGGCCAGGGTCACGGTACGGCCACGGAAGTTGGTGCGGTCCAGGGCCGGCGCCCGTGGGGTGGCGGTCACGGCCCCCAGCGCGGCCCGGGCGGCGAGCACTCCGGCGCCGGCCACCAGCAGGCGGCCGGCGAGACGTCGGGCGTTCACTCGGTCAGCTTCGGCACGAGCGAGGCGGCGCCGCTGTTGACGCCGTACTGGCCGGCCCGGTTGAACATGAACTGTTCGGTCAGGGCGAGCGCGGTGACCAACTGGCCCTGCAGCGTGTTGGCGTGGTCGACGGTCGAGATCGTCTTGGAGAGGGTGGGGTCGCCGCGGACGACCGCGACGACGTTGCCGCCACTGGCACCGCTGCCGGCGACGACGAGCGGCCCGACCCGGTCGAACTGCACGGCGACGGTGACCACGGCCGAGTCCTTCTTGGCGAAGTCCCGGTCGACGTACGGCTGGCCGGTGACCAGCAGGACCGCCTGGGCCGGGGTGCCGATCTGCTCGTCGGCGTTGATGTAGCCGGCGGTGCGGTAGGCGCTGAGCACCGACTTGACGTCGGCCTCGGTGACCGGCGGGGTGCCCTGCGGGCGTTCGAGCAGCACGTTGGCCAGCAGCGCGGCCGATGTCTCCACGCCGTCGCTGTTGCGGGGCAGGTCCGCGGCCGGCACGCTGGTCGGCAGCGCGCGGGTGGCGAGTTCGAGCAGTTCGGTGCCGTTCTCCGGGTCGACGAACTTGTCCAGCACCTCGACCCGCCCGGTCACGCTGGCCCCGGCGGTCTCGAGCATCGCGGTGACCCCCTCGACGTGGTCCTGGCCGGACGGCAGCACCACGAGCGCGACGCGCCGGTCGGTGAGCTTGCCGGCGAGCATCACCGGGGCGGCCTCGGCGACGAAGTCCTCCTCGAGGTCGACCTCCCGCTGGAGGCTGCTGACCGACTCCCGCAGCTGCTGGTTGTCCTTGCGCAACGCGTTGACGTTGTCCTTCAGCGAGTCCGCCACCGGTCCGTTCAACGCCGCTGTGCCGACGACCAGGCCGATGGCCAGCGCCAGGAACACCGCGGTGAGCGATACCACGTGGTACCGGAAATTGATCACGCCTGAAGCCCCTTGAGCAACGGGGGACTAGAAGAGCCGTCCCAGAAGCTGTCCGATCTGGAAGACCAGATTGTCCCACCATTCGGAGGCGACCCCGAGATAGGCCTTGCCGACGGTGGACACCGCCACCGCCGACGCCATGGCGGCCACCGCCGACAGCACCAGCAGCAGCAGCGACGATCCGGAGATGTTCTGCCGGTAGAGCCGGCTGACGCCCTTGGCGTCGACCAGCTTGCCACCGACCTTGAGCCGGGTGAGGAACGTCGACGCCATGCCGCCGCGCCCCTTGTCGAGGAACTCCACCAGGGTCGCGTGGGTGCCGACGGCCACGAGCAGCGACGCGCCCTTCTCGTCGGCGAGCAGCATCGCCAGATCCTCGCTGGTGGCCGCGGCCGGGAAGGTCACCGCCGACAGGCCGAGCTGCTGCACCCGGGCCAGGCCGGGGGCCCGCCCGTCGGGATAGGCGTGCACGATGACCTCGGCGCCGCAACGCAGCACGTCGTCGGTGACCGAGTCCATGTCGCCGATGATCATGTCGGGGGTGTAGCCCGCCTCGACCAGCGCGTCCGCGCCCCCGTCGACCCCGATCAGGACCGGCTTGTACTCACGGATGTAGGGCCGCAGGACGTCCAGGTCGGCCTTGTAGTCGTAGCCGCGGACCACGATCAGGCAGTGCCGGCCGCCGATCCGGGTCTCGACCTCGGGTACGCCGACCCCGTCGAACAGCAGGTCGCGTTCCTGCTTGAGGTATTCCATCGTGTTGGCGGCGAACGCCTCCAACTGCACCGACAGGCCCTCCCGGGCGTCGGCCATCGCCTTGGCGACCGTCTCGGCGTCCTGCCGGACACCGTGCGCCACCGGCTCACCGTCCAGCAGCACCGTGTTGCCGTCGATCCGGACGTTGGCGCCCTCGCGGACCGCCTGGAACACGGTCTCGCCGAGGTCGTCGAGCAGCGGGATGCCGGCCTCGATCAGCACCTCCGGACCCAGGTTCGGGTAGCGACCGGAGACCGACGGCTTGGCGTTGAGCACCGCGGCGACCCCGACGGCGACCAGCGAGTCGGCCGCCACCCGGTCCAGGTCGACATGGTCGATGATCGCGATGTCCCCCGGCCGCAGCCGCCCGACCAGGCGTTTCGTCCGCCGGTCGAGGCGCGCGGTGCCGGTGACGATGCCCGGTTCGACGGTCCGGGTCCGGCGCAAGGTGGGTAGACGCATCGGCACCATCCTGGCATGTGAGGCACAGTTTCCTGTTGCGACATGCCCCGAGCAGAGTCGCAACCTCCAGGGAAGCACACCGGACCGGGAATCAGTGTGGCTATTGTCACACAGGACGTTCAGTGGCGCCGCTCCCGGGACGCCACCGCCAGCAGTTCCTCGGCATGTGCGATACCCAGATCGGAATCCGGCAAACCAGCCAGCATCCGGGCCAGCTCACGGGCCCGCTCGGTGTCCTCGACCACCCGCACCCCGCTGGTGGTGACCGCCCCACCGGTGTCCTTGGCCACCACCAGATGCCGGTCGGCGAACGCCGCCACCTGCGGCAGGTGCGTCACCACCAGCACCTGGTGACTGCGCGCCAGCCGGGCCAGCCGGCGACCGATCTCCACCGCCGCCTGCCCGCCGACCCCGGAGTCGACCTCGTCGAAGACCAGTGTCGGCGGACCGCCCGACCCCGCGAAGACCACCTCGATCGCGAGCATCACCCGCGACAGCTCACCGCCGGACGCGCCCCGTTGCAGCGGCAGCGACGGCGCCCCCGGATGGGCCAGCAACCGCAACTCCACCTCGTCGGCCCCGTCGGGCCCGATCCCGACCTCGACCCCGTCGACGGTCACCGTCGGCTCGCCCCGCCCGACCGGCCGCGGCAGCACCGCCACCTCGATACGCGCGTGCGGCATCGCCAGCCCGGCCAACTCCACCGTCACCTCGTCGGCGAACCGGGCCGCCGCGGCCCGCCGCGCCGCCGTCAACCGCACCGCCAGGTCGGCGACCTCCGCCGCCAGCCGGGTCCGCTCGCGTTCCAGTTCCTCCAGCACGTCGTCGGAACTGTCCAGCTCGGACAACCGGGTGCGGGCCCGCTCGGCCCAGGCGACCACACCGTCGACGTCGTCGGCGTACTTACGGGTCAACCCGCGCAGCACCGCCCGCCGCTCGTAGACCGTCTGCAACCGGGCCGGATCGGCGTCCAGCAAGTCCAGATAGGACGACAGCTCCGCCACGACGTCGCCGACCAGGGTCGCCGCCTCCTCCAGCCGGCCACCGAGGTCGCCGAGCTTGCGGTCCACCCCCGCCTGCGCCTCCAGGGTGCGCCGCGCCATCCCCAGCAGGCTCGTCACGTCCGGGGTCTCGTCGGCGACGTCACCGGCACCGGCCAGCGACACGTACGCCACCTGCGCCGCCGTACGCAGCCCCTCGGCGTGTTCCAGGCGCTGCGCCTCGGCCTTCAGCTCCTCGTCCTCGCCCGGCTGCGGATCGGCCCGGCTGATCTCGTCCAGCCCCAGCCGCAGCAGGTCGGCCTCCTGGTTGCGCTCGCGCGCGTTGCGCCGCCGGTCGGCCAGGTCGTCGGCGACCCGGCGCCACTGCGCGTACGACTCGTGCGCCGTCGCCAGCAGCTTCTCGTGCTCCGGCCCGGCGAACCGGTCCAGCGCGCCCCGCTGCTCGGCCGGGCGCAGCAGCCGCAACTGGTCGGACTGGCCGTGGACCGCCACCACCTGCTCGCCGATCTCGCCCAGCATCGACACCGGCATCGCGCGCCCCCCGACGTGCGCGCGCGACCGGCCCTCGACCGTCACCGTACGGCTCAACAGCAGGCAGCCGTCGTCGTCGGGCTCCCCACCCGCGTCGGCGACCCGGGTGTGCACCCCGGTCGCGGTCGGCTCGGACAGCCGCAGCCGCCCCTCCACGACCGCGCGCCCCGGCTCGGCGCGCACCCGGCCGGCGTCGGCCCGGCCGCCGAAGAGCAGCCCGAGCCCGGTGACCACCATCGTCTTGCCCGCACCGGTCTCACCGGTGATGACGTTCATACCGCCGGTCAACGGCAGCGTGGTGTCCTCGATGACGCCCAGCCCGGTGATTCGAAGCTCTTCCAACACAGGCAATGACAGTAGTGGCGCGGTCCGACGGTTGACCAGCCACAGGCGTGCCACCCGGCGGCGGCGTACGCCCGCACCCGGGGTCCGACCGGGGGTTCCACGGCGGCGGCCCGGCGGTCCCGGGCGTGTCGCCGATCAAGGACCGGGCCGCCCGGACCGTGGCCGCGCCCGGACCACCGCAGCCCGGACCATGGCGGCCCGGACCACCGCCGCCCCTGGCGGGAGTCGGCCCGGACGGTGGGATCAGCCGCGGTTGCCGCGCCAGCCGGCCACCGGCAGGGCGAACTTCGCGACCAGCCGGTCGGTGAACGGCCGCGGCCGCAGCCGGACGATCCGCACCGGCACCGCCCCCCGCTGCACCGTCACCCGCGCCCCCGGCGGCAGGTCGTAGACCCGCCGGCCGTCGCAACACAACACGGCCAGCGTGGTGAACGGGTCGACGGTGATCGAGAACGTCGATGTGGGCGCGGTCACCAGCGGCCGGCTGAACAGGGCGTGCGCGCTGATCGGCACCAGCAGCAGCGCCTCCACCTCCGGCCACACCACCGGGCCGCCGGCCGAGAACGCGTACGCCGTCGAACCGGTCGGGGTGGCGCAGACCACCCCGTCGCAGCCGTACCTCGACAGCGGCCGGCCGTCGACGTCGACCAGCAGCTCCAGCATCTGGGCCCGCTCGCCCTTCTCGACACTGACCTCGTTCAGCGCCCACGACTCGATCGTCGGCCCGCCGTCGAACTCCGCCCGCACGTCCAGCGTCAACCGCTCGTCCACGGTGTACGACCGCTCGACGACGTCACGTACCGCCTGGTCCAGGTCGTTGATCTCGGCCTCGGCCAGGAAGCCGACCTTGCCGAGGTTGATGCCGAGCAGCGGCGCCTTCGCCGGCCGGGCCAGGTCGGCGGCGCGCAGGAAGGTGCCGTCGCCACCGAGCGCGAAGACGATCTCGGCGCCGTCGGCCGGGGCGTCCCCGTCGACCGGCACGATCCCCGGCAGGTCGAGGTCCTCGGCCTCGTCGGCCACCACCCGGACCTCGAAGCCCGCCTCCATGAGGTCGGCCGCCACCGTCCGGGCGTGCTCGGTGCTGCGCCGCCGCCCGGTGTGGGTCACCAGCAGAGCCACCCGACTCATCGGGTCTCCTCCCCAGTACGCGCACCACCGGCCGCCGGCCCGACACCGACGCCGTCCGGACCATCCGGCCCGCCACCTTCGGGGGGTTCGGCGGGCACCGTCGCCGGGCCGGCGGCGACGACCGCCCGTACCCGCTCCGCGCCCACCCCGGCCGCGCCGCGACGCAGCCACACGAAGAACTCGACGTTCCCGCTCGGGCCCGGCAGCGGACTGGCCACCACGTCGGCGAGACCGAGCCCGAGCGCCGCGGCTGCCGCCGCCACGTCCAGTACCGCCTCGGCCCGCAGCTCCGGGTCGCGGACCACGCCGCCGGCGCCGACCCGCTCCCGTCCGACCTCGAACTGCGGCTTGACCATCAGCGCCAGGTCGCCGTCGGTACGTGTGCACGCCGCCAGCGCCGGCAGCACCAGCCGCAGCGAGATGAACGACAGATCCGCCACCGTCAGGTCGACCGGGCCGCCGATCTGTTCCGGGGTCAGCGACCGCACGTTGGTGCGCTCGAAGACCCGTACCCGGGCGTCGCCGCGCAGCGACCAGGCGAGCTGGCCGTAGCCGACGTCGACCGCGACCACCTCGGCCGCTCCCGCGCGCAGCAGCACGTCGGTGAACCCGCCGGTGGACGCGCCCGCGTCCAGGCACCGTCGCCCGGTCACCGCCAGCCCGGCCGGCCCGAACGCGGCCAGCGCGCCGGCCAGCTTGTGGCCGCCCCGGGAGACGTACTCCTGTTTCGGGTCGTCGCCGACGACCCGGACCGGGTCGGCCGGGTCGACCATGGCCGCGACCTTGCGGGCCACGACCCCGCGCACCTGGACCCGCCCGGCATCGACGAGGGCGGCGGCCTGCTCGCGGGAACGGGCCAGGCCACGACGGACGAGTTCGGCATCCAGCCGGGTACGGCGAGCCATGGGTGTCTCCGGGAGGGGCGGGCGGTCAGCCGTGGTCGATGGTGGCGAGGGTTTCCTGGAGCGTGCGGTGCGCCGCCTCGTACTGGGCGATCTGGTCCGCCGGCGGCAGGTCGGCGGCGTTGGCCATCGCCTGGATCGCCGCGTCGACGGCGGGATGGCCGGAGCCGCCCGGGCCGGCGACCGTCGGCAGGACCGGCGCCTCCGGGCCGGACTGCCACCCGCCGTCAGCCGGCGCGGCGGGCCGGGAGCCCGCCGGACCGGCGGCCGGCGGGGCCGGCCGGAACCCACCGGACGGCGGCACGGGACGGGGACCGGGCGGCGGTCCGGGCCGGGCGCCGCCGGGCGGCAGTCCGGGCCTTCCGGGTACGGGCCCGGTCACGCCTCCGCGCTCCCGGCCGGCGGAGCCGCCTTCTTGACCGCCTTCTTCGCGACCGCCTTCTTGGCCGGCGCGGCCTTCTTCGCCGCGGCACGCTTGGGGACGACCCCCTTTGTGGTGGCGGGCTGGTCGGCCGGGGTCGGGGCGGCGGACGTCCGGCTGACCGGCGGCTCGGTGACCAGGTCGGCCGGGGCCGGCTCGAACAGCGGCGACACCGCCTTGCCCGCCTCGGGCCGCTTCGCCACCGTCTTCTTGGCGACGGTCTTCTTCGCGACGGTCTTGCCGGCCGCCGGCTTCGCCGGTCCGGCCTCGCCGGGTACGGACGGCGGGGCACCACCGGCCGGGAGCAGGGCGGCACCGGCCGCCTCCGCGGCATCCGCGCGGGCCCGGGTCTCGATCAGCTCGCGTTCCAGGTCACGTACCCGGGTCGTCAGGTCGGCGACCTCCTCGGCCGTGGCCAGCCCCACCGCGCCCAGCGTCCGGTCCACCTCGAAGCGGACCAGCTTCGTCAGCGCCTCCCGGTTGGCCGCGCTCGTGGTCACCAGTTCCTCGGCCATCGCCTGCAACTGGGCGGCGGTCGCCCCACCGGCGCCGACGAGGTTGCGGGCCACCCGCTCGGCCTTCTTCTTCGACGCCTCGGTCAGCCCGAGGGCCAGCTCGAGGTATGCCCGCCACGCGTCCGGCATGCCCGGTCCCCTTCCCGATCGGCGAATCCTTCGGGTGTCACGCTACCGGGCGCCGCCACCGGGACGGTGCGGTACGGTGCGCAGGACGGGGCGCGCCGTGACGACGTACGCCGATCGGAGCGCGACCACCCGCCCGGCCGGCGCCGTTCCGGCCCCGACGACGAGACGACGATGGAGGCGACAGGTGGCCACGGTTGACGAGTGCCGGCAGGCTCTGCACGATCTGGCGGCCCGGCTCGCCGCCAACGCGGCCAAGGTGCGCGACCGGGTCGACCTCGACCGCACCCTCGCCTGCCGGATCACCGACCTCGGCACCGCGTTCCACGGCCGGCTCACCGACGGCCACCTCGTCGACCTCGCCGACGGCGACGACCCCAAGGCCAAGGTCGCGCTGACCACCTCCAGCGACGACCTGATCGCCCTCGTCCGCGGCGACCTCGACGTCGCCAAGGCCCTCGGCGCCCGGCGGATCTCGATCAACGCCAACCCGTTCGACCTGCTGAAGCTGCGCAAGCTCCTCTGAGGACGGTCAGTCGGCCAGGCCGAGTTCACCCAACGCCGCCCGTGCCGGCTCCGAGTCGCCGACCACCGTCACCGCCTGCCCGGCGGTCCCCTCGTCGCGGTCCGGCGAAGGCGACCACGCCGCGGCGCACAGCGCGGCGAGCGCGTCGAGGATCGGACCGGCCCCGTCGAGCCGCAGCCCGCCGCCGTCGTTTGACACCCGCCAGCCACCGGCTTCCGGCTCCCCCGCCGGCACCCGCACCGCACCGTCCACGTCGAACAGTCCACCCAGGTCGTACCCGACGAAGGTGGGCCGGCGCGCCGCCGGCGCGGCGAGCAGCTCCGGGACGTCGCTGACCCCGGTCAGCACCAGCAGCGAATCCATGCCGGCCCGCACCGCGCCCTCGATGTCGGTGTCGAGCCGGTCCCCGACGACCAGCGGCCGGCTCGAACCGACCCGCTGCGCACCGGTGCGGAACAGCCCCGGAGCCGGCTTGCCGACCACGATGTCCGGATCCCGGTCCAGCGCCGTACGCAGCACCGCCACCAGTGACCCGTTGCCGGGCAGCGGCCCGCGCGGGCTCGGCAGGGTGCGGTCGGTGTTCGTCGCCACCCAGACCGCGCCGGCCCGTACCGCGACCGCCGCCTCGGCCAGTTCGGCCCAGCCGACCCGCGGCCCGTAGCCCTGGACGACCGCGACCGGCTCCTCGTCGGCACGGGTGACCGGGACGAGACCCGCCTCGGCGATCTCGTCCCGCAGCGCGTCGGCGCCGACGACGAGCACCCGGTCGCCGGGAGCCAGCCGCCCGGCGAGTACCGCCGCGGCGGCACCCGCCGAGGTGACCACCTCGTCCGCCCCGGCGGGTACGCCCATCCCGGTCAGCAGCTCGGCGACGTCGGCGGCCCGCCGGGAGGCGTTGTTCGTCGCGTACGACACCGACCGCCCCTCGTCGTGCAGCCGACCGATCGCCTCGACCGCGCCGGGGATCGGCTCGTCGATCAGGTAGACGACCCCGTCAAGATCAAAAATGACCAGGTCGTACGCGTCGACCAGCCGACCCGCGCCCCGCCCGCTCACGAACCGGCCGGCCGGGGCCGCTCACCGCCGGCCGCCTCGTCGCCCCCGGTGCCGGTCACGGCGCTGTCGGCCGCCTCCGGGCCGGTGGGGGCATCCGCCGCCGCCGGGCCGCTCTGGTGCTCCGACGGCTCGTCGTCCACCTCGACCGGCAGGTCCTTCTCGTCGTCGTGGAGGTCCTTCTCGTCCTCCTGCACGGTGACAGCGCCGCTGTCGGCGTACCCGGACTCCTCCACCTCCGTGACGTCGCTCTCCCGCCGGCCGCCGTCGACCACCCGGGCCGCGGCGACCGCCTCGACGGTCTCGCCGTCCGCCGGTACGACGTCCGCGCCGTCCGTCGCCACGCCCGACGCCTCGGACCCGGAACGCTCGTCGCGCCCCTCGGCCTCCTCGTCGGACTCCTCCGCGCCGTCCTCGAACTCCTCGTCGTCGCCCTCGATCAGCACGCCGTCGAGTTCGAGCAGCCGCTCGGCGGCGTCGGTCTCGCCCTCCTCGTCGGCCTCCACCGCCCGGGCGAACCACTCCCGGGCCTCGTCCCGGCGGCCGACCGCCAGCAGCGAGTCCGCGTACGCGTACCGCAGCCGGCCGGCCCACGGCTCGGTGGCCCCGCCGCTCAGCTCGCGTACCTGCAACATCGCCACCGCGGCGTCACCCTGGCCGAGGTCGCCCCGGGCACCGGCGGCCACGATGAGCAGCTCGATCGCGGTCGCCGGGTCGAGCGCGTCCCGGTCCGCGCCACGGAACAGGTCGATCGCCCGCTCCGGCCGGCCGAGCGCCCGCTCACTGTCCGCGAGCACCGCCAGGTGCGTCTGCCGCCCGCTCATCCGGTGGTACGTCCGCAGCTCCGCGATCGCGGTCTGCCACTCCCCGGCCCGGTACGCAGCCAGTCCGACCGCCTCGCGTACGGCCGCGATCCGCGACGCCAGCCGGCGGGCGGCGAGCGCGTGCGCGAGCGCCTCCTCGGGCTCGTCGTCGATCAGCAGGCCGGTCGCCACGAGGTGCCGGGCAACCGTCTCGGCGACCGGCTTCGCGAGCGACAGCAGTTCGGCGCGTACGTCCTTGTCGAGGTCGCTGGCCACGATCTCGTCGGAGAGCTCGGGAGCGCCCGGCGCCGAGGCCCGCTCCGGCTCGCCGGCCGGGCGGTACTCGCCCTGGTCGCGGTGCCCGCCGTCGCGGCGTTCGTCACGGTCGAACCGGCCACGCCGGTCGTCCCCGCCCCGGAAGCCACCCTCACGCGGGCCACGCTCCCGGTCGCCACGGAACCCGCCCTCACGCGGACCGCGGTCCCGGTCGCCACGGAAGCCACCCGGCCGGTCACCGCCCCGCGGCCGCTCCGAACGGAAGCCGCCCTCACGGTCACCGCCCCGGAAACCACCCTCACGGGGGCCACGGTCGCGATCCCCACCGCGGAAGCCGCCCTCACGGGGGCCACGGTCCCGGTCGCCGCCCCGGAAGCCACCCGGCCGGTCACCGCCGTCGCGCTGCCCCGGGCGGTAACCACCGTCGCGGTCGCCGCCACGGAAACCGCCTTCACGCGGCCGTTCGGTACGGAAGCCACCATCGCGGTCACCACCGCGGAAACCGCCCTCACGCGGACCACGGTCGCGGTCGCCACGGAAGCCACCCTCACGGAAACCGCCGCCACGCGAGTCCCGGTCGCCGCCACGGAAGCCGCCCTCACGGGGGCCACGGTCCCGGTCGCCGGCACGGAACCCGCCCTCACGCGGCGGCCCGGAACGGAAGCCGTCCTTGCGGTCGCCGCCACGGAAGCCACCCTCACGCGGACCACGGTCGCGGTCACCACGGAAACCGCTGCCACGCGAGTCCCGGTCGCCGCCCCGGAAGCCGCCCTCACGGGGGCCACGGTCCCGGTCACCGGAACGGAAGCCGCCGCCCTGGGAGTCGCGGTCGCCGCCACGGTAGCCACGGTCGGCACCGTCACGCGGCGGACCGGAACGGTATCCACCGTCACGGTCCCCCGACCGGAACCCGCCACCGTCACGCGGACCACGGTCCCGGTCACCACGGAAGCCACCGGACCGGTCGCCGCCATCACGCGGCCCGGAGCGGTATCCACCGTCCCGATCCCGGTCCCCGCCCCGGAAGCCGCCCTCACGGGGGCCACGGTCCCGGTCGCCGGAACGGAACCCACCCTCACGCGGCGGCCCCGAGCGGAAACCTTCCGCACGGTCTCGGCCGCGGAAGCCGCCGCCCTGGGAGTCGCGGTCGCCGCCACGGTAGCCACGGTCGGCACCGTCACGCGGCGGACCGGAACGGTATCCACCGTCACGGTCCCCCGACCGGAACCCACCACCGTCACGCGGACCACGGTCCCGGTCACCACGGAAGCCACCGGAACGATCGCCGCCATCACGCGGACCACGGTCGCGGTCGCCGCCACGGAAGCCGCCGCCGTAGCCGCCCTGGCGGCCGCCGTCGCGGGCTCCGCCCCGGGAGTCACGATCGTCGCGGTAGCCGCCACGCTGGCCACCCGAGTAGCCGCCCCGGTCCCGGTCACCTCGGTACGGCGGACGGTCGCCCCGCGAAGAAGACCCGTCACGGCCACGATCGGGTCGCTCGTCGTCGCGACGAGGGCGGTTGCCGCCCTCCGGTCCTGAACTCACAGCTATGTCCTTCCTCGGGCCGTCCGTCGACGGCGGCCTAACGCAGTTGAGGGCCGACCCCGGGAAAGGGGGCGGCCCTCAACTATAAGAAGTCCGGCGGTGTCCTACTCTCCCACACCCTCACGAGTGCAGTACCATCGGCGCTGGAGGGCTTAGCTTCCGGGTTCGGAATGTAACCGGG
>NZ_JBFBCH010000027.1:0-90852 GCF_040683055.1 Polymorphospora sp. NPDC051019 | reverse complement strand
GTGCCGGTCGGTCTGGATCTGCCCGACGTGGCAGCCGAACCGATCACCCTCCCGACGCAGAAGCCGGCCAAGCCAGCCGCCGCCGCGTCCGCGAATGGCAAGAAGCCGGCTCCCGCCTCGGGTGAAGCCGACGACCTGTCCGACTGGATCTGACCCCGCGAAGGAGGAGCACCTGATGTCCGAGAACATCACCGACCTTCCCGTTCCGGGACAGGACCCGGACGACGCCGACGTCAACGGCCACACCGGCGCCGATCTTGAGGTTCCGCTGCTGGACATCGGCGGCTACCTCGCCTGCGGCTGCCACGGCTCGCAGCGCGAGCACACCTGTCAGCCGTTCGACTGACAGCCATTCCGCTCGGGGGCGCGGATTTCCGCGAGGTGCCGCGTCCCCTCCTACTGCTTCACCAAGGGAGCACACATCATGACCATCAACACACCGGCTGTCGTGCCGGTCGGCCCGTCGCTGTCGATGTACGACCCAATCTATCTGGGCATCGACGAGTTCGGTGAACCCGTCTACCTCAACCTCGTCTACCGCAACCTGCTCGCCGGCGGTGAACCCGGCGGCGGAAAGTCCGGCCTGCTCAACGCCATCGCAGCCCACGCCGCCCTGTCCGTCGACACCCGCCTCGTCCTGCTCGACGGCAAACTCGTCGAGCTTGGCCTGTGGGCCGACGTCGCCGACGAATTCGTCGGCCCGGACATCACCCACGCCCTGACCGTCCTGCGCCGTCTTCAGACGGTGATGAACAACCGGTACGCGTGGCTGCGCGCACACGGCCGACGCAAGATCGCGCCCGGTGACGGCATGTCGGTCATCACCGCGATCATCGACGAGATCGCGTTCTACTCCGCGACCGTGGGCAGCAAGCCCGAACAGGAAGAGTTCGTCGCGCTGCTGCGTGACCTGGTCGCTCGGGGTCGTGCCGCCGGCATTCCCGTCGTCGCCGCGACTCAGCGGCCGAGCTTCGACATCATCCCGACCAGCCTGCGGGATCTGTTCGGTTACCGGGCCGCGTTCCGGTGCACCACCCCGAACACCTCGAACATCGTCCTCGGCCACGGCTGGGCCGAACAGGGCTACACCGCCACCGACATCGCGCCCACGAACCAGGGCGCCGCGTACCTAATCGCCGAAGGCGGCACGCCTCGCCGGATCAAGGTCGCCTACCTGTCCGACACCCAGATTCAGGCGATCGCGGACTACGCCGCCTGGGTCCGCCGCCCCACCACCTCGTCCCGGCTTGATTGGGAGGTCGCCGGATGAACACCAGAGAACGCGCCCGCGCCAAAGCCGACAACGCACGGGCCGCCCAGTTCACCGAACTGTGGATCATCGGCACGCCCGAGGACGTCAGCGCGATCGTCCACCAGGCATCCGCCTCCGGGCTGCTCGTATACGCCTCCGCACCCGAACGGGTGTCCCGCGAAGACCCGCGCTTTCGCCGCTACCTGCGGCTGCGGACCGCACCGAAGTAGACGGCCGACAGGACCGGACAACGCCTGCCAGCAACGCCGGTCCTGCCGACCACTCCACAACCCGTGAAAGGACGTGGTTGCCGTGAAGGCTACCCACCAACCGCCCACCACCGGGGACACCACCCCGGCCGACCTGCTGCGCGGTGCCGCCCTCTACATCGAACGCCACGGCTGGAACCAGGGCGCGTTCTTCCAACTCCCGACCCGCCACCGGCTCGCCCCGGCCTGCGCCATGGGCGCCCTGCGCATCGCCGCCACCGGCACCGCCGCCGGCATCATCCTCGACGACGTCTTCACCCAGGTCCTGGCCGCACAGGCGATCCTGGCCAACCACCTCGAACCCGACTACGACCACACCACCGACCTCGAAGCCGACCTCAACTTCGAGGTCATCAGCGACTGGAACGACGACGGCGACCGCACCGCCGCCGAGGTCGTCACCGCCCTCCGCGACGCCGCCAACCTCTGGGACCACCGCTACGGCATTGGCGGTGGGAACGCATGAACGGCGTCAACAACCACTTGACACCTGTCCGGCCCGCACCCCGCCGCCGGACCGTCGTCGAGAACGACGAATTCGCCGCCTTCACCCGACGCATCATCGCCGCCCACGGCCGCCGCGTCGCCACCGGAGACGTCGAAGCCCTCCGCGACCTCGTCGCCCTCTCCGAAACCCTCGACAACGCCATCGGACAGGCCGTCATCGGGCTTCGCGCCTTCGGCTACTCCTGGGCCGAGATCGGCACCCGCCTCGGCATCTCCCGCCAGGCCGCCCAGCAACGCTGGGGCGGCACCCCATGACCGACTTCCCCCTCGACCGCGTCGCGATCCCGGTCGAGTTCCACGACCCGCACGGCACCCGCTACGGCTTCCCGACCTTCCCCTACCGGGGAGCACCCGACGGCCTGGCGACCATCCGCCAACTGCGGGCCGCCGGCCTTCGTCCCGGCGGACACGACCCGGTCGCCCAGATCTACTGGCGCCACCGTTCCGGCCGCCGCGTCGCCTACCTCTACCGAATCGACCTGGCCAAGCCGAAGCGCACCGCCACCCCCGCACAGCGCGTGGCGATCGGTCGGGCGCTGCTGGCCCGCCGTACCTGCACCACCTGCAACCAGGTCAAGCCCTACTACATCCCCCGCCGCTACGGCGAATGCCTCGACTGCATCGGGAGCTGACATGTCCTTCCACCTTGCCGACCCCTGCCTGTGGTGCATCGACGGCAACACCCCCGCCGGCATCCACGGCGTCCTCAACGAGGTCTACCGCCCCTGCCCCGTCTGCCTCATCGTCTGCGACCTGTGCGAAGGCGAAGGACTCTTCCCCGCCGAATACACCTGCCTGCACTGCCTCACCGACCGGCTCGCCCGCCTCGGCCTCGCCCCCGTCCTGTGCGCCCACTGCCTCGGCGTCATCGACCTCATCCCCCGCGACACCACGAAGGAGGCGACCTGCGATGTCGAACACTAGAACCCACCGCGCCGAGGGCCTGGTCCTGGTCCTCATCCTGCTCACCGTCGCCGGATTCGCCGGCGCCGCCTCCTTCACCCACGTCAAGGACTGGACCCTCGACAACAGCCCCGCCGGCACCGGCGAATGGTTCGGCTGGGCCAACGCGGTCATCAGCGAACTCGTCCCCATCGCCGCGCTGCTCACCATCCGCCGACGCCGCCGCACCGGCCAGCCCATCGGCTACCCCATGTTCCTGCTCATCGCCGCCGCCGGCCTCTCCCTCGCCGCACAACTCGCGGTCGCCAAACCCGGACCGTCCGGCTGGCTACTGTCCGCCGTACCCGCCCTGGCGTTCATGGCCCTGGCCAAACTCGTCCTGTCCACCACCCCGGCCACCAACCCCCAGGACACCACCGACACCCCGACCGTCGACACCCCGGCCACCACGCCGGCCGTCGACACCACGCCGACCCCCACCCCGACACCGCCCGTCATCGACGAGCCCGCCGACCCGGCACCACCCGTCGACGAGCCGCCGGCCGTACTGCCGGCCATCACCCCCACGACGGAACCCGTCACCGTTCCGCCGCACCTGGTACCCACCGCCCGGTTCGTCGTGGTCAACCACGAACAGACCACCGGACGCCCCATCACCGCCGACGAACTCGCCGTACGCATGAGCGTCACCCCGGCCGTCGCCGGACACCTCCTCGACACCGTCAACACCCCCGCCCTCAACGGCGGTCCCCGATGACCATCCACCTCGTCGACCTGGAACGGGTGCTGCACACCTGCCCGGCCCACCCGGAGCCGCACCCCTACGACATCCGACGCACCGTCGTCGCTGTCATCCCTGGCGGTCCCTGCCTGGCACCGGTCACCGTCCGCTGCGGCACACAGACCGCACTGATCCCGTGCCACCGGCACGAACCGGAAAAGCGCCAGTGTGGCGCCTGCCGGGTCATCGTCACCGAACGCACCATCACCGACATCACCACCGGCACCCGTCCCACCCAGGACGTCGCCTGATGGTGTCGACGCTGGACCTCACCCCCCGCGCCTCCTCGGCCCGGGGGGTGGGCTCGAACGCTGACACCCCACCCGCCGACTACACCGCCGCCGGCTCCGCCCTCCTACGCGCCGGACAACCCGACTACTTCCGCTGGCTCGACCACGTCCGCGCCGCCGCCGGCTGCACCCGCCCCATCCGCCTGACCGGCCACCTGTTCACCATCGAAACGGCCACCGGTCGGCTGATCGACGAGCGGCACACCGACCACCTTCCCGACGCCGCGATCTACAAGGCGTGCGGCAACAGGCGTGCGACCGTCTGCCCGGCCTGCGCGGGCGTCTACCAGGCCGACGCCTACCAGCTCCTGCGCGCCGGCCTCGTCGGCGGCAAAGGCGTCCCCGACACCGTCAGCCGTCATCCGGCGGTGTTCGCCACCTTCACCGCCCCGTCGTTCGGCACCGTCCACACCCGCACCGTCCGCGTCCACACCTGCACCAACCGGAAGCGTTGCGACTGCCGCCCGGACCCGTGCCACCCCCGCCGCGACACCGGCCTGTGCCGCCACGGTCGTCCCGCCGTCTGCTGGGCACGCCACGAACCCGACGACGCCAACCTGTCCCGGCCGTTGTGCCTGGACTGCTACGACCACGACCACCAGGCCGTCTGGAACGCCTTCACCGGCGAACTCTGGCGCCGCACCAAACCCATCGCCGAACGCCACCTCAACCAGATCGCCCGCCGACACGGCATCCCCGACGTCCTGGTCACCACCGCCAGCGGCAAAACCCGACGCGTCCCACCCGTCCGCCTCTCCCACGGCAAAGCCGCGGAGTTTCAGGCACGCGCCGCAGTGCACTTCCACACCCTGATCCGCGCCGACGGCGTCGACCCGACCGACCCGACCGCCATCGTCCCACCCCCGCCGGTCATCACCGTCGACGACGTCGTCCAAGCCGTCACCCTCGCCGCCCAACGCGCCACCTACACCACCCCGACCCACCCCGACCAACCCGAAGGCTGGCACATCGTGTGGGGCGAACAGCTCGACGTACGCCCGATCAGCCTCAACGGTGGCGAGGTCACCGACGGCATGGCGGCCGGCTACCTCGCCAAGTACGCGACCAAGAGCACCGAAGCGACCGGCCACCGATCGACCCGCCTCGACGCCGACACCATCGCGGACCACGCCGATCCCGACGGCGACCACACCGCCCGCCTCATCGACGCCTGCTGGCGACTCGGCCGACCCACCGGCACCCCGGCCCCGCTGTCGAGTCGACCCCGCGACCCCCGGCCGGAACCCGGCTTCGGACAGCCGTGGAACTGCCCGGACTGCGGCACCCGGACCCGCTACCGGGCCTGCCCCGTCTGCGTCGCCGAACGTCAAGCCGCCCTTGACACCAAACCGACGAACCCGACCAGCGCCAACCCGTACACCCGGCTGCGCAGGTGGGCTCACATGCTCGGCTACGGCGGCCACTTCCTCACCAAAGCCCGCCGCTACTCCGTCACCTTCCAACTCCTGCGCGACACCCGCATCACCTACCGCCGCCACGAGGACCAAGCCGACGAGCAGCACCGGCCCGCCGTCGACGAGTCCGACACCGTCGTCGTCGGCGTCCTCACCTTCACCGGCGCCGGCTGGCACACCACCGGAGACGCCCTCCTCGCCAACACCGCCGCCGCCCTCGCCCGCGACCGACAACACACCGCCCGCGAAGAACTCGCCCACGAAGCCAGCCAGACCGCCGCCGACCTACCGCACGCCGCGTGACCTCCACCGGTCCACACCCGACAGAAAGGCAACCCTGTTGACCGAACCCGCCCCCAAAGCGCTCTACCGCATCCCCGAAGCCATGCGGCTACTCAGCCTCAGCCGCTCCGTCATCTACGAACTCATCCGCTCCGGCCGGCTGCGCACCGTCAAGGAAGGCCGCACCCGCCTGGTCCCACACTCGGCCATCGTCGAGTACGTCACCCTCCTGGAACAGGAGAGCATGAGAGGAGTCGCCGCATGACCAAACGCCGAAGCCGTGGCGACGGCGGACTGCACTGGGACGAAGCCCGGCAACGCTGGATCGCCTCGGTCACCGTCGGCTACACCCCGGCCGGCAAACGCATCGTCCGCAAAGCCAGCGGCAAAACCAAAACCGAAGCCCACACCAAACTCCGCGAAAAGATCCGCGAGTACGAAGACGGGCTCGTCATCGCTGAGCAGCACTACACCATCACCGAAGCCGTCACCGACTGGTTGACCTACGGACTCAACGGCCGATCAGATCGCACCAAGACCAAATGCGAGATCTTGTGCCGTACCCACATCATCCCGGCCATCGGCGCCCGCAAGCTGCGGGACCTCCGTGCCCTGGATATCGACCGCTGGCTAGCCGACAAGGCCAAATCCCTGAGCACCCGCACCCTTCGTGACCTCTACGGGTGCCTCAACCGCTCGATCAATCGAGCCATGGCCCGAGACAAGGTCAAGCGCAACGTCGTCGCGCTGTGCACCGTCCCGCGCGGCCAAGAGGGACGCCCCTCCAAGTCACTGACTCTCGATCAGGCCAAGGCGCTTCTTAACGCCGCTGAGGGAACCCGTCTGCACGCCTACGTCGTGCTGTCGCTTCTGACGGGTGCGCGTACCGAGGAACTGCGCGCCCTGCGCTGGGATCATGTCGACCTCGACGGCCGGCCCGACCTTGACCCGCCGCTGCCGCCCGCCATGCAGGTATGGCGCTCTGACCGCGACGGTGGCGACACCAAGACCCGCAAGTCGCGGCGGACGCTCGCCCTTCCGGCCCGGTGCGTCTCCGCGCTCGAACTTCACCGCCAACGCCAAAACCAAGAGCGCCGGACTGCCGGCAAGGACTGGCACGCGCTCGACCTGGTCTTCGCCAGCACTGTCGGCACTGCCCTCGACGCGGCCAATGTCCGCCGGGCCTTCCGCCGAGTCGTCACCCTGGCCGGCCTCGACCCGGCAGCCTGGACACCCCGTGAACTACGGCACAGCTTCGTGTCGTTGCTCTCCGACAGCGGCGTAAGCCTGGAAGACATCGCGGACCTGTGCGGACATTCGGGGACGACGGTCACGGAGATGGTCTACCGACACCAGCTTCGCCCGGTCCTGCTCCAGGGGGCGGCGGTCATGGATCGCATCTTCGCGGCGACGCCAGAGCCATAGTCACCCAGTTGGTAACCCAGGAAGCAACAGAGGGCACATCCGTCGATAGGATGTGCCCTCTCACCTGGTCGGGGTGGCCGGATTTGAACCGACGACCTCTTCGTCCCGAACGAAGCGCGCTACCAAACTGCGCCACACCCCGAGGCGTGCCGACAAATAGTAGCCCACCGCCGCCGAGGGGCAAACTTGGATCCCCCTGCCGTGCCGAACCGGCAGGGGGACGCGCGTCAGCGGGGGATCAGCGTCAGCAGCGAGGCCTCCGGGCGGCAGGCGAACCGGACCGGCGCCGTCGGGTGGGTGCCGATGCCGGCCGACACGTGCAGCCACGAGTCGGAGCCGGGCCAGCGGTGCAGGCCCTTGGCCATCGAGGTGGGCAGTTCGCAGTTGGTGACCAGGGCGCCGACGAACGGCACGCACACCTGCCCGCCGTGCGTGTGGCCGGCGAGCAGCAGGTCGAAGCCGTCCGCGGCCATCCGGTCGAGGATCCGGGGCTCGGGGGAGTGGGTCAGCGCCACGGACAGGTCGGCCTGCTCTGGGACCGGGCCGGCGACCTGGTCCCAGTCGTCGCGGCCGATGTGCGGGTCGTCGACGCCGGCGAGTTCCACCACCCGACCGCCGATCTTGGTGCTGGTGCGTGCGTTGTTCAGGTCGGCCCAGCCGGCGCCGAGCAGCACCTCACGCAGGTCCTCGTACGGCAGGTCGACGCCCTGGACGTACTCGCGTTCGGGCAGCAGGTAGCTCAACGGGTTCTTCCACACCGGCCCGCGGTAGTCGTTGGAGCCGAAGACGAACGCGCCCGGGAAGTCGAGCAGCGGCTGGAGGGCGCGCAGCGCGCCGGGCACGGCGTCGGGGTGGGCCAGGTTGTCGCCGGTGACCACGACGAGGTCGGGGTCGGTGGCGGCCAGCGACGCCACCCATGCCTGCTTGCGGCGTTGGTCGGGGGTCATGTGCATGTCCGACAGGTGCAGGATGCGCAGCGGCTCCGCGTCGGGGGCGAGAACCGGTACGTCGAACCGGCGCAGGGTGAACATGTTGCGTTCGACGAGGGACGCGTACGCCAGGGTGCCGGCGCCGACGGCGGCGGTGGCGGCGGCCAGCCGCATAACAGTGCGCTTTCGCATGGCGTTCAGGGTAGTTTCACCAGCCATGAGCACGTTGAAGGACACTCTCACGACGGACATGCGCGCGGCCCTGAAGGCGCGTGACGAGCTGACCACGTCGACGCTGCGGATGGCGCTGGCGGCGATCGGCAACGCCGAGGTCGCCGGGAAGGCCAAGCGCGATCTGTCCGACGACGAGGTGCTCGCGGTGCTGACCCGGGAGGCGAAGAAGCGGCGTGAGGCGGCCACGGCGTTCGCCGACGCCGGCCGGGGCGACCAGGCGGCGAAGGAGACGGCCGAGGGCGAGGTGCTCGAGCGCTACCTGCCGAAGCAGCTCGGGGACGAGGAACTGGCGGAGCTGGTCGCCGGCGCGCTGTCCGCCGGTGGGTTCACCGGCAAGGCCCAGATGGGCCCGGCGATGAAGGCGGCCCAGGCCGCGGTGGCCGGCCGGGCCGAGGGTGGCCGGGTCGCCGCCGAGGTACGCCGGCAACTCGGCCTCTGAGCGCCGTACAGGTCCGAAAACCCGCGAGGGCGGGCACCCGTCGGGGTGCCCGCCCTCTTGTCGCGTACGGCGTCGTCAGTCGTCCGCACCCGGTGACGGGCTCTGGCTGCCACCGCTACGGCCGTTGCTGACCTGGATGGAGACCGCACCGCCCCGGATGGTCCGGCCGTCGGGGCTGGTGCCGGCGACGGTGCCGGCCGGGCAGCTGGAGTCGACGCGGCCCGAGTCGACGGAGACGTCGAAGCCGGCGGCGCGCAGCCGGGACCGGGCGGTGTCCACGTCCTGGCATCTGACGACCGGGATGCTGCGCTGTTCACCGTTGACGAGCTTGCCGCTCGGCGGCGTGAACTGCTTGGTCTCCTTGTTTTTCATGCCGTCCCGCAGCGTCTCGTAGACGGCCGGGTTGACGATGTCGTGGCTCATCCGGGCCGTGGTCTGCGCCCAGTCGGGGTCGGCGAGGATGCCGGCGACGGCGAGCTGCTTGGTGGTGACGACCAGCGAGGCGGTCTTCTCGCTGTCGGTGGTGCCGGTCTTGCCGGACACCGGCTTCTTCACCACGCCGCGGATGCCGGTCGCGGTGCCGCCGTCGCAGCGGCTGGTGGACGAGCCGTCGCCGACCGGGCAGCGGCCGGCGTCGATCGCGGCGCGGGCCACCTCGGGCTTGAACTCGTCCTTGCAGCGTGGGTTGGCGACGTCGAGCTTGTTGCCATCCTGGTCACGGATTTCCTGGACCGGGATCGGCTCGCAGTACTTGCCGTCCGCGGCGAGGGTGGCGTAGGCGTTGGCCAGGTCGAGCGGGGTGGTCGACGAGACGCCGAGGGTGAAGGCGCCCCACTGCTTGGCACCCTGCGGGTTGTTGGCGATCCGGGCGTCCTCGGCGGCGCGGAACTGGATGCCGGCACGCTTGGCGGCGTTGACGACGTTGTCGGCACCGACCATGTCCTGGAGCTTGACGAAGTAGGTGTTGACCGAGCGGCCCATACCGCTCCACATGTTCCGGACGCCGTTCATCCAGGACGGGTTGGCGTTGACCGGGCAGTACTTGTTGGTGCCGGGACAGGCGGCGTCGCTGCCCCGCTCGACGATGTAGCTGGTCTGGAGCGGAGAGGTGGCGTTGATCGACGTGGCCAGCGGGTAGCCCTTCTCCAGCGCCGCGACCAGGGTGAACATCTTGAACGTCGATCCGGCCTGGTAGCCCGTGATGTCGTTGCCACCGGTCATCAGCGGGTTGGTGGTGTTGGGGTAGGTGCCCCGGATGCCCTGCCGGGCCTTGGCCGGGTTGCTGGACATCTTGTTCTGCGGGTTGTTGGGGTCGTCGAGCTTGAAGACCCGGTTGACGGCGAGGGCGCGTACCCGGCCGGTGCCGGGCTCGACGGCCGCGACCATCAGCGCGTTCTTGTTGTCGTTCTTGATCCGCTTTTCAATGTTCTTGTTGGCGGCGTCCTGGGTGGCGACGTCGAGCGAGGTGACGATGCTGTAGCCACCGCTCTTGAGCCGGCGCTCCCGGTCGTAGCTGGTGGCGCCGAAGGTCTCCTGATCCATCCACCAGCGGTAGAAGTAGTCGCAGAAGAAGCCCCAGGTGGCCTTGTTCGCGGCGACGCAGCCGTTCGGGGCCCGCTTGCCCTTGACCTTGAGTTCGACGGCCTTGGCCTCGGTGGCCTGCTGGGCGGTGATGGCGCCGGTGATGACCATCTGGTCGATGACGTAGTCGCGCCGGGCGACCGCCTGCGGGTAGCCGCCTTCGGTGGTCGGGTCGAAGGCGGACGGCGCCTTGACCATGCCGGCGAGCATCGCCGCTTCCTCAATGGTCAGGTCCTTGGGGTGCTTGCCGAAGTAGACCTGGCTGGCGGCGAAGACGCCGTACGCGCCGTTGCCGAACGGGGCGATGTTGAGGTAGCGCTCCAGCACCTCGTCCTTGGACATCTCCTTGGTGATCTGCATCGCGTAGCGCATCTCGCGCAGCTTGCGGGCGTTGGTGTCCTCGGTGGCGGCCACGACGTCCTGCGGGTGGGTCGCCGAGTAGGCGATGGCCAGGCGGACGTACTGCATGGTCAGGGTCGAGGCACCCTGCTGGGTGGCGCCGGCGGAGTTGTTGGCCACGAAGGCCCGGGCCACGCCCTTGACGTCGACGCCGTTGTGCTCGTAGAACTTCTTGTCCTCGGCGGCGATGATCGCCTGCTGCATGAGTACGTTGACGTCCTTCAGCGGTACGTCGCGCCGGTTCTCGTCGTACATCGTGGCGAGCGGTGTCTTGCCGTCCGATGCGTAGAGGTAGCTGATCTGGGGCGCGCTCTTGACGGTCAGCTCGCTCGGCAGCTTGTCGAACGTCTCGGCGCCCGCCTTCGCGGCGAGACCGGACAGGGCCACCGCGGGAAACGCCGCCGCGGCGACGACCACGCCCGCCAGAAGGCCACAGATGAGCAGCGACGCGGCGTTGGTCAGGAGGTTGTGGTCACGCTTCCGCATCCAGGTCACTGGGTCAGGGTACGCGAGTGACCAACGGGGTCGCTTGCCGTGTACTTCGCCCATTTCCTCACGGCGTCGGCCTCGTTGTGCTAGACGCATGGCCCTGCGTGTCCGGGTGCGTCGTCTTCGCTCTCGAGTCTCCCCTCCAGAGCCGGCCGGCGCGGCGTTTTCCGGCTTTGCGCGGGTATCACAGCTTCTGGTCGCTGGCCGAACTGGGCAGAGTGTCCGGATTAATGATTTGGCTGACGACGTTGCGTAATCGGTTGACTACAGAGCATGATGGTCCGGCGAGTATCGCACGTCACTCGCGGGTGCTGGGGGAAGGCAGCCGCGGGTGGCCGGGGGTTTTGCCGGCCGATTGGCACTGGTCGGTAGCGGGACTGCAAGGGGGGACGTGGACACATGGGCATGATCACAGACTGGCCCACCATGGCTGCGTGTCAGAGTGGAGACCCTGACGCGCTGTTCGTACAAGGCGCCGAGCAGAACGTGGCGAAACGGATCTGCCGCAGCTGCCCGGTGCGCTACGAATGCCTGGCCGACGCGCTCGACAATCGCATCGAGTTCGGCGTGTGGGGCGGCATGACCGAGCGGGAACGGCGGGCACTGCTGCGCCGTCACCCGCAGGTGGCCAGTTGGCGCAAGATGTTCGAAGCCGCGCTCCGCGACAAGGAAAAGGTCCTCGTCACGGCCGGCTGATAGCCGAACCGATCACCCGCAGCCCGTCGACGTCGTGCACGTCGGCGGGCTGCGCCGCGACCGACACCACCGGCACCGCCGGAAACGCGTCCGTGAACCTCGCGGCCACCTCGAGTTCCCGGGCGGTCTGCCGCACCAACGCCGCATGCACCCGCAACGCCTCGGCCGTCACCGCATGACCGCCCAACTCCTCCAGCCGCTCCGCCGCCGCCAGACTCTCCGCCGCCGACAACCCCTCCACCGCGCTCTGGTGCACCCGGTTGAGGACCAGCCCCGCCAGCGGCATCCGCTCCTCGCCGAGCCGGCCCGCGAAGTACGCCGCCTCCCGGACAGCGTCCGGCTCCGGCGCCGCGACCAGCAGAAAAGCCGTCTCCCGTGCCTGCAGGATCCGGTACGTCTGCTCGGCCCGCTGCCGGAACCCGCCGAACATCGAATCGAACGCGGCGACGAAACCGGACAGGTCAGTCAGCAACTGCGCCCCGAGGATCTTCTGCACCACCCGCGAGAACATCCCGAACGACGCCGTCACCAGGCTGAACATGCTCCGGCCACCAGCACGGGCCGGCGCCAGCAACATCCGCAGCATCCGGCCGTCCAGGAACCGCGACAACCGCGCCGGCGCGTCCAGGAAATCCAGCGCGGACCGGGACGGCGGCGTGTCCACCACGATCAGGTCCCACTCGCCGCGGGCATGCAACTGCCCCAGCTTCTCCATCGCCATGTATTCCTGCGTGCCCGCGAACGTCGAACTCATCGCCTGGTAGAACGGGTTCGCGAAGATCTCCGCCGCCTTCGCCGGATCGGTGTGCGCCAGCACCACCTCGTCGAAGGTGCGCTTCATGTCCAGCATCATGGCGTGCAACTCGCCACCACTGGCCTCGGCGTCGATCCCCTTCACCTGGCGCGGCGTGTTGTCCAGTTCACTCAACCCCAACGACTGCGCCAACCGGCGCGCCGGGTCGATCGTCAACACCACCGTACGGCGGCCGTGCCGCTCGGCCGCCCGCAACGCCAACGCCGCGGCGGTCGTCGTCTTCCCCACGCCGCCCGAGCCACAACAGACCACGATCCGTACGCCGTCATCGGCGAGAATCCGATCCACGTCCAGCCGTGGCACCTGGTGATCAGAGGGCACCAACCGAGCGTACTTTGCGGTGACTTGGTTGGGCTCCGTTGGTTGGTCCTCGCTCCGCTCGGACGGCTCGCTCCGCTTCGCGCCGCCTGAATGCACCGTCTTCGCCCTGCGGGCATGACGGCTCCGCCGCATGTCCTCGGGCTCCAGACGGTGCGGCGGCGCTCGGTCGACTCGCGACCTGGTCACCGTCTACGGCGGTCCGCCGATTGCTTCGCCGTGGTGTTGCTGTCGAGGATGGCTGGGCTTTTGTGGCCGTCCCACGCGGGGTGTCGGGCTTACTTCCGGGATGGGGCGGCGAGGATCTCGGCGAGCTGGTCCAGGGTGGGGCGGGTGATGCCCTGCGGGATCAGCGGCAGCTCGATCATCGGGCGGCCGAGTTCGGCCAGTTCGGCACGAAGTGACTCTTCCATCGCACGACGGGTGAGATGGGCCTTGGCCTCGGTGTGCAGGCCGGCGACCATGGCCCGGTCGGCGGACAGGCCGGCCGCGGTCAGGCCGCGGCGCAACTCGGTCTGGGTGACCTTGACGCCGGCCAGCAGCGGCTCGCGGGTGCTGTTGACGATCACGTGGCCGATCGGGATGCCGAGCGCCGTCAGCTCGGCGATCGCGTCGACGGTCTCCTGGACCGGCATCTCCTCGAGCAGCGTGACGACGTGGACCGAGGTGATCGGGGAGCGCAGCAGGGCCGCCACCCCCTCGCTCTGCGTCTTGATCGGACCGACCTTCGCCAGCCGCGCCGTCTCGGTGGTGACGTTCAGGAACCGCCCGATCCGTCCGGTCGGCGGCGCGTCGAGTACGACGGCGTCGTACACCCGCCGGCGGTCGGTGGTGCGGGTGGTGGCCTCCTTGACCTTGCCGGTGAGCAGCACGTCGCGCAGACCCGGGGCGATCGTGGTGGCGAAGTCGATCGCCCCGAACTTGCGCAGCGCCCGACCGGCGGCCCCCAGCTTGTAGAACATGTCGAGGTATTCGAGCAGGGCTTCCTCGGGGTCGACGGCGAGCGCGCGGACCTCGCCCCCGCCCACGGCACCGGCGATCCGCCGCTCCTCGTACGGCAGCGGGGCGGTGTCGAAGAGTTGGGCTATGCCCTGCCGGCCCTCGACCTCGACCAGCAGGGTCCGCCGTCCTCCGCCGGCGAGGGCGAGAGCCAGCGCGGCGGCCACGCTCGTCTTGCCGGTGCCGCCTTTGCCCGTGACCACGTGAAGTCGGGCCGGCCAGTTCTCGTTGGCTGACTGCTCACCTGCTCGCACAGATCCGAGGGTAGCCAGCCGACGGGGCTCACCCCACCTCGCAGACCCACCAGCCGGTTTTCTGCACCACGGTGAACCTCAGTTCCTGGTCGGCGCTCTTCTCGTCGTCGGTGAGCATGGTGAGCTTGACCGAGACGATCGCCCGTTCCTCGTTCTGGTCGTCGACCTTCGGCGGTTCCCAGTCGAAGCGTGGGTTGGCGTACGTCGTCGAGTAGTTGCTGATCTCCTCGACCTTCTTGCTGATCGCGGCCTCGTCGCGGGCCTCCGAGCACACCAGCGCGGCCGCCCGGTCGGCGTCGCGGTCGGTGTAGACCGCCTTGAGGAAGTTGTCGACCGCGGCGACCGGTTCGGCCGCGCCGTCGCTGCCCTCCGCGTTGCGCAGCAGGAAGAAGGCGCCGAGGCCGCCGCCACCGCAGAGCAGCAGCACGAAGACGAGGACGATCGAGGCGATCAACAGACCGCGGCGCTTCTTCGGCGGCTGCTGCGGCGGGTAGCCGGGCTGGCCGGGGGCGGGCGGGTAGCCGGGCTGGCCGTACTCGCCGGGGTTGCCGTACGGCTGGCCGGACACCGGCTGGCCCGGGTAACCCGGGGACTGCGCCGCGTACGGCTGCCCCGACGTCGGCTGTCCCGGGTAGGGCTGCCCCGACATCGGCTGGCCGGACACCGGCTGCCCCGGATAGGGCTGACCGGACGTCGGCTGCCCGGGATAGGGCTGCCCGGAGACCGGCTGGCCCGGCGGCGGATACTGCGCGGCGGGCTGCCCGTACGGCGGCTGCTGCCCGTAGCCGGGCGCCTGTCCGTAGCCGGGCTGGTCGTAGGTCGGCTGGCCGTACGACGGTGGTCCGGGTTGGGCCGAGACCGGCGGCTCGAACTGGCCGGGCGGTGGTCCCGACGGGGGCATGGCCGGCGGTGGCGGCGGGCTGCTCGGCTCGGCCGGCTTACCCAGCCCGACGCCGGGCGTGGCCGGCGGAGCGGAAGCCGGCGGAGCCGGTGGGGCGGAAGCCGGCGGCGGTGCGGCCGGGCCGGCGTCCATGCCCGGCCAGAGCGGCGCCGGTGCGTTGGGATCCGGTGCCGCGCCCGGGGAGACCGGCTGATCCGGCTGACCGTTCGACGGCGGCGTGGCGCCACCGCTGGGTGGTTGGGTCATCGTCTCCCCTGTGAAGCGACGGAACCGAGAAAGCGACGGAACCGAGAAGTCGTGGCGGGACAGCCTACGTGCCGTCCGCCCGGTCAGGGTAGCGGTCCGCCGCCCGGCACGGGTCCTCCGTCCGACCCCGGTCACGCTCCGTATCGTTGAGTCGCCGCGCCGGCCCCGAGCCGGCGGGCCGCGCCGGCCCGGTCACCCTGGCGGGTTAGGGTGCCGGCATGCAGAAGTGGGAGTACGCCACCGTCCCGTTGCTGGTGCATGCCACCAAGCAGATCCTCGACAACTGGGGTGAGGACGGCTGGGAATTGGTCTCGGTCGTGCCCGGCCCCAACCCGGAGCAGCTCGTCGCCTACCTGAAGCGGCCGAAGGCATGAGCACCGGGCCTTACGCGAAGCTCGCCGAGCTGGGCCTGACGATCCCCGAGGTCGTGCCACCGGTGGCGGCGTACGTGCCGGCGGTACGTTCCGGCCAGCACGTGTACCTCTCCGGCCAGTTGCCGATCGCCAACGGGAAGCTGCTCGCCACCGGCAAGGTGGGCGCCGCCGTCAGCGCCGAGGAGGCCAAGGACCTGGCCCGGCAGTGCGCGCTCAACGCCATCGCCGCGATCGACTCGGTCGCCGGGCTGGACAACGTCGTACGGATCGTGAAGGTGACCGGCTTCGTCGCCTCGGCGCCGGGCTTCACCGGACAGCCGGGCGTGATGAACGGGGCGTCGGAGCTGTTCGGGGCCGTTTTCGGGGAGGCCGGGCGGCACGCCCGCACCGCCGTCGGCGTCGCCGAGCTGCCCCTGGACGCCCCGGTCGAGGTCGAGGTCATCGTCGAGGTCGCCTGAGCGTGGTCTCGTAGCAGGATCGTCAGATCCGGGTCGTACGATCGCAGCCATGACCGCGCACGTGACAGCACCGGCGGCGGCGCTGGCGACCCGGCTCCCGGGCTGGGCGACGCTGCTGCGTGCGCCGAACCCGGGGCCGATGACGCTCGACGGCACCAACACCTGGGTGCTGCGGGCCGACCGTGACGCGCCGGCCGTCGTCATCGACCCCGGGCCCGACGACCCGGACCATCTCGCCGCCATCGCCGGGCACGCGCCGGTCGGGGCCATCCTGATCACCCACGGTCACCCCGACCATGTCGAGGGCGCCGGCCGGCTCTCCGTGCTGCTCGGCGGGGTCGACGTGATCGCGGTCGACCCCGCCCACCGGATCGGTGCCGAGGTGCCGGAGCCGGGCGGCGACCTCAGCCGGTTCGGGCTGCGGATCGAGGTGCTGGCGGTGCCGGGGCACACCCACGACTCGGTCTGCTTCGTGGTCGACGCCGGCGGCGAGCGGGCGGTCTTCACCGGCGACACGATCCTCGGCCGCGGCACCACGATCGTGGCCTGGCCCGACGGCGACCTCGGCGACTACCTCGCCAGCCTCGAACTGCTCACCGCCTACGACGACGTGCCGGCGCTGCCGGGGCACGGCCCGGCGCTCGCCGACTGCGCGGCCGCCGCCCGTTTCTACCTGGCCCACCGGCGGGCCCGGCTCGACCAGGTGAGGCAGGCGGTCGCCGCGGGCGCGACCACCCCGGCCGAGGTGGTCGCCACGGTCTACGCCGACGTCGACCGGTCGCTGTGGGCGGCCGCCGAATGGTCGGTCCGGGCCCAACTCGCACACCTGGATCGGGAAAACGGGGAATCCGGCCCGGGCTCCGGTGGGTTGGACCCTCCGTGACCTGCCCGGTGTGTGGAACAGTCGCCGTGCCCGGCGCGCGGTTCTGCCACAACTGCGGAGCCGCGCTGCCGGCCGCCGCGACCCTGCCGGCCGCCGAACGACGGGTGGTAACCGTTCTTTTCGGCGACCTGTCCGATTTCACCTCCTGGTCGGAGGACCTCGACCCCGAGCGGGTCGGCGCGGTCACCGACCGGGTGCTGGCCGCCCTGGCCGGTGCGGTCAAGACCTTCGGCGGCCACGTCGACAAGCTCACCGGGGACGGCATCATGGCCGTCTTCGGCGCACCCGTCGCCCACGAGGACGACGCCGAACGGGCCGTCCGCGCGGCGCTGTCGATGCAGCGCGCCGTCCGCCGGGTCCTCGACGACGAGCGCGGCGGCGGCGCGCCACTCGGGCTGCGGGTCGGCCTGAACACCGGTGACGTGGTCGCCGGCATCCAGGCCGCGATCGAATACACCGTCATCGGCGACACGGTCAACACGGCCGCCCGGCTCGCCGACGCCGCCGCGATCGGCGCGGTCTACGCCGGTGCCACCACCTCCGCCGCCACCCGCCACGTCGCCTCCTGGCGCCATCTGCGGCCGCTGCGGCTCAAGGGCAAACGCGAGCCGGTCGAGGCGTACGAACTGCTCGGCCTGCTCGACGCGCCCGGCACCCGGTCCGGGCTCGGCGACGAGGCGCCGTTCGTCGGCCGCGACGCGGAGATCGGCCGGGTCGCCGGCCGGCTCGCCGAGGTCATCGACCAGGACGAGCCGCGGGTGCTGGTGATGACCGCCGAGGCCGGCATCGGCAAGTCGCGGTTCGCCGCCGAGGTCGAACGCTTCGCGGCCGGCTACGACGTCGGCGCCGGGCGCTTCGCCAGCCACACCGGCGCCCGGGTGCTGTCGGTGCGCTGCGCCGCCTTCGGCGAACGGCGCCGGCTCGGCCCGCTCGCCGACCTGGTCCGCACCACCGTCGGCCTGCCCCGCGACGCGGCCACCGCGGTGACCCGTACGGTCGTCGAGGAGCGGCTGCGCCGCCTCGGGCAGCGGCTGACCCGGCACCGGGGCGAGCCGCCGACGGTCGCCGTCGACCTGCTGATGGCCCTGATGGGCTACGGCGACATGCCGCCCGAGATCGGTGCGCCGACGCCGGCCAACGACTGGGCCCAGGAGACGCCGACGGTCGACGCCGACGCCGTACCCACGGCGGTTGCCGACCTGCTCACCGCGCTCGCCGCCGAGACACCGCTGCTGGTGGTGGTCGACGACCTGCACGACGCGACCCCGGAAACCGTCGACGCCCTCGGCGTGACCCTGTCCAGGCTCGCCGGGCCGGTGCTGGTGCTGCTGCTCGGCCGCCCCGAACTGGTCCGCACCGCCGGGGCACTGACCCGGGTCGCCGACGCCGAGGTGCACGCCCTGCCACCGCTGCGGGGTGCCGACGCCGCCCGGTTGCTGACCGCCTACCTCGGCGGCGGCCGGCTGCCGCAGTCCGACGCGGACCGACTGCTGGCGACCGCCCAGGGTAACCCGTTCTACCTCGCCGAACTGGTCACCCTGCTGCGGGAACGGGGGGCGCTGACCCCCGCGGTCGGGGCCAACTCGGCCGGTACGTGGCGACTGGTACCCGGTTCGCTGGGCAGCCGGCTGCTCTCCCGCGACCTCGCCGCGGTGCTCGCCGCCCGGATCGACGCGTTGCCGCCCGACGCCCGCTCGGTGCTGCGCGACGCCGCCGTGATCGGCGACTCGGTGCCCGCCGGCACGCTGGAGGCGCTGCGCGAACGGCGGGGCGGGCGCGACGGCCGGCCGACCGCCGTCATCGCGGTGGAGCTGGAACGCGCCGTCGACGAGCTACTCCAGCGGCGGATGCTGCACCGGGTCCGGGAGGGCTACGCCTTCACCACGCCGTTGATGCGGGAGGCCGCCTACGCCGGCATCGGCAAGGCGGATCTGGCCGAGCGGCATGCCGCCCTCGCCCAGTGGGCCGCCCGCCCGGCCGGCGAGTCATCCGCCGTCCTGGGCGCGACGGTCGCACCGGGCGGGCTGCCCGCCGCCGAGCGGGACGCGTTCATCGCCGATCACGTCGAGCGGGCGGTCAGCCTGGCCGACGCGGTCGGGCTGCGGCCGGATTCGGTGGCCCGGGCGGTCGCGCCGCTGGGCGTCGCCGCGCTGGGCCGGGCCGCCCGGCGGGCCAGCGCCGCCGGCGAGCCGGCGACCGCGGTCGCGTACGCCGAACGGGCCGCCGCGCTCGCCGACGACCTGGTGCCGGCGGCCGACCGGCTGATCCACGCCCGGGCCCTGCTCCAGACCGGCCGGGTGGCCGACGCGCTGGCCTACGCGGAGAAGATCGGCGCCAACGCGGGCGACGACGCGGCGAGCCGGGCCGGTGCGCTGCTCATCGCCGGGCGGGCCTACGCGACGCTGGGCGAACAAGCCCGGGCGGTGCCCATCTGGCAGGAGGCTCTCCAGGTGGCGACCGACGCCGGGCTGCCGACCGAACGCGCCCAGGCGATGCGGCGGCTCGGCATGGCCGACTTCCTCGCCGGGCGGCTCAGCCGGGCGAGCAGTCGCTTCGCCGCCGCCTACCAGGTCAACCTGGCCGCCGGTGACCGGCTCGGCCAGGCGTGGTCGTTGCAGAACCTGGCCTGGGTGACGACGACCCGGGGCGACTTCGCCGGCACCGACGCGGTGCTCGGCCGGGCCGCCCGCCTCTTCGCCGAGCTCGGTGACCCGGTCGGCCGGTCCTGGCTGCGCGGCACGACCGCCTTCGCCCGGCTGCTCGCCGGCCGGTTGGCCGAGGCCCGCCGGCTGGCCCGGCTCTTCCTGCCGTTCGGCGAGCGGGTGGGCGAGGCGTGGGCGGTCGGCACCCTGCGGGCGGTGGAGGCGTTCGCCGCCGCCGAGTTGGGTGAGCTGGCCGACGCCGACCGGGAGGCCCGGCGTGCCTACCGCGACTTCGACGCCGCCTCCGACGACTGGGGCCGGGGGTTCGCCCTCGTCGTACGCGGTGCGGTGGCCCGGAGCCTGGGCGAGCACGAGCACGCGGCCGACCTGTTGACCGACGCGCTGGGTTACGGCCAGCGGACCGGGCACCCGCTGCTGACCGGGTTCGCCGGCACGTTGCGCGGGTTCGTCGCCCTCGACCGGGGTGACGTCGAGGCGGCCGAACGCGACGCCCGGCGAGTGCTGACCGCGGTCGAACCGCACAACCCGCTGGCGCCGGCCCAGGTCGGACCGCGGGTGCTGCTGGCCACCGCCCGGCTCACCGCCGGCGACGCGGGGATGGCGGTGGGGCTGCTCGCGCCGCTCGCCGCCACGGCGAAGGAACCGTCGCTGCTGTTCCCCCGGGCGCAGGCGGTGGCCCGCTACGCGTCGGCGCTGCTGGCCGAGGGGCAGGCGGTGCAGGCGCTGGACTGGGCCCGGCGGGCGGTGTCGATGCCGGCCGAGGACGTCCGTAGCCGGGTGCTGACGGCCGGTGTGCTGGCGCGGGCGCTGCACGCGAACGGGCTGCCGGCCGAGGCGCTGGTCGCGGCCGACGACGCCGTACGGCTGGCCCACTCGACCGAGCAGGTGAGCGAGCGTACGGCGGCGGAGGTGCTGCGGGATCTTCTCGGCGGCGGCCCGGATTCCGGCGTACGCGACGATTCCGCCACGCCGGCCGCACCGCTACCCTAGGGCGTGCCTCGCATCAATATCATCCCCCGCTCGGCCTCGGGGTGGACGATCGCCGTATTCGGTCTGCTCGCCGTGCTGATGGGGGTGACCGGCCTGATCAACCCGGACGCGCTCCTGGTCATGCTCGGTTTCGAGGTGCTCGACGAACGCGCGCCCGGCGACTACACCCGCACCTTCATGGCGGCCTCGTCGATGGCCTCGCTCAACATGGGTGTCTACTACCTGCTCGCCGCGGCGACCGAGTGGCGGCCGTTCTTCCTTTTCACGGTCATCTTCCGGATGGTGACCTTCACCGTGTTCACGGTCCTGGTGCTGACCGAGGCCGCGCCGGGCCGCTTCTTCGGGGTGGCGTTGTGGGAGGGGCTGGGCGCGGTGGCGACCGGGCTGGCGTTGTGGTTCGAGCGGAAGCGGCGGACTTCGGTACCTTCTAACCCGTGACCGGTACCCCGCCAGGCCAGCTACCACTGCCAGTGGTGCCCGGTCTGTCGGATCTGTCGGTGTTTGCCCGTGGGGGCTACGCCACGGTCTACCGCGCCGTCCAGGAGTCGGTCGGCCGCGAGGTCGCCGTGAAGGTCGAGAACCGGACCCTCGACAGCGACCGCGATCAGCGCCGGTTCCTGCGCGAGGCCCGCGCGGCCGGCCGGATGTCGTCGCACCCGCACGTGGTCGACCTCTTCGACGCCGGGGTGACCGCCGACCGGCACCCCTATTTGATCATGGAACTCTGCGACGGCTCGTACGCCGAGCGGATGCGGTCGTCGCCGCTCGGCCCCGCCGAGGCGCGCGACGTCGGCGCCAAGATCGCCGACGCGCTGGCCGACGCACACGAACTCGGCGTCCTGCACCGCGACGTCAAACCGGCCAACATCCTGCACTCGCGCTTCGGCGAACCGGCACTGGCCGACTTCGGGCTGGCCGTCATCGCCGAATACCGGGACACCTCGCTCACCCTGGAGGTGCTCACCCCGGCGTACGCGCCACCGGAGATGTTCCGGCACAGCGAACCCACGCCCTCCTCCGACGTCTACGCGCTGTGCGCCACCATCTACGCGATCATGCACGGCAAGCCGCCCCGCTGGCAGACCGACCAGAGCCCCAGCATCATCGCCCTGCTGGAACTCTTCAGCCAGCCCCTTCCGGACCTGCCCGGGGTGCCGGCCGCCCTGCTCGACGTGCTGCGCGCCGGCATGGCCAACGACCCCGACGCCCGGCCCACCGCCGCCCAACTGCGGGACGTGCTCCTCGCCCTCCCGCTCGACACCGGCCAGGCCGCCGACGGCCCGGCCCGGCTCGGGCCGGTCAGCCCGTGGGCGCCACCGTCCGGTCCGCCCGCCGACGCCAACCCGTCGAAGCCACCGATCAGCGTGACCTACCAGCCCGCCGGGCCGTACGAGAGCGGGTTCGCGGCGCCCGGTACGCACCAGGCCGCCGGGCCGCCGCCACACCCGCCGACCGGTGGGCCGCGCCCGGCCGGACCCGGCGACCCGCACGGCGGCCACCTCGCGACCATGTCGCCGCGGCGCCGCAAGCTGCCGTGGGTGCTCGGTGTCTTCGGCGTACTCGTGCTGCTGGTGATGGTTTCCGCCGGCACCTGGTGGGTGGCGACCCGCCCGGAGGCGGCACCGACCCCGAACCCGACCGCCAGCATGTCGACCGATCCGGGCGGCACCGGCCCGACCAACTTCGGCGGCGCGCTGCCCGGCTGCCTGATCCCGCTGCCCGACGGCGCCCGCTGCCCGGGCGAGATGGAGTGCTTCGGCGACACCCGGACGCAGGGCGGCCGGCTGGTGGCGAGCCGGGTGCCGTGCACCGGCCCGCACACCTGGGAGACCTACGCGATCGGCGACCTGCCGGCCGACGTCGCGGGGGCCGACCACGCCACGATCGTCGCCGACCCGGCGGTCCGCCGGCTGTGCAACACGACGAACCTGCTCACCACCTCGCTGATGCTCAACCTCGGCGGGTGGCAGCTCGAGGTGCTGCCGCCGACGCCGGAGGCGGTGGCGGCCGGCGACCTCAGCTACCGGTGCCTCGCCGGGCGCGGCCCGGACCAGCTCGACCGGCCCACCCTGGGCGGCTGAGCGGCCCGGAAGATCAGTACGACTTCGGCTGGGCGAGCACGTGCTGGGCCACGAAGTTGAGGATCATCTCCCGGCTGACCGGCGCGATCCGGGTCGCTCGCACCGCGCCGAGCAGCGTGGCGACGCCGTACTCGGTGGTCATGCCGTTGCCGCCCAGGGCCTGCACGGCGGTGTCGACGGCGAGCGCCGCGGCCTCGGCCGAGGCGTACTTGGCGAGGTTGGCGGCCACGCCCGCCTCCACGTCCCGGCCCGCGTCGTAGAGCCCCGCCGCCTTGGCGATCATGAGGCGGGCCAGTTCGACCTGCACCGCCGCGTGGGCCAGCGGGTGCGACACGCCCTGGTGCGCGCCGACCGGCCGGCCCCAGACCTGCCGGGTCGCGGTATAGGTGGAGGCCCGCTCCAGCGCGTACCGGGCCGTGCCGGCACTCATCGCGGCGACCGTGATCCGCTCCGGGTTGAGGCCGGTGAACAGCGCCGGCAGCCCGGTCTCCTCGTCGCCGACCAGCGCGTCGGCCGGCACCCGGACGTCGTCGAGGTAGAGCAGCCACTGGTTCTCCGGTGACACGATCTCCATCTCCAGCTTCGACCTGGTCAGGCCGGCCGCGTCGGTCGGCACCAGGAACAGCGCCGGCCGCAGCCGGCCGGTCGCCGCATCGGCGGTACGGGCCACGACCAGCACGTACGACGCCTCGTCGACCCCGGAGATGAAGCACTTGCGCCCGGACAGCAGCCAGTCGTCGCCGTCGCGGCGGGCCACCGTCCCCAGCTTGTGGAAGTTCGACCCCGCCTCCGGTTCGGTGATCGCGAAGGCCACCTTGAGCGAGCCGTCGGCGATCCCGGGCAGGAACCGTTTGCGCTGCCCCTCGGTGCCGTGCCGGGCGACGATCGTGGCCACGATGGCCGGCGACACCACGAGCAGCAGCAGCGGGCAGCCGGCCGCCGCCAGCTCCTCGCAGACGATCGACAGCTCGGTGATGCCGCCGCCACCGCCGCCGTACTCCTCGGGCACGCTGACCCCGAGATAGCCGAGCCGGCCGGCGTCGGCCCACAGCTCGGTGGTCGGTTCGCCGGCCTTCGCCCGGGCCACGTAGTAGCCGTGGCCGTACGAGCGGCCGAGGGCCCGTACGGCGTCGCGCAGCTGTGCCTGCTCGGGGGTGAGGTCGAAGTCCATGAGGGGGCCTCCTGGCTAGTCGGGCGGGGCGATCACCGCCAGCACGGTGCCGGTGTCGACCTGCCGGCCGGCGCTGACCGGCAGGGTGGCGACGACCCCGGCCGACGGGGCGTGTACGGGGTGTTCGAGCTTCATCGCCTCCAGCGTCAGCAGCAGCTCGCCGGCCCGGACCCGCTGGCCGATGTCGACGAGCACCCGGCCGACCGTGCCGGGCAGCGGGGCGACCAGCGAACCGTCCTCCAGTTCCGGGGTCGGCCGCGGGAAACGGGGCAGCGCGGTCAGCGCGACCGACCCCTCCGGACTGTCCACGTACGACACGTCACCGACCCGGTTGACGTCCAGGGACAGCCGGATGCCGTTGACGTCGAGCACCACCCGGTCCGGGTCGGCGCGGACCACGGCGATCGGCGGGTGGTCGTCGGTGACCGGCGGCTGGCCGGTGCCGGTCAGGTCGTAGTCGTCGGGGTCGATCGCGCGGACCCACCAGTTCGCCAGCTCGCCGGAGCGGTCCAGCCGGTAGCCGACCTCGACCGGGCCGGCCGGCCCGTCGTACCGGACGATCTGCGCGGCCGACACGACGTTGCGCCAGCCGGACGGGAGCGAGGCGAGCACCGGCGCGGTCGCCCGCCGCCGCGCGGCCCCGGCGAGCGCGGCGGCCAGGCACGACATCCGTACCGCGTCGACCGACGACAGCAGCGGGGCGAAGACCTCCGGATGCCGGTCGAGGAATCCGGTGTCGAAACCACCGGACCGGAACGACGGGTGCCGCAGCACCCGGACCAGCAGATCGCGGTTGGTGACCACACCGTGGATCTCGGTCCGGCTCAGCGCGGCGGCGAGCAGCCGGGCCGCCTCGTGCCGGGACGGCGCCCAGGCCACCAGCTTCGCCAGCATCGAGTCGTAGTGGACCCCGACCACGGAGCCGTCGCGCACCCCGGAGTCGAGCCGCAGGCCGGGCTGGACCAGTGGCCGGAACCGCCCGGACACGTCGGGCACGTGGAACCGGTGCAGGGTGCCGGTCGACGGCTGCCAGGCGAAGGCCGGGTCCTCGGCGCAGATCCGTACCTCGATGGCGTGGCCGCGGATCGGCGGCGGACCGGCCATCGGCAGGGTGGCGCCCTCGGCGACCAGCAGTTGCAGCCGGACCAGGTCGAAGCCGGACACGCACTCGGTGATCGCGTGCTCGACCTGGAGCCGGGTGTTCATCTCCAGGAAGAAGAACTCGCCGGACGGCGTGAGCAGGAACTCGACGGTGCCGGCACCGACGTAGCCGACGGCGCGTACGGTCGCCACCGCGGCGGCGCACAGTTCCTCGCGCATCGCCGGGGTCACCACCGGCGACGGCGTCTCCTCGATGATCTTCTGGTGCCGGCGTTGGATCGAGCACTCCCGCTCGCCGAACGGGACCACGTTGCCCTGGGCGTCGGCGAAGACCTGCACCTCGATGTGCCGGGCCCGCTCGACGTAGCGCTCGACGTAGACGGTGCCGTCGCCGAACGCGGCGGCCGCCTCGCGGCGGGCGGACGCGACCGCCTCGGCCAGCGAGTCGGCGTCGTGGACGATCCGCATGCCACGGCCACCACCGCCCGCCGACGCCTTGACCAGCACCGGGAACTCGGTGACCTGGTCGGGGTCGGCGAAACTGGGCAGCACCGGCACGCCCGCCTCGGCGACCACCGCCTTCGCCTCGACCTTCGAGCCCATCACCGCGATCACCTTCGCGGGCGGGCCGACCCAGGTCAGGCCGGCGTCGGCGACCGCGGCGGCGAAGGCGGCGTTCTCGGCGAGGAAGCCGTAGCCGGGGTGGATCGCGTCGGCCCCGGTCCGCCGGGCCGCGCCGATGATCAGGTCACCCCGCAGGTACGTGGCGGTCGGCGCGTTTCCCGGCAGGTGTACGGCGTAGTCGGCCTCGGCGACGTGCGGCGAGTCGGCGTCGGCGTCGGAGAAGACGGCGACGGTCTCGATGCCGATCAGCCGGCAGGTGGCGAAGACCCGCTGGGCGATCTCGCCCCGGTTGGCCACGAGGAGTCTGCGGATCATCGGGTCCTCACATCCGGAAGACGCCGAAGCCCTCGGCGCCCCTGATCGGTCCATTATGGATAGCGGACAGGCAGAACCCGAGCACGGTACGGGTGTCCCGGGGATCGATCACCCCGTCGTCGTAGAGCCGGCCGGACAGGAACAGCGCCGCCGACTCCGACTCGATCTGCTGCTCCACTGCCCGCCGCATCGCCAGGTCGGCCTCCTCGTCGAACCGCTGGCCCCGGGCCTGCGCCGCCTGCCGGGCCACGATCGACAGCACCCCGGACAACTGCGCCGGCCCCATCACCGCCGACTTCGCGTTCGGCCAGGTGAACAGGAACCTCGGGTCGTACGCCCGCCCGCACATGCCGTAGTTGCCCGCGCCGTACGACGCCCCGAGGTTGACCGTCAGGTGCGGCACCGTCGAGTTCGCCACCGCGTTGATCATCTGGGCGCCGTGCTTGATGATGCCGCGCTGCTCGTACTCGGCGCCGACCATGTAGCCGGTCGTGTTCTGCAGGAACACCAGCGGCGTGTCGGCGGCGTTGGCGAGCTGGATGAACTGGGTCGCCTTCTGCGACTCCTCCGAGAACAGCACCCCGCGGGCGTTCGCCAGCACCCCGACCGGATAGCCGTGCAGCTCGCCCCAGCCGGTGACCAGCGCGCTGCCGTACGCCGGCTTGAACTCGTCGAACTCCGAGCCGTCGAGCACCCGGGCCAGCACCTCACGCGGGTCGAACGGCACCCGCAGGTCGGCGCTGGCCACCGCGAGCAGGTCCTCCGCGTCGTGCTTCGGCAGGTTCACCGACGCCGTGCGCGGCCCGGGCCCGAGCTTGCGCCAGTTCAGCCGGCGTACGCACTGCCGGGCCAGCCGCAGGCCGTCGCGCTCGTCCTCGGCGAGGAAGTCGGCCAGCCCGGACCGGCCGGCGTGCATCGCCGCCCCGCCGAGCGACTCCTCGTCGGTGGTCTCGCCGGTGGCCATCCGCACCAGCGGTGGACCGGCCAGGAACACCTTCGCCTGCCCCCGGACCATGATCGTGTAGTCGGACATGCCGGGCACGTACGCGCCGCCGGCGGTCGCGTTTCCGAAGACGACCGAGATCGTCGGGATCCGGGCCGCCGAGAGTCGGGTCAGGTCGCGGAAGATCTGGCCACCCGGGATGAAGATCTCCGACTGGCTGGGCAGGTCGGCGCCGCCGGACTCCACCAGGTTGACCAGCGGCAGGCGGTTGGCGAGCGCGATCTCCCCGGCCCGCCGGGTCTTGCGCAACGAGTACGGGTTGACCGCGCCGCCGCGGACGGTCGGGTCGTTGGCGATCAGCACGCATTCGACGCCCTCGACCACCCCGATCCCGGTGACCACACTCCCGATCGGATGGTCGGTGCCCCAGCCGGCCACCGGCGACAGCTCCAGAAACGGTGAATCCTCGTCGACCAGCAACTCGATCCGCTCGCGGGGAAGCAGCCGGCCACGGGCATGGTGGCGGGTGGTGTACTTCTCGCCGCCGCCCGCGCGGGCCGTCTCCAGCACGGCGTCCAGTTCGGCGAGCCGTTCCAGCATCGCCCCCCGGTTCTCCAGATAAGCCTGGGTACGCGGATCGATGGCCGTATCGAGGACAGTCACGTCACAACCCCATGCCCTTCGCGATGCCGCCGCGACGGCGATGTTCTCCGTCAATGCCACCTCCGTAACGAGCGTCTCGCCCGGAGCGACACGGATCGCGGCGTATTGGAGATATGTCTGACCGAGTTCGACCGCCGTCGTTCTCCCATGCGGTCAGTCGTCGCCCGGTCACGGCAGTTCGACGATCCGGGACCGGAGCAGTTCGCCGAGCGCCTTGGCCTGCGGATCGAACCGGGTCGACGCGGAGACCCCCTGACCGAGCAGGCCACGTACGACGAAGTTGACCGCGCGCAGGTTGGGCAACTCATGGCGCTCGACGTCGAGTCCGGCGGTCTCCGGCAGCAACTCCCGCAGCCGGTCGACCGTCAACCAGTCGCGCAGCCAGGCGTGGGTGGCCTCGGTTCGCGCCCATACCCCGAGGTTGGCGTCACCGCCCTTGTCGCCGGACCGCGCCCCGACCACCTCCCCGAGCGCCCCCCGCCGCCCGCTGCCGCGCCCGCCCTTGCTGCCACCGCCTTCGCCAAGATCGTGGTGATCAGGGAGTTGGGTGGTCGACTCGCCGACGACACGCGGGTCCTGATCCCTGATCACGGGGATCTTGGGGGGTGGGGGGATGGGGATCCGAGAGCCGTCGGGGAGGACTGCCAGATGAGGGACCCCGTCCTGGGAAGCGGTGTCCGATGTGAACACCCCGTACGGGGTCGCGTCGCCGGGCGGTGTCGTCAGGGTGCAGCCCGGATAGGAGGCCAGTGCCAGTTCCACCGCGGCGGCCGAGAACACCCGCCCGGCCCGTTTCGGGTCCGCGTCGCGCAGGTGTACGTGCAGCAGCGCACTCGCCGTCTCTGTGTCCGCCGCGTCCACATGGTCCGTACGCGCCAGCGTGAACTCCAGCCCGTCCCGGCCGAGTGCCGCCTCCAGTTGGCCGCGTACGAGGGCCGCCTTCGCCGGCACGTCCAGCCCGCACAGCACGAACGTCATCGAGTTGCGGAACCCGCCCAGCGTGTTGACCCCGACCTTGAGCGTCGGCGGCGGTGGGGTGCCGCGTACGCCGTCGACGCGTACCCGGTCCGGGCCCTCGGCGGTGAGGGTGACCGTGTCGAGGCGGGTGACCACGTCGGGGCCGACGTAGTCGGGGCCGCCGATCTCGTAGAGCAGTTGCGCGGTCACCGTCTCGACCGTCACCGCCCCGCCGGTGCCCGGATGCTTCGTGATCACCGAGGAGCCGTCGGCGTGCACCTCGGCGATCGGGAAGCCGGGCCGGTGGCCGCCGTCCGGCAACTCGGTGAAGAAACTGAAGTTGCCGCCGGTCACCTGTGTCCCGCACTCCAGCAGGTGCCCGGCGACCGTCGCGCCGGCCAGCGCGGCGAGGTCGTCACGGGTCCAGCCGAAGTGGGCCACGGCCGGTCCGACGACCAGCGACGCGTCGGTGACCCGGCCGGTCACCACCACGTCCGCGCCGGCCGTCAGGCACTCGGCGATCCCGAACGCGCCCAGGTAGGCGTTGGCGGTCAGCGCGCCGGGGCGGTCGAGTGCGTCGCCGGTGACGTACCCGATCCGGGCCGGCACGCCGAGCCGGTCGGCGAGCCCCGCGAGCGCGTCCGCCAGCCCGGCCGGGTTCAGCCCGCCGGCGTTCGTGACGATCCGTACGCCCCGGTCGAGCGCGGTGCCGAGGCAGTCCTCCATCTGGCGCAGGAACGTCTTCGCGTATCCCAGCGACGGATCTTTACGCCGGTCCCGGCCGAGGATCAGCATGGTCAGTTCGGCGAGGTAGTCGCCGGTCAGCACGTCGAGCTGGCCGGCGTCGAGCATCTCCCGCCAGGCCGCGAAGCGGTCGCCGTAGAAGCCCGACGCGTTGCCGATCCTGATCATGCGGCCTCCGGTCAGCGGTTCACGATCCCCTTGAGTTGCTGTTTCCACGCGGCGAGCAGGGCGGCCCGCCGGGCCGAGTCGTCGGTGAGCAGGTTGGCGACGCCGAGGCCACGCAACAGGTCGAGGGTGGCCTGCACCGCCTCGCGTACGCCGGGCCGGCGCTCGTCGGCGCCGAGCAGTTCGACGGTCAGCCGGTGCATCTCCCGGCCGACCCGCGCCTCCAGAGGCACCAGCGCCGCGCGCAGCTCGGCGTCGGTGCGGGCGGCGACCCAGACCTCCAGGGCGGCGACGAACAGCGGCCCGGTGAACGCGGCAGCGAGCATGTCGACCACCCGGTCGAGCCGGTTCGGCCCGGTGGGCAGGGCCCGCGCCTCGGCCCGGATCTCGGCGGCCCGGCGGTCGGCCAGATGCTCGACGGCGGCCATGACCAGCGCCGCCTTGGTCGGGTAGTGGTGCAACTGGGCGCCCCGGGACACGCCGGCGCGGGTCGCGACCAGCGTCGTCGTCGTACCCGACCAGCCCCGTTCGACGAGGCATTCGACGGTCGCCTCCAGCAGCCGCGCCCGGGTGGCACGGCTGCGCTCCTGCTGGGGAGCCCGAGGTACGGCGGCAGCCATGCCAAAGAGCGTCCATGCTCAGAAACAAACAGTCAAGCCTGCTTGTTTAGATCTGAGCTACGATGTCTAGGCGGCTCTACTTATTCTGTCTAGGTACCTAGACTGCTCAGCAACGGGCAGGCGGACGAAGGCAGGGACACGATGACCAGGTTCACGGCAGTGTGCACCCGCTCTGGCAATTGGTGGGCCATCAGCATTCCGGAGATCAAAGGGGTGCACAGCCAGGCCCGCCGGCTTGATCAGGTGGAGGCGATGGCGCGTGAGGCCATCGCGCTGATGCTGGACGTGGCTCCGGACAGCTTCGAGTTGGAAGTCAGTCCGCAACTGCCGCCGAAGGTCTCGCATGCCCTCGTCGCCCGGCGGGCGGCCCGCGAGGCGGATCTTGCCGCAGAGCGGGCCACCGCCGAGGCCGTACGCGAACTTCTCGCCGACGGCTACACGGTGCGGGACGCCGGCCGGATGCTCGGCATCTCGCCCCAGCGGGTTTCCCAGATCGCACAGGCGACGGCCGCCGCCTGAGACACATCGGCGGGGGACGACCACGGTCGTCCCCCGCCGACGCGGAGTTCTCAGACGCGGGCGCGGCGGGCCAGGCGCTCCGGGTCGAGAATGATGATGCTCTTGCCGTCGAGGCGGAGCCAGCCGCGCGAGGCGAAGTCGGCCAGTGCCTTGTTGACCGTCTCGCGGGAGGCGCCGACGAGCTGGGCGATCTCCTCCTGGGTCAGGTCGTGGGTCACCCGCAGCACGCCGCCGTCCCGGGTGCCGAACCGGCCGGCCATCTGGAGCAGGTTCTTGGCGACCCGGCCGGGCACGTCGGTGAAGATCAGGTCGGCGAGGTTGTCGTTCGTCCGGCGCAGCCTGCGGGCGAGTACCCGCAGCAACTGCTCGGCGATCTCCGGCCGGTTGTTGAGCCACGGCCGCAGGGCCTGCTTGCGCAGCCGGACCAGCCTGGTGTCGGTGACGGCGGTGGCGGTCGCGGTGCGCGGGCCGGGATCGAAGAGCGACAGTTCGCCGACCATGTCGGACGGACCCATCACGGCGATCAGGTTCTGCCGGCCGTCGGCCGCCCGCCGACCCACCTTGATCTTGCCGCTGAGCACGATATACAGACTGTCGCCGGGCTCTCCCTCGTTGAACACGATCTCGCCCTTACGGGCCTCGATCGTCTCCATCTCCTTGGCGAGCGCCTCGGCCGCTTCCGGGTCGACGCCCTGGAAGATCCCGCTGCGGGCCAGTACCTCGTCCATCGCGCACCTCCGCCTGCGCGCACGTCGCGCGCAGTCAGTCTAGGCGGACGCCGCTCGGAAACCGGACGTGCGCCCCTTGAAATCTTGAGTCCGGAGCGTAACCCACCCGACCCCGGACGCCGCTACGATACATCCCCCTCGGCCAGGCACTATTGCCTCCGAGTCCGGCCGCCGTAGCATCGTCCGATGCCCTCCGCGCCCACCCTCGCCGCGAGATCCGAAGAAGGTTTGGACGTACCGCTGCTCGTCTGGCGACTGTCCCGGCCCCGGCTCGCGATCAGTTCGGCGCCGCTCGGCGGCGGGATCGGCGTACGGGAGTGGGTGGTCAACGCGACCGTGCCGATCTCGTACCGGCGGGACGACCCCGACGTCCACCTGACCGGGCTCGCCGACCAGCTCGGCCTGCGCGGGCCCGGCGTCGGGCTGCTCACCGGCGTCGACGTCGCCCGGGTCGTCGACGCGGCCGACGCCGGCGTACGGATCTGGGCGACCGTCGGCCTGGGCAGCCCGACCTGGGCCGCGGCGGCCGACGAGGAGGCCCCGGCGCGGGTCGGAACCGTCAACATCGTCGCCTGGGTGCCGGCCAGGTTGAGTGAGGCCGCACTGGTGAACGCGGTCGCCACCGTCACCGAGGCGAAGTCGCAGGCGCTCTGGGAGATCGGCGTCGAGGCCACCGGCACCGCCACCGACGCGGTGACCGTGCTCTGCCCGTCCGACGGCCCGGCCGAACCCTACGGCGGCCCCCGGTCCCGCTGGGGTGCGCCGCTGGCCCGGGCGGCACACCACGCGGTACGCGCCGGCGGGCCTGATTCGCGGACCGAGGTGCCGTGGTCGGTGCGGCACGAACGCTGAACCACCTCATCCGTACGGCCGTCGTCGCACACCCCGTCCGCCGGGTAGGGTCTGCGCGTTATGTATAGCGCCCACCAGGAACCGCGCCGGCGTAGCCGGCTGGGACAGGTCTTCTCGGAGAGCCCGATAGTCGCCTTCGGGGCTGTCCTGGTTGTCCTGGTCGGCATTGGTCTGAGTGGATTCGCAGCGTTCACCGCGACCCGCAGCGCGCCCGCGCCGTCGGTCTGGCAGGGGTCCGCCTCGGCCGGCGGGGACCCCTCCGGCGCGCCCGTGCCCAGTGCCACCGAACCCGCCCCCAAAGTGATCAGCATGTCGGCGACCGGCGACATCGTCATGGGCAACGCGCCCAACCGGCTGCCGCCCAACGGTGGCCAGGGCTTCTTCGACCCGGTCAAGGAGGCGCTCGTCGCCGACCTGGTGATGGGCAATCTGGAAGAGCCGCTGACCGAGGACACCGGCACCACCAAGTGCGGTGCGGGCTCCTCCGGCTGTCACGCGTTCCGGGCCCCGCCGTCGTACGCCGCCCACCTGCGCGACGCCGGCTTCGACCTGCTCAACCTCGCCAACAACCACGGCTACGACTACGGCCAGGCCGGTTACGAGAACACGACCCGGGCCCTCGAAGAGCACGGGATGCAGCACACCGGCCGGGCCGGCCAGATCACGATCGCCGACGTAGACGGCGTCAAGGTCGCGGTCCTCGGCTTCACGCCGTACTCGTGGACCAACAACCTGGTCAACATCGAGAAGGCCACCGAGATCGTCGAGGAGGCGGCCGCCCAGGCCGACCTGGTCGTGGTGCAGGTGCACATGGGCGCCGAGGGGGCGGACCGGACCAGGGTCAAGCCGGGCACGGAGATGTTCCTCGGCGAGAACCGGGGCGACCCGATCAAGTTCTCCCACGCCGTCATCGACGCCGGCGCCGACCTCGTGGTGGGCCACGGGCCACACGTGATGCGGGCGCTGGAGTTCTACAAGGGGCGGCTGATCGCCTACAGCCTCGGCAACTTCGCCGGGGGTGGCGGCACCCTCAACGGCAGCGGGCGGCTCGGCTACGGCGCGGTGCTCAAGGTGTCGATGACCGCCGACGGCACCTGGTCCGACGGGCAGTTGATCTCGACCATCATGAACGGGTCCGGATTGCCGACCATGGACGACCGGAAGCGTGGCCTCGACCTGGTGCGCGGCCTGTGCGAGTCCGACTTCCCGACCACCGCGCCGACCCTCGACGGCGAGGGCCGGATCACCCCGCCGGCCGGTGGTTGACCTCGGGTGTCAGCCGGGCGACGTACGCTGGCCAGCGTGAGCCTGACCAATGCCCGGCCGGTCCGTGGCGCCGAAGCCGCCCGGAAGGCCGAACCGACCCGCCGCACCCGGAAAGTCGAGACCGAACTGGCCCGTAAGCGGCGGGCCCGGCGGATGGCAAGGGTCCTCACCGAGACACACCCCGACGCACACTGCGAACTCGACCACGGCAACGCGCTCCAGCTCGCGGTGGCCACGATCCTTTCCGCGCAGTGCACCGACAAGCGGGTCAACGAGGTCACCCCGAAGCTGTTCGCCCGCTACCCGACGGCCGCCGACTACGCCGCGGCGGACCGCGCCGAGCTGGAGCAGCTGATCAAGCCGACCGGCTTCTTCCGCAACAAGACGACGTCGCTGATCAACCTGGGGCAGGCGCTGGTCGAGCGGTACGACGGCGAGGTGCCGGGCCGCCTCACCGACCTGGTCACCCTGCCCGGCATCGGCCGCAAGACCGCCAACGTCATCCTCGGCAACGCCTTCGACGTCCCCGGCATCACCGTCGACACCCACTTCCAGCGGTTGGTCCGGCGCTGGGAATGGACCGACGAGACCGACCCGGTCAAGATCGAACACGCGGTCGGCGCCCTGATCGAGAAGCGCGACTGGACCATGCTGTCGCATCGGGTGATCTTCCACGGCCGCCGGGTCTGCCACGCCCGCAAGCCGGCCTGTGGCGCCTGCACGCTCGCCAGCCTCTGCCCGGCGTACGGCACCGGCCCCACCGACCCGACCGCCGCCAAGCTCCTCAAGGGGCCCCGCGCCCGTGACCTCGCGGCCGCGGCCGGGGTCGACCCTGACCTGGTGCCGGCGCAGGCGGCGGCCGCCGACGTACCGTGAGGCGGCCGGCACGCGCGACGCCGGGTCGCCGATGGCTGGCCGGGCTGCTGGCACCGGTCGCCCTACTCGTGGCCGGCTGCACAGCCGGCGACCCCGACGTCTCCCCGGATCCGACGCCCGCCCCGTTCGCGGCCTGCGCCGGGCTCGCCGCACCACCGGCCGCCGCTGGCCCCGGGGCGACCGGACGGCCCGGCCCCGACGACCCACCCCGCGCGCCGGACGTCCCGGCGGCCGACGTGCCGCAGCTACCGGAGATCGAGCTGCCCTGCTTCACCGGCGGCGAGCCGGTCGCGATGACCGGCATCCAGGGGCCTGCGGTGATCAACGTGTGGGCGTCCTGGTGCACGCCGTGCCGTAAGGAACTGCCGGCCTTCCAGCGCCTCGCCGACCGTTCGGCTGGACAACTGCACGTCGTCGGCGTCGACGTACGCGACCGGCGGGCAGCCGCGGTGTCCATCGCCGAGACGTACGGCCTGACCTTTCCCAACCTGTTCGACCCGGACGAGGTGCTGCTGCGCGGCCTGGCCCGCAACTTCGTGCCGATGACCCTCTTCCTCGACGACACGGGCACGGTGCGGCACCTCGACATCTCCGGCGCGCTCGACGACGCCACCCTCACCGCCCTCGTCGAAGAGCACCTCGGCGTGGTGGTAGGCCCGTGACCAGGACACCGCCGGGTTGGACCGCCCCGCTGCTCGACCGGGTGCGGACCGCCCGCACCGAGGACTTCACCCGGTTGCCGACCCCGGCGACCGGCCGCCCCAGCGCGGTGCTCGTGCTGCTCGGCGAGGAGCCGGACCACGGGCCGGACGTCCTGCTGCTCCAGCGGGCGGCGTCGATGCGCAACCACGCCGGGCAGCCGGCGTTCCCCGGCGGTGCCGCCGACCCGGGCGACGGCGGGCCGGTCGGCACCGCGCTACGCGAGGCCGAGGAGGAGGTCGGGCTCGACCCGACCAGCGTCACCGTCCTGGCCGAACTGCCCCGGCTGTGGATCCCGGTCAGCAACTTCGTGGTCACCCCGGTCCTGGCCTGGTGGCACCGGCCCCATCGGGTGCACCCGCGGGAGCCGGCCGAGGTCGCCCACGTCGCCCGGCTGCCGGTGGCCGAACTGGTCGACCCCGCCAACCGGCTCACCGTACGGGTACCGAGCGGCTGGCAGGGGCCGGCGTTCCAGGTCCGCGGGATGCTCGTCTGGGGTTTCACCGCCGGAGTGCTCGCGGCGCTGCTGGAGATGGGTGGCTGGGAGCAACCCTGGCCCCGGCACCGCGTCACGGAGCTGCCCCGGTCGGTGCTGCGGCCGGCCCCGCCGAAGACCGCCGAGCCCGACGACGAGCTGACCGGCCCGATCGGCTGAGCCACCGGTCCCGGCGTGCCCCGTCGCACGTCGCGGCCCGGGTCGCCACACACCCGTACGCTGGACAGGTGTCCGCCGTTGATGTTGTCCTGATACTGCTCATGCTGTTGTTCGCGATCAGCGGCTACCGGCAGGGATTCGTCATCGGCGTGATGTCGTTCACCGGGTTCCTCGGCGGCGCCCTGGTCGGACTACAGGTCGGCCCACTGCTCGCCCAGCGGTTCGAGGACGGCGCCATCCGGGTCGTGGTCGCACTCATCGCCATCTTCGGCCTGGCCATCCTCTTCCAGACCCTGGCCGGCTGGCTCGGCTCCCACATCCGGCACGCGATCACCAGCCGGGCCGGCCGGCGGATCGACGACGTCGGCGGGGCACTGGTGTCACTGGTCGCGGTGCTCGTCGTCGCCTGGCTGGTCGCGGTGCCGCTCGGCTCGTCGTCGCTGCCCTGGCTGGCCAGCTCGGTACGGCACAGCGCCCTGCTCGGTGCCGTCGACCGGGTGCTGCCGGCGCAGGCGCAGGCGCTGTCGCAGGCACTGCGCGACACCGTCGACACCAACGGTTTCCCCGACGTCTTCGGCGGGCTGGCGCCGACCCGGGCCCGCGAGGTGTCGCCGCCCGACCCGGCACTTGCCGGTTCGCAGGTGGTCGCGAACGCGCAGCGGTCGGTGGTGAAGGTGCTCGGCAGCGCCCCCAGCTGCTCCCGGCGGATCGAAGGCTCCGGCTTCGTCTACGCCGAGGAGCGGGTGATGACCAACGCGCACGTCGTCGCCGGCACCCGTAGCGTCTCGGTCGAGCTGAACGACCGCCGCTACAACGGCCGGGTCGTGGTCTACGACCCGGAGCGCGACCTGGCGGTGATCTACGTGCCGGGCCTGTCCGCTCCGGTGATGCCGTTCGCGGACCGGCCGGCCCAGGTCGAAGCGGACGCGATCGTGCTCGGTTTTCCGCGCGGCGGCCCGTACGACGCCCAGTCGGCCCGGGTGCGCGACGTCGGCGACATCACCGGTCCGGACATCTACGACTCCGGCAACGTGACCCGCGAGGTCTACACCATCCGGGCGCTGGTCCGCAGCGGCAACTCCGGCGGTCCGCTGATCGGGCCGGACGGCCAGGTGCTGGGCGTCATCTTCGCCGCGGTCGCCGACGACCCCAACACCGGATTCGCCGTCACGGCGGCCGAGTCCGGGCCGGTCGCGGCGGCCGGCGTCGAACGCTCCCGCTCGGTCGACACCGGAGCCTGCTCCTGACCGAGGTCGACCGGCGGCGACGGTCAGAGCGGCGGACCGGACACCGGGCCACCGGAAACCGGAGCAACCCGGCGTCGTGACCGCCGGTCCGGGAGCCACCCGAGGCGCCAGGCCAGCAGGGTCGCGACGCCCAGCAGCGCCACCACCGCGGCCGCGCCGCCGACGACTCCCGTCCGGTCGAGTTCGTCGGTGTCGCCGGTCGGGGTGGCCGCCCATCCGCCACCGGGTCCGGTGGCCCGCCCCCCGCCGAACCGGCCCGGCCCGCCGTAGCCGCTGCCGGTCGGCGGCCCGGTCTCGTAGCCGGGCGCCGGGCCGAAGCGGGCGGTTCCCGGCCGCTCGTTGTTGTCCAGCTGGTTGCGGCCGACTTCCGGCACCGTCTCGGTGAGTGCGGCGAGCGGGTCGACCAGACCGAACCCGAACCGGTCGTCGCGGCCCGGCGCGCCGAGGTCACGGGCCGTGCTGGTCAGCCGGTGCACGATGTCGCCCGCCGACATCGCCGGCCACTTGGCACGGACCAGCGCCGCTGTCGCGGCGACCAGCGGAGCCGCGAAACTCGTGCCCTGCACCTGCCAGAAACCGCCGGGCCGGGCGCCGAGCAGGCCGGTCGCCGGCGCGCTGAGCACCGTCTCCGGGCCGGTGATCGCGCCGGACCAGAGCCGGTCGGTGGCCCGGTCCAGACCGGTCACCGCGATCACCCCGGGCTCCCGGGCCGGATACCAGACCTCGCCGGCCGTCGACGGCGCGACGTTGCCGGTGCACGCGACCACCACGACGTTGTGGGTGAACGCGTAGTCGATCGCGGCTTCGAGGGCCGGGCTGGCACTGCCACCGCCCAGCGACAGGTTGATCACCTGGGCGCCGTTGTCGACAGCCCACCGTACGCCCTGGGCCACGATGAGCGCGTCGTCGTAGCGGTTCTCCTCGTCGAGCACGCGTACCGGCAGGATCCTGGCCCGTGGGGCCAGGCCGGCGACGCCGTCGTTGTCGTCGTTGCGGCCGGCGATCAGGGCCGCCACCGTGGTGCCGTGCCCGACCGGGTCGTGCTGCCCCGCGCCCGCGACCGGGGCGGCGTCGGCGTCACCGTCCCGCGCGACCAGGTCGATGCCGGGCAGCACCTGACCCACCAGGTCCGGATGGGACCCGTCCACTCCGGAGTCGACGACCGCCACCGTGACGCCCTCGCCGGTCGACAGCCGCCACACCTCGTCGGCGCGCAGCGCGTCGAGCTGCCACTGCTGCTCGCGCACCGGATCGATGCGGACCGGCAGCGCGACCGGCTGCCCCGCCCCCACCCCGGCCGGCGGCGCGGCCACCGGTACGGCGAGCAGGCTCAGGAGGCCGAGCAGCGCCGCCCCGGCGGTGCGCCGTACGGCATTGTGGTGGCAGCGCCTCAACCCGGTCACACCCTGGCTTTCACACCCGGGGTGCGACCACCCCGGCAGCGGATCGATGCACGGAGGCTACCCGGTCCGTGGCCGGTACGGGACGTGTGTGGCCAAGGAATCAGTCGGTTGCCAGATAGGCGAGCTGGATCAGGCGTACCCCTTCCCGGCGGGTGACCAGGCGCCCCCGGCCGGGTGGCATCGGCGTGGCCCGGACATTTCCGATCAAGGAGCCCTCGTCCGGTTGCCCGGACAGCAGGAGTCCGGGTGACGACAACTCGCGCAACCGCTGCATGAGCGGCTCGTACGCGGCCCGCGCCGCCCCTCCGGTCCGCCGGGCCAGCACCAGGTGCAGGCCGATGTCACGGGCCTGCGGCAGGTATTCATCCAGCGCGGCCAGCGGGTTGCTCGGTCCGGTCGCCACCAGGTCGTAGTCGTCCACCAGGACGAACAGCTCCGGTCCGGTCCACCATGACCGGTCGCGCAACTCCTCTTCGGTCACGTCCGGGCGGAGCATCCGGCGCCGCATGTAGCCCGCCGCCGAGCCGATGAGTTCGGCGGTGACCGCCGCCGCCGTCCCGTACCCGATCTGGTGCTCGGTACGGATCGCGCCGAGCAGGCTGCGCCGGTAGTCGACCAGGATCACCCGGGCCTGCTCGGGGGTGAACCGGCTGGTGATGGTCGCGGCCAGGGCGCGCAGGAACGACGACTTACCGCTCTCGGCGTCGCCGAAGACCAGCAGGTGCGGCTCACCGGCGAAGTCGAGCGACACCGGCCGCAGATCCGTCTCGGCGATCCCGATCGGCAGCCGCAGCCCTTCGGTGCGGCCCAGGTCCAGTTCGGCGTACGGCAGTCGCGGCGGAAGCAGCCGGACCCGGGGAGCCGGCTCGCCCGGCCACGCGCCGGCCACCGCCCGGGGCAGCGCACCGGGATCACCGCCGGACCCGGCCAGCTCCGGCCGGGCGGCCAGCAGGTGCAGGCCGTCCGTGGTGATCCCGCGCCCCGGCGACTCCTTCGGCACGTTCGCGGCCGCCCGGCGGGACACGAACGAGTCGGTGGGCTCGCCGAGCCGCAGCTCGACCCGGGAACCGAAGAGGTCCCGGATGGACGGCCGGAGGTCGATCCACCGGCCGGCGGCGGCGACCAGGTGCACCCCGTACGACAGGCCACGGGTGGCGATGTCGGTCAGCGCCTCGTCCAGGTCCTCGAACTCGTTGCGGATGGTCAGCCACCCGTCGACCACCAGGAAGACGTCGCCGTACGGGTCGGTCGAACCGCCCGTGGCCCGCACCCGGCGGTAGCCGGCCATGTCGACGCCCAACTCGGCCAGCAACCGTTCCCGTTGCGCGAGCAGCCCCACCACGTCACCGACGGTCCGGCGTACCGCGGTGGGGTCCAGCCGGCCCGCCACCCCGCCGACGTGCGGCAGGTCGCGCAGCGCGGCCAGCGTGCCGCCACCGAAGTCGAGGCAGTAGACCTGTACCTGCGCCGGGGTGTGGGTGAGGGCCAGCCCGCTGACCAGGGTCCGCAGCAGCGTCGACCGGCCGCTGCGTGGGCCACCGACGACCGCCACGTGGCCGCCCGCCCCGTCCAGGGCCAGCCACAGCACGTCACGGCGCTGCTCGTACGGCTTGTCGATCAGGGCGACCGGCACCTGGAGCGCGCCGTGCAGGTCGGGGTTGGCGACCGTCAGGCCGCGCTCCGGGTCGACGCCGACCGGGCCGAGCAGCTCGTCCAGGGCCGGCGACAGCTCGAGCGGCGGCAGCCAGACCCGGTGTGCCGGCGGGCCCTGGCCGTCCAGTCGGGACACCAGGATGTCCAGCAGCGTCGCTCCGCCGGCCTCCTCGGCCGCGGGCGGTGGGGCGGCGACCGGTTCGGCGACGGGCACGAGATGCGTCGAGTAGCCGAGAACCCGTACCCCGGTGGACCCTTCGCCGGCCGGACCGGGCCGGCCGGGCGTACGGTGCACACCGGAGACGTACGCCGCCCGGAACCGCACCAGCGGCTCGGTGTTGCCGGACTTCAGGTAGCCGTGGCCGGGGGAGCGCGGCAGCTCGTACGCGTCCGGCACGCCCAGCACCGCCCGCGACTCCAGCGCGGAGAACGTCCGCAGCCCGATCCGGTACGACAGGTGGGTGTCCAGGCCGCGCAGCCGGCCCTCCTCGAGCCGTTGCGAGGCGAGCAGCAGGTGCACCCCGAGCGAGCGGCCGACCCGTCCGATCTGGACGAACAGGTCGATGAAGTCGGGCTTGGCGGACAGCAGCTCGGAGAACTCGTCGCAGACGATCAGCAGCGACGGCAGCGGGGCGAGCGCGGCGCCGGCGGCCCGGGCCTTCTCGTAGTCGCGCAGGCTGGCGTGGTTGCCGGCCCGGCGCAGCAGCTCCTGCCGCCGGATCAGCTCGCCGTTGATCGCGTCGACCATCCGGTCGACCAGCGGCAGCTCGTCGGCGAGGTTGGTGATCACCGCCGCGGTGTGCGGCAGCCGGTCGAGCGAGGCGAACGTCGCGCCGCCCTTGAAGTCGACCAGGACGAAGTTGAGCAGTTCGGACGAGTGGGTGGTGGCCAGGGCCAGCACCAGCGTCCGCAACACCTCCGACTTGCCGGAACCGGTCGCGCCGATGAGTAGCCCGTGCGGCCCCATGCCGTCCTGCGCGGACTCCTTCAGGTCGAGTTCGATTGGCGCACCGTCGGCACCGATCCCGATCGGCACCCGCAACCGGTCCCGGTCGGCCCGTGGTGCCCAGCCCTGCCGTACGGCGAAGTGGTGCGGGTCGCCGATGCCGACCAGGTCGGTGAAGCCGGGGTCGGCGGCGAGCGCCGCCTGGGTGCCTCCCGCCGAGGCGACCAGGCGCAGCGGCGCGAGCCGGCGGGCGACGGCCTCGGCCTCGACCGGATCGACCCGGTCGGCGGTGCCGACCGTCGCCGGGCCGTCCATCGAGTCGGTGTCGAGCCGGCCGGCCCGGACCTGGAGCACGAGAGTGCTGCGGTCGAGCAGGCGGGGTGGCGGGCCGTCCAGGTCGAGGACGGTGACCGCGTGGACGCCGTCGCCGGCCAGGTGCGCCGCACCGGTCAGGTCGCCGCCGTCGAGTACGACGACCACGTGCGGCCCGCCGCCCGCCGGACCGTGCGGACTGAACCGCGGCCGGCTGGCGAGCACCTCGTCGAGCAGCCCCTCCAACTCCGTCGCCGCACTCGTGACCAGGCGGACCGGGCCGAGCGCGTCGGTCCGGGTCGGGTGCAGCGCGTGCGGCAGCCACTTCACCCACTCCCACGCCGTACGCCGTTCCGGTCCGGCACAGACCGCGACGATCAGGTCGTCGGGGGCGTGGAAGACGGCGAGCTGGACCAGCATCGCCCGGGCCAGCGCCCGAGCCTCGGTGCCGGCCGGCGCCTCGCCACCCGGCCGGGGCCGGCCGCGCAGGTGGATCCGGGCGAAACCGCGCAGCGAAAGGGCCACCGGCAGGTCGGGGACCACCGAGTACGCGTCGAGGAAACGGCGCAGCGCGCCCGCCGTCATCGGCTCCAGGTCCGGAAGCGGCCGGGTGACCGGCGGGACGAGCGGGGTGGCCAGCGTCTGCGGCCCGACCCCGATCCGGACCACGCCGAAGTCCGGGTCGGTGGGCCGCCGCTCCCACAGCCGGTGACTGTCGATGGTGGACCACAGCCGGGCCGGGTCGGGGTGCCGGTAAAGCAGGCCGGCCCGCTGCCGGGCGGCGGTCGAGCGGACCCGCCGACGCAGGCTCGCCAGGTGGCGCAGGTATTCGCGCCGGGCGGTCATCATCTCCGACTTCTTCGGCGAGCCCGTCGCACTGCCCCACGTGGTGGCGAGCATGGCCAGCGACGACACCCCGAACATGGCACCGACCAGGTAGGAGTAGGCCCCGCCGCCCCGGCCGAACATCATCGCCATGGCGACCGCCCCGCCGAGCATCGGCAGCACCATCAGCAACTGCTGCCACCGGCCGCCGGTCGCCGGCGGGATCTCCGGCGGCGGCTCCACGGGCAGTTCGCCGGCCGGGATCTCCGGCGCCGGACGCCGCGCCGGCCGGCGGAACGCGACGGTGCTCATCCCGGTCGCGGGCCGTCGGCCCGGCTCCCGGCACCGTCCACACCAGACCGATCCAAGGTGGACATGATCCCCCCGTCACACGGACACCAGGACCGGCCCATGGTAGGTAAAGTGCCGTCGTCCGCGCTGACCCCGCGGGCCGGGCCAGGCGCCGCCCGCGCGTTCCCGGCGCCACGCTCCGCCGCGCCGCACTCCGTACGCCCGACGTCTGGAGGACCGCCGATGAGCACCGGGCTGGCCCGAGTCACCGTGAGCACCCCCCGACGCCGGGTCGACGTCGCCGTCCCCGATCGGCTGCCGCTCGCCGAACTCCTGCCCGAACTGCTGCGCCACGCCGGCGAGGGACTCGCCGACGCCGGGGAGCGGCACGGCGGTTGGGTGCTGCGCCGCACCGACGGTGCGCCGCTCACCGCCGGTCAGGGCCTGCAACCCCAGGGGGTACGCGACGGCGAGGTGCTGCACCTCGTGCCCGCCCGCGCCCAGTGGCCCGAACTCGAATACGACGACGTCGTGGAGGTGATCGCCGACGCGGCCCGGCGTGGCGGCGGCTGGTCGGCCCGGGCGACCCGGACGGCGACCGTCGCCGGTGCCGGCGTGCCGCTCGCGGTCGGGCTGCTCACCCTCGTCCTGGCCGGCCCCGGCTGGCCGGTCGGGGCGTACGCCGGGCTCGCCGCCGCCGTACTGCTCACGCTCGCCGGCACGGTCGCGTCACGGGCGTACGGCGACGCCGTCGGCGGCGCGGCGCTGGGCGGGTTCGCGATGCTATACGGCTTCACCGGCGGCGCGCTGCTGGTCGCCTCCGGGGACCCGGTCGGCCTTCCCGGGCCGCTGCGCTGGCTCGGCGGCCCGGAGTTGCTCGCCGCGTCCGTCGCGCTGCTGGTGGTCGCGGTGCTCGGCCTGGCCGGGGTGGCCGCCGTCGAGCGGGTCTTCGCCGCCGGCGTACTCGTCGGAGCGCTGGGCACGGCCACCGCCACCGCCGGCCTCTTCCTGCCCGCCGCCGGCGCGGCGGCGATCCTCACCGTGCTGCTGGTGTGCGGCATCGGGGTGCTGCCACTACTGGCCATCCGGCTGGGCCGGCTGCCGATGCCACCGGTCACGCTGCCGTCCGGCACCGACAGCGCCGACGGCGTCGACGGCTTCCCGGCCACGGACGCCGCCCCCGACCGGTCGGGCACCGGGCCCGACCGGACGGACGCTGCCCGCGAGCGGCCCGACCGGCGGCTGGTCCACTCGGCCGTCGCCCGTACCGAGGAACTGCTCGCCGGAATGCTCGTCGGGCACGCGCTGCTCACCGTCGCGGCCGCGACGGTGCTGGTCACCGCCGGCTGGGCCGGGCGGTCGCTGGTGGCGGTCGCCGCGGCGGCGCTGCTGCTGCGGTCGCGGCTCTTCGCGACCCGGGCGCAGCGGACCGCCCTGGTCGCCGCCGGGCTGGCCGGGTTCGGGGTGCTCGGGGCGGCACTGGCGGCCGACGGGGATCCGGCCGTCGGGTTCGCGGTACTCGTCGGCGGGCTGCCACTGGCGCTGCTGACGGTGGTCGCCGGGGCCACGTACGCCCGGCGCCCGCCGTCGCCCTACCTGGGCCGGGCGGCCGACCTGCTCGACACGGCTACGGTGCTGTCGCTGGTGCCGGTCGCCTGCGCGGTGCTCGGCCTCTACACACAGGCCAGGGACCTGCTCGGCTGAGCGGCAACTGACGGGATCCGGACAGAACCCGCCCGGCGGGAAGCAGTCCGGCGGGAAACAGGCCGGCGAGAAACAGTCCGGAAAGAAACGAACGCGTGGCCCGGCCGGACCACGCGTTCGACCAGCGCGAAAACTCAGTGGATCTCTTCGCCCTTGGCCACGGCTTCCTCGTGCCGGCGGTACGACGCCCGGATCTCCGCCTCGGCCTCGATGCGGCCGACCCAGGTCGCGCCCTCCACCGACTTGCCGGGCTCCAGGTCCTTGTAGACCTCGAAGAAGTGCTGGATCTCCAGCCGGTCGAACTCGCCGAGGTGGTGGATGTCGCGCAGGTGCTCCTGCCGCGGGTCCTCGAACGGCACGCACAGGACCTTGTCGTCGCCACCTTTTTCGTCCGTCATCCGGAACATGCCGATGGTGCGGCACCGGATGAGGCACCCTGGAAACGTCGGCTCGGGCACCAGCACCAGGGCGTCCAGCGGGTCGCCGTCCTCGCCCAGGGTTCCCTCGATGAACCCGTAGTCGGCGGGGTACTGCGTCGAGGTGAAGAGTGTGCGGTCCAGCCGGATCCGGCCGGTCGCGTGGTCAACTTCGTATTTGTTGCGGTGACCCTTCGGGATCTCAACCGTCACGTCGAAATCCATCTTCACGCTCCCTCGTTGCCCACGCTGGCTAACGGACCAGGCGGCGCCGACCGGACGGATGTTGCCCCATCCGTCTCGGTCCGGGCACCGTCAGGTGTTCGGACGCAAGTAGTGTCGCGTAGTCAAGTTACGGATCTGGAGGAGGGGCCGGTGGGGAGGCAAGATTCACACTCTGGCCCGGTGGACGGGCCGCCGAACCCCAACGAGGGTTTCGACGGGCAGACCACCGGTGGACGCCCCCGACCTGCGGCCCACCCGGCTCCCGGACGATACCCCGGCGGACCGCCACCGGCTCCGCACGGCGCCGGTACGTCACGCGGGCGGGCCGTGGTGCCCCCGCCGACCGGCCGGGCCAGCGTGCCGGTCCACCCGACGCAGGGCTGGTCGATCCCGATAAACGGGGTGCCCGGCGCCGCGCCGCACTCCCCGCCCGGGCCGCCACCCGCCGATCATGGTCCGCGCCCGGAACCCCGTACCTGGTCGATCCCACTCGATCAGGTGACCCCGCCGCCGCCCGACCGGCCGGAGCAACCGCGTCCGACCGGCCGGGTCAACATGCCGACCTGGTCGATCCCGCTCGACCAGGCGACGCGACCGCCGGCCCGGCCGCCGGCCACCCCACCGGTGCCGCCCGCACATCGCCCCGCCCCGGCCCGCCCGGCCGGCGGCGCACCCGACAACTGGGCGATCCCGCTCGACCAGGTACCCGGCCCGCCGAACGCCGGCCAGCGACCGCCGGGTCGCCCCGGCCAGCCGGAGCCGGCCGCCGGGCAGCAGCCACCACCCGCGCCGCGCCCGGCCGCCGGGCCACCGCCCGCCGAGCCGCCCGTCCCCGCCCGCCGCCGGCGTCGGGGTCCGCTGGTCGCCGTACTCGCCTCGGTGCTGGTCCTGGTGGCCGCGGCGGCCGGACTGGCCGTCGTACGGCCCGGACCGGTCGCCGGCTGGCTCGGCGGCGCCGACGGCCGGACGCCGACCGCCGACCCACCGGATCCGATGCCGTCGCCGGTGCTCGACGGGGTGACCGCGAACGCGCCGATGCCGACCAGGGCCGGCGTGCAGGCCGCCGTCGACCCGCTGGTCGACCCGCAGCGACTGGGCGGCCGGGTCAACATCTCGGTGCTCGACATCGCCACCGGCGAGGTGCTCTACGAGCGCGGACCCGACGCGCTGACCGTTCCGGCGTCGACCACCAAACTGGTCACCGGCCTGACCGTGCTCGCCGCGCGTGGCCCGGGCTACCGGATCCCGACCCGGGCCGTGGCCGGCGCCCAGCCCGGCGAGGTCGTGCTGATCGGTGGTGGCGACCCCACCCTGGCCATGAACGCCGCCGGCAGCTACCCGGGCGCGGCCCGCCTCGACCAGTTGGCCGAGCAGGTCAAGGCGGCGCTCGGCGGGGCCGTCCCGACCCGGGTCACCGTCGACTCCTCGCTCTACTCCGGCCCGATCTACGAGCCCGGCTGGGATTCCGACATCCCGACCGGCGGCTGCGGCGGCCCGGTCATGGCGTTGATGACCGACGCCGCCCGCGCCAACCCGAAGAACGCCACCGGCTGCACCCGGCGGCTGAACAACCCGGACATCGCCGCCGGGCAGGCCTTCGCCAAGGCGCTCGGGATGCCGGCCGCCGCCGTCCAGGGCGTCGCCCGGGGCACCGCGCCGACCGGCCCCGGCACACCGTCGGCCGACGCCAGCGGCGGTTCGGTGGTCAGCACCGCGCCGACGGCGACCGCCGCGGGACCCGGTCCGGAGGGCGCCATGATCGCGCCCGGCACCGAACTCGGTCAGGTCCAGTCACCGCCGATGTACCGCCTGGTCGAGTTCATGCTCAGCGACAGCGAGAACCTGATCGCCGAGGCGTTGGCCCGGCAGGTGGCGCTCGCCCGCCAGCAGCCCGCCTCGTTCGCCGGAGGTGCGGCCGCCGTCGACGCCGTACTCGTCGAACTCGGGCTGCCCGAGGCGGAGAGCGGACTCGCCGACGGCAGCGGCCTGTCGCGGACCAACCGTCTCACCCCGTCCCTCCTCACCGACCTGATCATGCTCGCCGCCGGTGGCACCCGCCCGGAACTGGTCGGCATCTTCGGCGGCCTGCCCGTCGCCGGCTGGTCCGGAACCCTGAGCCACCGGTTCCGCAGCCCGGCCGCCGGCAGCGCCGCCGGAGCCGGCGTCGTACGCGCCAAGACCGGCACCCTCTCCGGGGTGAACGCGATCTCCGGCGTGGTCACGACCGCCGAGGGCCGGCTGCTGGCGTTCGCGATCCTGGCCGACCAGGTGCCCACCGACTCCAGCGTGGCGCAACCGGCCCTCGACCGGATCGCCGGCGCCCTGGCCTCCTGCGGCTGCCGCTGACAGCGGCCCGCGCCGCCGGCCCGGCTCCGAGCCGGGCCGGGGGTGTTCCGGCGCGGGTACGGTGGTTGCATGGCGCAGTTCGTGGACTGGGATCTTGCCGCTGCCACCGCGGGAGCACTGGGCAAGTCGGGACCGAGAGTCTCCTACGAGGAGGCCACCGAGGTCGTCGCCGACCTGCGGCGGCTGACCGACGAGGCCGCCGGGCACGTGGCGGAGTACACCGGGCTACGGTCGCTGGTGGCCCACCCGCCGGTGCGGATCGTCGACCGGCGGGACTGGGCGGCGGTCAACATCGCCGGCCTCAGCGAGGTGATCACACCGCTGGTCAACCGGCTGTCCGGCGACAAGCAGCCCGGGGCGCTGACCGACGCGGTCGGTTCCCGGCTCACCGGCGTCCAGGCCGGTACGGTGCTCGCCTACCTGTCCGGCCGGGTGCTCGGGCAGTACGAGGTCTTCTCCGCCGATCCGGGCCAGCTCCTGCTCGTCGCGCCGAACATCGTCGAGGTGGAGCGCAAGCTCCAGGCCGAGCCCCGCGACTTCCGCCTCTGGGTCTGCCTGCACGAGGTGACCCACCGCACCCAGTTCACCGCCGTGCCGTGGATGCGCGGCTACTTCTTCGGCGAGGTGCAGGCGTTCGTCGACGCCTCCCAGGCCGGCGGCGACAACCTCCTCGACCGGATCCGCCGCGGCGTGGCCACCCTGTCCGACACCGTACGCAACCCGGACAGCCGGGCCAGCGTGCTCGACATCGTGCAGACGCCGGGGCAGCGGGCCGTGCTCGACCGGCTCACCGCGCTGATGACGCTGCTCGAGGGGCACGCGGAGTTCGTGATGGACGGGGTCGGCCCCGAGGTCATCCCGAGCGTCGGCGAGATCCGGGCGAAGTTCAACCGGCGCCGCGAGGCCAGCAACCCGGTCGAGAAGGCGATCCGCAAGCTCCTCGGCATCGACGTCAAGATGCGTCAGTACGCCGAGGGCCGCAAGTTCGTGCACGGGGTGGTCGACCGGGTCGGGATGGCCGGCTTCAACAAGATCTTCAGCTCCCCGCTCACCCTGCCCCGGCTGGACGAACTCGGCGACCCGGGCGCGTGGGTGGCCCGCGTACACGGCCCGGTCGGGCCGGTCTCCGCCGCCGGCTGACCCGCCGCCAACCGACCGTGGCCGTCCTCGCCGCGCCGGTCGCAGCGGTCCGGCTCGCGGTCCGACGGGCACTCGACCAGGTCGGGTCCGCCCCGATTCCGGACCCGCCGGCCGCGACCGATCCGGTGCCCGGCACCCGGCGGGCCCGGGTGCTGGTCGCCTGCTCCGGTGGGGCCGACTCGCTGGCCCTGGCCGCGGCGGCGGTGTTCGTCGGCCCGCGACAGGGCGTCGACGTGGGGCTGGTGACCGTCGACCACGGCCTGCAGGCCGGTTCGGCGCGGCGGGCCCGGGCCGTAGCGGACTGGGCCGATCGGGCCGGGTTCGCGCCGGTCGAGGTCGCCACGGTCGAGGTCGCCGGCCGTCCGGGCGGACCCGAGGCGGCCGCCCGGGACGCCCGCTACGAGGCACTCGTATCCGCCGCCCACCGGCACCGGGCCGGCACCGTACTGCTCGGGCACACCCGCGACGACCAGGCCGAGACCGTGCTGCTCGCCCTTGCCCGCGGGGCCGGACCGCGCGGGCTGGCCGGCATGCCGGCGGTCCGCGTCCTCGACGGCATCGCGCTGTGCCGGCCGCTGCTCGACGTCACCCGGGCGCAGACCCGCGCCGCGTGCGCCGCGCTCGACCTGACCCCGTGGGACGACCCGCACAACACCGATCCGTCGTACGCCCGGGCCCGGGTCCGGTCCGACCTGCTGCCGGCGCTGGTCGAGGCACTCGGCCCCGGCGTGGTGGGCAACCTGGCCCGCACCGCGGCGCTGGTCGCGGCCGACACCGCCGCGCTCGACGCGCTCGCCGCCGACCACCTGGCGGCCGCCCGCGACCCGGCCGGCGGGCTGCGGGTCGCCGTGCTCGCCGCACTGCCGGCCGCGCTGCGTGGCCGGGTCCTGCACGCCTGGGCCCGCGAGTTGGGCGCCGCCCCGGCCGCCCTGTCCCACCGGCACGTCGAGGCGCTCGACGCCCTCGTCACCGCCTGGCGCGGACAGGGGCCGACCTTCCTGCCCGGCGGCATCCGGGTGGCCCGCCATGGCGGGCACCTCGGCGCCGGGTGAGACTGGCCGGATGCCGCACCCCAGACAACCCGTGTACGCCCCGCACGGCATCGTCGCCACCAGCCAGCCGCTGGCCGCGGCGGCCGGTACGGCGGTCCTGCGCCGCGGCGGCAACGCCGTCGACGCCGCACTGGCCACCGCGATCGCGCTGACCGTGGTGCAGCCCGGCTCCAACGACATCGGCGGCGACCTGTTCGCCATCGTGTGGGACGGACGGCGGCTGCACGGCCTCAACGCCTCGGGCCGGTCGCCGGCGGCGCTGACCCGCGCGGCGGTGCTCGCCGCGACCGGCGGCCGTGGGGCCGAGCCGAGCGCGGGGCACGGTGGTGCCCAGTCCGCCGCCCCCGGGCTGCCGGCCCGGGGCTGGCTGCCGGTGACCGTACCCGGGGCTCCGGCCGGCTGGCGGGACCTGCACGACCGGTTCGGCTCGCTGCCGTTCGCCGACCTCTTCGACGACGCCGTCCGGTACGCCGAACACGGCTTCCCGGTGTCGCCGGGGGTCGCCGCCGGCTGGGCCCGGTCGGTGCGTACCCACGCGGAGCTGGCCGGGCCGGAGTTCGCCGAGTGGGGCCGGGTCTTCACGGTCGGCGGGCGGGCACCCCGGGCCGGCGAGCGGTGGCGCAACCCGGCGGCGGCCGGCACACTGCGCCGGATCGCGGCCAGCGGTGCAGCCGACTTCTACCGGGGCGAGATCGCGACCGCGCTGGCCCGGTACGCCGCCGCGACCGGTGGCCTGCTGACCGCCGACGACCTGGCCGGGCACCGGTCCACCTGGGTCGACCCGGTGTCGGTGGCCTACCGCGGGCACGAGGTGTGGGAGCTGCCGCCGAACGGGCAGGGGGTGGCGGCGCTGATGGCGCTGGCCATCCTGGACGGGGTCGACCTGGCCGGGATGCCGGCGGCGCGGCGGCTGCACTGGCAGATCGAGGCGACGAAGCTCGGCTTCGCCGACGCCCACGCGTACGTCGCCGACCCGGAGCGGGTCTCCGTCCCGACGGCCGGACTGCTCGACCCCGCGTACGTCGCCGCACGGCGGGCGTTGATCGGCGAGCGGGCCGGCACGCCGGGACCCGGCGACCCGGCCCGGGGCGGCACCGTCTACCTGTGCGCCGCCGACCGGGACGGGCTGATGGTGAGCCTCATCCAGTCCAACTACCTCGGCTTCGGGTCGTACGTCGTGGTGCCCGGCCTCGGCTTCGGCCTGCAGAACCGGGGTGCCGGGTTCAGCCTCGACCCGGCGCATCCCAACGTCGTCGCGCCCGGCAAGCGGCCGTACCACACGATCATCCCCGGCTTCCTGACCCGCGGCGGCGAGCCGGTGGGGCCGTTCGGGGTGATGGGCGGCCACATGCAACCACAGGGACACGTACAGGTCATCTCGTCGACGCTGGACGGCGGGCTCGACCCGCAGGCCGCCCTGGACGCGCCGCGCTGGTACTGGCACGCCGGCCGGTCGCTGCTCGTCGAGCCCGGACTCGACGGCGACGTGGTCGCCGACCTGCGCGGCCGGGGCCACGAGATCACCGTCGAGCCCGAGCCGTCGACCTTCGGGTACGGCCAGGCGATCTGGCGGCTACCGGACGGCGGGTACGTCGCCGGTTCCGAACCGCGCGCCGACGGGTTGGCCGTGGGGTACTGATCCCGCGGCCGGCTCGGACCCGCTCGTGTTCCGGGCGGCTTGGACCGCTCACGTTCCGGGTCGCTCAGACCCGCTCGTGTTTCGGGCTGCTCAGACCCGCTCGCGGAAGGTGGCCCGGTAGGCGTGCGGGGTGGCGCCGACCCGGCGCCCGAAGTGGTGCCGCATCGCGGCCGCGTCACCGAAACCGGCCCGGACCGCGATTGCCTCGACGCTCAGCGCGGTCTCCTCCAGCAGGCGCCGGGCGAGCAGCACCCGCTGGTTGGTCAGCCAGTCGTGCGGCGTGGTGCCGGTCTCGGCCCGGAACCGGCGGGCGAACGTCCGGGGTGCCATGTGGGCGCGTCCGGCCAACTCCTCGACGGTGGTGGTCTTGTCGAGGTTGCCCATCAGCCAGCCGAGCACCGGTTCGAGGGTGGGCGCGTCCGGCGTACGCGGGATCGGCGCCTCGATGAACTGCGCCTGCCCCCCGTCGCGGTGCGGCGGTACGACCATCCGCCGGGCGAGCTTGGTGGCCAGCGCCGAGCCGTGTTCCTGCCGGACCAGGTGCAGGCAGGCGTCGATCCCGGCGGCCGTGCCGGCGCTGGTCAGCAGGTTGCCGTCCTGGACGTAGAGGGAGTTGCAGCGGACCCGGGCCAGCGGGTAGCGGTCGGCGAGCAGGTCGGCGTAGCGCCAGTGGGTGGTGCACTCCCGCCCGTCCAGCAGCCCGGCCTCGCCGAGCACGAAGGCACCGGAGCAGACGCTGAGGACGTACGCCCCCCGGTCGGCGGCCCGGCGCAGCGCGTCCAGCACCGCGGGCGGGATGTGGCCGCCCTCGGCGTGGGCGGGTACGGCGACCAGGTCGGCGTCCGCGACCGGGGTCAGGTCGGCGGCCGGCGTGATGCCGAACCCGGACCGGGTGCGAACCGGCTGGCCGTCGGCGGTGCAGACGTCGAACCGGTAGCCGGGGAACCCGTCGGCGGTGCGGTCGGTGCCGAAGACCTCGCAGAGCACGCCCAGTTCGAAGGCGGCGACCTGGTCGAGGGCGATCACGGCGACCGTACGGAGCATGCCGCCGAGCCTACGCCGAAGGTGGCAGGAAATCGAGGTTCAATGGCATCTCTGCCACTGGGCGGGCCGTCGGCGGCGGCGGAGACTTCTACGTGACGTCCGGTGCGCACCGGCGGCGAAGCTCTCCAAGCCGACTCGAAAGGCTGACGCCGCCATGGAATTCTTCGTTCTTCTCGCTTTTGTCGGGCTGCTCGCGCTCGCCTCGGTCATCGGTGTGACCAGTGACACCCGCGATTCCGCCGACTGGAAACCCACCGACGAGGGCCGGCGCTGGCAGGCCAGCGCCTGACCCGCGACGGTGCGTGATCCGCCGCCCGCCGTACGTGGGGCAGCCAGCCGAAAAGCGCCTGCCCCGCTGACAGGCCGCAACCCGCGTACGGCAGGCTTAGGTCATGTCTGACGGCTCCTGGTACGACGCCGACATCGACCACGTGATCATCTCGGAAGCCCAGATCCGCGAGAAGACGGCGGAACTGGCCAAGCAGGTCTCCGTCGACTACGCCTCGGTCGAGGACGGCCTGCTGCTCGTCTGCGTACTCAAGGGCGCGGTCATGTTCATGGCCGACTTCGCCCGGGCGCTCGGCCGCCACGGTCCCTCCACCGAGATGGAGTTCATGGCCGTCTCCTCCTACGGCCAGGGCACCACCTCGTCCGGGGTCGTACGCATCCTCAAGGACCTCGACCGTGACATCGCCGGCCGGCACGTCGTGGTCGTCGAGGACATCGTCGACTCCGGCCTCACCCTGTCGTGGCTGCTGAAATACCTGGAGTCCCGGTCGGCGGCCAGCGTCGAGGTGGTCGCGCTCTTCCGCAAGCCCGACGCGGTCAAGGTGTCGGTGCCGGTGAAGTACGTCGGCTTCGACATCCCGACCGAGTTCGTCGTCGGGTACGGCCTCGACTTCGGCGAGCGCTACCGCGAACTGCCGTACGTCGGGGTCCTCAAGCCCGAGGTCTACGCCCGGGCCTGACCACGTCGGCGCGTACAGGCCACTCTCAGGAACCGTCGTTACCGTGGACGGCGCCGGGAGCAGGCCGGCCCGGTTCCGAACCCAGCCCGGGGCGGTCCGGGGCGGCTGTCGCGGGGGCCGCGAGCCCACACGCACACCCGGGACGGTGTCGCCGTGCGTAGACCGCCCCGAAACACTCGCGCCTCGCGCTCACGGTGTACCTTCGAATGACCGTGGCGCAGCAGATCAGTGCCGCGGGCAATCCGGCCATCCTGGCCGGTCGGACGGATCCCGGACGGACGGATCCCGGCCGACCAGCCGGTCCGGTCGGATCAGGGCCGGCCACCCAGGTCGGGTCGAAACCGGCTCCCGAGCCGGTCGAGAGGTCGCCACCGGCGGCTCCTGGCTAACCAGACGGCCAAGACGTCGATCAGGAGGGTCCGGGCGTTTCGGCGCTCGAAACAGCATGGAACGTACGCGTTTCTTCCGCCGCCCGGTGGTCTGGATCATCCTGGTGATCATCGGTGCGATCGCACTCAGTTCTTTCTTCACCAGCGGTCCGAGCTACCACAAGGTCGACACTTCGGTGATGCTCGAGCAGCTCAACAAGGGTGGCATCGACAAGGCCGTCCTACAGGACAAGGAGCAGACGCTCCGGCTCGACCTCGCCGACCAGGCGCGGTTCGGCGACACCGACACCGACAAGATCGAGGCCCAGTTCCCGTATCAGGTGGGCGACGAGGTCTGGAACAGTGTGCTCGAGGCGAAGGCGGCCAACCGGATCACCGGCCCCGCCGACACCGAGGTGTCGCAGGACAACGTCTTCCTCACCCTGCTGGTCAACCTGCTGCCGATCGCGGTGCTGGTCATCCTGCTCCTGCTGTTCATGTCGCAGATGCAGGGCGGCGGCTCCCGGGTGCTCAACTTCGGCAAGTCCAAGGCGAAGATGATCACCAAGGACACGCCGAAGACGACGTTCGCCGACGTCGCCGGCTCCGAGGAGGCCGTGGAGGAACTCCACGAGATCAAGGACTTCCTCCAGAACCCGGCGAAGTACCAGGCGCTCGGCGCCAAGATCCCGAAGGGCGTCCTGCTCTTCGGCCCGCCCGGTACGGGTAAGACCCTGCTCGCCCGCGCGGTCGCCGGCGAGGCCGGCGTGCCCTTCTACTCGATCTCCGGTTCCGACTTCGTCGAGATGTTCGTCGGTGTCGGCGCCAGCCGGGTCCGCGACCTCTTCGAGCAGGCGAAGGCCAACGCCCCGGCCATCGTGTTCGTCGACGAGATCGACGCCGTCGGCCGGCACCGGGGTGCCGGTATGGGCGGTGGCCACGACGAGCGCGAGCAGACCCTCAACCAGCTCCTCGTCGAGATGGACGGCTTCGACACGAAGGGCGGCGTCATCCTGATCGCCGCCACCAACCGCCCCGACATCCTCGACCCCGCCCTGCTGCGGCCGGGCCGCTTCGACCGGCAGATCCCGGTCGACACCCCCGACATGGAGGGCCGCAAGGCCATCCTGAGGGTGCACGCCAAGGGCAAGCCGTTCACGCCCGACGTCGACCTCGACGCGGTCGCCCGGCGTACCCCCGGCTTCAGCGGCGCCGACCTGGCCAACGTGATCAACGAGGCGGCCCTGCTGACCGCCCGCCAGGACAAGCGGGCGATCTCCAACGAGTCGCTGGAGGAGTCGATCGACCGGGTGGTCGCCGGCCCGCAGCGGCGCACCCGGGTCATGGGCGACAACGAGAAGAAGATCACCGCCTACCACGAGGGCGGCCACGCACTGGTCGCCTGGGCGCTGCCGCACGCCGCGCCCGTACACAAGGTGACGATCCTGTCCCGGGGCCGGTCGCTCGGACACACGCTGGTGCTGCCCACCGAGGACAAGTACACCCAGACCAGGGCCGAGATGATCGACACCCTGGCGTACGCGCTCGGCGGCCGGGCCGCCGAGGAACTGGTCTTCCACGAGCCCACCACCGGTGCCGGCAACGACATCGAGAAGGCCACCGCGCTCGCCCGCGCCATGATCACCCAGTACGGCATGAGCTCCAAGCTCGGTGCCATCAAGTACGGCACCAGCGGCGACGAGCCCTTCCTCGGTCGCAACATGGGCCACGAGCGGGACTACTCCGACGCGGTCGCCGCCGAGATCGACGGCGAGATGCGGGCGCTGATCGAACTGGCCCACGACGAGGCATGGGAGATCCTGGTCGAATACCGGGACGTGCTCGACAACATCGTGCTGGAGCTGATGGAGAAGGAGACCATCTCCCAGACCGACATGGCCCGCATCTGCGCCCGGGTGGTCAAGCGGCCGCCGATGGCGCCGTACAACAACTTCGGCAAGCGCCAGCCGTCGACCGAGCCGCCGGTCCTCACGCCCGGCGAGAAGAACACGCTGAAGAAGCAGGCCGAGGCGGATGGGGCACAGGCCGCCGCCGTCGGCGGGCCCGCCGCGAACTCGGACGGCACACACTGAGCGCCGGCACGGGCTCCCGCCCCGACCCGGTCGAGGCGTTCCCGTCGCCCAACGGCCAGTCGGTCTCCTCGACCGAACCCGACGGCGACGACGCCCTCGACTACCTGGCCGCCCGGCTGGTCAACGGCAAGCTCACCGGTGTACCCGTCGAGCAGGCCGTCGACCTCGACCGGATCCAGCGCGCCGTACGCGAGATCCTCGTCGCGGTCGGGGAGGACCCCGACCGCGACGGGCTGCGGAACACCCCGGCCCGGGTCGCCCGGGCGTACGCCGAGCTGTTCGCCGGCCTGCGCGTCGACCCCGCCCAGGTGCTCACCACCACCTTCGAGGCCAACCACGAGGAACTCGTGCTGGTCCGCGACATCGACGTGATGAGCCTGTGCGAGCACCACCTGCTGCCGTTCCACGGCGTGGCGCACATCGGCTACGTGCCCGGCACCCACGGCCGGATCACCGGTCTGTCCAAGCTCGCCCGGCTGGTGGAGGTCTACGCCCGCCGCCCCCAGGTGCAGGAACGGCTCACCTCGCAGATCGCGGATCTGCTGATGGCCAAGCTCGACCCGCGCGGCGTGATCGTCGTGCTGGAGTGCGAGCACATGTGCATGGCCATGCGTGGCATCCAGAAGGCCGGGGCCAAGACCATCACCTCGGCCGTACGCGGCCTGCACCAGCGCAGCGCCAAATCCCGCGCCGAGGCGATGTCGCTCATCATCAACTCGTAGCGGGCGGCGGCCCTATCCGTTGATCCGGTCGGCAACCGACCACAGGCACAGCACCAGCATCGGGGCACCACACACCAGAGCCCCGACCAGAGCAGTGCGCTCGACCCGGGCGCCGGGTGCCGGCCGGAAGACGAAACCGACGACCAGCCAGCCGAGGGCGAACGCCGCCACCGGCAGTCCGGCCCCGCACAGCAGCACGGCGAGATCCGGCGACCGCTCCCCGGACACCAGGTAGAGGGCCACCTCGATGACCAGGACCACGAGAGCGAACGGGCCGTACACGAGCAGGTTGCGCAGCCACGGGGCGCCCGCGCCACGCGGCGGGTCGGGCAGCGTACCCGCCGCCGCGGCGTCCGCCGCATCCACGATCGACCGGCTTCGCCGCAGTGCCGTCACCACCGCCCCGGGGCCGCCACCCATCCTCGCGGCCTCCGCCGCCACCTCGGCCGGCTCCGGCACCAGATCACGGTCCCGGACCCCCAGCTCACGCAGACGCGACTGTTGCGGCACGAGTCGGGCCCGTACCCCGGTCAGCTCGTCGCGGGCGGCCTGGACCGCCTGCGCCTGCTCGCTCGCGGCCTGGGCAGCGGCCCGGCGTACCGCGTCCAGCCGCTGCGCGGCCGCCAGATAGTCACGCCACGCGTCCGCGGTCGGCTCCGGCCCGGTCATGCGTCCCGCTCCGGACCCGTGAACGGCACGATCACCGCCGTACGGTCGGTGTGCCGGTCGTGGAGCAACGCCCGGTTGGGCCGAGGCTGCCAGTCGACCGGGCGACCGACCAGCGCCGACACCTCGGTGCCGGGCACGTTGAGGAAGACCAGGCCGGCCACGTCGTCGCGGGCCGCGGCGCCGCCCAACTCCTCGGCGAACCGGCGCGTCCCACGCCACCACGACAGCAGATGGACCCCGCGGCCGGGGCCGTGCCGCAGCAGCTCCCGAAGCCGCTCCGCCGGCAGCGAGTCCGTACCCACCGTGTCCATGCCGAAGACCACCAGATAGCCGGGACGATCCAGGCCCAGTGCCCCGGTCAGGCCCGCCACGTCGACACTCTCGACCTCCTGCCGCCCGGCCAACTCCGCCACCAATGCGTTCGCGGCCGGATCGCCGTCACTGACCAACGAGGCCACGACGAACCGCACCGTACCCGGCGCGTGCTGCACAGCCAGGCTGCGGGCCGCCGCCGCCAGCACGTCCGCGCCGGCCGGGTCCGGGCCGAGCACCGCCAGATGCCGGCCCGGCGAGGCGTCGAGCGGAAAGGACGCGGTCGACAACTGGACGTCGACCGTCCGGCCCACCAGCGCCGCCGGCCGCGCCGACCGGCCCGCCAGCGCCGCCCGGTAGGTCGGATCGTCGTCGAGACGCTGCTCCGCATACCCGGCGAACACCGGCGGCGGTGTCGCCTCCGGCGGCCGGGCCTCCCACAACCGGTGCCGCAGCGCCGACAGCGCCGCCCGGTCGGCGTGCGGATCCGGAAACCGGACGATGCGTTCGTGCCCCCGGGTCGCGCCCCGCGGCCCACCCAACCCACCCGCGGTGTTGACGACCGCCGTACCCAGCGGCAGGCCGGCGGCCGCGTCGTTGGCGGGCTCCAGCACCTCACCGCCGCCGGGCAGGGCGACCCGTACCGGGAACTGTCCGAAGATCGCGTCACGCTTGGCGTACAGCGCCTCGACCCCCAGCACCGTCTGGCTCGCGAGCACCAGGTGGATGCCGTACGACCGGCCCTTGCGGGCCAGCGACTCCAGCAGGTCCACCGCCTCGCCGGCCAGCCGGTCGCCGCCGGCCAACAGCACCTGGAACTCGTCCACCACGCACACCACCCGCGGCAGCCGCTGGCGCTCGCGCAACTCGGCGAAGCGGGTCACCCCGGCCCGCTTGTACGCCACCGAACGCCGGGTCATCTCCGCGTCGAGTTCGCGTAGCACCGCGAGCCCGTACTCCCGGTCGGACTCGACACCGACCGCCCGTGCCTGCGGCAACCACGTCTGATCCCGTTCGGTCGGCACGAACTCGACGAAGGAGACGCCTTCCTTGAAATCGAGCAGGTAGAGCGTCAACTCCGCCGGACCGTACCGGGCGCAGAGTCCATAGAGGACGTTGACGAGGAACGCCGTCTTGCCGGAGCCCGACCGCCCGCCGACCATCCAGTGCGGCGTCAGGTCGTTGAACTGGAGCAACACCGGACGATCGCCGTCCTGGCCCACCGTCGTCGCCAGCCCCGCCGACGACTCCTCGGTCCACGACCCGTCGACCTCGTCGGGCAGCAGGTCACGCAGCGACAGCCGCGACCGGGCGTCGAACCGGTCGGCCAACTCCTGACACACCCGGTCGAACAGGTGGGCCGGCGGGTCCTCGTCGAGGAAGACCGGAGAATTCAGCCCGGTCGACGGCAGATGCGGTGCCGGGCTGCCGAACGACCCACCCGGCGGATCACTGATCAGCGCGTACGGATTCCGCAACGTGACCATCGTGGTCCGCGGCAACGGCGCCTGAGTGGTCTCCGCGGTCAACGGCGGTGGCGGCCAGCCGGCCACGATCAGGTGCAGACCGGCCGCCGGACCGTGCTGCGCCAGGGCGGCGATCCGGGCCAGATCACCACCCTCGGTCAGTTCCGGCAGCGACGCGATCACCACCAGCAACGTACGATCCCGGCGGTTGTGCCGGGCCGCGGCGGGCCGGGCGGGCCGTACCCACTGCTCGGCCTCGGCCAACACCGCCCGCAGCCCGGTGCGGTCGGAGACCGGCGGCGGCATCAGCCCGGCATCGGCAAGCGGGGCGAACGGCGCGAAAACCGTACCCATCCCGGCCGCGTCGACCGCGCGGACCAGCAGCGAACCGGCCGGCGCGGCCGCGAGCAGCCGCAGCAACACGGCCCGGATCAGACCCGAGACCCGCGCGTCCCGGGCATCGGCGTCGATAGTCAGATGACCGGTGCCGAGGAGCGGGACGATCGCCGGGAATCGGGCATCGTCCAACGGCTGCGCCGTACCGATCCGGACGAACTCCGGCAGCCCCGGCCCACCGAGCGGCGTCTCCGCCGACTGCGCCTCCAACGGCCCGCCGAGCCAACCCGGCGCCAGCAAGGCCGCCGCGGCCCGCAGCCGCTCGGCCAGATCATGCTGCTCCCGCCGGTCGGCCGGAGCCGGTCGGGTGGCGTCGAGGGCACCACCGGCCGCCGCCACCACCGCCGCGGCCTGCCGGTGCAACACGGCAGCCCGGCTCGCCCGCCCCTTCAAGCTGGCCACCCCGTCCGCCTTTCGTCGTGGCCGGCACGTCCGTCGAAAGACGACCGTATCCCAAGAACCGCACCGCCTTTCACGGACGCGCAGGCAGTGCGGCCAGGGTCGACGGGGTGACTACGCATAGTTAACGATCGAGCCGTTGTGGTTACGGAGATGGAGGTTCGTGCCCGTTGGGTCGGGGCGCCAGGGCCGATAACCTCGGTACGTGGAATCAGCGATGCCTCCGGTGCAACCCGGTCAGCGGTCCGCGTACGGGCCCGGCGGTTCGATGCCCCGGGTACGGCGGCTCCGGCTGGTGCTGTCGGTGTTGGGCGGGATGATCGCGTTGCTCTGCGTCGGTGGGGCGGGAGTGGTGTACGTCGCGTACGACACCGTGACCCAGCCCGACCGCAGCGCCCCGGACGTTGTTGTCGACAACTATCTGCGCGCGGTGTTCGTCGAACGTGACGACGTCAAAGCGGCCATCTTCACCTGCCCAGAGTCCGCCCGGCTGGCTCCGCTTTTGCTGCTTCGTGCGGACCTGTTGAGCCGTGAGCAGGAGTTCGGCACTCAGTTCAACGTCTCGTGGGGGAGCCTGGGAATGATAACGCGCGATGAGTTTGCCGAGGTCACGCTGGAGTTGAGGATTTCTGCCTCGGTAGATGGTTTCGAGCAGAGCGACCTTCAGGGCTGGCGTTTTGAGCTGGCAGAGTCCGATAGTTGGCGGGTGTGTGCCGCGGCAGAAAACGCCTAGTGTCACTCGATCCAGAGTAGATGGACCGGTACTTCCAGCGTCTTGGGTGGCTGGCCGGTCCAGGCCCAGCGGTACCAGTCCATCTCGGTGGCGACCCGTACGCAGATGTCCCCGTCGCTGCTCGTGTGCATGTCGGTGACCGCGCGCAGATCGCGTCGCTCCACCCCGTCGGAGACCTCGACGACCCGCCGACCGACCAGCGCGTCGGCATCCACCACCGGTACCGGATCGCGGCGGGCCGGCGCGTCGAGCGAGACCAGCCGCGAGAGCACGTCGGTGCGCGACGGGCGGTCGGAACTCGCCGGTCCGACCATCTCCAGCCATACCCGCTCGGCGGGTACCAACGGCGCGAACACCTCGATCTGCTCCGTCTCGGCGCGGTACCAGTCCTGTTCGACGATGACCGGCACGTAGCTGCGACTGCCCTGCACGACCGTCTCGTCGGCGCGGAGGTCCGTGCGCCAGCCGAGGCCGGGCAGCCCGACGACGACCCGCCGTCCGCGTAGGTCGTTCCGGCCAGCGGCCGGGGTGGGAACGATCGGCCGCGGTGGCCGCGGCGCCCAGTCGGGCTGGTCCGCGAACGGGTCCGGGATCGGCTCTCCACCCATCAGCGTCCCCGGATCATGTACCGGCCCCCAGGGGGGCGCCCACGTCCCGCATGAATCGCACCGGGTCGACCGCGCCGCGGCTGCTCCGGTCGCCGTTGATGTGCACCTCGAAGTGCAGGTGCGGACCGGAGGAGCGGCCGCTGGTGCCGACCAGTCCGATGACCTGACCGGCCGCGACCTTCTCGCCGACGGCGACGTGCGGCCGGCTGACCATGTGGCAGTACCGGGTGACGATGTTGCCGGCATGGAGCATGTCGACGTACCAGCCGCACCCTGCGGTGGACGGGGAGCCGTCCGAGTCGCAGGACCAGGGTGGTGCGCTGTCGGCGTCGCATCGGGAGACCAGCACCCGCCCGGCGGCGGCGGCCCGGATCGGCGTACCGCGGCCGGAACCGAGGTCGACCCCGTGGTGGCTCGGCCGCGACGCCGTCCGGAATCCGGAGACGATGCCCTCGCCGACCGGCGCGGTCCAGCCGGACGCGGCGACCTCACCGTCCGTCGCGCAGCGCAGATCGGAGACCGCACCGGCCGCCCGCGCCGCACCGTCGGCCAGGATGTTGACGATCTGCGTGGCGAGCGGTTCGTGCTTCGCGTACGCGTCGGGGAAGGCGCTGACCTGTACCTTCTGGGCCGCCTCGGTGAGCGGCATCTGCTGCCAGCCTTTGACGGTGAGCAGTTTCTGGTAGAACTTTCGGGACGCGTAGACCGGATCCTGGAGCTGGGCCGGCGTGCCCCAGCCCTGGCTGGGCCGCTGCTGGAATAGCCCCACCGAGTCGTGGTCGTTGTCGGCACCCAGGTGGGGCAGGTTCGACAGCGCCGACTCCTGCATCGCGGTCGCCACGGCCACGACCCAGCCCTTGGGCGGCACGGACATCTCCGCACCCACGTTGATGATGACGGCCGCGTTGCGGATCTGCGCCTCACCGTACGGGTCGATCCGGGGCAGGTCGCCGTTGGCGTCGACCGGCCCACTCTCGCCGCAGCCGAAGCTGGACAGCAGAAGGGAGCCGTCCTCCGTCGCCGGGTCGGTGAGGAAGAGCGCGGTCACCCCGCCGGCGCAGCAGAGCGCCACCAGCACGGTGGCGATTCCGAGGGCCAGCACCCCGCGCCATCGCCGGCGTCGGCCGCCGCCCGTGGTCATGCCCGCTCCCAGTCGACACCGTCGACCAGCCAGCGGTCCGACGAGGTGACCATCCGCAGCCGTAGCCGACCGGAGTCGACCGGGACCGTCGCGTCGGCGAGCCCTTCGGCGTACGGGGTCAGGGCGGGATCGCCGGTCACCCGGCTGGCGGGCACGACCGCCGGGTCCACCCCGCTCAGTTTGTCGGCGAGCGCGGCCGTCGAGTGCGGGAGCAGCGCGGCGTGCCAGTCCTCGGCCGAGACGTCCTGATGGTCCACCCAGGCCGCGGCGAAGGCGCGGGCGACGGTTTCCGGCGCGGGTGTGCCCGGCCGGGCCTTGATCGACGGTTGCGGTGGTGGCGACACCACCCCGTCGTCACCGGTACCCGGGTCGATGGTGACCAGGGGACGCACCGGTGCCCCCCGGGGCACCTCGTCACCGGTCCCGTCCGGTCCGGACACCAGCCGGGCCAGTGCCACGATGCCGAAGATCGCCATGCCGAGCGCGACGGCGACCCACACCCGGGACCGGAAGACGCCGACGACGAGGCGTTCCAGTGCGCGTCTCAACCGGTCACCTCGCCTCGGTACGCACCCGCGGTGCTGGCTCGGGCGTCGTGCGGTCGCTGGAGCCTGGACGGTAGATGGCGAAGGAGGGAGCACTCTCGGGGACGTCCGGTTCGGTCCACTGCGCGGGGCGCCGTGGCCGGACCGGTGGCCGTGACGGTTCGCGGGAAGGGGTGGCCGCCGGCTCCGCCGCCGACGACGGTGCCTTCTCCCCGGAGCGTTCCCGGCCCTCGGAGGAATGCGCCGGATCCTCCAGCCGCGCCTCCGGGCGCAGGTTGGACTGTTCGACGACAACCTGCCGACGTTTGCCGGACTGCGGTTCCGCGGAGCTACCCGGTTCGGCGCTGTTGAGCTTCGCGGCCTCGCGCATGTCCTTGAAGAACTGGCGGTGCCACGAGCCGGCCGAGGTGACCGCGGCGGTGGCGTCCTTGCCCCCGAGCTGGGTGATCCGCCGGTACGGCCGGAGCAACAGCCACCCGACCACGCCGCAGAGCCAGACCAGCACCACCTGCAGCCAGCCCGGCAGGGTCGGGGTACTCATCACCAGATCGACCGCCAGGAGGTAGACGGCCGCACCGGTACCGAAGATCGCGATGTTGAAGATGGCGGCCACGACGGCGTTCCCGAGCCGCCGGATGCCGGCGCTGGCCGGGCGCATCAGCCCGACCGTGCCGAGGATCGGTGCGGCGACGACCGCCCACCGGAAGATCAGGAACCCGAGCAGGACCAGCAGCGACGCGGTGAGATCGAACATTGCGAACAGGAGCGCGGCGAGCACGGCGATGAAGCCCGCCCCCACCCGGTCCATGTCCCGGGTGCCCTGGAGGTACTCGTAGGCCTCCGGATCCTCGGCCCGGATCTGCTCGGCGACCTTCATCCACTGCCGGCCCTTGGCGTCGATGGTCGCCTGCCGAGTCGCGGGGTTGTCCCGCAACTTCTGCGCCTCGTCCCACGACAGCGACTTGGCATCGTAGAGCGCGCGCCCGTACTTCCGGGCCGTCTCGGTGTCCGCGGAGCCGAGCACGCCGCGCAGCCAGTTCCGGTAGAGCATCGTCTCGGTGGATGTGTCGCTGGCCCGTACCGCGGGTGGTCGTTTGTCGACGCAAGCGTCGGGATTGGGGACGGCGCATTTGTCCGGTGGCACGTCTCTGGCCGCCGGACCGACCGCGTCGTGTACGACGCCCAGGCCGCTCACCAGGGCCCGGTCCGCGATGTTGGCCGATGCCACCGGCCACGCCGCCACGGCGGTCACCGCCACCATCACGAATACCGCCCATCCGGCGGTCGTCATGGCGTTGCTCATGTCGGACTGCCGGGAGCGCCAGATGAGGTAGAGCCCCACCACACACAGCGTGACGATGCCGAAGACGCTGAACACCTTTTGGTAGATCGCCTTCGTGGCCTGCTCGACCAGGGGATCGGCCCAGCCCCACATCGACTGAGGGCTCCAGGCCCGTTCCCGCAGCGCGTTCGAGGCACCGATGATCGCGGTGGCGATCATGAACTCGCCGTTGGCGATCGTCGTGGTGACCCGGTATTCCGGGTGTAGCAGCGTCGAGGCGCAGCCGCCCTCGATGTCGTACGTGGTGTAGCTGTACCCGGCGTAGCCGTAGTCGCTGTAGAGCCCCTGCGGGCCGGGGAGCTTCGACGAATCAGGCCGCCCGGCGAACCAGCCGGCCAGTCCGGAGTCGGGAGTGCCCGGAGTCGGGGCGGTCAGGCACTGGGCGCGGGCCTCGGTGACGTCCTGGAGGCGGTCGACGCAGGCCCGGAAATCGGCCTGCCACTGCTCGGTGGTGCAGAGTTCGGCCGGGGCCCGGGCCGGCAGCGGGGCGGCTTGCGCCGGGCTTGCCCCCAGCGCCGGCCACGACACGGTCGCCACCGCACCGACGAGTACGGCGAGGAGCATGGCCATGGCCCGCCTGGCCATGTCAGGACTCCAGATCCGGCAGTTCGGAGGTGAGGGCTGTGGGTGTCGGTGTCATCGCGGCCGGTGTGGTGTCGAGGTGGTCGAGCAGACCCTCGACGTACGACACGTCCACGCGTACCTTCTGCACGCGACCGTCCACATCACGCATGACGAACTCCCGGAAGCCGAGCCGAGAAGCCGATGACGCATCCACGTTGGACAGGGAAGCCAGGGTGGCCTCGTAGCCGTCGTTGACCGGCACCCGGAGCAGCCGCAGGGCCTCCGAGGCGATCTCTTCGTCCTCGGCGATGCGGCCGACGAAGACGGTGGAGACGAGGTTCTGTACGTCGAGCCCGAGGATGTCGCGCGGGTTCTGCGACGCGACCAGGGCGGACAGGTTCCACTTGCGGGAGTCGCGGGCCAGCCGGACCAGGAACGAGCGTCCGGAGCGCCACCCCTCCATGAAGTGCGCCTCGTCGAGGCCGACCAGTTTGCGGGAGGACATGGAGCCGCCGTAGCAGCGCCGTACGGCGAGCCGGTGCGCGGTGTGCAGCATCGGCAGGGCGAGGGCTTCCTCGGCCGACCAGTACTCGCGTTCGATCTTGAGGTCGGGCAACCGCAGACCGGCCATGGTGATGACGGTCAGGGTGGCGTCGGCGCCCAGTAGCCCCTCCGGCGGACGGCCGAAGAAGAGCAGGGCCAGCGGCATCTCGGCGGTGTCGAGGAGCAGGTTGGCGAGTTCGCGCCCCTCGTGGTCGTCGAGGCCGGCCAGGCAGGCGACCACGTCGTCGAGCGTCGAGGTCTCCTCCGCCGGCACCTGCCGTACGGCATGTCGCAGCAGGGTCGCCGTGGACGCTTCCCGGGCGACCTGCGGTGGCACCAGCATCATGCAGATGTCCTGGACCAACATGCGGCGTTCGGCGCGGGCGTTGGAGACGGCGATCTCGAACTCACGGTCGCCCGCCGCACCGGTCGGGAACTCCGACCGCAGCGGGGTCGGGATCAACGCGTACGGGGCGAGGGTGCCCTGCTCGGAGCCGGTCAGGTTGAGCACCCGCGAGTACGGCCGCAGTTCGGGCATCGCGCACAGCCGGGCGAGCGGTCCGGACGGGTCGAGCAGCGTCACCTGCACGCCCCGCCGGGCGGCGAGGTAGCCCAGTGCGCCGAGCAGGGTGGACTTGCCGCCGCCGGGTTCGGCGACGAAGACGGCCAGCCCGGAGCGTTCGCGGACCTCCATCGGGAAGTGCAGGTCGAGGAAGACCGGCCGGCGGCAGGTGCCGGCGGTCCGGCCGATCAGGTCACCGCGCCGGTCGCCGACGGTGGACGCGGCCTGTGGCAGCGCGGCGGCGAGCAGTTTCACCGGCATCCGGCGGACGTAGCCGGTGTTGGCGATCGGCTCGCCGGGGATGAACTCCCGGGCCAACCAGTCCTGGCTCTTCGGATGCTGGAGCGCGATCCGCAGTTCGCGGGAGTAGAGCTGGATCAGTCGACGGGCCCGTTCGAGGCACTCCTCGCGGGTCTTTCCGCCGACCGCGATCCGGTGCCAGCCGTGCGCGCGGGCCGATTCCACCGGCAGCCCGGTGGTCATCTCGTCGCCGATCACCAGTGCCCGTTTGGCGAGCCGTTCCAGTTCCGGGGGCGCGTCGATGCCGTGCTCGGCGTAGTCGAGTTGCTGGGAGCGGATCATCCGGAGCCGGTGTTCGAGGTTCCGGAACGAGTCGTTGGAGCCCAGGATGTCGAATCGGGACGACAGCTCCATCGGCCACGGCAGCCGTTCGTGGAAGTGCAACCACGGCTCGTGGCGTTCGGGGATCTCCAGCGGCTCCATCCGGCCGACGGCGAGTACGGCGACGTGCCGCTCCTCGCCGGTCATCCGGTTGACCAGCTTCACGGTGGAGCCGTACGGGGTGCGGTAGCGCTCGATCTGCTCGGTCAGGGCGAGCAGGTCGCCGCGTTCCCACCGGCCGTTGGTGACCGGTGACAGCACGCCGGGCGGCGCCATGCACAGCGCCACCGAGCGGTAGAGCAGCCACTCGAGCTCCTGCGACGTCACCCGGCGGCCGCGCATGCCGAACGCGGCGAGCACCTCGTCGAACTGTTCGACCGTACGGCCGAGCTTGCGGCGTTCGCCCTCGCCGACGCCGCGGCCGAAGGCCCGCAGTACCCGTTCGGCGAGCGAGTTGCCGATCGTACGGCGGGCGAAGGTCACCCCGAGGTAGGTCTGCCCCTCGGCGTGGTTGACCGACAGCAGGTGCCGCTGGGCGGCGACGAGGTGGTCGGACCACGACGCGGCCCCGGGTACGTCGGGCAGCGGGTTGGCCGTGTAGGTGTCGATCGTCCGGGCCCACTCGTCGGCGGGGAACGGCCGGGTGGTCCGGCGCAGATGCAGCCGGAACCCGGCGAGCCCGGCGTACTGCTCGGAGATCGCCGAAAGGAGGGCCTCCCGTTCGGCGTCCGGCCGGAAGGCCCACCGCACCTCGGGCAGCCAGTACCACGCGGTGACGGTGTTGGGGGCGAACGTCAGGTGGCCGGCGATCTCGGAGATGGCCAGCTCGATCGACGGGTCGCGGTCGCTGAACTTGACCTTGGGGGGTTTGACCCGGACCGGTTTCGCTGCTGGCTGCTTCCGGGGCCGGCCGCGCTTGTCGGTCGCCGGTTTGTCGGCGCGGCGTCGGCTCGGGACCACGTCCTCGTCGGGTGGGATGGTGTCCGGCAGGGCGGACGGCTCCACCGGAACCGGTTGCTGGGCGGGGCTCGTGAGCAACTGGTCGATGGACGTGACCGGCTCGTCCGGAGCAACCGCGGCCGGTGGGGCGACCGGTGCTGTGACGTGGTGCGGTTCGGCGTCCGGCGGCACGACGACCGGAGCGGATGGCATCGCCGGCGCCGGCGACGGCGCCAGCTCGTGCCGTACCGGTTCGGGCCGGCGGTGGGCGGTGGGGCCCGGATCCGGCTCCCAGGCCGGCGGCCGCTCGCGGCCGCCGGGCAGCTCCGGTCGGGGCCGGCGGGCCGGCGTCTCTGGCGAGGCGACCGGTCGGTTGGCCACGGCGGCGGGTGGATCGACCCGTGGCGGCGATCCGGCGAAGAGGTCGAGGAACGGGGAGTCGATGTCGGCGTGCTCGGCGGCCGACGTCGGGCGGCGCCCCGCCGCCGGCGGTGCGGCCGGACGACCCCGGGGCGGTTGCGGCGCCTGGAAGACGGCGACCGCCCCGTGTCCGGGGCTCGCCACCAGCTCGCCGTCGGTGCCCGCCTCCTCGGCAAGATCAGGCTCGTGGTAGTCGCGTGAACGCGTACCGTCACGGCGGTTGCCGGTCGGGCGGCCGGCCGAGCGGGATGGGCCCGGCGGAGTGGAACGGGTCATGCTCTCGCCCCACCCAGGTCGCCGGCGGGTGGCGGGTTCCGCCGGATGTGTTCGCTCATACCAGTTCCTCCCGAACCCGGATGCGGGTGGCGATCAACCGGGGGTCGCGCCGTTCGACGGCCGGTTCGCGGGTGCGCCGCCAGTCGGTCAGTGCCGTCCGGATGACCATGCGTGCGGGCCGGTCGGGGTCGACGTAGCGGAAGATGAACGACGTCGTCACGATCGCCAGCGCGATTTCCCAGGCGGGGAACAGTTCGACGTTGAGCGTGAACATCCAGTGGATGAACATGTACAGCGGGACGAGCAGCATGAACAGGCCGTACTGGGCGTACGGGAGGTGTACCGGCAGCGTGTAGCCCGGCGGACCGAGGTAGACCAGTCGGGCCCGGTAGATGTCGTCGTCGGTGCGCAGCCGCATCTCGTGCCCCGCGCCCTATTCGAACATCAGATTGATCAGGTAATCCCCGACGAAGAACAGTGTGGCGGCGCCGGCGATGAAGGCGAGGCCGACGATCGCGATCGCCGAGCTGGTGAGCACCTTCGAGATCTCGCCCTTGCTGGCCCGGCCGATGAAGATCACGCCGAGTACGGCGAGCAGGATCGGGGCCACCTTGCTGGCCAGGAAGGTGACGACGCCCTCGGTGTTGAAGTCGGAGGGGGCCGGTTCGGCGGCGAGTATGGGGGCGAGCGCGTCGACCACCTGCGTGGCGCTCGTCCACGCCGCGTCGACCAGCTCTGTGGCGATCATCGGAAACCTCCCCGGTGCCCGGCCGGCGGAGCCGAGGCACTGCAGTTGTCAAGCCTTGCGAAGTGCCGAGTCGAGCATGGTCATGCTGACTCTGCGTCTCACCGCCACCGCGAATGGTGGTGATTTCTGGGCGTTTTGTGCAACTTTGGCCCATCCCCTCGCGCTTGGACGTCTGAATGATGCGCAATTCCAAAGCGTACGGTGCGCCCTGCTTAGGAACAAGCTACGAAGAGTGTGGCTGGTGGTGCTGGCGTGGCGCGAGGAATCGTACACCTGTTCTAAGAGGTGGTGGCAAGGGGTTCTCCGGCCCTGGGTACCGTCTAGCCGTGCCTGATCTGCTGCGCGCCGACCATCCGGTGGTGATGGGGGTACTCAACGTCACGCCGGACTCGTTCTCCGACGGCGGGCGGTACACCGATCTGGACGCCGCCGTACGACACGGGGTCGAGATGCGCGAGCAGGGTGCCGACCTGGTCGACGTCGGCGGCGAGTCGACCCGTCCGGGTGCCGACCGGGTCGACGCCAGGACGGAGATCGCCCGCATCCTGCCGGTTGTCCGCGCGCTCGCCGACCTCGGCGTACCGATGAGCGTCGACACCACCCGGGCCAGCGTGGCGGCCGCCGCCCTCGATGCCGGCGCGACGGTCGTCAACGACGTGTCCGGCGGGCTGGCCGACCCCGCGATGGCCGGGGTGGTGGCCGCCGCCGGCTGCCCCTGGGTGCTGATGCACTGGCGCGGCCACTCGAAGCGGATGCGTGATCTCGCCAGCTACTCCGACGTCGTCCGCGACGTACGGACCGAACTCGCCCGACGGATCGAGGCGGCGCTCGCCGCCGGGGTCGCCGCCGACCGCATCGTCATCGACCCCGGACTCGGCTTCGCCAAGGGCCCGCAGGACAACTGGCGGCTCACCATGGGCCTGCCGGACCTGCTGTCGTTGGGGTATCCGTTGCTGTTCGCCGCCAGCCGCAAGTCGTACCTGGGACAATTGCTCGCCGGGCCGGACGGGACGCCACGGCCGACCGGTGGCCGTACGGCCGCCACCGTCGCCACCAGCGTGCTCGCGGTCGCGGCGGGAGCATGGGGGGTACGGGTGCACGACGTACGCGAGACCGTCGACGCGCTCGCGGTGTGGCGGGCCAGCGGGCGCCCCCGGCTGGCCACCGCCCCGACCGCGGACCCAGCCCAGACCGTAAACCCAGCCCAGACCGTGGCCCCGGCACCAACCGTGGACCCAGCACCGACCGTGGACCCAGCACCAACCGTGGACCCCGGGACCGGCCCCGGGCAAGGCGCCCGGAGCACCGACGTCGAAGGAGGACCGTCGCGATGACCGACCGGATCTCGCTGACCGGGCTGCGCGCCCACGGCCGGCACGGGGTCTTCGACTTCGAACGCGAGCAGGGCCAGGACTTCGTCGTCGATGTCGTGCTCGACGTCGACCTGCGGCCGGCGGCCGGCTCCGACGACGTCGGCGACACCGTCCACTACGGCGAACTCGCCGAACGTCTGGTCGCGGTGGTCACCGGCGAGCCGGTCAACCTGATCGAGACGCTGGCCGACCGGCTGGTGGCGGTGTGCCTGTCCGACGTACGGGTCAACTCGGCGACGGTCACGGTGCACAAGCCGCAGGCGCCGATCCCGCACGACTTCGCCGACGTCGCGGTCACCCTGACCCGGACCAGGCCGGGGACATGACCGGGCAGCGGAGCGCGGGCACCGGGAAACCCGGGACCCGGGCGGTGCTGTCGCTGGGCAGCAACCTCGGTGACCGGATCGGCCGGCTACGGGCGGCGGTGGCGTCGTTCGACGACGTGCTGCTGGTCGCGTCCGGGGTGTACGAGACGCCGCCGTGGGGCGACGCCGACCAGCCGGCGTACCTGAACGCGGCGATCCTGGTCGAGGACGCGGAGGCCACGCCGCGGGAGTGGCTGGAACGGGCCCGGGCCGCCGAGGTGGCGGCCGGCCGGGAGCGGGACCCGGCCCGCCGCTTCGGGCCGCGCACCCTCGACGTCGACGTGATCGTGGTCTGGGACGCCGACGGCGAGCCGGTGCTCAGCGACGACCCGGAACTGACCCTGCCGCACCCCCGGGCGCACCTGCGGGCCTTCGTGCTCCGGCCGTGGATCGACATCGACCCGTACGGGCGGCTGCCCGGCCACGGATGGCTGACCGACCTGCTCAACGCGGAGCCGCTGGCGAGCGAGGTCACGGACCTCAGCCCGCGACCGGATCTGCCACTAGAGTCGGTTTCGTGAGCGAACCGGACTCTTCCCGGCGTCGGCCGGCGCCCGAGCAGCCACGTCTGGGCCCGACCCGACCGGCCACGCTGGTCGTCGCCGGGCTGGCCGCGGCGGCGCTGGCCTGGCTCGTCATCAGCAATGTCTACTACCGGGCGTTCCCGGACCTGCCCTGGCTACCGACGGTGACGATCCTCGGTTTGGCCGTGCTGGAGGGCTACGCGGCCGTGAACACCCGGGCCCGGATCGACCGCCGGCCGGGGCGGGAACCGGTGGAACCGCTGACGGTGGCGCGCTTCGTCGTGCTCGCCAAGGCGTCCTCGCTGGCCGCCTCGATATTCGCCGGTTTCTACGGTGGGATCGCCGCCTGGCTGCTGATCGAGCCGACGAAGGCGGCGTCCGACGACCTTCCCGCCGCCGTCGGCGGACTGGTCGCGTCGCTCGCGCTGGTCGGTGCCGCGCTGTGGCTGGAGCGGTCCTGCCGGGTGCCGAAGCGGCCCGACGAGGAGCAGCAGGCGGACGAGTCGCGGGAATGATCGGGAAAACCCCGGGCAGCGACAACAGATACGGGGGGTGACGCCCAGGCGGCCACGCGGGTACGGTGCGTCCGACTGGTTCGACCCCGCCGACGTCGTCGGATCGGGCCGGTCATCCGACCGACTCGGCGTCCCGACGGCGACGAAGGGCCAGGTAGTGGTCGGCTGAATGACCACAGGAGGCCCGTGAGATGTCGTACGACGAGTCGAGGTTGCCCCGACGTGACCCGGCGGGCACCGATCCGCTGTTCGGCTCGCGGAACGACTCGGCCCTCGACCCCGGACGCGACTCCGACCCCGATCCGCTTCCGGGGCGCCGCGCCCCTGGCGGCCCGGCCGCGACCAGCCCCGCCGGCGTCGCCACGACCGCGGCCACCGGCTCCAGCACCGGCCCGGACGGGGCCGGCGAGCGCCGTACGGCCGATCCGGGCACGACCGCGACGCAGCGCACCGTGCCGCCGGCCGTTCTCGAGGACGTCTTCGACGACCCGGCGCACGGCGAGCCCGGCCGCGACCGGATGGCGATCCACGTGGCGTGGGAGATCGTTCTGCTGCTCGGCGTGCTGGCCGTGGCGTTCATGCTGTACCGGGAGAACCCCGACGCCGTACGCGTCGACGCGCTCGACTCGCTGCTGGTCTTCGCGGCCGCGCTCGGCCTGCTCACCCTCGCCACCGGCCTGACCCTGCGCGCCGGCACGCCGAACCTCGCCCTGGGACCGGTCGCGATCGCCGCGGCGCTGCACTTCGCGGAGCAGAGCGACCGGGGGGTCCTTGACACGGTCGCGGTCGCCGCGCTCGCCGCCGCCGCCCTCGGCGCGGTGATCGCCGTCGTGGTCGTCGGGTTCCACGTACCCGCGTGGGCCGCCACGCTCGGTGCCGCGCTCGCGGTCATGGTCTTCATCGGGCAGCGGTCGGCGCCCGTGACGGTGCAGAGCACGTACGACCCGACCGGGCAGGCACTGTACTTCTTCGGCGGGTTCGCCGCCCTCGCCCTGCTCGGTGGCCTGCTCGGCAGCATCAGGGCGATCCGCCGGACGGTCGGGCGGTTCCGGCCGGTCGCCGACCCGGCGCGCCGCCGGGGAGCACTGGCGGGTGCGCTCGCCGCGGCGGTGCTCGTCTCGTCGATGCTGTTCGCCGTGGTGGCCGGGGTCCTCCTCGCCGGCGGCACGACCGGCCCGGTCGTGCCGACCCCGGGACTGGAGTGGACCGGGCTGGCGCTGGGCGCCACCCTGCTGGGCGGGACCAGCGTGTTCGGCCGGCGCGGCGGGATCTTCGGCAGCCTGCTGACCGTCGTGCTCGTCACGCTGTTCATCACGTACGCGGCGGAACGTGGTTGGGACATCTCGCTGTACGCGGTGGCCGCCGCGACGATCGTGGCCGGGTTGGTGGTCAGCCGGCTGGTCGAGACGTTCGGGCGGCCGAGGTCGGCCACCGTACGTGACGAGGACTGGCTGAACGAGCCGGCGATCACCCGTACCTCGGGCTGGTCGGAGCTGCGGTCGCAGGATCCGGACTCGTGGTCGAGCGGGTTGCCGCCGCAGCCCGCCGACCGGCGGCTGGACTCGTGGGGCAGCGGCCGCTGGGGTTCGGAGGACCGCTGATCCGGCGTGTTCGGGGGCGCCGACTCCCGGGCACCGGCCGTGCCGGCGGGACGATCAACGGTTACGCTCGGCCCATGAGCGAGCGAAGCGGGTGTGGGGCATGACCGAGTCGTCCGGCGGCGGGTCCGGCCCCGAGTTCGCCGAGCTGGACGCCCTGCCCACCGAGGAACTGCGCGAGCGGGCCTTCGCCGTGGCGCGGGACAACCGGGACGTGGCCTTCTTCTGGTCGGTCCTGCGGCACCTTCCGCACGCCGACGACGCCGCGGAGCTGGACGGTTCGCCGAACTCGGTGGGGCCGACGATCGACGACGCGGTCGCGCTGTGGCGTGAGTTCACCGGGCACGGCTACGCCGAGTCGGAGCCGTTGCTGCGCGCCGCCTTCATCGACTACCTGCTCAAGCACTGACCCGAACCGGCTGGTGGGTCGGACAAGGCCGCCGGTTTCCGGACAGTCGGTTTCGCCGATGGACCTGTGGGAAATACCGGGCACATGGCTTGCAGGGGTCGTTATCGGACCGCTCCAGGGCGCCTGGGCGGTCCGACGCCGGTGCGAGCCCCGCCAGCGGTCGTACACCAACGGGCCGTCGGCGTCGCGGGTCTCGGCGGCTACCGCAGACCTGATTCGGCACCACCCCCCGGTGCGCGGCCGGGCTTGTCCCCCCGGGTCCGGCCGCGCACTCCCCGGCGCTACCGTGCGGGGTCGGCCGGGTAGTCGATGCTGAGGATGCGATGCCGGCTCAGCAGGCCGACCGGCTCCGCCCCCTCGACGACCCGGCAGTGGTCGGCGTTCGTGGTCAGCATCCTGGCGAGCGCGTCGTAGAGCGACGAACCGAGTTCCACCGTGGGCAGTTCGTCGATGTCATCCACAGTGGATAGCGGATCGAGCAGGTCCCGGGACACCGGGGTGACGGCCAGCCGGCGGATACCCCGGTCGGTGCCGACGAACTCGCGTACGAAGGCCGAGGCCGGTTCGCCGAGCAGCTTCGCCGGTGAGGCGTACTGCTCCAGCCGGCCGCCCTGGGACAGCACCGCGATCCGGTCGCCGAGCCGGACCGCCTCGTCGAGGTCGTGGGTGACCAGGACGATCGTCTTGCGTACCTCGGCCTGGAGGCGCAGGAACTCCTCCTGCAACCGGGTACGCACGATCGGGTCCACGGCCGAGAACGGTTCGTCCATCAGCAGCACGACCGGGTCGGCGGCCAGGGCACGCGCCACGCCAACCCGCTGTCGCTGCCCGCCGGAGAGTTCGTGCGGGTAGCGCCGGGCGAACTTGCCCGGGTCGAGGCCGACCAGTTCGAGGAGTTCGTCGGCCCGCTTGCGGATCCGGTCCTTCGGCCAGCCGAGCAGCCGCGGCACGGTACCGACGTTGGTGCGGATCGTCTGGTGCGGGAAGAGCCCGACGTTCTGGATGACGTATCCGATCCGGCGGCGCAGGGTCACCGGGTCGGCGCTGGTCACGTCCTCACCACCGAGCAGGATCCGGCCGCCGGACGGCTCGATCAGCCGGTTGATCATTCGCAGGACGGTCGACTTGCCGCAGCCGGACGGGCCGATGAGGACCATCAGTTCGCCCGCCTCGACCTCCAGGCTCAGCTCCGAGACCGCCACCGTCCCATCGGGATACTGCTTGCGGATCCGGTCGAGCGCGATCGGCGCGGCGCCGGACGGCACGGTCGCTGCGGGCGCGGCGGAGCCCGCCTCCGGGGTAACGTCCACGTATGTCCTTCCGCGGATTGTCCAGCCTCACCGTGCTGGCCGGCGAGCGATTCGCCTACGAGGGCCCGGGCAATCCCTGGTTCTCCTGGCGGTACGTTCGGGACAACTCGGAGACCATCCTCGCCGCACTGCGCGAGCACGCGACCCTGACCGCGCAGGCGGTCGTCATCGCGGCGGTGGTGGCACTGCCGCTGGCGGTGGTCGCGTACTGGTTCCGGCCCCTCACCGGGCCGATTCTCGCACTGTCCGGCGTCCTCTACACGATTCCCTCGCTGGCGCTGCTCGCCTTCGTCGCCCCGTACGTCGGCACGACCAATCCGGCCTCGGTGCTGATCGCCCTCGTGCTGTACGCCCTGCTGTTGATGGTGCGCAACACCCTGGCCGGACTCAACCAGGTGCCGGAGGAGGCCCGGGACGCCGCGCTCGGAATGGGCTACGGCAGGCTCGGGCGACTGCTGCGGATCGACCTGCCGCTCGCGCTGCCGGGCATCATCACCGGCGTACGGCTCGCGACCGTCTCGACCGTGGCGCTGGTCACCGTCGGTTCCCTGATCGGGTTCGGCGGCCTCGGCGACCTGATCCTGGGCGGGTTCCGCAACAACTTCTACAAGGCGGAGATCCTGACCGGCACCATCCTGTGCGTGGGCCTCGCCCTCGTGCTCGACCTGCTGCTGGCCGGGATCGGCCGGCTGCTCACCCCGTGGGCCCGCGGGAGCGTGCGATGAACCCGATCGAGCAGGCGATCGTCTGGCTCAACGACCCGCTCAACTGGACCAATCCCGGCGGGGTCCTGGACCGGCTCGGCGAGCACCTCTACATCTCGGCGGCGGCGGTCGCGCTCGGCTGCCTGATCGCCTGGCCGGTCGGGCTCTGGCTGGGGCACACCGGCCGGGGCGGCGGCGCCGTGGTGCTCATCTCCAACCTGACCCTGTCGATCCCGACGATCGCCCTGCTGACCATCCTGCCGCTGACCTTCCTGGGCTTCGGCAAGCCGCCCGTGATCATCGCGCTGGCGGTCTTCGCGATCCCGCCGCTGCTCGCCAACGCCTACACCGGCGTGCGCCAGGTCGACCCGGAGACCCGGGAGGCGGCACGCGGGATGGGACTGTCCGGTGGGCAGGTGCTGCGCCGGGTCGAGCTGCCGCTCGCGGTGCCCTACCTGGCCGCCGGGTTCCGTACCGCCGCGGTGCAGGTGATCGCCACGGCCGCGCTCGCCTCGTTCGTCAACGGGGGCGGGCTCGGGCAGATCATCAGTGCCGGGTTCGGGCTGGGCATGTCGGTCGGCGGTGGGCAGATCCTCGCCGGCGGTCTGCTCGTCGCGGTGCTCGCCGTACTGGTCGAGGGGGTGCTCGCCGTCGTCGAGCGGGCGGTGACGCCGCGGCCGTTGCGGCGTACCCGGGGACGGGCGGCGCGGCGGCAGGCGGCACCGGTCGGCAAGGCCTGACCGGACAGGCAGAACCGGTCACCACACGTAACTCCTCAACGCCACGTGACGATCTGATGACAACATCGCCCTCGAGTTGTCGCACCCGACGCTCATTGGGTTGGGTGAAAAGTAACGGGCGGCGACATCGACGAATCCGCCCGTCGGACACGCGGCCGGCCATCGTGGTCGCGCCGGGACACGGAAGGCGGGCTGATGCGCGCAGGTTCACGGTTGGCGTTGGGTGCGGTGGGAATGCTCGCCGCCGCGGGCTTCCTCGCCGGTTGCGGCGATGCCGGTTCCTCCGGCACCGAGGCCCCCGACACCGGTGCCTCGGGGGCCGGGTGCGCCCCGGTCGCCGGCACCCAACTCGTCGTCCTCGAAGACGACAAGAAGCTGCAGAACACCGACAACATCATCCCGGCGGTCAACGCCGAGGCGGCGACCCCCGAGCTGATCGCGGCGCTCGACAAGGTCTCCGACGCGCTCGACACCACCAAGCTCATCGCGCTCAACAAGGCGGTCGACGTCGACCGCAAGACGCCCAAGGTGGCGGCCGAGGAGTTCGCGACCGCCAACAACCTCACGACCGGTGTCACCGCCGGCCCGGGCGGCGCCATCACCGTCGGTGCCGCCAACTTCAGTGAGAACCAGACCCTCGGTGAGCTGTACCGCATCGTGCTCACGGCGGCCGGCTACGACGTCACCGTGCAGCAGATCGGCAACCGGGAACTCTACGAGCCGGCGCTGGAGAAGGGCGAGATCCAGGTCGTCCCGGAATACGCCGCCACCATGGCCGACTTCCTCAACGGCAAGGTCAACGGCGCGAACGCGCCGGCCGTCTCGTCGCCCGACCTCGACCAGACCGTGACCGGGCTGAAGACCGTCGGCGAGCCGGTCGGCATCACGTTCGGCAAGCCGTCGCAGGCGCAGAACCAGAACGCCTTCGCCGTGACCAAGGAGTTCGCCGACCAGTACGGCGTCACCACGCTGTCCGACCTGGCCAGCAAGTGCTCGGGTTCGGCGACGGTGCTGGCCGGCCCGCCGGAGTGCCCGCAGCGGCCGAAGTGCCAGGCCGGTCTGATCGAGGTCTACGACTTCCGGGCCGGTTCGTTCAGCTCGCTCGACGCCGGCGGACCGCAGACGAAGTCGGCGTTGACCAGCGGCACCGTGAGTGTCGGGCTGGTCTTCTCGTCGGACGGCGCGCTCGCCGGCTGACCCGTACCGTGGTGAACGGGCCGGCGTCCGGGCGGACGCCGGCCCGTTCCGTGCCCGGCCCCGACCGGGGGCCACCGGTCCGGGCGGTCGGCGCCGGTGCCGTGGCCGCTCCGGTTCCACGTCGAAGGTTCGGTCGGTAGGCTGCACAGCCATGCCCGCCGAGGAGGCACCCCTGAAGTTGGCCGTACGGCCCCTGCTGCCCACTCTGTTCTGGGTCGGGGTCGGGCTCGCGCCGCTCGCGGCGCTGCTGATCCTGCTGGCCCGGGGCGAGGGTGTGTTGCGGATCGCGGCCGTGCTCGCCGTCCTCGGCACGGTGCTGATCGGGCTCTCGGTGACCCTCGGCCGGGACGTCGGCGTCGGTCGCGCCGGTCTGGAGGACCGGCTGCTCGACGAGATCGACGTCCTGCGTGAGGAGTTGCGCACCGACATCTCGACCGCCGCGCGCGGCGCGCACCGCGTCTCCGGTGAGCAGCTCCAGCGCCTCCACGACGAGGTGCAGTCCCTGCGCGGACAGCTCGAGGCGATGCGGTCCGGTCCGGGGTGGGCCGAACCCGCGCCGGCCGCCCCCGGCCGCAGCGGCGCGCACCAGGGCGTCGCCGCGTCGCCGTACGCCGGCACCGCGGCCGTCGGTGCGCCGCCGGCCGTCGGCGCGGCCCCGCCCCCGGCCGGTGGGCGGGCGTCGGTTCCCGGCAGCGCCCCGATGTCGCGGGGGGTGGTCCGGCACACCGAAACCGTCCATGTCACGACCCGACACACGATCGTCGACGAGGACGGTCCGGACTACGGCCAGGAGCGGTCCGGTGGCCTGCACGGCCGTCCCTACCGGCCCGAGGTTCCCGAACCGCCGGATCCCGGACCGCCCGCCCCGGACCGCTGGGATTCGGAGCCGCGCGCCGTGGAGGCGGCCCCGACCGGGTACGCCCACCGCTCCGCGAACCGGTGGGCCAGCCTGCGCAGCGACGAGCACGGCAGCGAACTACGGGTCGGTGAACGGCGGGCGGCCGCCCACGCCGACGGGTCCGGCGCGCAACTGCACGTCGAGGACCGGTGGGCGACCGTACGGCGGGAGGAGCCGCGAACCGGGGGGCGCCGCCGGGCCGAACCGGACGACGAGTGGCCGGTCGGGTCCCGGGCCGCGCCGGGCCGTGATCCGGGCCGGGCCGACCGGGGGCGGGCCGAGCAGGAGCCGGGCTGGCGGGACCGCGAACCCGACGGGCCGGGCTGGCGGGACCGGGAGCCGGACAGGGAAGCCGGAGCCGGGCGCCGTGGCGAGCAGCCGTCGCGGCGCGGGCGCCGCCGCCGGGACGACGATGAGGAACTGTCGTCCGGGTACGACGTCAGCCGGCATACCGACGACCGCTGGCGCTGACGGCTACTTGTCGACGTCGCCGACGACGAAGAACATCGACCCGAGGATCGCCACCAGGTCGGGAATCAGGCAGCCGGGCAGCAGCGCGGACAGGGCCTGCACGTTGGCGTACGACGCGGTGCGCAACTTCAGCCGCCACGGCGTCTTCTCGCCCCGCGACACCAGGTAGTAGCCGTTGACGCCGAGCGGGTTCTCGGTCCAGGCGTACGTGTGTCCCTCCGGGGCCTTCACCACCTTGGGCAGCCGGACGTTGACCGGGCCGGTGATCCGGTCGACCTCATCGAGGCAGCGTTCCGCGAGGTCGAGGGAGACGTACACCTGGTCGAGCAGGACCTCGAACCGGGCGTGACAGTCGCCGGTGTCGCGGGTGACGACCGGGACGGTCAGCGACCCGTACGCCAGGTAGGGATCGTCGCGACGCAGGTCGAAGTCGAGCCCGCTGGCCCGGGCGACCGGCCCGGACGCGCCGTAGGCGGCCGCCTGCGCGGCGGTGAGCACGCCGACCCCGACGGTGCGGGCGAGGAAGATCTCGTTGCGTCGGATCAGGTTGTCGAGGTCGGGCAGCCGGCCGCGGACCTGCCCGATCGCCGCGCGGGCACGCTGGGTCCAGCCGGCCGGGACCTCTTCCTTCAGGCCGCCGACCCGGTTGAACATGTAGTGCATCCGGCCGCCGGAGACCTCTTCCAGCACCGCCTGGAGGGTCTCCCGCTCCCGGAAGGCGTAGAACATCGGGGTGAGCGCGCCGATCTCCAGTGGGTAGGAGCCGAGGAACATCAGGTGGTTGAGCACCCGGTTGAGTTCGGCGAGCGCGGTGCGCAGCCACACGGCCCGCTCCGGCACCTCGATCCCCATCAGCCGCTCGACGGCGAGCGCCACGCCGAGTTCGCTGGAGAACGCCGACAGCCAGTCGTGCCGGTTGGCGAGGACCATGATCTGGCGGTAGTCGCGTACCTCGAACAGCTTCTCGGCGCCCCGGTGCATGTAGCCGACGACCGGCTCGCAGGAGACCACCCGCTCGCCGTCGACGACGAGTTTGAGCCGCAGCACCCCGTGCGTCGACGGATGCTGCGGGCCGATGTTGAGCACCATGTCGGCGGTGTCCAGGCCGGCGCCGGTGCCGACGGTCACCTCGCGTAGCGCACCGGTGGTCATGCCCGTCATCGTGCCATGGCGACGCGGTGGGACGGGACCGCCCGGGCCGGTCAATCGAGGACGATCGGGTCGATGCCGACCGGCTGGAGCAGCCACCAGTGTCCCCCGAGTCCGGTCGGCGCCAGCAGTTCGGCGGCGGCGGAGGCGGCGGCGAGGGCACGGACGTACCCCGTCGGGTCGGTCGAGGCCAGGGGCAGCGGCGGCCGGCCGCCGTCGACCCCGAGCGCGCGCAGCGCGGTCCGCTGGGCGAGCAGCTGGTACGGCAGACCGGCCACCGCCGCGCCGGCCGCGGCGACGGAGTCGACGGCGACGTGCGCGGTGACGTCGCACGAGCCGTCGGGTACGGGGAGCACCTGGCGGCCGTGGCGGAAACCGGTGAGGGTGCCGGTCGCCGGCCGGTCGGCCCGTACGTGCCCGTAGTCGACGGCGAGGGCCAGCCCGCGGTCGAGCGTGCCGACCGCTTCCGCCCAGGCCAGATCCCGGGACAATCCGATCTCCGCCGGCCCGGCGCCGGGCCACCAGGAGGTCAGCCACCCGGCGTCGGCGGGGTCGAGCGGCGTACCGGTCGATTCCACGCCGGTTTCGGGGTCGACCAGGACGTAACGGGGCGGCGAGGCGGTCCCGCGGTCGGCGACGTCGAGCGGTACGTTGTCGAGCCACTCGGTCGCCAGCAGCAGGCCGGTCACCCGGTCCGGGAGCCGGTCCCGCCACCCGATCATGGCGGGCAGGTCGGCCGGGCGGGGGGCGAGTTCGACCGCGGTCAGCCGGAGCCGCTCGCGAAGCCCGGCGGGGGCGAGGCCGGCGAGGGCGGTGAGGAGTTCACCCCGACCGGCCCCGACGTCGACCACGTGCAACGGGTCCGGCCGGCCCAGGACCCGGTCGGTCCGGTCGAGCAGGCGCAGTACGGCGCCGGTGAAGGCGGGCGACGCGTGGACGCTGGTGCGGAAGTGGCCGGCCGGTCCCGGTCCGGTCACGAAGAATCCGTCCGGGCCGTACAGGGCCGCGGACATGGCCTCCCGCCAGCGGATCGAGGGCACTTCCACACCTTCCGTCGATGACCGGGCCACCCTAGCGGTGGGCGACGGTCGGTACCCGCCCGGCGCCCAGGTAATCGGACAAAAGGTGCACCGGTCGATCGACCGGCGTTGCCGCGTCGGGGCACCCGCCAGGGCGGTGAAGGTTTTCACACATGCTTGTCCCCGGTCTGTAACAACGACGCATACTTGCGATCGACCGGTACCACATTTTCGAGGACTGGATCATCGCTATGAGCGCACCATCGCGCCCGCGGCCGACCGCTTCCACCCGCCGTGCCGACACCGGCGGACCCGCCGGGGCCGGGTCGGGCCGTACGGGCCGGCCAACCACCGTGACCACCCGCCCACTGACCATCGGCATCGTCGGTGCCGGCCGTGTCGGCGCGGTGCTCGGAGCCGCCCTCGCCCGCGCGGGCCACCGGATCGTCGCCGCGTCCGGGGTCTCCGCCGCCACCCGGGCACGCATCGGCCAACTCCTGCCGGACACCGCCAACCTGCCCGCCGACGGGGTCGCCCGCGCCGCCACCGACCTGCTGATCGTCGCCGTACCGGACGACCGCATCGGGGCCGTCGTCGCCGGGCTCGCCGACACCGGCGTACTGCGTTCCGGTCAGGTCGTCGCCCACACGTCCGGGGCACACGGGCTCGACGTCCTGGCGCCGGCCACCGCCGCCGGTGCCTACCCACTCGCGCTGCACCCGGCCATGACCTTCACCGGCACCGCCGCCGACCTGGCGAACCTGCCCGGGATCTCGTACGGCGTGACCACGCCCGACGCCCTGCGACCGTTCGCCGCCCGGCTGGTCGCCGACCTCGGTGGTACGCCGGAGTGGGTGGCCGAGGCCGACCGCGCCCTCTACCACGCGGCGCTCGTGCACGGGGCGAACCACCTGGTCACGCTCGTCAACGAGGCGCTGGACCGGCTGCGGGACGCCGGGGTGGCCCGGCCGGAGAAGGTGCTCGGACCACTGCTGCGGGCGTCGCTCGACAACACGCTGCGGCTCGGCGACGCGGCCCTGACCGGTCCGGTGTCGAGGGGCGACGCCGGCACGGTCGCCCGGCACCTGGCCACGCTGGCCGTCTCGGCACCCGACTCGGTGCCGGGTTACCTCGCGCTCGCCCGCCGTACGGCGGACCGGGCGATCGCGGCCGGACGGCTGCGGCCGGTCGACGCGGAACCGCTGCTCGGCGTACTCGCCGACCAGCGTCAGGAGGTGGACGCGTGACCGTCGTCGTATCGGACCGGCAGGCGCTGGCCGCGGCCCGGGCGGCGCTGCCGGGCAGCGTGGCCGTGGTGATGACGATGGGCGCGCTGCACGCCGGGCACGAGACCCTGCTGCGGGCCGCCGCCGAGCGGGCCGACCACGTGCTGGTGACCATCTTCGTCAACCCGCTGCAGTTCGGGCCGAACGAGGACTTCGACCGCTATCCCCGCACCCTGGAGGTGGATCTGGAGATCTGCCGGGCGGCGGGGGTGGCCGTGGTGTTCGCCCCGACCCGCGACGAGATCTATCCGGGCGGCGAGCCGATGGTCCGCGTCGACCCGGGCGCGCTCGGCGGGCAGTTGGAGGGGCAGAGCCGGCCGGGGTTCTTCAACGGCGTGCTCACCGTCGTGCTCAAGCTGATCCAGTTGACCCGGCCCGACTTCGCGTTCTTCGGCGAGAAGGACTATCAGCAGCTCACCCTGGTCCGCCGGATGGCGCGCGACCTCGACCTCGGGGTGGAGATCGTCGGCGTGCCGACCGTGCGGGAGCCGGACGGGCTGGCGCTGTCGAGCCGTAACCGCTACCTGTCCGGTCCGCAGCGTCGGGCGGCGGTGCGGCTGTCGGCGGCGCTGCGCGCCGGGGCGGCCGCCGCGGCGGACGGGCTGGGTGGTGCCGCCGCGCTGTCCGCCGCCCGGACCGCCTTCGAGCCGGGTACGGCCGTCGGTGACGACGCCCCGAAGCTGGACTATCTCGTGCTGACCGATCCGGACCTGGGGCCCGCCCCGGTCACCGGCCCGGCCCGGCTGCTGGTGGCGGCCTGGGTCGGCCAGACCCGGCTGATCGACAACGCGGCGATCGAGCTGGCCCCGCCGGCCACCCACTGAACCCTGTCGAGTCGAGGAGTCGTCCCGATGTACCGCACCATGCTCAAGTCCAAGATCCACCGAGCCACCGTCACCCAGGCCGACCTGCACTACGTCGGCTCGGTGACCGTCGACGAGGATCTGCTGGACGCCGCCGACCTGCTCCCCGGCGAGCAGGTCACGATCGTCGACATCACCAATGGGGCCCGGCTGGAGACGTACACGATCCCGGGGCCGCGCGGCACCGGGGTGATCGGCATCAACGGCGCCGCGGCGCGGCTGGTGCAGCCCGGTGACCTGGTGATCCTGATCTCGTACGCCCAACTCGACGACGCGACGGCCCGCTCCTACCGGCCGCGGATCGTGCACGTGGACGCCGCCAACCGGATCATCGAGTTGGGTGCCGACCCGGCGGGCACCGCGCCCGGGATGGTCGGCGACCCGGTCCGGGGGGACCAGGTCGCGGCGGCCGTCTGAGCGGTTGCCGGGATGTCCCGTTCAGAGGACTGACGTATGCTCGGCGATCCGAGCCGCGTACGCCTTGGGGAGGGTCGCGATGCGCCGTTGGTTGACCGCTGTCGCTGTCGCCGGCACAGCCACGCTGCTGCTGACGGGGTGCGGCAATCCGGCCGGGGTCGACGGCGACCTGGTCAACGGTTGGGCGGCGTTCCCGGAGCCGAAGACGTTCACGCCCGCGGCCGACGTCTGCCACAGCGCCGACTTCGCCGAGACCGCCTACCTGTCGTCGTACAACCCGGTCGACTGCTCGGCCTCGCACCGGGTCGAGACGATCTTCGTCGGGACCCTGACCGGCGCGGCCGCCGACGCGAAGAACCCGCCAACCGTCTCCTCGACGGACATCAAGCCGGCCTACACCGAGTGCGACGCCAAGGCGAAGGAGTTCGTCGGCGCCGACTGGCGGACCGGCCGGCTCTGGCTCGGCGTGGCGGTGCCGTCGCCGCAGGCGTGGAGCGGCGGGGCGCGCTGGTTCCGGTGCGACCTGACCGAGGAGTCGACGGTCGAGAACGACGGCGACAGTGAGACGGTGAGCCGCACGGCGAGCCTGCGTGACGCGCTGAAGAGCACCTCGCCGCTGAACCTCGGCTGCTATGCGGTCAAGCTGAACAGCAGCGAGCGGGTCGACACGATGGACCCGGTCGAGTGCACCAAGGAGCACAACAGCGAGTTCGTCGGGGTCTGGACCGCACCGGACGGCAACTACCCCAGCAAGGACACCGACTGGAACAAGTTCTACTCGGAGTGCCGCACGCTGGTCGGGCGGTACGTCGGCGTACCGCTGGACAACAACCTGCGCTACCGCACCGGCGTGATCGCGCTGCCCAACGGCCAGTCCGAGTGGCAGGCGGGCAACCGTGGCGTGCGCTGCTACCTGTGGATGGCCGACAAGAAGTTCACCCGGTCGCTGAAGGGCACCGGCAACAACGGGCTGCCGATCCAGTACCAGTGACCCGTCCGGGGCGGCGGGGGCCACTCCGGTGGCCCCCGCCCGCCGCCCGCCGAGCGGGGCGCGGTTGACTGTCCGGATGGACGTGCCGACACCTGGTCTGCCCGCACTGCCCCGTGCTCTGGCGGCACCGGCCCCGGGCTGGGTGGAGAACACCGACGTGGTGGTCGTCGGGTCGGGGATCGCCGGCCTGACCGCAGCGCTGCACCTGCGCGAGGCGGGGCTGCACGTCACGGTCGTAACCAAGGTCAACATCGACGACGGCTCTACGCGGTGGGCGCAGGGCGGCATCGCCGCCGTACTCGACCCGTTGGACTCGCCGGCCGCGCACGCCTCCGACACCGAGATCGCCGGCGTCGGCCTGTGTGACCCGGCCGCGGTGCGGGTGCTGGTCGAGGAGGGACCGAGCCGGGTCCGCGAGCTGATCCGGATGGGCGCGGAGTTCGACCGGCATCCCGACGGCTCGCTGATGCTGACCCGCGAGGGCGGTCACCGCGCCAACCGGATCGTGCACGCCGGGGGTGACGCGACCGGGGCGGAGGTCCAGCGGGCGCTGCACGCCGCGGTCGGTCGTGACCCGTGGATCCGGCTGGTCGAGCACGCCCTCGTCCTCGACCTGCTGCGGGCGGCGGACGGGCGGGCCTGCGGCATCACCCTGCACGTCCTCGGCGAGGGTAGCGAGGACGGCGTCGGCGCGATTCTCGCCCGGGCGGTGGTGCTGGCGACCGGGGGACTGGGCCAGGTCTTCGCGGCCACCACCAATCCCGTGGTGTCGACCGGTGACGGTGTCGCGCTCGCCCTGCGGGCCGGCGCGGCAGTGACCGATGTGGAGTTCGTCCAGTTCCACCCGACCTCGCTGGTGATCACCGATGCCGGCGGGGCGCCCCGGGCACAGCAGCCGCTGGTTTCCGAGGCGCTGCGGGGCGAGGGCGCCCACCTGGTCGACGCGGCCGGCCGGCGGTTCATGGTCGGCCGGCACGAACTGGCCGAGCTGGCACCGCGCGACGTGGTGGCCAAGGGCATCCACCGGGTCATGCTGGCCGACGGCACCGACCATGTCTTCCTCGACGCCCGGCACCTCGGCCGCGAGTTCCTGGAGCACCGGTTCCCGACGATCGTCGCCTCGTGCCGGGCCGCCGGGGTGGACCCGGTCACCGACCTGATCCCGGTCGCACCGGCCGCGCACTACGCCTCCGGCGGGGTCCGGACCGACCTGTACGGCCGTACCTCGATCCCGGGGCTGTACGCCTGCGGCGAGGTCGCCTGCACCGGCGTACACGGCGCCAACCGGCTGGCCAGCAACTCGCTGCTGGAAGGGCTGGTCTTCTCCCGGCGGATCGCCGAGGACATCCGGCGCGACCTGCCGGCGCAGGCCGATCCGGTGCCGGCCGATCCGGCCGAGCGGGAAGCCGGCTGGGTGGTCGACCCGCAGATCCGGCTTCCGTTGCAGCGGGCCATGACCCGTGGCGCGGGCGTGCTGCGGTCCGCCGACACCCTCGCCGGCACCGCGGCCGACCTGGTCCGGCTCGGCGCCGGCCGGAGCACGCCGCGTACGGCGAGCTGGGAGGCGACCAACCTGCTCACCATCGCGTCCGTGCTGGTCGGTGCGGCCTACCGGCGTCGCGAGACCCGGGGCTGCCACTGGCGCGACGACCATGTCGCCGCCAGCGACGAGTGGCTGGGCCACCTGGTCGCGTCGATCGGACCCGACGGCGCCGTCGGACACACCTGGGAGGCATCGTGCTGAAACCGTCCACCGTCGAGGCGTTGCGGGCCGACGGGCTCGACCCGGTGCTCGTCGAGCGGATCGTCCGGACCGCCCTCGAAGAGGACCTGGGCCCGGAGGGACTCGACGTCACCAGTGTCGCGACGATCCCGGACGACCAGTTCGACACCGCCGACGTGGTGGCCCGGGCCGGCGGGGTGGTCGCCGGGCTGGCCGTGGCGACGGCGGTGTTCGACCTGGCGACCAGCAGCACGGTGCAGGTGTCACCCCAGGTGTCCGACGGGACCCGGGTGGCGCGTGGGGACGTACTGGCGACGGTGTCCGGGCCGACCCGTTCGCTGCTGACCGCCGAGCGGACCGCGCTCAACCTGCTCAGCCGGATGTCCGGGGTGGCGACCCACACCCGGGCCTGGGCCGACGCCCTCGACGGCAGCAAGGCGATGGTGCTCGACACCCGCAAGACCACCCCGGGCCTGCGGGTGCTGGAGAAGTACGCCGTGCGCGCCGGTGGCGGCACCAACAAGCGCATGGGCCTGTACGACGTCGCGATGATCAAGGACAACCACAAGCTCGCCGCCGGCGGGATCACCGCGGCCTACCGGCGGGTCCGGGAGATGTTCCCGCGGGTGCCGGTGCAGGTGGAGGTGACCACGGTCGACGAGGCGGTCGAGGCGGTCGACGCCGGGGCGGACTTCCTGCTCTGCGACAACATGACCCCGATGCTGCTGCGCGAGGTGGTGGCAGCGGTCGGCGACCGGGCCGAGCTGGAGGCCACCGGCGGGCTGACCCTCGACGTGGCACCGGAGTACGCCGCCACCGGCGTCGACTACCTGTCGGTGGGGGCGCTCACCCACTCGTCACCTATCTTGGACATCGCCCTCGATCTGCGGCTCCGGAGCTGACCATGCTGCTCTGCATCGACATCGGTAACACCAACACCGTCCTGGCCACCTTCGACGGTGACAAGCTCGTGCACTCCTGGCGGATCAAGACCGATGCCAGGTCGACCGCCGACGAGCTGGGCCTGATGTTCCGGGGCCTGCTGGCCGGCGACGCGGTCGAGATCACCGGCGTCGCGGCCTGCTCGACGGTGCCGGCCGCGCTGCGCTCGCTGCGGACGATGCTGGCCCGCTACTACGGCGGAATCCCGAGTGTGGTGGTCGAGCCGGGGATCCGCACCGGCGTGCAGTTGGCGATCGACAACCCCAAGGAGGTGGGCGCGGACCGGGTGGTCAACACCCTCGCGGCACACGCCCTCTTCGGCGGACCGTCGATCGTGGTCGACTTCGGCACGACCACCAACTTCGACGTGATCAGCGCGCGGGGGGAGTTCCTCGGCGGGGCGTTCGCACCGGGCATCGAGATCTCGCTGGACGCCCTCGCGGCCCGGGCCGCCCAGTTGCGCAAGGTCGAGCCGACCAGTCCCCGTTCCGTGATCGGTAAGAACACCGTCGAGTGCCTCCAGGCCGGGATGTACTTCGGGTTCGCCGGCCAGGTCGACCGGATCGTCGAGCGGATGGCCGAGGAGTTGGGGGAGTTGCGCGCGGTGATCGCGACCGGTGGGCTCGCCCCGGTGGTGATCGACGAATGCCGCACGATCACCCACCACGAACCCATGATCACTCTCATCGGGCTGCGGATGGTCTTCGAACGCAACGTGTGACCCGCTCTGCCGGCCATAACCCGGTAACCGCCGCCGGACGCCTTGAGTACGCTCGGGGCCGAAACCATGCCCAGGACTACCCGAGGACGCCTTTCGTGACCGAGCAGAACCCCGCCCCCGTCGAGCCCGACGACGACCTTCCGGAGCAGATGCGGGTCCGCCGGGCCAAGCGGGACCGGATGCTGGCCGAGGGGATCGAGCCGTACCCGGTGGGGTTCGCGCGGACCGCGACACTGGCGGAGATCCGGGCACGTTACGCCGATCTGCCGACCGACACGGCCACCGGCGACAAGGTGTCCGTGGCCGGGCGGGTCATCTTCATCCGCAACACCGGGAAGCTGGCGTTCGCCACGTTGCGTGAGGGTGACGGCACGGAGTTGCAGGCGATGTTCTCCCTCGACCGGGTCGGTGCCGACCGGTTGGAGGACTGGAAGCGGCTGATCGACCTCGGCGACCACGTCGGGGTCACCGGCGAGGTCATCACCAGCCGGCGCGGCGAACTGTCGGTGCTCGCCGACTCGTGGGCGGTCACCGCGAAGGCGCTCCGCCCGCTCCCGGTCGCGCACAAGCCGCTGAGCGAGGAGGCCCGGGTCCGGCAGCGTTACGTCGACCTCGTCGTCCGCCCCCAGGCGCGGCAGACCGTCCGCACCCGGTCCGCGGTCGTGCGCAGCCTGCGGGATTCGTTGCACCGGCGGGACTTCATCGAAGTCGAGACCCCGATGCTTCAGTTGGTCCATGGCGGCGCCGCGGCTCGGCCATTCGTGACGCACAGCAATGCGCTGGACACCGATCTGTATCTCCGAATCGCTCCGGAGTTGTTTCTGAAGCGCTCCGTGGTGGGCGGGATCGAGCGGGTCTTCGAGATCAACCGCAACTTCCGCAATGAGGGCGTGGACTCGTCCCACTCGCCGGAGTTCGCGATGCTCGAGGTTTACGAGGCCTACGGCGACTACGACACGATGGCCGTCCTCCTGCGGGAACTCGTCCAAGAGGCGGCTATGGCCGTCAGCGGTTCGCACGTAGTCACCCACGCCGATGGGCAGGAGTTCGACCTCGGCGGTGAGTGGCGGTCGATCACGCTCTACGGATCGCTTTCCGAAGCGCTCGGCGAAGAGGTCACGGTCCGCACCGACATGGCGCACCTGGTCCGTTACGCGGAGAAGCACGATCTCGCGGTCGACCCGAAGTGGGGGCCGGGCAAGCTCGCCGAGGAGCTGTTCGAGGAGTTGGTCGTGCCGGGGCTGCGTGAGCCCACTTTCGTGCGCGACTATCCGGAGGAGACCAGCCCACTGACCCGGGCACACCGCAGCGAGCCGGGCCTGACCGAGAAGTGGGACGCCTACGTGCTCGGCTTCGAGCTCGGTACGGCCTACTCGGAGCTGGTGGACCCGGTCGTGCAGCGGGAACGGCTGATCGCCCAGGCCCGGCTGGCGGCCCGTGGCGACAGCGAGGCCATGCCGCTCGACGAGGACTTCCTGCGTGCGATCGAGTACGGAATGCCGCCGTCCGGGGGCATGGGATTCGGAATCGACCGGCTCCTGATGGCGCTGACCGGCTTGGGAATTCGGGAAACCATCCTCTTCCCGCTCACCCGGGCCCAGTAGATTCGACACAGTTTCCGTGTCCTATTGACGTGCCGTGCGCCTATCGGGCTATTGTTCTCTTGTTTGCGGGTGAACCTGCGCGAAAGGATTGTGGCACGTGGCGAAGCACATCATTCACAAGCTGGTCGATGACCTGGACGGCGGCGACGCGGACGAGACCGTCAAGTTCTCGCTCGACGGCGTTCAGTACGAGATCGACCTCTCCAACAAGAACGCCGGTAAATTGCGGGATCTTTTCGCCCCGTACGTCACCGCCGGCTCGAAGATCGGACGGGGCGGAGTCGTGGTCGGCGGGCGGGCCGCCCGTGGCCGGGGCGGGGCGGCCGCCGACCGGGAGCAGAACAAGGCGATCCGGTCCTGGGCCAAGAAGGAAGGCAAGGAGATCTCCGACCGGGGGCGGATTCCCCAGGAGATCGTGGACGAGTACCACCAGAAGGCCGGGCGCTGAGCCGGCCGCGGGTTCTCCGGTCCTTCGCCCGGGTCCGAGGTGTCACACCTCGGACCCGGGCGTGTTTTGTGCCTGCTTGAGACGTATGCCGGAAGTTCTCCACAGTCGGTGGAAGACGTTGTCCACATCCTGTGGAGAACGTCGGCCGAGGTTTCCCGTCGCTCCGCGAGGTGCCAATTTCGCTCTGCGCGTACAGCACGGCCCCCGGGAACACCCGGTGAGCGTGCAGAGTTGGATAAATCATCGCGTACCCGACCCGGTCCGGCACGCACGACCACAGCAGAGTCGGCTCGCGACGATAGAGTAATGCCACGGGCGTCCGCCTGGACGTTCCGGGCGCTGGCCCCGCCACGACCACTGGCGCACGGCACGTGAGGAGCACGAGGGCATGTTCGAGCGGTTCACCGACCGAGCGCGACGGGTTGTCGTCCTGGCTCAGGAAGAAGCCCGGATGCTCAACCACAACTACATCGGCACGGAGCACATCCTGCTCGGCCTCATCCACGAGGGTGAGGGCGTGGCTGCGAAGGCCCTGGAGAGTCTCGGTATCTCCCTGGAGGGCGTTCGCCAGCAGGTCGAGGAGATCATCGGCCAAGGCCAGCAGGCGCCGAGCGGGCACATCCCGTTCACGCCGCGGGCGAAGAAGGTCCTGGAGCTGTCGCTGCGTGAGGCGCTGCAGCTCGGGCACAACTACATCGGTACGGAGCACATCCTGCTCGGGCTGATCCGTGAGGGCGAGGGCGTGGCCGCCCAGGTGCTGGTCAAGCTCGGCGCCGACCTCAACCGGGTCCGCCAGCAGGTGATCCAGCTCCTGTCCGGCTACCAGGGCGGCAAGGAGCCCGCCGCGGCCGGCGCCACCACCGGCGAGGCCGCCCCGTCGACGAGCCTCGTGCTGGACCAGTTCGGTCGTAACCTGACCCAGGCGGCCCGTGAGGGCAAGCTCGACCCGGTCATCGAGCGCGAGAAGGAAATCGAGCGGGTCATGCAGGTGCTATCCCGCCGCACCAAGAACAACCCGGTGCTGATCGGTGAGCCCGGCGTCGGCAAGACCGCGGTGGTCGAGGGTTTGTCCCAGAAGATCATCAAGGGTGAGGTGCCGGAGACGCTGAAGGACAAGCAGCTTTACACGCTTGATCT
>NZ_JBFBCH010000026.1:0-91319 GCF_040683055.1 Polymorphospora sp. NPDC051019 | reverse complement strand
AAGCAGACCAGGCCCGGGAAATAATCATTCTTGGCACTGGCTTACAAGCACCCTGTTGAGTTCTCAAAGAACAAACACACACCAAACCCGAACCCCACCAACAAGCAGGACCCGAACCCGGGGCAACTCCTCTACGCTACCCGTCGCACTTGCCCGCGTCAACTCAGTGTTTCAAGTTGATCAAAGGTTTGCTTGACGGACCCCACGCTCACGCTCGCCATGACTTGGCGCTCGTTTCGAGTCGAAGGAGGATCCTGCAGCCCGGCCGAAGATCGCTTTCGCGTTTTCTCCGTCCGGCTCGCTGCCGGCCCCGCTACGCTACCTGGCCTCTGTTGCCGCGTCAAGCCCTGACTTTCTGGCCTTCTTCGACTCCATCTGACCCTCCCCACAGTGGCTCCCACCGGTAATTCCGGTGCTCCTCACTACGGGGAACCTGCAGAACCGGCCGGACCACCACTTTCGCGGTGTTCCCGCCCGGCTCCCTGCCGGCCCGCAGAACATTACCGAAGGCCCACGTGATCACAAAATCGGGGGGTGACCGTCGGCGGGCCAACAGTCCACATAGGTCCGGCTGGAGGCCGCGACCTTGCCCAGAAGGCTCATCCGACCCCGCCGTGCACGACGATCGCCGCGAAGGTCCCGAGCACGATGAACGGTCCGAAGGGCAGGTGTCCCGACCAACGCACCCTGCCGGCCGCCATCATGGCCAGCGCGCATACGGCCGACGCCACGAACGTGAGCAGAAGACCACCGACGAGAACACCCCAGCCGAGCCAGCCGAGCACCGCCCCGCTGCTCAGGACGAGCTTCGCGTCCCCAAGTCCGAATCCGCGTCGGCCGAGAAGGAGAGTGGACGCGGCGAACAGCGCCGCTAGGGCCGTACCCGCTATCAGTGCTCGCACCCATCGGGTCGGCTCCTCCCCCAGGAGCGCGGCAAGGGCCAGCAGGGCCCAGGTTCCCGCGGTGGCGGTCCAGGTGAGCCGGTCCGGCAGCCGGTGCACGGCGACGTCGACGAAGGTGAGTGCTACGGCGCAGCCCGCCCACCAGGCGAAGGCGAGCGTGGTCAGGATCGGTTGCCCGGCGAGGACGAGGCCCACCCCCGCGACGACGACAGCCAGCTCGACCAGCAGGGCAGGTGCGCCCACCCTCGTTCCGCAGCGGTCGCATCGACCTCTCGGCAGGAGTACACCGGTCCCGCCGTCCAGGCCGACCGGCGCGGCGCAGCTCGGGCAGTCCTGGCGTCGTGGCTGACCTGGCGGTACGGATTCGGTGGCCACCACGGCCCGGAGCAGCGGTGTCAGGGTGAGGATCCGGAGCAGACGTACGGACCAGCGGAGCGCGTCGAGGGGGCCGGCCTCGGACACCTCGGTGCGTTCCGGAGGTGGCCCCACCTGCGGAACAGTCCTCGATCGACGTACGGAACGATCACCATCAGTAGTTGGCCCATTGCGCTCCTGCGGCACCACGGGACCGCCGCCCGCAACCCCTGGCTCATCTTCGGAAAACGGCCACATCATGACTCTCCCTTGCATATCCCACCGTCACCACCGGCAGAGTGGCCGCTTTGCGAATCTCGAAGATCATGAAAAAGTGACCGTGGGTAATACCCGGCGGATTCAGCACAACTTTTCATGATCGTCACAGTACGTATTCCTCGTTTGTGACCTCTTCTGCACAAGCGTCGACCAGCCTATGCTGCCCCCTTGGGTGATGAGCTACCGCCGGGAAACATCTGCCGAACCCGGCGTTAGCGCGAAAAGGGTGGGGGAACGTGCGCCGCGTGGAGGGCGGCGGCACGCGATTCGGGCTATCGTCCGTAACGCGTAACAGGTAATCCAAGCCGACAAATGTGCAACGCGGAGACGCCTTGGCCCCCGAGCTGGCCGGAAGGCGACTTCCGCCGTACCCACTGAGTCGACGATACGTCTCTGGCCAGCCCTTATCCGGGCCGGACGGCTCATCCGAGCTGTCCGACCGGCGATGGTTCAGAGGAGGGAAAGGCCTTTGCGTAGACCGCATGTGGGTCGGCTTCGAGTCGGTCTCACCGCTGTCGTCGCCGTCTTCACGCTTGCCTCTTGCGGGTCGGCCGGCGAATCTGCCGATACTCCGGAAACCCGTGGCGACACCGGCGCCGCGCCTACTACGGACCCGCGTAAAGAGCAGGCCGCTGAATCCGCCCTGACCGCGTACGCCGGTTATCTCGCCGCCTCGAAGGCGGCCGAGTCGGTGCCCGATTACCAACACCCCGACCTGAGAAAGTATCTGGCCGATCCGTTGCTGACCCGGGTACGGCTTGCCATTCGCGACGTGAAGGACAACGGTGCCATGCGAACCGGCTCTCTTGTCTCCGATCCCACAGTGACCTTCGTCGACCTGGACGCGGTACCCCCGACCGTGTCCATCCAGGACTGTCTGGACGGCACCGGCTACAAGCTGGTGTACGCCAAGAACCGCAAGGAGGTTCCGGGCACCGCGAGCGGGCGATACGTCGCCACCGCGACCGCCAACCTCTACCCCGACGGACGCTGGCTGATCAGCACCGGTGCCGCACACCCGGACCAGCCGTGCTGACCCGGCGGTTGCTCGCGATCGGGGCGGGCCTCGCCCTGCTACTGGTCGGCACGCCGGTGCTCGCGGCGAACCCGAACGGTGGTGCGGAATGCCCACCCGGCCAGACCACCTGCCACGCGTGGGGCGGAGGTCCGGGCACCCCGGGAAATCCGGGTGGCGGCGGGAACACCGGCGGCGGCAACAGCGGTGGCGGTGGCAACCGGAAGTGTTACGACCAGGGGCGGGAGATTCCCTGCTACGACGACGTCCTCGGCTGGTGGAACCCGTCGGACGGCTGCCGCTACAAGCTTGCCGAGCCGCAGGGGTCGGATGTGCCGGCAGGCAAGACTCGCTACTGGCGCAGTTGTGCCGGCGGTGGCATGGGCAGCTTCGAGCCGGTGCTACGCGACTCGCCGCCAGCCGGCTTCGAGGCTCCGCCGTCGCCGGGCGACGTCGCCCGACGACTGCTCACGACCATTGAGATGAAGCGTCCGGTCATTTCCACCGCCCCCAGCGCCACCGGCGCGGGCTTGGTCGGTCTGCCGGTCTGGCTCTGGATTGATCCTGGGCAGGCCTACTGGGGACCGATCGTCGCAGAAGCTGAAGAACAGGGCGTATACGTCAGGCTCGAAACAAAGGCGCACAAAATAGTTTGGGACCTTGGTGACGGCAGCGATCCGGTCGTCTGCACGAACCCCGGTGAGCGCTACACCCCGGCCAAGGCATCGCAACGGCCTCCCTGCGGCCGCTTGTCCGGTTACCAGAAGTCGAGTCGCAACCAGCCTGGCGGCCGGTTCACAGTAACCGCGACGACGTACTGGGACGTGCAGTGGTGGAGCGGCACCATGACGGACACCTTCGAGGACCAGGAACGTACGAACTCGGTCAACATCCAGATCGACGAGTTGCAGGTGGTCACCGGATGACGCTCACGACGACGCGCAACGAACCGCTCGACGCCCCGATCGCACCACCCCGGGTGGTTCGCCAGCGCCGGATGCGGCCCGGCCTGCTCGGCCTGGCGGTGCTCCTGGTCGCGCTCGGCGGCCTCGGCTCGGCCTTCGCCGTGACGTCGGTACGCGCGACCGGCTCCTACCTCGCCATCGCGCGGCCGGTCACGGTCGGATCGGCGCTCAGTGCCGACGATCTGGTCACCGTGCAGGTGGCGGGCGGCCAGGGCCTCGTTCCGGTGCCGGCCGGCCGGATCGACGACGTGATCGGCAAGCGGGCTGTCGTGGGTCTGGCCGCCGGCACGCTGCTCACCATGTCGCAGCTCACGGATCAGCCGATGCTCGGTCCCGACCAGCAGCAGATCGCGCTGGGCCTCGCCGCGAGTGAGGTGCCGGCCCGGAAGCTGAACCCCGGCGACCGGCTGCTGCTGGTGAGCACGCCGGCGAAGAACAGCGAGGGAAACGCCCCGAGCACCCGCTTCGAGGCGACTGTGATCGACATGGCCGCCGACCGGAACAACGTGGTGCTCTACATCGCGCTGGCGAACCGTGACGTGGCCGCCGTGGTGGCGCTCGACGCCAGCGACCGGATCGCGGTCGTACTGACCGGGGCAGCCTGAGCATGGCTGTCATCGCCCTCGTCTCGGCCAAGGGGTCGCCCGGCGTGACGACGGCCGCGCTCGCCTGCGCGCTGTCGTGGCATCGCCGGATGGTCCTCGCCGAATGTGACCCGGCCGGCGGCTCGATCATGGCGGGTTACCTGGCCGGCGCCGTCGAGGGACCCCGGGGTATCGGCGAACTCGCCGTCGCCGAGCTTCGTGACGGCAACCTGGAGACCGACTTCTGGTCGCAGCTCATCGACCTGGACGCGCCCCGCCGGGAGCGGCTGCTGCTGCCCGGGGTCGTCGATCCGGCCCAGGCGGGCAGTGTCATCCCGCTGTGGCAGCGGTTCGCCGACTTCTTCACGGATCTGGAGAAGGGCGATCCGGCGTACGACGTGATCGTGGACTGTGGGCGGTTGCAGGTCGTCGGGCCGCCGTGGCCGGTGTTGCGGGCCGCCACGGTGGTCATGGTCGTCACCGGGGCACACCTGCCTGAGCTGTCCAGCGCCCGCGCCACGGTGAAGGCGATCCAGCGTGACTTCGCCGAGCATCGGGTGCCGCCCGGTTCGCTGCGGCTGCTGCTGGTCGGCGCCGGGCACAGCCGGGGCGAGATCAGCAAGGCGTTGCAGTTGCCGGTCATCGGGGAGCTGCCGCGTGATCCGCGTACCGCGGAGGTGCTCAGCCACGGCGGCACGGTGCGGGCCGGACGACCGCTGATGCGCGCGGCCGGGGCACTGGAGGTCCCGGTACGGGCGTTGCTGGACCGGCGGCGGGCCCGGCTGTCCTGGCCGGCGGCCATCGGGGAGGCACCGCATGCGGTTTGAGCCGGTTTCACATGATCCACGCAACGGCTCGCACGGTGCGACCTCGACGGTGCCGCCGGTTGCGAACGGACGGCACCACCCGCCGTCACCGATAGCGCCCGTCCTGCCCTCGCCACCGCCCGTCGCGGCGCCGCCGCCCCGGCCGCGACTGGACTTCGCCGTGGTGCGTGAGCTGCGTCGCGAGCTGAGCGAACGGCTCACCCTGTGGCAGCGCGGACGCGAGTTCACCGTCGACGAGGAGGATGTCGAGCGGGCCCGGTTGGCGGTGGCGGTCGTCGCCGAGTACGCCGACGCCGTCCGGCGGGCCGGCACCCCGATGCCGGCCGCCGAGGAGCGGGTGCTGCTCGACCAGGTCACCGCGGAACTCGTCGGGCTGGGCCGGTTGCAGACGTTGCTCGTCGACGACTCCATCGAGGAGGTGCACATCCTCGGCTGCGACCAGGTGCGGATCACCCGGCGGGGCGGTGGCGTCGACTGGGGTGACCCGATCGCCGACAGCGACGACGAGATGGTGGAGATCCTGCAGGCCGCGGCGCGGCGGGCGGGAGCCACCGAGCGGTCGCTGTCGACGTCGAAGCCGACCCTCGACCTGCAACTCCCGGACGGCAGTCGGCTGGCCGCGGTCTACCTGGTCAGCCACCGCCCCTACGCGGTGATCCGGAAGCACAACACCCTGGACGTGTCCCTCGACGACCTCGCCGGCGGCCGGTCCGACCTGGACGAGATGGTCGACGTACTGGTCCGCGACTTCCTGCGGGCGTCGATGCGGGCCGGGCTGAACATCATGGTCGCCGGGTTGGCCGGGGCGGGGAAGACGACGGTTGTCCGGGCTCTGATGAACGAGATCCCGCCGGACGAGCCGTACGTGCTGCTGGAGGAGAGCCGGGAGTTGCTGCCGGCCCGGCGGCTGGCCAAGCACCGGGCGGTGATGAGCTTCGAGTCCCGGGAGGGGCACGGCGAACGCGGACTGGACGGGCGGCCGGCCGGCGAGGTCACGATCGCCGACCTGATCCCGGTGGCGTTGCGGATGGGTGTGCTGCGGATCGTCGTCGGCGAGGTCCGGTCGCGGGAGATCGTGCCGATGCTCCAGGCGATGACCACCAGCCGGGGGTCGATGTGCACCATCCACGCCCGTACGCCGGCCGGGGTGAGCGAGCGGATCGTCGAGCTGGCGCTCGCGCACGGCCGGGAGATGACGGTCGACCAGGCCCGGCGGATGGCGGGCAACGCCCTCGACCTGATCGTCTACGTCACCGTCGAGGACGAGACCGCGATCGGTGGGCGCAAGCACCGCTTCGTATCGCACGTCGAAGAGGTCATCGGCGCTGCCGAGGGGAGCCGGATCAGCACGACCAGAGTCTTCGGTCCCGGCCCGGACGGGCGTGCCGTCCCGCAGCACCTGCCGGAGCGGATCCGTGAGCAGTTGCTGCGAATCGGCTACGACGCACGGATGCTGAGCCGTTACATCGAGGCCGGCACGGGGGCCTGGCGGCGGCCCCGGCACACCAGGGTGAGGCGGTCGTCGTGACGCTGCCCGCCAACATCGAACTGATCGCGGTGATCTCCGGTGCGGCCTGCGCCGGTGGCCTGGTGCTGGCCGTGGTCGCGCTGATCGGCACCAGCCGGCCGGCGGCTCCCCGGTCCGGCAACGAGTGGCTGCACCGGCTCTGGCTCGGTTCGAGCAACAACCGCCGTGACCAGCGCCGTCACCAGGCACTGCTGGCCGGCGCGCTGATCGCCGGCGCGGTCGCGTTCCTGCTGACCGGCCTGCCGATCGTCGGTGTGCTGGTCGCGATCGCGGTGCCGGGTGCCCCGTGGCTGTTCACCGTGGGGAAGGCGGAACAGCGAACCATCGCCCGGATCGAGGCCGTCGGCGAATGGACCCGCCGGCTCAAGGACGTCTCCAGCACCGGCCAAGGACTCCAGCAGGCGATCGTCGGCACGGTCACCAGCGCGCCGGAGGAGATCGAGGAGGAGGTGCGGCTGCTCGCCGCCCGCCTCCAGGCCGGCTGGTTGGGGCGTACCGCGTTGCTGGCCTTCGCCGACGACATCGGCGACCCGGTCGGTGACCAGGTGGTCGCGGCGCTGATCCTGCACCTGACCGACCGGGGCGAGCGGCTCGGCGACGTACTCGGCTCGATCGCCTCGGCGGCGGCCGCCGAGGTGGCGACGCGCCGCGAGGTGGAGGCGAAACGTACCCAGCCGCGGTTCGCGGTGCGCTTCCTGACCGGGATGACGCTGCTGGTGCTCGGCTACGGCCTGCTCAACCCCGAATACATGCAGCCGTACGGCACAGCGGGTGGACAGCTCGTCATGGTCGTCCTGGGCGGGCTGTTCGTCGCGCTGCTCGCCTGGGTGCGGTCGATGAGCCTACCGCCGAAGCCGGCCCGGTTCCTCGCCGCCCCGAGTGTCGACGAGGTGTTGCGATGATCCTCAACCTGCACCTCACGATCGCGGTCGTCGGGGGCGCCCTCGTCGGTCTCGGCATCTTCCTGGTGATCCGCGAAGCGCTGCCGGCCACTCCCGCGCTCGCCCCGGCTCTGCGCCGGCTGCATCAGCCGGCGACCGGCGGCCGGCAGTCGGTGAAGGGCGGCCGTGACCTGGAATGGCTCGGCGGGCTGACCCGTTGGGTCCGACCGCCGGTCCGGGATCTGGCCCTGCTCGGCCGTACGCCCGAGCAGTACACCCTGTCGCTGCTGCTCTCCGCCCTCATCGGGCTGGCCACCCCGGCGCTCGGCGCGGTGCTGCTGACCGCCGGCGGGGTCGAACTGCCGGTCACCGTCCCGGTCCTGGCGAGCCTCGGCGTCGCCGGTGCGATGGCGCTGATCGCCCACCGGGACGTGCTCGCCAAGGCGGAACGGGCGCGGCGGGAATTCAGCCGGGCGGTCTGCACCTATCTCGACCTGGTCGCGTTGCAACTGTCCGCCGCCCACGGGCCGGTGCAGGCCCTGGAACAGGCGGCGGCGGTCTGTGACGGCTGGGTCTTCGAACGGATCCGCGAAGCGCTACGGATGGCCCAGCTCCAGATGCACTCGCCGTGGGAGGAGTTGCGCGACCTCGCCGACGAGATCGGCGTACCGGAACTCGGCGATGTCGGCTCGATCATGCAGATGTCCGGCGCCGAGGGCGCCCAGGTGCACGAGACTCTCCGGCAGCGGGCCGACTCGCTGCGTGACCAGATCCGCACCGACAACCTCGCCCGGGCCGAGGCGGTCACCAGCCAGCTCGACATCCCTGGCGCGCTGCTGGTCTTCGTCCTCATCGGATTCGTCCTCTACCCGTTCATCACCCGGATCTGACCACTGCCCCGAAACCCTCGAACCCCCGAACTCGAAACTGGAGGAAGACGATGGCCGTCCTCTACTACCTGCAGGCCAGGCTCGCCCAGCGGCTGGCCGAGCTGCGCCGCCCCGAGGAAAGCGACCGGGGTGACGGACCGGTGCCGACCGCGATCATCATCGCCGGACTCGCGGTGCTCGGCGTCGCGGTACTCATCTGGGCCACCGGCCTGGTCCAGCAGTACATGGAAACCGATGTCCCCAACATGCCGGGCGTCCCCGGTGTCGGAGACGGCGCCTGAGCCGTGCTTCCACCGTCACGCAGCGGTCCGCGCCGGGGCGCCACCACGCCTCGGCGCGGACCCGCCACGCCCCGGCACCGGACCGGGATGCCGATCCGGCGTCCGGCCACGGGGCGAGACCGAAACCGGGCCTGGAGTCGGCTTCGGCAGCGGCTGACGGACTCGGGCGGCGACCGGGGTGCCAGCCCCATCGAGCTGGCCATCCTGGTGCCGGCGATCCTCGTACTGCTCTTCGCCTCGATCCAGGTGGCGGCGATCTTCCTCGCCCGGTCGGCGGCGCTGGCCGCCGCCCAGCAGGCGGTCACCGCGCAGCGCATGCTCGACGCCGAACCGGGCGCCGGCCAGGAACGTGCCGCCCAGTTCCTGGCCCAGCCGTCCGGTGAGTGGCTGGTGGACGCGGTCATCGAGCCGCCGGTGATCACGTACGACGACGGCGACCCGGCCGGGGTGGAGTTCACCGTACGGGGACGGGCGCTCTCGCTCGTGCCGTGGCTCGATCTGACTGTCGTGGAGACCGCCCACGGCACCGTCGAACGGTTCACCGACGAATGACGCCCGTACGGCCCGCCCGCCGCAGACCGGACCGCGGATCGGTCTCGGTCGAGGTCGCCATCCTCACTCCGGCCTTTCTGCTGCTCATGGTGTTGGCCGCGATCGCCGGGCGGACCGCCGTCGCACAGAGCACCCTGCAGATGGCGGCGCACGACGCGGCGCGGGCGGCGTCGATCTCGCGGACCGCCGGGGTGGCCGCCGACCGGTCCCGGGACGCGGTTCTGCAGCGGATGAACTGGGAAGGACTGCGCTGCGTGGGCCAGCCCGACGTGCAGCTGTCGGGTTGGATCGCCGGCCGGGGCACGGTCGGGTTCGCCGAGGTGTTCGACGAGGAGACCGTCGGCGAGGCGGCGTCGGTGACCGTACGGATCTCGTGCGAGGTGACGTTCGCCGACCTGGCCCGGCCCGCCGACGTACCCGGATCGCGGGTGGTCGAGGCGACCTTCACCTCCGCCGTGGACCGTTACCGGGGGCGCGGATGAGGGGGATGCGGGCCGACAGCGGGCGGGTGAGCGTGTTCGTCGCCGTCGCCATCGGTGCCGTGCTGCTGATCGTGGGCCTCGTCGTCGACGGCGTCGGCCGGCTCCGGACCCAGCAGCTCGCCGACAACATCGCCGCCGAGGCGGCCCGCACCGGTGGGCAGCAGATCGACCGGGCGGCGGCGGTGGGCGGCGGTGCCAAGGTCGTCGACGTCGACGAGGCCGTCGCGGCCGCCGAGGCGTACGTCGACGGGTTCGTCCTGCCCGACAACATCACCGCCACCGGGACGGCGGAGCCGGTGGCGGGTGACGGCACCCGGCTGCGGGTGACCGTGACGCTCACCTACCAGCCGGTGATGCTCACCTTCCTCGGCGCCGACGTGGGGACGGTCACCGGCCAGGCCACCGCCGTGCTTCTGACCGAGGAACCGTAGGGAGGCAGTACCGTGACCGAGCGCAGCGAGAAGATTCCATGAGCGGCCGCCGAGTCTCCGCGCCGCGTCGGATCGGCCAGGTGGTGACCGGCCTGGGGGCGTTCGTCGTCCTGATCGCCTTACTCTTCGGGGCACCGGCGGCGCTGATCGCCGTCGCCGGCAACCCGCTGCCCGACCATCTGCCGACGTTCGCCGAGGCTTCCAACGCCCTCACCAGCCGCGACGACGGCCAGTTGTTCCTGCGGGCGCTGGCGGTGGTGGGCTGGCTGGGGTGGGCGACCTTCGCCCTGTCCGTGCTCGTCGAACTGCCGGCCCGGGCGTTGCGCCGGCCCGCGCCCAGGTTGCCCGGCATGCGGCGGCAGCAGCGGATCGCCGCCGCGCTGGTCGGCTCGGTGGCCATGGTCGTCGTGGCCGCACCTGCGGCGACGGCGGCGACCGTCGGCCCCACGACCACCAGCGCCGCGGTGACCACCGCCGCTCCACAGTGGATGGTCCCGCCGCCGGTCACCACGCCCGGCCCGGCAGTGGTCGAGACGGCCGGAAACGACCGGTCGGCCGCGGTCTACCGGGTGGAGCGCGGCGACTACCTGGGGCACATCGCCGACCGCTACCTCGGCGATTTCGCCGACTACCGGGAGATCGCGGCGCTCAACGATGTCCGCGACCCGGACCGGATCCGGCCCGGCCAGACGCTGCGGCTGCCGGACCACGCCGTCGACCGGGGGGCCCGTACGCATGCGACCGGAGCGGTGGCCGTTCCGGCGACGCCGCCCCCGGCCGCCGCCCCGACCCCGGCGTCACCGCCAGCGCCGGAGCAGGCCGAATCCGAGCAGCCGCCAGCGGCCGAAAACCCGACGAAGCGGCCGACCACCAGCTTCGCGGGTGGCGCGGCGGGCCGCCCGGGTGGGCTGGACACGGCGAACAGGCCGCTCGCGGTGACCGCGGTGATCGCCGCGGCCAGCATCGTCGGCGCCCAGATCGGCATGCTGATGGGGCTACGCCGCCGGCCCGCCAAGGCCCACTCGACGGACAGCGGACGGCATCGCCGCGACTGACCGCCCGGACGGGGCCGGGATGGTCAGGGCAGTTGCGCCTCGACCCTGCCGTCGACCACCCGGGAGCGCAGCACCTGCTGGTCGGTCGCGGCCGGCCCGTGCACGGCCTCGCCGTTGGCGAGTTCGAAGGTGCTGCCGTGCCAGGGGCAGACGACGCAGGCCCGCCCCTCGATCCGGGTCAGGCTGCCCTCGCTGAGCGGCCCGTTCTGGTGCGGGCAGTGTTCGAGCATGACGGTGATGTCGTCGCCGTCGCGGTAGACGAGCACCCGTACGTCGTCGATGAGCCGGCTGACCAACTGGTCCTCGGGCAGCGACGAAAGGTCGGCGACCGGATGCCAGCCGTCGCTGATCAGGTGCAGCTGCGGAACCGCCTGGTTGACCCCGGCCGCCTGCTTGTAGGCCAGGTGCCCGCCGAGGTACGCGCCGCCACTGGCGGAGGCGAACCCGAGGTATGCCAGGGCCCGGCCGACGTTGTGCCGGCCGGTGAGCCGGGCCGCGAACGAACCCGCGTAGAGCACCAGGGCGATCTGGTTGGCGACCGCGTGGACCAGGCCGACCCGGCGCTGTTCGGGTGACAGGGAGGCCCAGTCGTTGAGCCCGGTGACCACGGCCGGCAGCGCGCCGCCGACGCCGACCCCGGTCAGGATGGTGGCGGCGCGGCGCTGGCCCCGCAGCAGATCGAGTACGGCAACACTCGTCCACGCCCCGATCGGCACCTGGACCAGGGCCGGGTGCAGAGGGTGGCCGAGCCAGACCCCGTGTAGCGCGTCGCGCAGGCGGCGGGGCTGCAGGATCGACAGGACCCGCTGCTGGATGGGGTCGGCCAGCCGGTCCAGCCGGGACGCCCGCTCGATTCTGGTCAAGAGTTCTCGCACAGGTGGCGGCTTCCCCTCGCCGACCAGCCCAAACCCCTGGCCGACCGGCCCGCGCCCGGAGAGTCCCGGCATGGCGAGGGGCCGCCGGGGTACGTGACGGACATGCGAGTCGCGATCACCGGAGCCACCGGAAACGTCGGAACCGCTCTCTTGCGCCGCCTGGCGGCAGAACCGGACATCGAGGTCGTCGGCCTGGCCCGCCGCCCACCGAAGCCGGGATCGGGTACGCCGTACGACGGTGTCGACTGGCACGCCGTGGACCTCGGCGACAGCTCGGCCGCGGACCGGCTCGCCCCGTGGCTGGAGGGGGTGGACGCGGTCGTACACCTGGCCTGGCAGATCCAGCCGAGCCACGACCGGCGGCGGTTGCGGCGTACGAACATCACCGGCAGCCGGCACGTGGTGGAGGCGATGCTGCGCGCGGGGGTGACGAAGCTGGTGTACGCGTCGTCGGTCGGCGCCTACGCGCCGGGTCCGAAGGACCGTGGTGTCGACGAGACGTGGCCGACCACCGGGGTGCGCCGGTCGTCGTACAGCACCGACAAGGTGGCGGTCGAACGGATGCTCGACCAGTTCGAGCGGGAACGGTCGCGGCTGCGGGTGGTACGGATGCGTACCGCACTGGTCTTCCAGGGCGAGGCCGGCCCGGAGATCGGCCGGTTCTTCGTCGGGCCGCTGGTGCCACGGGGGCTGCTGCGCCCGGGGCGGGTGCCGGTCGTACCCCGTAACGGCCGCCTGCGCGCGCAGACGGTGCATGCCGACGACGCCGCGCAGGCGTACCTGATGGCTCTTCGCCGGGAGGTGACCGGGGCGTTCAACATCGCGGGTGAGCCGCCGCTCGACGGCGAGGTGCTCGCCGCGGAGATGGGCGCCCGTACGGTGCCGGTGCCGCTGCCGGTGCTGCGTACGGCGGCCGCGCTGACCTGGTACGCCCGGTTGCAGCCGACCGAGCCGGGTTGGATCGACCTGGCCGCCGGGGCGCCGCTGATGGACTGTTCCCGGGCCGGCGACCTGCTGGGCTGGACGCCGCGGCACGACGCGCGGGCGACGTTGCGCGAGTTGCTGGCGGGGATGGCGTCGGGTGCGGGTATGCCGAGCGCCGCGCTGCGGCCGGCGGGCCGGCGGCTGGCGACGGGGCTGCCCGGCCACGGCAACCCGGCGTGACCGAAGCCCCGTGACCAAAGCCCGCTGGCCGCAGCCCGCTGGCCGCAAGATCCCCGTGATCAGGGGACTTGTCGCAAGACACACCGACGACACGCCCGACTTGATCCCTGATCACGGGGACCTTGCGGGTCTGCCGTGGTCGGCGGCACCTGACCGGGTCCCTTCGGCGAGTGCCGCCGACCACGGCTCGTCGCCCCCGGCGGCGACGGGTCTGCGGCCGGCGCGGCCGGCTCAGTCGATCCGCAGCCAGACGGCCGTGTCCGGTGGCAGCAGTTCGCCGTCCAGCGGACCGCTGGCCAGCAGGCACGAGCGGTGCTCGGGCAGCACGACCGAGCCGGTGGATAGGTTGACCACGCAGGCGAATCCGGGGTCGCGGGCGAAGGCGAGCACGCCATCGGGCGACGGCAGCCAGCGCAGGCCGCCGTCACCGAGGCTGGGCTCGGCGCGCCGGATCCGGATCGCGTCGCGGTAGAGCTCCAGCATCGAGTGCGGGTCGCCGGTCTGGGCCTGTACGGTGCGGTCCTTCCAGTCCGCCGGTTGCGGCAGCCAGGGCGGACTGGTGGCGCCGGCCGGGCTGAACCCGAACGGCGCGGCGTCGCCGGACCACGGCAGCGGCACCCGGCAGCCGTCGCGCCCGTGCCCGGACCGGGCCCACATCGGGTCCTGGCGCAGCGCCTCCGGAATGTCCTCGACCTCCCACAGCCCCAACTCCTCGCCCTGGTAGACGTAGGTGGCGCCGGGCAGCGACAGGGTCAGCAGCGCGCCGGCGCGGGCCCGGCGGGTGCCGAGTTCGAGGTCGGTGACCACGCCGTGGCGTTTGGTGGCGAAGCTGAACGTGGTGTCCTCCCGGCCGTAACGGGTGACGTGCCTGGTCACGTCGTGGTTGGACAGCACCCAGGTGGCGGGCGCGCCGACCAGGGCGTGCGCGTCCAGGGTGGCGTCGACACAGGCACGCAGGAGGTCCGGGTCCCAGGCGCAGCCGAGGAACTCGAAGTTGAACGCGGTGTGCAGTTCGTCGGGGCGCAGGTAGTTGGCGAACCGGCGGGTGTCGGGCAGCCACACCTCGCCGATCAGGATCCGGTCGCCGGGGTACTCGTCGGTGATCCGCCGCCAGGACCGGTAGACGTCGTGGACCTCGTCGAGGTCGACGTACGGGCTGGGTCGGTCGGCGTGGTGGTCGGGCAGGGCCGGGTCCTTGAGCAGCAGGGCGGCCGAGTCGATCCGGACGCCGTCGACCCCGCGGTCGAGCCAGAAGCGCAGGATGCTCTCGAATTCGGCGCGGACCTTCGGGTGGTCCCAGTTGAGGTCCGGCTGTTCGGGGCTGAAGAGGTGCAGGTACCAGTCGCCGGGGCTGCCGTCGGGGTCGGTGGTGCGGGTCCAGGTGCCGCCGCCGAACTCCGAGCGCCAGTTGTTGGGCGGCTCGTCGCCGTTCGGGCCGCGCCCTGGCCGGAACCAGAAGAGGTCGCGCTCGGGTGCGTCCGGCCCGCCGGCGAGCGCCGCCTGGAACCACGGGTGCGCGTCGGAGCAGTGGTTGGGCACCACGTCGACGATGATCCGGATGTTCGCGGCGTGTGCTTCCTCGATGAGCGCCTCGGCCTCGGCCAGGGTGCCGAAGATCGGGTCGATGTCGCGGTAGTCCGACACGTCGTAGCCGGCGTCGGCCATCGGTGACGGATACCACGGGCTCAGCCAGATCGCGTCGACGCCGAGCGCGGACAGGTGGTCCAGGTGGGCACGGATGCCGGCGATGTCGCCGACACCGTCGCCACCGCCATCGGCGAAGCTGCGCGGATAGACCTGGTAGATCACCGCGCCGCGCCACCACGGGTCGCCGTCTGCTGTGGACACGGGCACCTGCTTTCTCAGTTCGGCGGTACGGTCGCCGGGCTCGTCCGAGCACGGTCGGCCAGGCGGTCGTCGGCGACCGCCACGGATGGGGGTCTTGCTCAGCCCTTCATCGATCCGGCGGAGAGTCCGCCGATGATGCTGCGCTGGAAGATCAGGAAGATGACGATCATCGGGATGCTGGCGATCACCAGGCCGGCCATCATCTCGGTGGGCGGCACCTGGCTGGTGTTGGACAGCCGGCTGAGCGCGACGCTGATGGTCTGGACCTCGGTGTCCTGCAGGACCAGCAGCGGCCAGAGGAAGTCCTTCCAGATGCCGATGATCGCGAAGATCGACACGACCCCGAGCACCGGTCGGGACAGCGGCAGCACGATGTGCCACAGCACCCGTAGCCGGCCGGCGCCGTCGAGGCTGGCCGAGTCGAGCAGGTCGTTCGGGATCTGGTCGAAGAACCGCTTGAGTACGTAGATGTTGAACGCGTTCGCGGCCGCCGGCAGCCAGAGCGCCCACGGGGTGTTGAGCAGGTTGACCCCGAAGATCGGCACGTCGGTGACGGTCAGGTAGGCGGGGATGAGCAGCGCCGCCGCCGGCAGCATCAGGCTGGCCAGCATCAGCCCGAGCACCAGCTTGCCGAAGATCGGCCGCAGCTTCGACAGCGCGTACGCCACGCCGACGTCGACGACGAGCTGGATCAGCCAGCCGCCGACGGCGTAGAAGACGGTGTTGCCGAAGTAGCGGGCGATGTTCATCCGGTCCCACGCCAGCGCGTAGTTCTGCGGCTCGAACGTCTCGGGGACGAACGTGGGCGGGGTGAGGGCGAACTCGGCCGGTTCCTTCACCGCCCCGGTGACCATCCAGTAGAGCGGGAACAGGAAGACCAGGCTGAACAGGATGGTGACGACGGTCAGGACGCTGAAGTAGACGACCTTGCCGCGCGTCCGGCGCAGCTCGGTGTCGGAGATCAGGGTCCGGCCTGCGCCGCGGTCGCCGGCCGGGCGGGACGGTCGCCGGCCCGGCGCCGGGCCGGCGAGCTTCGGCAGCGGTGGCCGGGACGGAGCGGTGATCGTCATGGCGGGCCCCTCATTCCGCGGTACGGGTGAGCCGGAGGTAGAGCGCGGAGAAGGCGCCCAGTACGACGAAGAGCAGCACGCTCATGGCCGCGGCCAGCCCGAAGTCGTTGTTGACGGTGAAGGCGTAGCGGTAGATCAGCACCATCACCGTGACGGTGTCGGGGTTGGTGGTGCCGGTGAGCTGGAACGGTTCGATGAAGACCTGCATCGTCGCGATGATCTGCATCAGCAGCAGGACGAGCATGATGAACCGCAACTGCGGGATGGTGATGTGGCGCAGCCGCTGCCAGATGGTGGCGCCATCGAGTTCGGCGGCCTCGTAGAGTTCGCCGGGGATGCCCTGTAGCGCGGCGAGGTACATCAGCGTGGCGCCGCCCAGGTTGGCCCAGGTCGACACCAGGACCAGCGAGATCATGGCGGTGCTCGACGACTGGGTCCACTGCGATTCGGGCAGGCCGACGCCGCGCAGGATGGTGTTGAACAGGCCGTTGCCGGGGTCGTAGAAGTACTTGAAGAGCAGTACGACGACGATCGGCGGCAGCATCACCGGGAGGTAGACGGCCACCCGGAAGAAGCCTTTGAAGTGCCGCAACTCGTTGAGCAGCACCGCGATCGCCAGCGGTACGAGATACCCGAAGACCAGCGCCAGGCCGGTGAAGACGATGGTGTTCTTCCAGGCCGTCCAGAAGAGCGGGTCGGCGAACAGGGCCTCGAAGTTGTCCAGCCCCACCCAGTACGGGTCGGTGACGAAGTTGACCTGCTGGAAGCTGAGCACCACGCCCCGTACCAGCGGGTACCACGAGAAGAGCGCGAAGCAGGCGATGCCGGCCGCCATGAAGGCGTACGCCAGGAGGTTGTCCTGGACCTTCCGGCGGAGCCGGGCGCGTCGCGAGTCGCGGAGTCCGGCCTCGATGACCGCCATCGGACGACCTTTCGTTGATTGTCGGTGCCGTCGGTTCGCCGGTGGGGCCGCCGCCACGGCGGTGCGTGGCGGCGGCCCGGGGCCTACTGGACCGTGGCGAGAATCGTGTTGACCTGCTTCTCGGCGTCGGTGAGCAGCGCGTTGATGTCGGCGTTGGCGTCGGTGAGGACCTTCTGCATCGCGACGTCGAGCACCGCGTAGATCTGCTGCGCGTTCGGCGGTTCGAGCTTGACCGGGACGCCCGGCGCGGCGCTGATGAACGGCGCGTAGTTCTCCTGCGGGACGTTGGCGTACTGCTTGTCGGCCTCGGCCTGCTTCTGGGCGGCGGCGCCGGTCCAGATCGCCGGCTCGGGCAGGCCGACGACGTTCTTGTTCTCCGCGGCCCACTGGTTCTCCGCCGCGATCCGGTCGGGGTTGTTGAACCAGAAGGTCAGCCACTTCAGGCCGGCGCGGATCTTCTCCGGGGTGGCCTTGGCGTTGAACATGTAGCCTTCGCCACCGCCGAGGGTGCCCTTCCCGTCCGGGATCGGGCCGAGGCCGTAGTCGGCGAAGTTGCCCTTGTACTGGTTGACGATCGTGGGGATGTTGTCGGCGGTCGCGACGTACATGCCGAGCTTGCCGGCGCCCATCATCTGGAGCAGGTCGGCCCATTCCAGAAGCTGCCGCTCGCCCATGCTCTTGTCGGCCCAGCGCATGTCCTTGAGCTGCTGGAGAACCTGCCGCCCCTGGTCGTTGTTGAACGCGGCCTTCCAGGTGCCGCCCTCGTTGACGGCGACGTCACCGCCGACGGAGTAGATCTCGGCGGTGAAGTGCCAGCCGCCGGTGTTGCTCTTGCTGTAGTCGCCGTAGCCGACGTGCCCGTCGCCGAGGGCGGCGATCTTCTGGGCGGCGGTGCGGACCTCGGCCCAGGTCTTCGGCGGGTTGTCGGGGTCGAGGCCGGCCTTGGTGAACAGAGCCCGGTTGTAGAGCAGGCCCAGCGAATAGTTCTTGTAGGGCAGTCCGTAGACCTTGCCGTCCGCGTCCGAGAAGATCTTCATCAGCTCGGGCTTGATCTGGGCGACGGCCGGGAACTCCCCGGTGTACTTCGAGATGTCGGCGACCTGGCGCTTGGCGATCAGGTTGGCCGGGTCGGTGAAGTAGACGTAGAAGACGTCTTCGAGCTGGCCGCCGGCGAGCTTCGCGGAGAACGTCTGCGGGTCCATCTTGCCCTCGCGGGCGTCGATGTCGATGTCGGGGTTCTGCTTCTCGAACTCGGCGACCATTTCGAGGAACCGGGCGTGGTTGGCGGCTTCGGTGGCCGGGGGCAGGCCGTTGACCGTGATGGTGACCTTGCCGTCGGCCGGCTTGTCGTCGTCGCCGCCGCAGGCCGCGGCGGACAGTCCGACCCCGGCGACGAGCAGCAGCCCGACGGCGCTGCGCAGCCTGGATCTGTTCATGGACGGACACCCTTCCTGGGGTTGGGCATGCGGAATCGGTGGTGGGTGTGACGCGGCTCTCGGAAGTGCCGTGTTTCGTGGCGATGACGATACAAAGGCGTACTCGCTAGCGCAAGAAGTCGACTGTGTTCAGAAAATCTGCGACTGATCTTGGGAGCGTCGGCCCAGGCACGCAAAGAGGGGCGGACCGTAGCGGTCCGCCCCTCTTCGTCCAGATATTCAGTCCTGCGGCAACCTCACCGGCCGGGCACCGGCGCGGTCGAGCCGCGTACCACCAGTTCCGGCTCGAACAGCAGCTCGTCGGTGGTCACCCCGACCCCCTCGATCTGGGTGACGAGCAGGTCCACCGCGGCCTGCCCCATCGTCTCGATCGGCTGGCGCACGGTGGTCAGCGGCGGGTCGGTGCAGGTCATGAACGCCGAGTCGTCGAACCCGACCACCGAGACGTCCTCCGGCACCCGGCGGCCCATCCGGCGCGCGGCGCGGATCGTGCCGAGTGCCAGCACGTCACTGGCACAGACGATTCCGGTCACCCCACGGTCGATGAGTTTCGACGCGGCGACCCGGGCCCCCTCCATCGAGAAGCTCGACCGGGCCACGTTCTCGGTCTCCTCCGGCTGCCCGGCCCAGCCGGCCGCCGCGACCATCGCGGCGAGCTTGCGCCGGGACGGCACGTGGTCCTCGGGACCGAGGACGAGACCCACCCGCTCGTGCCCGAGCGAGCGCAGGTGCCCGTACGCCTGCTCGACCGCGACCGCGTCGTCGGTCGAGACGGTCGGGAAGCCCAGTTCGTCGACCCCGGCATTGACCAGCACCACCGGCAGGCCACGGTCGGTCAGCCGGCGGTAGTGGTCGTGTTTCGCGTCGGCCAGCGCGTAGAGACCACCGGCGAAGATCACCCCGGACACCTGGTGGTCCAGCAGCATCTCGACATAGTCCATCTCGGACACGCCGCCGATGGTGCGGGCGCAGAGCGCCGGGGTGAAGCCGCGCTGGGCCAGCGAGCCGGTCACCACCTCGGCCAGCGCCGGGAAGATCGGGTTCTGCAGCTCGGGCAGTACCAGGCCGACCAGCCGGGCGCGCTCGCCGCGCAGCTTGGTCGGCCGTTCGTAGCCGAGGACGTCCAGCGCGGTCAGCACCGCCGTACGGGTGGCGTCGGACACGCCCTCGCGACCGTTGAGCACACGGCTCACCGTCGCCTCGCTGACCCGGGCTTTCTTGGCAACCTCGGTGAGTCGTCTCGTCACGGCCGCAATCGTACGTCAATCTTTTGCAAAAATTGCACCGGGCGTTGTCGAGCTGCGCAAGAAGCGACGCGCAAGCGACAAATCCGCGCAGTCCCCGTCACCGACCGAGGTCCGGCAGCGCCCCCTCGATGGCCCGATGGAAGGTCGGATAGGTGTAGATCATGCTGCGCAGCCGCTCCACCGGCACCTCGCCGTGCACGGCCACGAGCAGCCCGCTGAGCACCTCACCACCCGACGGGCCGGCGGACGTGCCGCCGACCAGCACCCCCCGCTCCGCGTCGGCGACCAGCTTGACGAAGCCGTCCGACCGGTTGATCCAGCCGCGCGTCGAGTTCGACAGCGGATTGAACCCCACCCGTACGTCGATCCCCCGCTCGCGGGCCTGCGCCTCGGTGAGACCGACCGCGCCGACCTCCGGGTCGGTGAACGTGACCCGGGGCAGCGCCCGGTAGTCGGCCGGCGGGCCGTCCTGGCCGAGGATGTCGCGGATCGCGATCCCCGCCCCGTACATCGCCATGTGGGTGAACGCCCCGTGGCCGGCGACATCGCCGACCGCCCAGATGCCCTCGCCAACCCGCATCCGGTCGTCGACGGTCAGGAAGCGCGCGTCCGGGTCGAGCCCCACCGCGGGCAGCCCCAGTTCGCCCAGTCGCGCCTGGCGGCCCGTCGCCACCAGCAACCTCTCCCCGGTCACCGGCTCCGCCCCGGCCAGGTGCACGGTGAACCCGTCGGCGCCGTGACCGACCCGCTCGACGCGTACCCCGGTGCGCATCTCGACGCCGTCGCGCCGCAACGCGTCCGCCAGGAGTTCCGACGACTCCGGCTCCTCCACCGCGAGCAGCCGCGGGTTCGCCTCGACCACGGTGACCCGTACGCCGAACCGGGCGAAGACCTGGGCGAGTTCCAGCCCGATCGCCCCGCCGCCGAGCACGATCAGCGAGCCCGGCAGCCGCTCGACCTCGATCGCCTCCCGGTTGGTCCAGTACGGCGTGTCCCGAAGCCCTTCGATCGGCGGCACCGAGGCGGCGGTGCCGGTGGCGATCACGATTCCCCGGGTGGCCCGGAAGACGTCGTCGCCGACCGTCACCTGGCCGGGACCGGTCAGCGTGCCCCGGCCACGGACCAGCCGTACGCCCTTGCCGGTCAGCCGGTCGGCGGCCGCCGCGTCGTTCCAGTGGTCGGTCGCGTCCTCGCGGATCCGCCGGGCCACCGGCGCCCAGTCGGGGGTCACTGTCGCCCGGCCGGCCAGGTCGTCGACCCGCCGCGCCTCGGCGAGCGCGTTGGCGGCCCGGATCATCATCTTGCTCGGCACGCAGCCCCAGTAGGGACACTCCCCGCCGACGAGCCGGCTTTCGACGCCGACGACGGACAGCCCGGCCCCGGCCAGCCGGCCGGCCACTTCCTCGCCACCGACACCGAGCCCGAGTACAACGACGTCCACGACTGCCGGTTCACCCATCCGGCCAGCATCCCACCCCGCCAAGATCCCCGTGATCAGGGATCATGTCGCGCGTGTCGTCGGCGGGTCGTGGTCCGTACTCCCTGATCACCACGATCTTGCGACGCGGACCGGCGCCCGGGGGCGGCGGTCCCGGCCGGCGGGGAAATGGCGTGGCCGGCCGGTACGTCCGGTCGTAGCGTCTGCCGGATGGACGGACGGGTGGATCAGCGGTTCGCCGCGGTGCGGGACGTGTTCGCCGGCCTGCTCGAATCGGGCGCGGAAACGGGTGCCGGCGTCGCCGTGTGGCACGACGGCCGGCTGGTGGTCGACCTCACCGGCGGCTGGCGCGACCCCGGGCGCGGGCAGCCCTGGACCGCCGACACCCTGGTCAACGTCTATTCGGTCAGCAAGCCGTTCGCCGCGCTCTGCCTGCTGCTGCTCGTCGACCGAGGGCTGGTCGGGCTCGACGACCCGGTCGCCCGGCACTGGTCGGAGTTCACCGCCGGGGCGACCGTCCGGCACGTGCTCGCGCACACCGCCGGCCTGCCGGCGTTCCCGGTGCCCAGGCCGGCGGAGGCGTACGCCGACTGGGCGCTGCTCACCGCCGACCTGGCCGCCGCCGAGCCCCGCTGGGTTCCGGGTACGGCCGCGGCCGAGCACGCGTTGACGTACGGGCATCTGGTCGGTGAGCTGGTACGTCGCGTCGACGGCCGGTCGGTCGGCCGGTTCCTGGCCGACGAGATCGCCGGGCCGTGGCGGCTCGACCTGGCCTTCGGCCTGTCCCCGACCGACCAGCGGCGGTGCGCCGACGTCGGGTACGGCCGGCCGGACTGGGCGGCGACGGTGCTCGGTGCGCCGGGTTCGCTGCGGCGGCTCGGGTTGGGCAACCCGGCCGGCGCCCTCGATCCGGGGGTGGTGAACAGTCCACTGTGGCGGGCCGCCGAGGTGCCGGCGGTCAACCTGCACGCGACGGCGGCGGGGGTCGCCCGGTGCTACGCCGGGCTGCTGGCCGGCGGCACGCTGAACGGCGTACGGCTGTTCGGCCCGGACACCGTCGCGGAGCTGCTCCGGGTCCAGTACGACGGTCCGGACCTGCTGCTCGGCCGGCCGGTGCGCTGGTCGCTGGGGATGCAGGTCGACGACGGCGAGTGGGGCATGGGTGGTGTCGGCGGGAGTGTCGGCTTCGCCGATCCGGGGCACGGGTTCGCCTTCGCCTACGTCACCCGCCACCTGGCCGACTTCGACCGGGTCGACGCCCTGGCCGAGGCGGTGATCGGCTGCCTGTGACCACCGCAAGATCCGCGTGATCAGGGAGTTTGGCGGCCGACACGCCGGCGACCCGCGCGATTCAGTCCCTGATCACGCGGATCTTGGGGGGCCCAGCTCGGGGACCCAGCGGCGACTCCCCGGCGGGCAGGGCGGGCAGCCGACCGACCGCGACCCCGGACGGGAGCGGCACCGTCGCCGGCGTGGCCACCTCGTCGCGCCACCGGCTGGCCGCCCAGGCGCGGAAGTACGGCGTGAAGACCTTGTAGTGGTCGCCGCCGGCCGGGGTGACCGCCCCGGGGTCGACGACGGTCAGTCCGGGGAAGAGCCGCAGCGACAGCCGGTGCCGCTCGGCCTCGGCGCGCAGCCGGCTCTCCCGGCGCCGGGCACAGCGGCTGACGTCGGCGGAGACGGCGATGCCCTCGGCGCCGGTCTCGGCGGCCAGCCGGATCGTCTCGGCGACCGGGTCACCGTGCCGCAGGACCAGGTCGCCGCCCCGCTCGCGCAGCGAGCCGCGCAGGTCGGCGAGGCTCTGCGCGAGGAACCGGTCCCGGTTGGGCGAGCGGCCGGCGAGGGTCGGGTCGAGCACGAAGAGCGGCACCACCCGCTCGGCGTTGGCGCAGGCGTCGGCCAGCGCCGGTTGGTCGTGGACCCGGAGGTCGCGGGTGAAAAGGACGATCGCCGTACGCATCGACCTCACCGCGGTGACGGACCGGGTACGGCGACCGGGGTGCCCGGCCGGGCCAGCAGCGACCGGGCGGCGACGGCGGCCCGACGGCGGCCCGGAACGGTCGCCCGGCGGACGAAGGGGTCGTAACCGGCGGCGGCGATCTCGTCGAGGATGCCCCCGTAGAGAGCGAACGCGGTGCGCACGCACGCCTGGGAGGCGGGGGCCAGCATCGCCACCCCGGGGGCGGCGGCGGCGTAGTGCGCCTGGGCGCGGGTGACGGCGTACTCGATCAGCTCCCTGGTCCGGGCGGTGCCGCGGCCGTCGCGGGCGGCGGTGACCAGGTCGGCGCGGCCGACCCCGAACTTGTCGAGGTCCTCGTCGGGCAGGTAGGTGCGGCCGCGGGCCAGGTCCTCGCCGACGTCGCGGATGAAGTTGGTGAGCTGGAAGGCGAAGCCGAGCTGGCGGGCCGGCTCGCGGGCGGCGGCGGGGTCGGCCGCGCCGAGGATCGGCAGCATCATCGTGCCGATCACGGCCGCCGACCCCTCCATGTAGTCGAGCAGGTCGTCATAGCTGGCGTACGAGGTGATGGTGAGGTCCATCGCCATGCTGCGCAGGAACGACGCGAAGTCGGCCCGGTCGAGCTGGAAGACCGCGATGGTGTGCAGCACGGCGGGCAGCAGCGGGTCGTCGACGGGCTCGCCGTGCAGGCCGGCGAGGAACCGGGCGGACCAGGCGTCGAGCCGGGCGGTCCGCTCGGCGACCGACGCGTCGCCGGTCCGGTCGACGATCTCGTCGGCGTAGCGGGTGAACCCGTACAGCGCATGGACATGCCGACGTTTCCAGGCCGGCAGCAGCCGGGTCGCGAGATAGTAGGTGCGTCCGTGCCGTTTGTGCAGCTCACGGCAGCGTTCATAGGCCGCGGCAAGATCTGTCTCCATGGGACCTCCTCGGATAGATCGACGCAGCAATCGACGCAACTCGCAACTCTAGGGTACGCTCGGCGTCGTGGCCAACGACACACTCCCGACGTTCCCGGGTGATGCCCGCCCCGTTGCGCCCCCGCCCGCTCCGTCTCCCAGCGAGCTGATCGGGCTGATCGAGCAGACCCTGATCGACTTCCTGGACTCCGAGGTGGCCGCGATCGAGGAGATCGACCCCGCCCTCGGCGACCTCGCCCGCACCGCCCGCGACTGCGTACTCGCCGGCGGCAAGCGGCTGCGCCCGGTCTTCGCCCACTGGGGCTGGCGCGGGGTCCGCGCGCACCAGCCGGTCGCGTCCACCCTTCCGGCGCTGGCCGCGCTGGAGCTGCTGCACGCGTTCGCCCTCGTGCACGACGACGTCATGGACCGCTCCGCCACCCGGCGCGGCCGGCCCACCGCGCACCGGGTGCTCGCCGACCAGCACGTCGCGGCCGGGCGCACCGGCGACCCGGACCACTTCGGCACGGCCGGCGCCGTGCTCGTCGGCGACCTCTGCCTGGTGTGGGCCGACCGGCTGCTCGCCGGGACCGGCCTGCCGGCCGCCTCGGTGCTGGCCGCCCGCCGCTGCTACGACCAGATGCGGATCGAGGCGATCGCCGGGCAGTACCTCGACATCCTCGGCGACACCGACGCCGCCAACTGGTCGGTCGACCGGGCGCTGCGGGTGGCCCGGCACAAGACCGCCAGCTACACCGTGCAGCGTCCGCTGCTGTTCGGCGCGGCGCTCGCCGGCGGTGCCGCCGGGCCGGCCGGGCCGGTCACCGCCGCCTACAGCCGGTACGGAATCGCCGTCGGCGAGGCGTTCCAGCTCCGCGACGACCTCCTCGGCGTGTACGGCGACCCGCGGCGCACCGGCAAGCCGGCCGGCGACGACCTGCGTACCGGCAAGCCGACGGTGCTGCTGCTGCTCGCCGACCAGCTCGCCACCGCCGCGCAACGGGTCGAGCTGGCCCGGGGGCGGGCGGGCACGGTCGGGGTCGGCAGGCTCGCCGAGGTGGTCACCGCCACCGGCGCCACCGCCCGGGTCGAGCAGATGATCGAGGCGCGGGTCACCGACGCGCTCGACTCGATCGGAACCGCGCCGATCGACCCGGTCGCCCGTCGGGCACTGGCCGACCTCGCCGTACGGGCCACGGATCGGCGGGCATGATGGAGGCCCGGAGAGGGGTGGCCCAATGCGCAAGGTGAGCGGACCGACCGATCGGGTGGTCGTCGTCGGTGCCGGGCTCGGCGGCCTCGCCGCGGCCCTGCACCTGGCCGGCAGCGGCCGCCAGGTCACCGTCCTGGAGCGGGAGCCGGTGCCCGGCGGGCGGGCCGGCCGGCTCAGCGTCGACGGCTACGAGTTCGACACCGGGCCGACCGTGCTGACCATGCCCGACCTGATCGCCGAGCCGCTCGCCGCCGTCGGCGAGGAGCTGGCCGACTGGCTCGACCTCGCCCCGGTCGACCCCGCCTACCGGGCCTACTACCCCGACGGCTCCACCCTCGACGTGATCACCGACACCGCCCGGATGGCGGCCGAGATCTCGCGGGTGTGCGGTCCCCGGGAGGCCGACGGCTACCTGCGGTTCGTCGATTTCGCCCGCGACCTGTGGCAGCTGGAGCGGACCGACTTCATCGACCGCAACTTCGACAGCCCCCGCGACCTGCTGACCGCCAACCTGCTCCGGCTGCTTTCGACCGGCGCGTTCCGCCGGCTGCAAACCAAGATCAACCAGTTCTTCACCGATCCCCGGACCCGGCGGATCTTCTCGTTCCAGGCCATGTACGCCGGCCTGGCCCCGCACGACGCGCTCGCCATCTACGCGGTGATCGCCTACCTCGACTCGGTCGCCGGGGTCTACTACCCGCGTGGCGGGATGCACGCCGTACCCCGGGCCCTGGCCGGGGCGGCGGAGAAGCACGGCGTACAGATCCGCTACGGCACCACGGTCACCCGGGTGGAGACCTCGGCCGGCCGGGCCAGCGCGGTGATCACCGCCGACGGCGAGCGGGTCCCCGCCGACGTCGTCGTACTCAACCCCGACCTGCCGGTCGCCTACCGCGACCTACTGCCGGCCGCCCGCTACCGGCGGCTGCGCCACTCGCCGTCCTGCGTGGTGCTGCACATCGGTTCCCGGCAGCCCTACTCGAAGATCGCCCACCACAACATCCACTTCGGCCGGCCGTGGAAGGGCACCTTCGACGAGATCATCAAGCGGGGCGAGCTGATGTCCGACCCGTCACTGCTGGTCACCAACCCGAGCCGGGCCGACCCGTCGGTCGCGCCCGCCGGGCGGCAGACCTACTACGTGCTGGCGCCGGTGCCGAACCTCGACCGGGGCCGGCTCGACTGGCGCGGCGACCTGCCCACGCGCTACGCGGACGAGTTGATGCGTACGCTCGAGGCGCGCGGCTACCGCGACTTCCGGGCCGGCGTCGAGGTGTCCCGGGTGGTCACCCCCGCCGACTGGGCCGACCAGGGCATGGCGGCGGGCACCCCGTTCGCCGCCGCGCACAGCCTCTTCCAGACCGGCCCCTTCCGCCCGAACAACCTGCACCCCACGCTGTCCAACGTGGTCTTCGTAGGATCTGGGACACAACCCGGTGTGGGCGTGCCGATGGTGCTGATCTCCGGCAAGCTCGCCGCCGGCCGAGTGACGGGAGGCACCCGGTGACCCTCTCCCGCGAGGCACACCTGGTCGAGTTGGTCAACGACACCGGCAACCCGATCGGCGAGTGCACCGTCGACGACGCCCACCGTCCGCCGGGCCGGCTGCACCGGGCGTTCTCGGTGTTCCTGGTCGACCCGACCGGCCGGGTCCTGCTCCAGCAGCGGGCCGCCGTCAAGACCAGGTTTCCGCTGCGCTGGGCCAACAGCTGCTGCGGGCACCCGGCGCCGGGCCAGTCGTTGGCCGAGGCCGCCAACCGGCGGCTCGGCGAGGAACTGGGCATACCGCCGGTCGACCTCACCGAGGTCGGCGTCTACGTCTACTACGCCGAGGACCCCGCCACCGGCCGGGTCGAGTTCGAGTACGACCACGTGCTGCGGGCCGAACTTCCCCCCGGCACGACCCTGGCCCCGGCTCCCGAAGAGGTGGCCGACGTGCGTTGGGTGACCCGCGAGGAGTTGCTGACCGGGCTCGCCGAACAGCCGCGGCAGCACGCGCCGTGGCTCGCCGGCGTCACCGACCGGCTCTTCAGCCCCGGGCGGGCGGGAGCGGACGGCATCGTCGTACCGGGTTCCGGCGCCACCATCGACGAAGCGCCGGAGCGGTCAGGTGGGCGATGACGCCCTGAGCGCGGGCGCCGTCGCGCGCCGGCTCGGCGTCGCCGTGACGACGCTACGCACCTGGCACCAGCGGTACGGCCTGGGGCCGAGCCAGCACGTGCCCGGGCACCACCGGCGCTACACCGCCGAGGACCTCGCCCGGCTGGAGGTCATGCGGCGGCTGACCGCCGAGGGTGTCACGCCGGCCGAGGCGGCCGGCTGGGCGCGCCGTACCACGGTCGCGCCCAGGCCCGACACCCCTCGCAACGCGGCCCCCCGCCAGGGGGCCGCCGGCCGGGCCGGCGGTGGCTTCGCCATCCCGGTCGGCCGGGCCGGTCCGGCCGCCCGCGGCCTGGCCCGCGCCGCCATGCGGCTCGACTCGACCGCCATGCGGGAGCTCATCGAACGGCAGGTGGCCGCCCACGGCGTCGTCCGGACCTGGGACGAGATGCTGCGGCCCGTCCTGGTCGGGATCGGCGAGCGGTACGCGACCACGTCCCGCCTGATCGAGGTCGAGCACCTGCTGTCCCGCTGCGTGTCGGAGGTCCTCGGCGCCGTACGCCGGCCGGCCGAAGCAGCCCGCATCCTGCTGTCCTGTGCCGACGAGGAGCAGCACAGCCTGCCGCTGGAGGCGCTCGCCGCCGCGCTGGCGCAGGCCGGCGTCGGCTGCCGGCTGCTCGGCGCACGGGTGCCGACCGTCGCCCTGGTGGACGCCGTGGACCGGACCGGGCCGGCGGTGGTCGTCGTGTGGTCGCACGCCCCCGCCACCGCGCGTACCGAGCAACTGGCGGCCGTACTGTCCGTGCCCCGCCGCCCGCTGCTGGTGATGGCGGCCGGTCCCGGTTGGGCGGCCGGCCCGCTTCCCGCCGGGGTGCGGTCCCCGGCAGACCTCACCGAGGCGGTCGTTCTCGCCGGCGCGGTGGCCGTGCCGGGTCACCCGGTAACCGGCTGATCGGAGTCGTCTATCCGGTATCGCACGCCGTCGGCGGTGGGCTAGCGTGACCCCGACGTCCTGCCCGAATTCCCCCTCGGGAGCCGACGATGAAGCAACGTGCCGCCCTCGGGTCCGGCGTGGTCGTACTCGCGCTGCTGCTCGGCGCGGGCTGGATAGCCTCCCGCCCGACCAGCCACCCCACCTTCCGGACGGCGCCACCGGCGACCGGAATCCCGGCGCCCGACGGCACACCGTCCCGGCCGGCGACACCGTCGAGTGCACCGCCGACCGGTACGCCGGCCGCCACCCGGTCGGCGGCGGCCACGCCCGGACCGACCGCGACCACGAGCACGGCTCCGGCGCCACTGCCGGTACGGCGCACGACCGGACGTAAGGGAGTGGCGCTGACGTTCGACGACGGGCCGCACCCGGTCTGGACACCGAAGGTGCTCGACCGGCTGCGGGCGGCCCGGGTCAAGGCGACGTTCTGCGTCGTCGGCTCACAGGTACACCGCCACCCCGCTCTTGTCGCCCGGATCGTCCGCGAGGGGCACACCCTGTGCAACCACACCTGGCATCACGAACTCGACCTCGGCAACCGCCCACCGGCGGAGATCCGGGCCAACCTGGAGCGCACCAACCGGGAGATCCGGCGGGCGGTACCGGACGCCCGGATCCCCTTCTTCCGGCACCCGGGTGGCCGGTGGACCGAGGCGGCGATCTCGGTCGCCGAGGAGTTGGGGATGGCCTCCATCGACTGGGACGTCGACCCACGGGACTGGGAGAAGAAGACCAGAGCATCCGAGATCACCGAACGGGTGCTCAAGAAGGCCCGGCCCGGCTCCATCGTGCTGCTGCACGACGGGGGTGGCGACCGGGCGGCGACGCTGGACGCCTGTGCCGGGCTGATCGGCAAACTCCAGGACCGGTACGAGATCATCCTGCTCGACACTTGATCACGGTGTTTTCGCAGGTCAGCGACATGATCGCGAGATGAGCGGTATCGGTTTGGTTCTGGGGCGGGGCATCACGTATGCTTTCCAAGCCTCCGGCGCCGCCGGATGGGAGCTCTACCGCTGGAGTCGCGATGTGCGATGATGGCGGGGCCGCCCTCATCGTCTAGCGGCCCAGGACGCCGCCCTTTCAAGGCGGTAGCACGGGTTCGAATCCCGTTGGGGGCACATTCCGGCCTAGCCGGAGCAGCAAGGTCCTGTGGAGCAGTTGGAGTGCTCGCCGCCCTGTCAAGGCGGAGGTCGCGGGTTCAAGTCCCGTCAGGACCGCCAGCGCCGCTCGCCGCGCGTGTCTACGCGCGGCGTTCTGCGTTTCGGAGACTGGCACCCGCCGCGCGGTCACACCACGAAACGGGTACCATGAACCGAGCAACACGGCCAGATAGCTCAGTTGGTACGAGCGTCCGACTGAAAATCGGAAGGTCGGCGGTTCGACCCCGCCTCTGGCCACATAGCCTTTCGCCGGGCTACAGCAACGCCGACCAGCGGAAACGCCGGTCGGCGCTTTGCTTTGTCAGCACCGTAAACCTTCCGATTTTCAGCTGGACGGTCCGTTGCCCCTGCCGCTGCGATGGACATCGGAGGTGCCGGCGGGTGCGACAATCGGGACCCCGTCCTGACATCCGGTAGCGAGGCCGTCGCGATGACGTACCAGCAGTTCCCCGAGCAGCCGCAGTACTCCGCGCCCCCAGCCAACCTGCCCATCCCCCAACCGCCGCACTGGTCGCCGCCGAACTCCGCGCCGCCCACGTTGCCGTACGGCGTGATCCCGGTCGTCCCGATCGCCGCCAAGTCGGCCGGCGCCGCCGTCGCGCTCGAACTCGTGCTCGGCATCTTCGGCATCTTCGGGGTGGGCAACCTCTACGCCCGGCAGATCGGGCTGGGGATCGCGTTGATGGTGTCCTACTGGGTCTTCTTCTGGATCAACATCTTCCTCATCGGCATCGTGATCGGCCTCGTGACGCTGCCCCTGACCTGGGTCGTCTACATGGTCGTCGGCCCGCTGACGGCGGCCCGCGGGGTCACCCGGCACAACATGGGCATGCTCCGCTGACGGCTCTGCCGCAGCGCTGACGTCTCAACCGCGCCGCCGGCCCGCGAGCGGTGCCGGCCGGCCCCGGTCCAGCCGGGTGCCACCCAGGTCGGCGGCCCGGCCGGCGGCGGCGCCCTGACTCATGCCGCTGCCGGCAAGACGGCGCCGGCCGGCGGTCCGCAGCCTGGGATAGACCTCGGCGATCCGCCGGTCCACCCGGTCGGAGCGGTCGGCGAGCACGAGCGCCACCGACGGGCCGGAGTCGGTGACCGTCGACGCGGCCGCGGCGGCCTCGGCGTCGCGCAGCCGCTCGGCTACCACGGCGGCGAACCCCGCGAGCCACGACCGCCGGAACGCCGCCGGCTGCTCCCCGGCCGGTACGTCGGCGGCGGCCAGCCCGTGGGCGGCCTGCACCAGCAGCGAGGTGAAGAGCAGGTCGACGCGTTCGAGGTCGCTGCCGAAGCCGAAGAGGTGCATGGCAAACCCGCTGCCGACCCGGCGGCGTACGCACCGGCAGCGCAGCGCGGTGGCGACCGCGGCGAGCAGGCCGGCCTTGTCGAGGGCGTACGGGGCGAGCAGGTCGAGCACCCGGTCGCCGACCGGGTCGGTGGCGGGGTCACGGGCGGCGAGCAGGGCCCGGTCGACGCCGTACCGCGCAATCAACTCGGTGGCCTTGGCGGTGAACGCCTCCGCCTCGGCGGCCGTACAGGCCGGGTCTTCGGCCTTGGCCAGCAGTTTGCGCACCTTGGCGAGGATCGCGTCGGACATGCACAACAGCTACCACAGGCCCGGGCCGCCGGTCCGGGGTGAGCATCGTCGGCACCACGCCCGGCCGGTGCGTCCGGGCCGGGTCCGGGGCATGCGACGGGGCAGCGGACATGGACCGCGGTAACTACGATCGTCGCCACAGGAAGTCTGTCCATGACAGACGGTGACCCTCGACCCCGGAGACGTGGATGCCCAAGAAGGTCAAGCACCTGCTCGCCTGCGTGACGCTGTCAGTTCTCACCGCGGTCGGGCTCGGCAGCCCACCGGCGTACGCCGAGCCGATCCCCCGCACAGCCGGCGAGGCCTCGCTGCTGGCCACCTGCTACGGCGGCGCGGTCCGCTCGAAGTTCTCGATCGGCGCCTGGGGTGGCGAGGTGGGCACCTACCGGACCACCAACCGCTGTGTCGACGTCAACATCCGCAACTTCAGCACGTACGGCACCAACGCCTGCGTGATCTTCGTGAACACGACGAGCGGGTGCAACTACTGGACCTACATCCCGGCCAAGTCGGGCTGGTTCACGGTCGCGACCAACGTGCGTGACGGGGTGCCGTTCCGGGTGCGGCTCTCGAACAACTTCTACCAGTACACCCCGCTGGAGGTTCAGGTCGCGTTCTGATCCACCGCCGCGCGATCGCGGGTGGCCGCCGTCAGGCCACCCGCTTGCGCAGCGTGGCGACCGCCGAGCCGGCCAGGGTGAGCAGACAGTCCGGCAGTTGGCCGTCGGCCAGGGCGGCGCCGAAGAGCGCCTCGCCCGTCGAGACGTCGCCGTTGGCGTACGCGCTGAGGAAACGGGCGACCCAGCGGGCGTCGTACGCCGCCTCGTCGATGTCGGGGAACTCCAGCGTCCACCGGCCGAGCCGAAGGTCGTCGCCGACCATCGAGGCCGCCAGGCACCACGCGACGTCGTAGGCACCGACCACGCCGGCCCGGTCGACGACCGCGTCGAGCGTGCCGACGACGGCGTCGGTGTCGCCGTCCAGGGCAAGGTGCAGCACCTTGGCGGCGTCGTCGAGCGCCTCCTGGGGTACTTCCGTCACGCCGTCACCTCGCTTCATGTCCGACGCCGTGAGCGGCGATTTCGACCTGCCCCGCCCGCGCTGATGCCGCTCTCCGGCACCTCGGGCGATGACTTCGCCCGTGCTCAGTCACATGCGGAAGGGTATGACGCACCGTCAAGGCGGCACTCCCGGACGGTGAGCCTCAGGCCGAAACGTGGAGACAGGTCAGCCGGGCGGTGCAGACCCGGTTCCCCTTGTCGTCGCTGATGACCACCTCGTACGTCGAGACGGTGCGGCCACGGCGGAGCGGGACGGCGACGCCGGTGACCGTACCGGCGCTGACCGCCCGGTGGTGGGTGGCGTTGATGTCGACACCGACGACGGCGGGCCGGCCGATGGTGGCGCCGTGCAGTGCGGCTCCCACCGATCCGAGGGTCTCGGCGAGGACGCACGACGCCCCGCCGTGCAGCAGACCCATCGGCTGGGTGTTCCCCTCGACCGGCATCGAGCCGACGACCCGCTCCGGGGTCAGTTCGACCAGCGTGATGCCCATCCGCTCGGCGAGTGCGCCGGGCGCGGCGGCGAGTTCGGCCGCGAGTTGACTGTCGGCGTCCACGCCGGAAGGTTACCCGCAGGTAAAGCGCTGACCTGCGACCACGGTCACAGTTCCGGCCGCTGGCACGCTAGTGTGCCCACGGAGCTTCGCCGAGGGGAGGACGATCCGATGCCCGTGTCACGCGGCAGGCGCAGTGGCGCCCTGGCCGTCTGCGCCGCGTTCCTGTTGGGCGCCACCGGCTGTGGTACGGCCGAGCCCGAGGAAACGACGGAATCCCTGGTCAGGCTATACGGCTCCGACGGCAATATGATCAATTCGTTCGCCACGGAATTCGAGGGACAGCCGGGAATCCTGGCCGGCATGAAGGGGACCAAGCCCCTCACGCCGCTGTCCGCCGACTTCATCGAACGACTCGCATCCGTCGACCCCGACCTCGACGACTACATCTACTCCGGTGAGACGTACGACGCGGTCGTGATCAGTGCGCTCGCCACCCAGCTCGCCGGCACGACCGCCCCGGCCGAGATCGCCAAGCAGATCAACGGGGTCACCACCGGCGGCGAGATCTGCGACACCGTCGCCGAGTGCCTGAAGCTCGCCCGGGCCGGCACCGACATCCAGTACAGGGGCGTATCGCTGAAGCGGGGCGGATTCACCGACGCCGGGGAGCCGTCGACCGCGAGCTACGCCACCGTGCACTTCGGTTCGGACAACGAACTCGACGACGGCAAGACGGAGTTCATCGGTGCCGGCGACGAAACCACCACCAGCACTGTCGCGCCGCCGCCGCCGAAGCGGGAAAGCTCCGGCGGGAACCAGCGGGCCGGCGCTCCGCTGAAGATCGGCGGCCTGCTGCCGCGCACCGGTGACCTGGCCCTCGCCTATCCGCCACTGGCCGCCGGCGCGGCCCTGGCGATCCGTGAGATCAACGCCGCCGACGGGGTGCTCGGCACGGACGTGGAGTGGCTCGACGGCGACGACGGCACCAACGTCGACAAGGCCCGGCAGACCGTTCGGGGGCATGTCGCCAAGGGTGCCCATGTCATCATCGGCGCCGGTGCCTCCGGAATCTCACGGGCCGTACTGCCCGACGTCGTCGCCGCCGGCCTGATTCTCTTCTCGCCGTGCAACACCGACGCCGGCCTGAGCACCGTGGACGACAAGGGCCTCTACTTCCGTACCGCGCCTTCGGACATCCTCCAGGGGCGGGCGCTGGCCGACGTCATCCTGCGGGACGGCCCGAACCGGATCGTGATCGTGGCCCGCAAGGACTCGTACGGCCAGGGGTTGCAGGAGAACGTCCGGGCCGAACTGGAGCGGACCGGAGTGGCGCCGGACCGGATCCGGCTGCTGACCTACGATCCGCCCGCGGGTGCCGACGGACCACCGGTGGATTTCTCCGCCGGGGCACAGGAGATCAAGGAATTCGCGCCGGAGGCCGCCCTGGTCATCGGGTTCGCGGAGTCAGCCGAAGTCATCAAGGCGCTTGCCGCAGCGGACGTACCGCTGCGGCACTGACGGCCACCCGGTAGTGGCACGTTTCCGTGATTCCTCGGCTGGTCCGGGCACCGTACGGTTTCATCAACACCGCGAGAGATGATGATCGAAAGGGCAAGACAATGAGCGAGTACAGCGACCCGGGCCTCGACCTCGAAGAGCCGACCACCGACACCGAGGGCTTCGGCTCGGAGACCGACGCGGGGCAGGAGCCGCTGTCCTACGAGCCCAACTCCATCGTGATCCAGAACGTCGACGGTTCGACCGAGACCATCACCGACACCGACGGCGACGGCGTCGCCGACATGGTGACCCAGGACTTCGACGGCGACGGGAACGCCGACGCGGTCCTGGTCGACACCGACGGTGACGGCCACCTGGACACGATCCTGCGTGACTACGACGACAACGGCACGGTCGACGCGGTCGGTATCGACAGCAACGCCGACGGCATGATCGACATCGTCGGCACCGACACCAACGCCGACGGCTACGTCGACCACGTGGTCGCCGACACCAACTTCAACGGCACGCCGGACATGGTCGTGCAGGACACCAACTTCGACGGCCGGGTCGACGTGGTCGCCACCGACACCAACGAGAACGGTGTGACCGACCAGGTCATCCGCGACACCAACTTCGACGGTGTCGCCGACCAGGTCAACTACATCGACCCGACCACCAACCCGTACGCGGCCAGCTGACCGGCGTAACGACGCGGTGGAAAGCCGGTGGGCCAGCTTTGGCTCACCGGCTTTTCCGTTCCAGGAAGTCGGTCATCCGGCGGCGCTTGTCCTCGTCTTCGAAGAGCACCGCCTGACCGACCAGGTCGACGTGCGGGTGGGCGGCCGGCGGCGCGTCGACGGCGAGCTTGGTCAGCCGCAACGCCAGCGGCGAGCCTTTCACGATCTCGTCGAGCAGGCCGTGGGCCGCGGCAAGCAGCTCGCCGGGCTCGTCGACGACGAGGTTGACCAGCCCGATCCGGGCCGCCTCCTCGGCACCCACCCGCCGGCCGGTGAAGAGCATCTCCTTGGCCCGGGCCTCACCGACCAGGGCCGGCAGCCGGTGGGTCGCCCCGGCGCCGGCCATGATTCCCAGCCGTACCTCGGGCTGGCCGAAGAACGCCCGGGCCGTGCAGACCCGCAGGTCACAGGCGTACGCCAGCTCGGCGCCGCCGCCCAGCGCCGGCCCGTCGACGGCGGCGACGGTCGGCAGGGGCAGTGCCCGGATGCGGGCGAAGACACCGGCGTTGATCGCCGCGAGCGCGTCCAGCCGGCCCCGTTCGCGCAGTTGCGCGATGTCGGCCCCACCGGCGAAGACGCCGTCGGCGCCGCCGGTGAGCAGCAGCGGTTTCGGCTCCCGTTCCAGCCGGGCGCAGACGCCGTGCAGCGCGTCGACCATGTCGGCGTCGATAGCGTTGCGCTTCTCCGGCCGGTCCAGGGTGACCACGACCCGGTCGGCGCGTTCCTCGACGGCGATGCTCATGCCCGCCTCCTGTTCTCCCAGTCGTAGAAGCCCTGTCCGGTCTTCTTGCCCAGCCGGCCGGCGGCGACCATCTCGACGAGCAGCGGGGGCGGGGCGAACCGGTCGCCGTACGCCCGCTGGAGGGTGCGTGCGATGTCCAGCCGTACGTCGAGCCCGACGAGGTCGGTGAGTTCGAGGGGGCCGACCGGGTGCCGGTAGCCGAGCACCATCGCCTTGTCGATGTCGGCCGGGCTGGCGACCCCGTCGGCGACCATCCGGATCGCCTCCAGCCCGAGGGCGACGCCGAGCCGGGAGGTGGCGAAGCCGGGCAGGTCGCGTACGACGACGGGGTCCTTGCCGAGCCGGCCGGCGAGCGCGACGGCAGCCGCGGTGGTCCCGTCGGCGGTGGCCGGGCCGACCACGATCTCCAGCAGTGTCATCGCCCAGACCGGGTTGAAGAAGTGCAGCCCGGCGAAGCGTTCGGGCCGGGCCAGCCCCTCGGCGAGGCTGCCGATGGAGATGCTGGACGTGTTGCTGGCGAGCAGCGCGGGCTGCCGGGCCTCGGCGGCGGCGAGCACCGACCGCTTGAGGTCGAGGCGTTCGGGCACGGCCTCGACGACCACGTCGGGCCCGTCGGCCACCTCGGCGAGGTCGCCGCGCGGCACCACCCGGGTACGGCCGGCGTCCGCCTGCGCCGCCGTGAGCTTGCCGCGCTCGACCGCCCGCTGCCACAGCCCGCCCAGCTTCGCCATGGCCGCATCGGCCCGGTCCCGGTCGACCTCGACGAGTTCGACGTGGAAGCCGGCGCCGGCGGCGACGTAGGCGATGCCGAGCCCCATGGTGCCGGCGCCGACGACGACAAAACGATCGTTCATGCCAGCGACCCTATGCAGCCCGGGTCGCGTACGCCAGGACGGGGCCCTAGCGTGAATGGGTATCCGTACCGAGAAAGATCGTCTGATGGAGGTCCGTTGATGAGCGAACCGCAGGAAACCGTCGAGACGCGCGGCGACGAGCGCATCGAACTGTTGGCGGCGGACACCAACAACGACGGCAAGGCCGACGTCTGGGTGGTGGACACCGACGGTGACGGCAAGGCGGACCTCTTCCAGTTCGACACCGACGGTGACGGCAAGGTCGACATCACCATGGTCGACATCGACGAGGACGGCACGCCCGAGGAGGTGGTCGACGGCGACGGCGGTCATCCCCCGGTGACGGTCTGACGACCGCGACAGGCGTCGCCCGCCGGGCCGGGCACCAGGCGGGGCCGGGCAGGCGGCACCGGCGGGGCCGGGTCGGCGTCAGGGGGCGGGCAGGCGTCAGGCGGCGCCGAGCCAGCTGAGGGCCGCCCATGCCACGGCCAGGACGAGCACCGCCAGCCCGACCGCCGCACCGATCCGCCGGCCGGGTCCCTGGGCCGGTCCGGGTGCCACCGCCTCCGGGTGGCCCAACTCCCGGAGCTGATCACGCTGGGTCAGCACCTCTGCGCGCCACCGGTCGACGGCGGCCGGCAGCCCGGCCGGGTCCGGCGCCGCTACGTCGGGCGTCCGGGCCACGGCCGCGCCGGCCCGGCTGAGTTCGACCGCCAGCCGGGCCTGGGCGTGCTGTAGCCGCCGTACGGCCGTGCGGGCCGGATGGCCCGCCCGCTGCTGCGCGTGCCGTCGGGCGTCGGCGCGCAGGTGTCCCAGCGCCAGCGCGCGCAGCTCGCCGGGCGTGGCGATCCGTGGATCGTCGAGCGCGGCGAGCTGCGCCGTGTAGTAGTCGGCCTCGCGGTGCCGGGCCACCCGGACCAGCAGCAGGATCAGGACCAGCGACGGCACGCCCTTGGCGAGCAGCACCAGCAGAAGCCCGAAGCCGCCGGTGCCCGGCCCGTCGGCGAGCAGCGGCGAGTTCCACAGGAAGTGGCAGGCCCACGCGCCGGCCAGGGCCAGCCCGGCCATCGCGCAGCGGGCCGGGCGGGAGCGGTCCCGCCGGACGACGGCGTAGCCGATGCCGGCGCCGGCCAGGGCACCGAACAGTGTGTGGCTCCACAGTCCGGCGAGGAAGCCGCGGACGAAGAAGGTGGCCACCACCGGGGTCACCTCGTCGCCGCGGCCGGCGATGACGACCGCGTTCACGGCGTAGATGACGTCTTCGACGACCTGGAAACCGAGCCCGACCAGGGCGCCGTAGACGACCCCGTCGAGAACGCTGTTGACCTGGGTACGAGCCACGAGCACGATCGCGACGACGCCGAGGGTCTTGACCAGTTCCTCGACGGTCGGGCCGGCCACCGCCGCTCCCCAGGCGGCGGTGAACTCGGTGGAGTGCAGCTTGGCCAGCAGGTTGTGCAGGGCGGCGCTGCCGGGGATGGCCGCGCTGGTCGCCACCAGGCCGCCCCACGCGAACGCCGCGACGAGCAGCACCGGCGGTTCGCGTTCGAAGTAGTCCAGGGCTCGTACGCAGATCCAGAACGGTACGGCGTAGAGGGCGAACAGCCCGACGGCGACCGAGGTCGCGACGGGATGTTCGGTGAACGCCGCCCACAGCAGGGTGCCGATCCGGACCAGGCCGGCCAGCAGCAGGACGACCAACAGCCAGAAGGCGGGCAGCGGTAAGGCCTGCCGGAGGTCGAAACCGGACGGTGCGGGGTGGACGGACTGGACGGCGCGGGGCGGTGGCGGTCCGAGGGTCACGCGGCCTCCACGACGGTGATCGACCGGGTGCTGGCCTCGACGGCGGCGGCCAGGCCGCCGAACTCGGGATGGCTGCCGGCGACCGTCACCTCGATGGAGAGTCCGCCGGTGAGGAAGACGGCGTAGCGACCGCCTCGGCCGGGCGCCATGTAGCCGCCCTGGATGCCGTGCAGCCCGCCGACGGTGGAGACACCGAGCTGGGTGCCGGTGATCTGGTAGCCGCGTACTTCGGTGATCTTCCGTTCGAGCCGGGCGGCCGCCGCGGCGAGATCGCCGTCGAAGGGGGTGACGACGATCGCGTAGCGGACCGGGCCGATGAGGAACAGGACGGTGCCGCGTTCCCCGGAGGGCCGGGTCTGCGTGACGTCGACCATGGCACCGGGCGGCGGTACGACGGTGACACCGGCGCCGACCGGATAGGGCACCCCGGCGGCGACCGGACGCACGGCGGGAATGGCGCGGTCGATCGCGGGCAGCCCCACGGTGACGATGCCGAGCGCGCCCAGGATTCCCAGGCTGCCGGCGAGGTTACGCAGTAGCCGCCGCGCCACCTTCATACATTGACGCTAGCGCCTGTCAGCCGCGATCCGGAGGAAAGTGTCCGCCAGGATACGAAGGAAAAGTATCGGCCGGGACACGGACAGCGGCGGCCGGTCCGGATTCAGTTGATCATGATCGGCCGTGCCACCATGTGGACATGACGACGTCTCCCGGCTCCGGCCTGCCGCCGAGCCGTCGCGAGCGGCGTAAACAGGAGACCCGTACGGCGCTGGAGGAGGCGGCCCTCGCCCTGTTCGCGGCGAAGGGCTACGAGCAGACCACGGTCGAGGAGATCGCCGAGGCGGCCGGGGTCGCCGTACGCACCTTCTTCCGTTACTTCTCGTCCAAGCAGCACGTGCTCTTCGGCGACGTCGCCCACCAGCGGCTGGCCCGGCTGCGTACCGAACTCGCCGCGACCGCGGTCGACCAGCCGCCGCTGGAGGCCGTCGCGGTGGTGCTCGACGCCCTCGACCTGGACGCCGCCGAGCAGCGCCAGATCACCCGGCGGATCCGGCTGATGGACGAGCAGCCGTCGCTGATCGGCATGTACCTCACCCTGATGAACGACCTGCGGCAGGTGGTCGTCGACTTCGTCGCCGAACGCACCGGCCTGCCACCGCACCATCCGTACCCGCTGCTGGTGGCGGGGGCGGCCGTCACCTCGTGGGACGTCGCGCTGTGCGCCGGGCTCGCCGAGCCGGAGCCGACCGACGCCGGACCGGTCGGACCGGCGTCCAGAATCCGCCGGGCCGCGTTCGCGGCCCTGACCGCCGGCATCCCGGCCACCCCACCGCCACGCTGACCGCCTGTCGGCCCTGTCAGCACCTGCCGGCCGGCCGCCGGTTCAGTTCCCCAACCGCAGCGTGGCCAGGTAGTACGGGGCGTCGGTGGTGTCGACGTCGACCAGCCGCCACGCGGTGCCGTGCACGATCCCGGCCAACTCGTCGGGGGTGCAGACCAGGTAGTCGAACCAGGGCGTGCTCAGTTCCCGGTAGCGCACCCGCAGCCGCAACTGCCCGCCCAGCCGGCCCCGGGCCCGGTTGGCCTCGTGGTAGGAGGTGTGCACCGGGTCGCTGGTGCCGTACGGATTCGTGCCGTGGGCGATCACCTGCGCGCCGGGCCGGGCCATCGCCGCCAGCGCGGCGAGGAACCCCGGTGCCCGTTCGCGCCCCTCCAGCAGGCCCAGGTTGTTGCCGAGCAGCAGGAACGTGTCGTAGCGGCGGCCGTCCGAGGCGTGCCGGTCGACGGTGCCGTGCACCAGGCTGCGTACGCCCCGCTTCCGGCACACCGCCAGCGCCCCCGCGGAGACGTCCAGGCCGGTGACCGCGACGCCGCGGTCCTGTAACCGCAGGGCGATCCGGCCGGCGCCGACCCCGATGTCGAGCGTCTCGCCGTGGACCCGGTCGACCGCCCGGTGGTCGTACGGCTGCCACTCGTCCGGTCCGGCCAGGTAGTGGGCGGCCGGCGCGCCGCTGATCAGGCCGTCGTCGCGCTCGATGATCTCGATGACGGGGCGGGGCAGCCGCCCGCCGACCAGCGGGCGCGGCCCGATGCCGGTGGCCACCGCCAGCGCGTCCCGGACGACTTCGCCGAACGCGTCGCCGATCGTCGGCTCACCCTTCACCAGCTTGACACTACCGACGGTACGGGCGATCGATGGGACGTACCCTTGCTGTCGTGACCGACCTCGAAAGCCTCGGCGACGAGAAGTACGTCCTGCTGACCACGTTCCGCAAGGACGGCCGGGCGGTGGCGACTCCGGTGTGGGCGGTGCGGGACGGCGACAGCCTCGCCGTCTGGACGGTCGCCGACTCGGGCAAGGTGAAGCGGATCCGGCGCAGCGGCGAGGCCACCGTCGCGGCCTGCGACGTCCGGGGGAAGCCACACGGCCCGCAGGTGCCCGCGCGGGCGAGTCTGATCGACCCGGCCAGCACCGAGCGGGTGCGTGGACTGCTGAAGAAGAAGTACGGGGTCTTCGGCCGGCTGGTCATGCTCGGCAGCCGGATCCGCCGGGGCGCGCACGGCACGGTCGGCATCCGGATCGTGCTGGTCCCCTGAGAGCTGGCGACGTGGGGCCGGTCGGTGATCCGACACGGAGAAGGGACGGCACCCGCATCTTCCCCGTGCGGGTTCCGTCCCTTACCGACGATCGATCGACCGAGTTTTTCAGTCGCCCTGGCGTTGCTGGGGGATCTGGCCTTGCAGCAGGGCGCGAACCTCCGACTCGCGGTAGCGACGGTGGCCGCCCAACGTGCGGATTGCGCTGAGCTTGCCCGCCTTCGCCCACCGGGTCACGGTCTTCGGGTCGACACGGAACATCGACGCGACCTCGGCCGGTGTGAGTAGCGGCTCTGGTTCATGCGTACGCGACGCCATCGGTCACTCCTCCACAGGTACCTAAGAACATCGGCCGGGGTCCCGCCGGCCGACGCGTATCCCATGGTCCGGCTAGTCCCCGATGTCCGACATGGGCCGAACGGCCGAAGGTCCCTGGATAGACGGACGAACAATGACCGATTTATCCAAATTTTATATACCAGAAACCGCCTTATTGGGACAGTTGCTCACCGTTGGTAGCGTACCCACTACGAGCGATCCTCGCTTTGGGAGCGCTCTCAGCGCGGACGATTGGGGCATTTTCGGACTAGTTGCGGCGCTCCCTGAGCTGGACGTCCCGCCACCGCGCGACCAGGGTCTCGTAAGCCTTCGTGGCCGCCTCGCTGTTGCCCCGGGACAGCCCGGCGAGCCCGGCCGCCACCAGTTGGGGCGAGTCGTCACCCTCCAGCGCCTCATCGTCGAGCAGGTCGACGAGGCCGCCGTAGTCGAGTTCGACGACCGAACGCGGGTGGAACTCCTCCAGCCACCGGGCCCCCTCCTCCACCGCCTGGGTGATCGGCGCGTCGCCCACCGACTTGCGCAACACCGACAGGCCCCGGGACGCCCGCCGCCGAGCCTTCGAGATCTCGGTGCGGTAGCGCAGCGCCCGGCCGCCCGCCCGCAACGTCAACTCCCGCTCCTCGGCGTCGACGAAGACGAACCACCGCAGCGGCACGCCCCAGGTGGAGATCTGCTCGTGCACCCGGGGCACCCCGTGCTCCAGCACCCGGGCACCGCTGCGCCAGTCGTCGATCACCGCCTTGGCCTGGCCGGCCAGGATCGGCGGGACGAACGCGTCGGCCAGCACCGACGGGACGCCGTCCCGGGCACTGAGCGCCGCCTCGGCCACCCGTACCCGCAGGTTCCACGGGCAGACCAGGAGGGTGTCGTCGGTCTCCAGCACGTAAGCCTCTTCGGGCAGGTCGGGCAGCCTGCTCCAGCCGGCACCGAGCGCCTCGATCACCGCCGTACGCTGTCGCACCGGGCCGTCCAGCGGCGCCACCGCCCGCCCCTGTCTGACGTACCGGCGCCAGAAGACCTGGCGCTCCCGATCGAAGGCGGTCAGCGGCTCGTAGACCCGGAGATACGAAGCGAAGAGCGACGGCACGGCGCGATCCTCCCACGAAACGGAACTTCGCTGCTTACAGCACCACCGATCGGTTCGAATGGCCCAGGGCGCCTGGCGGGCCCTCCCGACCGGGCCTAGGCTCGGCGGCACCGGCAACACCCCGCCGGGCACCACCCCGAGGTCCGTGCCCCACAAGGGCACACACCGTCACCAGGAGCAAGCATGGGCGTATTCACCAGCACCGGCGGCCAGGATCCGGCCGGGCACGAGCAGGTCGTCTTCTGCCAGGATCGGCACACCGGTCTCAAGGCGATCATCGGCATCTACTCCACCGCGCTCGGCCCCGCGCTGGGCGGCACACGTTTCTACCCCTATACGAACGAAGACGCGGCACTGAACGACGTGCTCGACCTCTCGCGCGGGATGGCGTACAAGAACGCCCTCGCCGGCCTCGACCTCGGCGGCGGCAAGGCCGTCATCTGGGGCGACCCCGAGCTGGACAAGTCCGAGGCGCTGCTGCGCGCGTACGGTCGGTTCGTGCAGTCGCTCGGCGGCCGCTACTACACCGCCTGCGACGTCGGCACCTACGTCGCCGACATGGACGTGATCGCCCGCGAGACCCGGTTCGTGACCGGCCGCAGTGTCGAACACGGCGGCGCCGGCGACTCGTCGGTCCTCACCGCCTGGGGTGTCTTCCAGGGGATGCGGGCCGCCGCGGAGCACGTGTGGGGCAGCCCGACGCTGGCCGGCCGCCGGGTCGGCGTGGCCGGGCTGGGCAAGGTCGGCAAGCACCTGACCGCCCACCTCCTGGACGACGGCGCGTCGGTCGTGGCGACCGACGTCAGCGAATCCGCCCTGCGCTGGGCGCGCGAGACGTACCCGCAGGTCGACCTGGTCGCGGACACCGCGGCGCTGGTCGCCGCCGACATCGACGTGTACGCCCCCTGCGCGCTCGGCGGTGCGCTCGACGACGACACCGTGGCGACCCTGCGGGCCAGGGTGGTCACCGGTGGTGCGAACAACCAGCTCGCCCACCCGGGGATCGACAAGCTGCTCGCCGACCGGGGCATCCTCTACACCCCGGACTACGTGGTGAACGCGGGCGGAGTGATCCAGGTCGCCGACGAGATCGAGGGGTTCAACTTCGAACGGGCGAAACTGCGGGCGACCCGGATCTTCGACACCACCCGGGAGATCCTCCGGCTGGCCGACGCCGAGGGGGTGCCGCCGGCGGCGGCCGCCGACCGGCTCGCGGAGCGCCGGATGGCCGAGGTTGGCAGGCTGCGTACGATCCACCTGTCCTGACCGTCGTGGGAGCGGCCGGAAGCCCGTCCGGTCATGACTGACTTCCCATGCCGCTCCTTACAGGTCGAAATCAGGCGCACCGTGACCATCTGCGAGGACGCGCGGAGACTCCGGTAGGTAACCCGAGGTGCCGAACCTGGCCATCCCCATGTACCGTAAGAGCCACGAGAGATGCCTGACGTCATCGGGGCCCGCCTTCGGGCTGCCCCGAATTCTGTGCGAGGGGGTCGAGCCATGGGGCGCGGCCGTGCTAAGGCCAAGCAGACGAAGGTGGCCCGGGAGTTGAAGTACCACTCCCCGAACACCGACCTCACTGCACTGCAGCGTGAACTGGCGGGCAGTGGGAAGTCTGACCGCGACTTCGACGACGACTACAAAGAGTATGTCGACGACGATGACGAGGACGACACGGACGACGACCGTAACTGGTCGCCGCCGGCCCGCTGATCTCCGGTCGCATCTGAGCACGCGGTAACGCCCGCGTGCTCACGTATGTCCGTGGGCACAGCAGGTTTCGTCCAGCCCGGTTTCCGACGTGATCGAGGGCTTGCCACGGTGGGCGTCCCGCCCAGACCGTGACAAGCCCTCGTTCGGCTGCACCGAAAGTGTCTGACAAACCAGCTCAGCGCGGCCGGTTGTTCCAGTTGTAGAACGTCGGGATGTTCTCGAAGTGGTTCCACGCACAGACCGCGCTGGACCCCTCGGCAGCACCCGGTGCTGTCACCTCGGCACGGCGGACGCGTGCCTCCTCCGCCTCGCGCAGCAGCGCGGTGAGTCCCGCCCGGGTTCCGTGCACCCGTTCGGCGACCGGGTCGAAAACCTCGTCCTCGACGTGATCAGGCTGCCGAACGCTCGTGGTCTCGGGCATGGTCCAACACTCCCTCCAGTAGACGGATCTTGCTGTTGCGGCAGTGGTTGGTCTGCGTACCGTCGAAACGCCCGTGCTCGAAGAAACGGTTGGCAGCGTGGGCGCCTCCGCAGAACCCGAAATAGGGACAACTGGACCGGCAGGCTTCCACCCCGTCGAGAAACTCCCGGATCCAGCCGAGCCGGTGCGCCGTGGCCAGGATCTCCGGCAGCGGCGTCGCCAGAACGTTTCCGCTGGTGAAGTCACCGTAGCGAGGGTCGGAGAACCCGGCCAGCTCGGGCGAGAGCAGCACCACCGAGCCGTCGTACCCGATGGTGGGAATCGGGTCCAACTGGCGCGGCAGGACGGCGTCGGCGGTGCCGTCGAGCACCGCGGCCGCGTACCGCAGCGACCACTCGACCTCGCGCAGGTGGATCCGCGGATCGCGGCGCCACGCGGCGACCAGCTCGGCCCAGAAGGCACGGACCGCCGCCGCGGGATGATCGTTCGTACGGAGATTCACTCCCTCGGTCTCCTCGATGTTGATGCCGAGCACCTCACAGCCGAGGTCGAGGAAGTAGTCGTACAGTTCGGTCGCCAGCCCCGGCGCGGGCCGGTTGACCACACACAGCGCGGAGAACGGGATGCCGTGCCGGCGCAGCGCGTCGATGCCGCGCCGGATCCGGTCGTACGACGGCCGGCCGCCCCGCGTCACCCGGTCGGCGTTGCGGGCCCGTGGCCCGTCGACGCTCACGCTGACCCGGATGTCGTTGGCCGCGAAGAACTCGCACCAGGCGTCGTCGATCAGGGTCGCGTTGGTCTGGAGATGGTGTTCGACGTCCGGGGCGAACGGCCGCAGCAGTTCCGTGAGGTGCTCGCGGCCGGCCGCGAGCGGCTCGCCGCCGTGCCAGACGACGGAGAACCGGGAATCGCGGGACCACTCGTTGACCGGGCCGGCGACCGCGGCGGCGACCGCCGGCGACATCTTCCGGTCGTCGGCGCGGAACGGCAGGTAGCAGTAGGCGCAGTCGAGGTTGCACAGGGTGGTCGGCTGCATCACCACGTAGGTCGGAACCGTGGCGATGCCGCGCATCCCCGTGAACACCTGCCGTTGGCCGGTCAAGATCCCTCCTCCCGCCTGAGGCGCACCTCAGGCTAGGTGGAGATGGCCGGCCAGGTGAACCCCTGGGCAGCTATCCAGCCGGCCATTGATCGATGATCGCCTCAGCCTCGGGTGTGGTGACCGATCATCTGCACGGTCCCGGTGCCCTCGATGATCTCCCCGGCCTGCCATGCGTCGAGTCCACGGCCGGCCAGCAGCGCCAGCGCCCGGTCGGCGTCCTCGGCCGAGACGATGGCGAACATGCCGATCCCCATGTTGAAGGTCGACTCCATCTCCGGGTCCTCGATGCGCCCCTTGGCCTGCACCAGGTCGAAGATCGGCTGCGGCCGCCAGGTCGACCGGTTGACCACGGCGTCGACGTGCTCGGGCAGGATGCGTACGAGGTTGCCGGGAATGCCGCCGCCGGTCACGTGGGCCAGGGCGCGCACCTCGCACTCCTCGATCAGCTTGAGGCAGTCCTGCGCGTAGATCTTGGTCGGGGTGAGAAGCTCCTCGCCCAGCGTGCGCTGCGGGCCGAAGTCGTCGATCACCGTGTCGAGCCGCATCCGCCCGGCCCCGAGCAGCACGTGGCGCACCAGCGAGAAGCCGTTGGAGTGCAGACCGGACGACCGCATGGCGATGACCACGTCGCCGACCTCGACCCGGTCCCGGCCGAGGATCTCACTCTCCTCCACCACGCCGACCCCGGTCGCCGACACGTCGTACTCGTCGGGACGCAGCACCCCGGGGTGCTCGGCGGTCTCGCCACCGAGCAGGGCGCAGCCCGCGTAACGGCAGCCGTCGGCGATGCCCGCGCCGATCTCGGCCACCTTGTCCGGCACGACCTCGCCGCAGGCGATGTAGTCGAGCAGGAACAGCGGCTCGGCCCCACAGGCCACCAGGTCGTCGACGACCATCGCGACCAGGTCGATGCCGACGGTGTCGTGGATGTCGAGCTGCTGGGCGATGACCAGCTTGGTGCCGACGCCGTCGGTCGACGACGCCAGGATCGGGTTCTGGTATTTCTGCGTGTTGAGCCGGAAGAGCCCAGCGAACCCGCCGAGATCGCCCATCACCTCGGGGCGCATCGTGCGCTTGACCTTCGACTTCAGCAGCTCGACGGCGCGGTCCCCGGCGTGGATCGAGACCCCCGCGTCCGCGTACGTCACGGTGCGCTTGCGGCCGGTGCGGCCGGTTCCCGCGGTCCAGACCTGCTTGTCGCCGCCGTCGGCGCCACCGTTCGGTCCGCTTTCTACGCCGCCGCGCTCAGTCACGTGCGTCACGGTTCTTCCCCTCAGTGCTTCTCGCGGCGAACCGCGTCGGGTGCCTGTCGAGGATCACTCGACTGTGTGTCTCACCGGCCCGGACGGCAGTTGACCGGACCGGCTACGTCCTACGGACGCTGCGGTGCCTCAGCGCCGCCGGGCACGGCGACGAGTGGCAGTGTGCCGGGACGATCCGTCCCGGGGTCTTCGGGTTGCGCTCCGGTGCCCGGCCGCGGGCCGGCGTCGCCGGACACCCGCCGGCCCACACCCTCGAGCACGTGCTTGCCGATCAGGTTGCCCGCGGGCAGCTCGATCGGATACTCACCGTCGAAGCAGGCCCGGCACAGCCTGGTCTTCGGCTGCTCGGTCGCCGCGATCAGCCCGGACAGCGAGACGTAGCCGAGCGTGTCGGCCCCGATCGAACGCCGGATGCCCTCGTTGTCGAGTCCGTTGGCCAGCAGCTCGGCGCGCGTGGCGAAGTCGATGCCGTAGAAGCACGGCCAGTTGACCGGCGGCGACGAGATGCGTACGTGCACCTCCAGCGCCCCTGCCTCGCGCAGCATCCGGACGATGGCCCGCTGGGTGTTGCCCCGCACGATCGAATCGTCGACCACGACCACCCGCTTGCCCCGGACGTTTTCGCGCAGCGGGTTGAGCTTCAGCCGGATACCGAGCTGGCGCAGGGTCTGGGACGGTTGGATGAAGGTGCGCCCGACGTACGGGTTCTTCATCAGACCGGCGCCGTAGGTGATGCCGGAACCCTCGGCGTAGCCGATCGCCGCAGGCGTGCCCGACTCGGGCACCGGAATGACCAGGTCGGCCTCGACCGGGTGCTCCTTGGCCAACTGACGGCCGATCGCGACCCGGGCGGAGTAGACGTTGCGGCCGGCGATCGTGGTGTCCGGCCGGGCGATGTATACGTATTCGAACAGGCAGCCCTTGGGCTCCGGGGCGGCGAACCGGGCCGACCGCAGGCCGTGCTCGTCGATCGCGATCAACTCACCGGGCTCGACCTCGCGGACCACGCTCGCACCCACGATGTCGAGCGCCGCGGTCTCGCTGGCGACCACCCAGCCGCGCTCCATCCGGCCGAGCACGAGCGGCCGGACCCCGTACGGGTCACGGGCGGCGTAGAGGGTGTTGTCGTCCATGAAGACGAGGCTGAAAGCCCCACGCAGGGTCGGCAGCACCTCCAGCGCGGCCGCCTCGACCGACAGGTCCGGCCGGCTGGCCAGCAGCATCGTCATCAGCGCGGTGTCGGTGGTCGAGCCGTCGGAGTCCAGGCCCCGTTGGGCGGCCTCGACGGCGAGCCGGGCGGTGTTGACCAGATTGCCGTTGTGGGCCAGCGCGATCGTGGTGCCGGCGGCGTTGGACCGGATCGTCGGCTGGGCGTTTTCCCAGGTGGAGCCGCCGGTCGTGGAGTAGCGGGTGTGTCCGATCGCAAGGTGGCCGCGCAGGCTGGCCAGCGTGGGCTCGTCGAACACCTGGGCCACCAGGCCGAGATCCTTGTAGACCACGATCCCAGAGCCGTCGCTGACGGCCATGCCGGCCGCCTCCTGGCCGCGGTGCTGCAGCGCATAAAGGCCGAAATAGGTGAGTTTGGCGATCTCCTCACCCGGCGCCCAGACCCCGAATACTCCGCACTCGTCCTGCGGGCCGGGCTTTTGGGGGTCGAGGTCCTGAGTCAACCGGCCGTCGCCTCGGGGCACCTGCCGCTCCCTCTCGAAATTCTGGTGAGCTGTGTCCGGGATACCGTCGCCAGACAGTGTACGCGAGCCAGCGGTGATGACAGACGGCTACGAATCAGCTCCGTTCTGCTACGATGCCTCGCGTCGCCTCGCCGATCAGATCGGGAGGTATCCGGAGATATCAGCTCGATTACCGCTGAGCTGCACACTCCCGTCCGCCGTCGCATCGGACCACGCCAATCGACCGGTGGCCAGCCGGACCCAGGTGATCGGGTCGGTCTCGACCACGTTCGGTGGGGTTCCCCGGGTGTGGCGGGGGCCCGCACCGCACTGAACTGCGCCGTAAGGTGGGACCCGCACCTCCACCGATCGGCCCGGTGCGGATCTTGAAAGCTCGGACAGCAGCGCACGGACGGCATCACGGAGCACCGCTTTCTCCAGCGGTCGCCCGGCTTCGATGGCCGCCAGAGCCGCCGCCACCGCGGCAGACTTAAAGTGCGCAGAGGACACGACGGGACGATACGACCTTTCGCCGGAGCACATCATGCTGCCCCTGGGTCGCGCTGATCCCGCCAGACAAGGCATAGTGGCCGACGGTGTATTCGTGCGGGGCGAGCCGGACCGGAAGGCGGTGGACGTGACAACACACCGACGAGCCTGGATGCTGCGGGCGGGTGTGGTCGTGGCGCTGGCCACCAGCGCCCTCATCACCGTACCGGCCTCCCCGGCCCTGGCCGACCCGCCCGAAGTCGGCGTTTCCCCCGGTTCGGTGAACCTCCAGGCCGGCAGCGACGCCTCCGTCACGGTCCAGATCACGACCCAACTGCCCGAGGACACCACGGTCAACGTAAGCCTGACCGGTCTACCGAGTGGCGTGAACTGCGCATCCGGCTGTGGCGAGGTTTCGGTCACGCCGGAGAGCCGCAAGAACCACCCGCTGACGCTCAAGGCCGCCGCCAACGCGGCTGCCGCCAACAGCAACGTCACCGTCACCGTCCAGACGTCCTCGAACTCGAACAGCGCGTCGTTCTCGCTGCGGGTCACCGCGGCCGCGCCGCCGCCGCGGCCGACGGTCCGGGAGGTCTCGGGCACGGTCACCGACCAGACCACCGGCAACCCGGTCGCCGGCGCGACGGTGGCGATCGCCGACTCGCAGAACAACCGCTACGACACCGTCACCGGCGAGAACGGCCGCTTCCGCTTCGCCGGCACGGCCCAGAACCCGATCGCTCCGGGCAGCATCGAACTCGGTGCCAGCAAGGACAGCGCGATCAAGACCATCACGATCACCGGCGCGGCCAACCAGTCGGTGACCAACCAGCGGCTCGCTCTCGCGCTCCAGCCGTCGCCGTCGCCCAGCGCCAGCCCGTCCGACGAGGCGAGTGCCGAACCGACCCCGAGCGAGGGCGAGGTAAGCGGCGAGCCCACTCCCGGGGCAGCGACCCAGCCGGCCGCCAACGACAGTTCCGGCGGCTTCGGCTCGTGGGCCCTGATCCTCGGTGGTGGCCTGCTCGTCGCACTGGGCGTCGGCGCGATCGTGCTGCTTCTCGTACGACGCAAAGAGGCCGACGACGACGCCGAGGACGGTGCGGCCGGGCGGGGGGGCCGGGCGGCCCGTCCCGCCGCCGCCGCCGCTGCCGCCGGCGGATACGGCGGGATGGACGACGCGACGCGGATCACGCCCCGGGCCGGCGCCGGACCCGACCCGACCATGGTCAGCCGCCCCGCACTGGGTGACCAGCCGACCATGCTTCAGGCCCGGCCGGTCGTCGACGAGTTCCCCGACCCGTACGGCGCACCGCTGCCAACCGCCCAGGACAAGCAGAGCTGGGGCAACGACTACGACGCCGGCCAGCCCACCCAGGCAGGCTACGGCTACGGCAACGCCCCCGCCTCGGGCGCCGGCTACGGCAACGCCCCGGCCTCCGGCGCGGGCTACGGCAACGCCCCGGCCTCGGGCGCCGGGTACGGGACCGCCCCGGCATCGGGTGCCGGCTACGGCAATGCCCCCTCTTCCGGCAGCGGCTACGGCTACGGCGACCCCCCCGGCTCGGGTGCCGGCTACGGTGCGGGCGGTGGTCGGGGCGACGGTTACGGCGGGCGCGACTACGGCAGCCCGGCGGACCGGCCCGCGCCGGGCGGCGGCTACGGCGACCGTTACGACGAGCCCACCGGCCGCTACGAGCCCGGTGGCAACACCGGCAACGCGGTCGCGGGCGGCTACGCCCCCGCCGTCGACCCGTACGACTCGGATTCCTCCTCGTACGGGCAGGGCCGTGGCTACGGCGGCCAGGACCAGGGCTACCGGCAACCGTCCGGGCAGCAGTACGGCGGCCGGGGTGGCGGCGACCACGAGCAGCCGACCGGTGGCTACGAGCCCTCGACCGGCGGCTACGAGCGGGGGAACCGCTACGACGCGCCCGCTACCGGCGGCGGCTACGGCCAGCAGGACCACCGTTCCGGCGCGGCTGGCGGATACGAGCAGACCGGTGGATACGACCGCGACGGCTACGACCAGCGCGGCCAGGATCCCCGGGGCGGCTACGACCAGCGCGGCGGTTACGACCGGGGCGGCTACGACCAGCAGCCCGGTGGATACGACCAGCGCGGTGGCGGATACGACCGAACGCCGGAACAGCGGGGTGGCTACGACCGGGGCGGCTACGACCAGCCCGGCGACTACCCGTCCGACCGGGGTGGTCAGGGCGACCAGTCCCGGCGGGGCGGCCCGCAGCAGCCCGGCCGGCCGGATCGTGGCTCGCTGGACTGGCTGGACGGCTGAGCCCGGCGCCTCGTCAGGCGGCGGTGAAGACCCCGTTGCGCAGCACCGGCACCACCGACGAGACACCCGTTTCGACGGCGATCTCGACGTCGGCGCCGTAGCCGCGGCTCCGCAGTTCGCGCCCTGACACGGAGCCGCGTACGGCCGCCGGCACATCGGGCACGCTGGCCAACGCGGCCAGCGCCACCGCCGCCTCGACCGAGAGCCCGCCCGGCACCGTCGCCAGCGCGTCGAGGACCGCGGCCGCACCGAGCTGATCCTCGACGCCGGGGCGCAGCGTCAGGTCGGGCCACCGTTCGCCGGCGGCGATCACCCCGACCGGGGCGTCGGTCGAGCCGTACCCGTGCTCGGTGAGCCAGCGCCCGACGGCGGGTGCGTTGCGCAGGCAGCCGGCGACGACCGGGACACCGGTGGTCGCGGCGGCGGCGCAGATGGCCGAGCCGTTCGGTGACGGCAGGACCAGGTCGGGTACGGCAGGAGCACGCCGCAGCGCCGCCGGTGACAGCGACCACGGGTTGACGTCGTCGACCGAGTCCCGCCCGACGGCGACGACCGCGCCGATCCGGGTGGCGTATTCGGCGGCCTGGTCGTTCCAGGGGAACGGGTGCACCCGCATCCCCCGGGAGACCGCTACCTCGACCGACGTCGTGAACGAAAGGACGTCGACGACGACCAGGGCCGCGCAGACCCGCCCGAGTTCGGCGGCGCCGGCGAGACCCCAGTCGAAGCGTGCCCCGCTGCCCGGCTGGGCGAATACCACCAGGTCAGGGCGTGTCGGTAGGCCCGGCCGGGGCTGCGGTGCCAGGATCGCCGGTTTCGGCGACTTCGGCGGGTGCGGTGGTCTCGACGGTTCCGGCGACCACGGCCGCGGCGGGCGGCGCCCCGGACACGGCCGGCTCGGCGGGACCGCCGGCCACCGGCGCGGCGGGCGCGGGCGGCTCGGCTGCGACGGGTTCGCCGGTGGCAGGATCGGCGGCGGCGGGCTCGCCGTCCGTGGTGGCGGGCTCCGGCGTGGCAGCCTCGGTCGTGCCGCCGAAGAGCCGGGGCAGGGTCGAGGTGAACGCCGCGCGCAGCTCGTCGAAGCCGATCGAGAACTGGTCCCGGATGTCGATGCCGTCCTGGTTGGGATCGGTCACGCCGAGCGCCGTCGCCGGTACGCCGTATTCGACGCACAGGCCGGCGAACGCCTTCTCTTGACCCCGGGGCACCGCGACGAGGGCGCGGCCGGCCGACTCGCTGAAGAGATACACGAACGGCATCGAGCCGGTGCCGAACTCCTCGGGCAGTGCGATCCGGGCGCCGACCCCGTGCCGCAGCGACGACTCGACCAGGGCCTGCGCGAGGCCCCCGTCGGAGAGGTCGTGCGCGGAGCTGAGGTGCCCGACCCGGGCGGCTTCGGCGACGAGGTCGGCGAGCAGCTTCTCCTGGGCCAGGTCGACCCGGGGCGGTACGCCGCCCAGGTGCTCGTGGGCCACCCAGGCCCACTCGGAGCCGGACAGCTCCAGGCGGGTCTCACCGAGCAGGAAGATCACGTCGCCATCGGCGTGGGTGGGCCGGGAGAAGCCCATCGGCACCCGCTGGGTCACGTCGTCGAGCACCCCGAGCACCCCGACGACCGGGGTGGGGTGGATGGCGACCGAGCCGGTCTGGTTGTAGAAGCTGACGTTGCCGCCGGTGACCGGGATGCCGAGCTCGGCGCAGCCGTCGGCCAGTCCGCGTACGGCCTCGGCGAACTGCCACATCACACCCGGGTCCTCGGGTGAGCCGAAGTTGAGGCAGTTGGTGACGGCGATCGGGCGGGCACCGGTGACGGCCACGTTGCGGTAGGACTCGGCGAGTGCGAGCCGGGCGCCCTGGTAGGGGTCGAGGCGGGCGTAGCGGCCGTTGCCGTCGACCGAGAGCGCCACCCCGAGCCCGGACTGCTCGTCGATCCGGATGACGCCGGAGTCTTCGGGCTGGGCGAGCACGGTGTTGCCGAGGACGTAGCGGTCGTACTGCTCGGTCACCCAGGTCTTGTCGCACAGGTTGGGCGACGCGATCATGCGCAGCACGGTCTCCCGCAGCGCGTCGGGGTTGGCCGGGCGCGGCAGCGTCTCGGCGCGGTCGGCCTGGATCAGGATCAGGTCGGACGGCTCGCGCATCGGCCGGGCGTAGACCGGGCCGTCGTCGGCGAGCGAACCCGGCGGTACGTCGACGACGGTGTGCCCGTTCCAGGTGATGACCAGCCGGCCGGGCTGCCCGTCCGGCGCCGCCGGGGTAACCTCGCCGATCGCGGTGGCGAGGACGCCCCACTTGTCGGCGGTCTTGAGCACCGCTTCGAGCTTCTCCGGGGCGACGATGAGTAGCATCCGCTCCTGGGACTCGCTGGCCAGGATCTCCTGCGGCTCCATCGACTGCTCGCGCAGCGGAACCCGCTCCAGCCAGACCCGCATGCCGGTGCCGGCGGCGGCGGCGGTCTCGGTGAGCGCGCAGGTCAGGCCGGCGCCGCCGAGGTCCTGGATGCCGACGACGAGTTGGGCGTCGTAGAGCTCCAGGCAGGCTTCGATGAGCAGCTTCTCGGTGAACGGGTCACCGACCTGCACCGACGGGCGGCGCTTGGCGCTGCCGGCGTCGAAGGTGGCGCTGGCCAGCACGGACACGCCGCCGATGCCGTCCCGGCCGGTCTTGGCGCCCATGAGGACGACCACGTTGCCGGCGCCGGCCGCCGCCTTGTTCTGGAGACGGTCGGCCGGGAGCACGCCCAGGCAGAGCGCGTTGACCAGCGGGTTGCCCTGGTAGCAGGGGTCGAAGACGACCTCGCCGCCGATGTTGGGCAGGCCGAGGCTGTTGCCGTAGCCGCCGACCCCGGCGACGACGCCGGGCAGCACCCGGGCGGTGTCCTCGTGGTCGGCCGCGCCGAACCGCAGCGGGTCCATGACCGCGACCGGGCGGGCGCCCATGGCCAGGATGTCGCGGACGATGCCGCCGACCCCGGTGGCCGCGCCCTGGTAGGGCTCGACGAAGCTCGGGTGGTTGTGCGACTCGACCTTGAAGGTCACGGCGAGGTTGTCGGAGATCCGGATGACGCCGGCGTTCTCCCCGATGCCGGCGAGCAGCCGGTCGCTCGGCGGCGCCTTCTCGCTGAACTGGCGCAGGTGGACCTTGCTCGACTTGTAGGAGCAGTGCTCGCTCCACATGATCGAGTACATGGCCAGCTCGGACTGGGTCGGCCGGCGGCCCAGGATCTGCCGGATCCGGTCGTATTCGTCGTCGCGCAGGCCGAGTTCGCCGTACGGCTGGGGCACCTCGGGGGTGGCCACGGCCACATCGACGGTGTCCGGGTCCTCGGCGGACGGTGCCGCGCCTGGCCGGACGTCTGACTGGGTGGTCATGCAGGTGCTCCCGCGAGGTGCTTGAGGATCGAGGTGAAGAAGCCCAGCCCGTCGAGGGACGGACCGGTCAGCGCCTCGACCGCGTGCTCCGGGTGGGGCATGAGGCCGACCACGTTGCCGGCCGCGTTGCTGATGCCGGCGATGTCACGCAGTGAGCCGTTGGGGTTGCCGCCCACGTAGCGGGCGACGATCCGGCCGGTCGCCTCGAGTTCGTCGAGGGTGCGCTCGTCGGCGACGTAGCAGCCCTCACCGTTCTTGACCGGGATCAGGATCTCCTGCCCCGCGGCGAAGGTGTTGGTCCAGGCGGTGGCCGGCGACTCGATCCGCAGGATCTGGTCGCGGTTGCGGAAGTGCAGGTGCTGGTTGCGGGTCAGCGCGCCGGGCAGCAGGTGGGCCTCGCAGAGGATCTGGAAGCCGTTGCAGATACCGAGCACCGGCAGGCCGCCGGCCGCGGCGGCGACGATGCTCTCCATCACCGGCGCGAAGCGGGCGATGGCGCCGCACCGCAGGTAGTCGCCGTACGAGAAGCCGCCGGGCAGCACCACCGCGTCGACGCCGTGCAGGTCGGGGTCGGCGTGCCAGAGGCGTACGGCCTCGCCACCGGCGAGACGGACGGCACGGGCCGCGTCACCGTCGTCGAGGGAGCCCGGGAAGGTGACGACGCCTACGCGCGCTGTCACGGTCGGACTTCCTCGGTCTCGGCCAGCCGGACCTCGAAGTCCTCGATCACCGGGTTGGCGAGCAGCTTGTCGGCGATCTCACGGGCCCGGTCGAGGTCCGCCTCACCGGCGAACTCGATCTCTATGCGCCGGCCGATGCGCACGGAGGAGACATCGTCGACCCCGAGGCGAGGTAGGGCGTTTACGACCGCCTGACCCTGGGGATCGAGAATCTCCGGCTTGAGCATGACGTCGACGACGACGCGAGCCACTGGGCACTCCTGACTGTGTACGCAGTTGGGTGCCGACCCCAATGGGGCGAGCGGAGCCAGCCTACCTGGTAGATGGACCGGTCGACGCACCGCCCGGCGGCGTACACGGGCCGGCGGAGGTCGCCTGTGGCCTGCGGCGGGGCAGGCACGACGGGACATAGTTCGCACCGGGGCGGACCGGCACCCGGCCGGCCCCGGCGGATCACCGTCCGCCGGGGGCAGCAGCAGGGATTTCCTCAGATCAGCGAGTTGATGGCGGTGACGGCGGTCACCACGGCGAGGATGGCGCACACCCCGGAGGCGACGTAGCTCACCAGCGACAGCCGGATCTTCTTGAGCAGCCAGCGGCCGAGCAGGACGGCGAGTCCGGACACGGTGGCCAGCGCCGCCCAGGAGCCGAAGAAGACCGGAATGGCGGGCTGCCCGCTGGCCACCAGGCCGGCGACGAGCAACTGCGACAGGTCGCCCCATTCGGCGGTGAACAGGACGAGGAAGCTGGCGCCGAAGGCCCGCCAGCCCCGCTTCCCCTCGCCGACCTTGCTCGCGAAGGCCTGCTCCTGTTCGGCGCCCTCGGCGTCGGCCCGCCGTGCCCCACGCAGTAGCAGCAGTGCGCCGACCGCGAAGAGTCCGGCCGAGACCAGCGCCACCGGCGCCTGCGGCAACTGGGCGAGCAGGCTGCCGGCCGCCACCGCGACCAGGCACTGCACGCCGAAGGCGGCCACCACGCCGAGCCACACCGGCAGCGGCGGATAGCGGGTGGTGAGCACCAGGGTGGCGACGAACGTCTTGTCCGGCAGTTCGACCGGCGCGATGAGCACGAAAGCGGTCAGCGCGACGAGAACGTATTCCAACGGAGGATTCCTTCCCGGCCGGACCGGGAGCGGGATGCCCTCGACCCGGCCATACGGCCTGGGTCGAAGGTCTCGCCCACCGCACCGGATCGGGTGCGGTCCACGTGGCCGGGCGCCGGGCGCCAGTGTGTCGACCGCGTGATTGGGGGCTACTCCCCTTCGCTGGTGGCGAGCGTATCCCACCGCCGCGCCGCCGCCCACCAGGGCCATAACATCGTGTTATGTCGATTCGACCATTGTGAATCAATGGCGGACGTCCTAGCGTGTCCGTCGGAAGGATCAGACCCCCGAGTTCATTGATCCATTTCGAAACAGCCGTACGGCGGACGACCAGTCCACCGACGGCGGCTCACCCCGACCCGGCCGACCCCCGCCGGGCAAACCCCCTCGGAAGGAGCCCGTCCATGCGCGCTCGTCTCGCCCTGGCCACGCTGGCCACCGCCCTCGTCGGCGTGGTGGCCGCCCCGTCGGTCGCCACGGCCGCCCCCGCCGGCCCGGACCCGATCATCGGCGGCGGCACCGTCTCGTCCGCACCGTGGGCCGCCGCCGTCTTCAGCAACGGCTCGTTCACCTGCTCCGGCTCGGTGATCGCGGCCAACTGGGTGCTCACCGCCCGGCACTGCGTCAGCGGCACCATGTCGGTGCGGATCGGCAGCGTCAACCGCACCTCGGGCGGCGTGACCCGCAGCGTCACCGCCTCGTACGGTCAGTACGACCTCGCGCTGCTGCGCCTGAGCAGCCCGGTCACCAGCGGGGCCGTCACGCTGTCCAACAGCTACCCGCCGGTCAACTCCACCAACACCATCTACGGCTGGGGCATGACCTGCTACAGCGGCTGCTCGGCGTCGACCGTGCTCAAGACCGCCTCGGTCCGGGTCACCAGCACCAGCGTCACCGACGCGTACGGCGGCCGGGCGATCCGCAGCACGCGGATCAACGGCAACGCCTGGCGCGGTGACTCCGGCGGCCCGCAGTTCTACAACGGTGCCCAGGTCGGTGTCGCCTCGACCGCCGACGGCGTCAACATCCAGAACTACGGCAGCGTCGCGTACAACCGCGCCTGGATCACCTCGGTGGCCGGCGTCTGACGACCTGTCCCGCGTGCGGCGCGGATGCTCGGATGACCCGGGCGTCCGCGCCGCACCGTTTCGCAGACTGCGGTCAGCTGAACAGAACCTCGCTATTGGGATACATCCGACATGCCTAGCATCGCAGCATGATGGTGGTTACCACGGATTCATTACCCGGTTACGAGGTACGACACGTCATCGGACAGGTGATCGTCTCGGTGCCGCGTACCCGAAACCCGTTCTCGGAAGGCGTGAAGACCCTTCGTGGCAACTTCCTCCACCCCAGGGCATCGGACCACCTCCAGCGCTGGCGGGTCAGTGCGCTGACGAAACTCGGCGCCTCGGCCGAACTCATGGGCGCCAACGCCGTACTCGCGATGCGGTTCGAACACCGCGAGGTCGGCCTGATGTGGATGGAGATGTGCGCGTACGGCACCGCCGTCGTCGTCGCCCGTCTACCGCACGACTCCGGCCCGGTCGACCGCTGGGAACGGGAGGGGCGTGGACCGGACGTGGACGACGACGAGGAGGACACCGCGCCGATCGAGGGGCTGCCGGTCCGCGAGGGCTGACCCTCCGGCGGACCCGACCGGGCCCGCCGAACGGCCGGACCGGTCAGAGGATCGGTGCCGGGTCGTACGCCGCCGCGTCGGGGTGCGCGGCGACCACCGTCGCGACCCGGTCCGCGACCGCCCGCACCTGGGCGGCGGCCGCCCCGACGAAGGCACCCCGGTCGGACACCAGCGCGTCGATCTCGGCCCGGCCGAGTCCGAGCCGGCCGTCCGCGGCGAGCCGGTCGAAGAGGTCGTTCTCGGCGATCCCCTTCTCCCGCATCGCCAGCGCCACCGCCACCGCGTGCTCCTTGATCACCTCGTGGGCAACCTCCCGACCCACCCCGCGACGTACGGCCGCCACCAGAATTCTGGTCGTGGCCAGGAACGGAAGGTAGCGGTCGAGTTCCCGGGCGATCACCGCCGGGTAGGCCCCGAACTCGTCGAGCACGGTCAGGAAGGTCTGGAAGAGCCCGTCGGCGGCGAAGAACGCGTCAGGCAGGGCCACCCGGCGAACCACCGAGCAGGAGACGTCGCCCTCGTTCCACTGGTCGCCGGCCAGCTCGCCGACCATCGACAGGTAGCCCCGCAGGATCACGGCGAAGCCGTTGACCCGCTCGCTGGAGCGGGTGTTCATCTTGTGCGGCATGGCGCTGGACCCGACCTGGCCGGGCTTGAAGCCCTCGGTCGCCAACTCCTGACCGACCATCAGCCGGATGGTGAGGGCCAGCGACGACGGCGCCGCGGCCGTCTGCGCGAGCGCGGCGACCACGTCGAAGTCGAGCGACCGCGGATAGACCTGGCCGACGCTGTCGAGCACCCGGCTGAACCCGAGGTGCGCGGCCACCCGGCGCTCCAGCTCGGCCACCCGCCCCGCGTCGCCGTCGAAGAGATCGAGCTGGTCGGCGGCGGTGCCGACCGGCCCCTTGATGCCACGCAACGGGTAGCGCCCGATCAGGTCTTCGATCCGCTCGTAGGCGATCAGGAGTTCCTCGGCCGCGGACGCGAACCGCTTGCCGAGCGTGGTGGCCTGGGCCGCGACGTTGTGCGAGCGCCCGGCGAGCACCAGGTCGGAATGCTCGACCGCGAGCCGGGCCAGCCGGGCCAGGGTGGCGACGACGCGGTCGCGTACGAGTTCCAGCGAGGCCCGGATCTGGAGCTGCTCGACGTTTTCGGTCAGGTCGCGGGAGGTCATTCCCTTGTGGATGTGCTCGTGCCCGGCCAGCGCGCTGAACTCCTCGATCCGCGCCTTCACGTCGTGCCGGGTCAGCCGCTCGCGGGCCGCGATCGACTCGAGGTCGACGTCGTCGACGACCGCCTCGTACGCCTCGACCACCCCGTCGGGCAGCTCGATGCCGAGGTCCCGCTGGGCCCGGAGTACGGCCAGCCAGAGCCGCCGCTCCATCCGGATCTTCTCCTCGGGCGACCAGAGTCGAACGAGTTCGGGAGAGGCGTAGCGGCCGGCGAGAACGTTGGGCACCTGCGGTTTCGTCACGTACCGCAGTCTTTCACGCCCCCGGTCCCGCTCAGCCGCTCCTACCGAGCCTCCCGCGATCTTGCGGCTGTCTCCCCCATTTGCCGGAAATGGAGGGCGACAACCGCAAGATCGCGGGGGTGAGGCTCAGCGACGGCCGACGCGGATGGCCAGGCGATCCAGGTAGGTGATCTGCGCCGCCACCAGGACGAGGAGGAACAGCAGCATCATCGGCAACGGCAGCACCAGTGCCAGCGCGGCGTCGTCGGTGGCGATCCGCCGGTACAGCGCCTGCTGGGCGACCAGGCCGGCGGTCCAGCTGCCGGGCCCCTGACCGATCAGCCACGGCCAGAGCAGCTGCTGCGCGCTGATCAGCCACGACACCACCACCGCGAGCGGAAGCAACGGCAGCGCCGGAAGCAGGACCGTACGGGCGAACCCGCCGCCCGCCCGCCAGCGCGGCTCCAGGCCACGGAACAGCAACGTGAACGCGACCAGCGCGGGAATCGAGACCCAGCCGGGCGGGATCAGCCCGATCAGGGAGTCGATCTGGTCAAGGTCGCGGGCGCGCAGGTAGTTGGCGATGGCCAGCGGACCGGTGCCGACGAAGAGCCACGGAGCGAAGAGCAGCAGCAGGATCTCGCTCCACCGGCCGAGCGGGCGGAGGCCGCCGATCGCGAAGCCGCCGACGGCGGCCAGGGTGACCGAGACCACCGCACCGATCAGCGGCGGGAGCCAGGTGTTGACGAAGATCCCGCCGCTGGTGGCACCCATCGGCAACTCGCCGTCGCTGAAGGCGGCCCGCACCCACGGGAACAGGACGGCGTAGGCGGTCACCGCCAGGAAGCCGACCAACGCGACCACCAGCAGGACCAGGAAGAGCGGGCGACCGGCACGCTCCGGTGGGATTCCGGACGGCGCCGGCGGGATTCCAGGGGACGGGGGCCGGTCGCGCCAGCCGTCCCACTCGATCCTCGCCCGGGTGATCAGCAACAGCCCGACGGTGATCAGGCCCAGCACGCCGAGCACCGCGAGCAGGATGGTGGAGATCGCCGAACCTGGCCCCAGGTCCATCCGGATCAGGCTGTTCTGCATCGCGTCGAGCACCGGCGTCGCCGTGCGGCGGGCCGGCCCGCCGCCGGTGAGCAGCGCCGGCACCGTGTAGGTCTGTAGGGCCGCCGCGACGACGCCGAGGGCGAGCACGGCACCGGTGACCAGCATCGCCGGCCCCGGACGGCCACCGGCCCGCCGGCCGCGCAACGCACTCAGGAAGAACGTCGCGGCGACGCCGACGACCAGCCCGAACGACGTGATGCCGACGATCCAGATCAGGGTGAGCCGAGGGCTCTCGCTCAGCGCCCGCGGGTCGGACCGGTGCATCATCCAGAACACCAGGACGGCCACCGGGGCGTATCCGGCCAGGGGCAGGGCGAGCAGGCCCCGGGTGACCAGGCGGGCGGCCCGACCGGCACGGTCGGCGACGACAGCCAGCAGCGGTGCGACCAGGAGTGCGCACAGCAGCGGCACCAGCGCGAGCCCCAGCGCGAAGCTGAACGCCCCGAGGAACCCCATCTCGAGGATCCGCTCGTAGTTGGCGCCGCCGACCTGCTCGACGGTGCCGATCAGCGGATCCCGCTGGAAGCTCTTGACCAGTGTGGACACCGACGGCAGGACGTAGGACCACAGCAGGGCGAGGAGCGCGGGCAGCAGCAGGAGCAGCCCGACGACGGTACGGACGGGTCGGCTCGGACCGGCGGCCCGGTTCAGATCGGCGGACCGGCCCGGATCGGCGGACAGATGTGCCGGTGGGGCCGGGAACGGCTGCTCAGACGTCATGCGTCGACACCTCGACAATCATGCCGCTGGATGCTAGCAACACCCATCCAGTCGATGCCCTGGTCAGGACTTCGTCAGCAGGTCACCCGGGTCGGCGGCGGCGGCCGGGGCACCGGCCACCGGATCGGCGGTCACCGGGACGGCGGGTGGGTCCAGGCGGTGTTCGAGCCGGCGTACGTCGCGGCTGGCCAGCATGCCGAGCACCGCTATCAGGACCAGCGCGGCGGCCCCGAGCATGGTGACCCGGGTGCCGAGGGCCTCGGCCAGCGGACCGACCGCGACCTGACCAATCGGGATGGCCAGGAAGGAGCCGAGCATGTCGTAGGAGTAGACCCGGGCGAGTTTGTCGCCGGGCACGTGCTCCTGCATCGTCGTCTCCCAGGCGATGCCGAACTGCTCCATGGCGAGCCCGGTCAGGAACGCCGCGCCCACCAGCACGATCAGATACGGCGCCAGCGCCAGGCCGCCGAGCAGCAGGGCCGGTGCGGCCATGCAGGCCACCCCGAAGAACAGGAAACGGCGGATCCGCAGCCGCAGGGCGACCAGCGCACCGACGATCATGCCGACGGTCTGCGTGGCCAGCACCAGGCCCCACCCGGCCCGGCCGAAGCTCTCGTCGGCGATGACCGGCCCGAGCACGTTGACCCCACCGACGTAGGCGGCGTTGAGCAGGCAGAAGCCGAGCACCACCGCCCAGAGCCAGGTCCGCGAACTGAACTCGACCCAGCCCTCACGCAGTTCGCGGAAGACGTTCGGGGCCGGCCCGGTCCGATCGGCGGCGCTGGCCCTGGGCACCCGGACCATCACGAAGAGCCCGGCCGCGACGGCGAAGGCGGCGGCGTCGACGGCCAGTCCCCAGCCGGGGCCGATGGCGGCGACGAGCAGACCGCCGAGCGAGGCGCCGAAGATGGCCGCGCTGGCGAACCCGAGCCGGTTGAGCGCGTTGGCCTGCTGTCGGGACTCCTGCGGCACGATCTGGCCGATCACCGCGGCGGTGGCCGGCTGGGCCAGCGCCGCGGTGATCCCGTTGACCGCGGAGAGGCCGAGCAGCAGCGGGATCGTCGCGGTGCCGGTGAGCACGGCCGCCGCGATGGCGGCCTGGGTCCCGGCCGCGAGCAGGTTGGCGCCGACCATCACCAGGTGTCGGGGCAACCGGTCGGCGATCACCCCGCCGATCAGCAGGAACAGGACGTTGGCCAGGGACCGCGCGCCGACGACGAGCCCGAGGTCGCGGGCCGACCCGGTCAGGTCGAGCACGGCGAAGGCGAGCGCGATCGGTGCGACGGCGTTGCCCAGCACGCTGACCGTGCGACCGGCGACCAGGTAGCGGAACGCCCGGTTGCGCAGCGGAGCGAACGTCTGTGACCAGTTCACGTGGACAGACCCTAGGGCTCGGCCGGACGCCGGGCGACCCCGGTTCCGCCGATCAGGGTCAGCGTTCGAGGATCGCGACGACTCCCTGACCGCCGGCCGCGCAGATGGAGATCAGGCCGCGTCCGGAACCCTTCTCGGCGAGCAGCTTCGCCAGGGTGGCGACGATCCGGCCGCCGGTGGCGGCGAACGGGTGTCCGGCGGCCAGCGACGAACCGTTGACGTTGAGCCGATCCCGGTCGATCGCGCCGAGCGGGGCGTCGAGCCCGAGCCGGTCCTTGCAGAACTCCGGCGACTCCCAGGCGGCCAGGGTGGCCAGCACCTGCGACGCGAACGCCTCGTGGATCTCGTAGTAGTCGAAGTCCCGCAACGTCAGCCCGGTCCGGGCCAGCAGCCGCGGTACGGCGTACGCCGGGGCCATCAGCAGCCCCTCGTCGCCGTGCACGAAGTCGACGGCGGCCACCTCGGACGCGCCGAGGTAGGCGAGCACCGGCAGCTTGTGCGCGGCGGCCCACTCCTCGGAGGCGAGCAGGACCGTCGACGCGCCGTCGGTCAGCGGCGACGAGTTGCCGGCGGTCATGGTGGCCCGGTCGGCGTCCGGCCCCCGGGTGCCGAAGACCGGCCTGAGCTTGCCGAGCTTCTCCAGCGAGGTGTCCGGCCGCAGGTTCTGGTCGCGGGTCAGCCCCTGGTAGGGCGTGACGAGATCGTCGAAGAAGCCCTTGTCGTACGCTGCCGCGAGCCGCTGGTGCGACTCCAGCGCGAGGGCGTCCTGCTCGGCCCGGCCGATGTCCCACCTGACGGCGGTGATCGCCGCGTGCTCGCCCATCGACAGTCCGGTGCGCGGCTCGGCGTTGCGCGGCAACTCGGGCCGGAACGGCTGGTGCGGGCGCAGCCGGCTGGCGGCCCGCAGCCGGGCGCCGAGGGTCCGCGCCGAGTTGATCTCCAGCAGGGTGCGCCGCATCTCCTCGTTGAGCTGCAAGGGAGCGTCGGAGGTGGTGTCCACACCGCCGGCCACACCGACCTCGATCTGCCCGAGGGCGATCTTGTTGGCGACCAGGATCGCGGCCTCCAGGCCGGTGCCGCACGCCTGCTGGATGTCGTACGCCGGGGTGCGCGGGTCGAGCTTCGAGCCGAGCACCACCTCGCGGGTGAGGTTGAAGTCGCGGGCGTGCTTGAGCACCGCACCGGCGACGACCTCGCCGAGCCGCTGGCCGGCGAGCCCGAACCGGGCCACCAGCCCGTCCAGGGCGGCGGTGAGCATGTCCTGGTTGGTGGCGGTCGCGTAGCGCCCGTTGGACCGGGCGAAGGGGATGCGGTTGCCACCGATCACCGCGACCCGCCGGATGGTCTGCACGATCCCGCCTCCTGCACGTTCTGGACTTGCCGCCAACCTACCCGCCAGTACGCTCTATTCGCATGAGCGACAGGTACGCGAGCTTCGCCAACTCGGGCCCCGGCAAGGCGCTGGTCAAGCGGCTCGGCCTGCCCGACCCGCCCCGGTTGCGCCGCTACCGCCCCGGCGATCCGCTGGTCACCGGACCGGTGGTGCTCGACGCCGCGCCGGGCGGGCGGCTGCGCGAACCGGTCGCCAAGCTGCTCACCGCCGCCGGTGTCGACGTACGCGACCCGGGCACGACCGCGCAGCCGGGCGGCCGTACGGACGCCGCCCTGGTCTACGACGCCACCGGCATCACCGACTCGACCGGCCTGCGCCGGCTCTACGACTTCTTCCACCCGCACGCCCGGGCGTTGAAGGGCTCGGGGCGGGTGATCGTGTTCGGCACCCCGCCGGAGCTCTGTGCCACCCCGCGCGAGGCCACCGCCCAGCGCGCCCTCGAGGGACTGACCCGCAGCATCGGCAAGGAGTTCGGCCGGGGCAGCACGGCCCAGCTCGTCTACGTCGCCCCCGGCGCCGAGACGGCGGTGGAGAGCACCGTCCGGTTCCTGCTCTCCGGGCGTTCCGCGTACGTCTCCGGCCAGGTGGTCCGGATCGGCACCGGTGGCGCCGGGACGGTGCCGGCCGACTGGGAACGGCCGCTGGACGGCAAGGTCGCCCTGGTCACCGGCGCGGCGCGGGGCATCGGTGCGGCCATTGCCCGGGTGCTGGCCCGTGACGGGGCCCATGTCGTGGCGCTCGACGTACCGGCGGCCGGTGACGCGCTCGCCGACGTCGCGAACTCGATCGGCGGCACCGCGTTGCAGCTCGACCTGACCGTCCCCGACGCGCCCGCCCGGCTCGCCGACCACCTCGCGGCCCGGCACGGCCGGGTCGACGTCGTCGTGCACAACGCCGGCATCACCCGGGACAAGACGCTCGGCCGGATGGACGCCGCCCGCTGGGACGCCGTACTCGACGTCAACCTGTCCAGCCAGGAGCGAATCAACGACGTACTGCTGGAACGTGACCTGCTGCCCGAGGGTGGCCGGCTGATCGGGGTGGCGTCGATCGCCGGGATCGCCGGCAACCGGGGGCAGACCAACTACGCGACCTCGAAGGCCGGGGTGATCGGGCTGGTCGAGTCGATGGCGCCGGTCCTGGCCGAGCGGGGCGTGACCGTCAACGCCGTCGCTCCCGGCTTCATCGAGACGAAGATGACCGCGAAGATGCCGCTGGCGCTGCGCGAGGCCGGGCGGCGGATGAACAGCATGGCCCAGGGCGGCCTGCCGGTCGACGTGGCCGAGACGATCGCCTGGTACGCCTCGCCGGGCTCGGGCGGGGTGACCGGCAACGTGGTCCGGGTCTGCGGCCAGAGCCTGCTGGGGGCGTGATGAGCGAGGACCCGACGACCGACCCCGCCGACGGCACCGCCGGTACGAAGGACGGCGCGCCCCGGCCCGCCGGCACGCTGGTGCTGACCAGTCCACCCGCCGTCGGCGCGCTCTACCGGCAGGCGGCGATCGGGCTGGTGCCCGGCCTCGGCGGCCGGCGCGGCGGCGACAGCCTGCCCGGGCTGGAGTTGCGGCTGCGCGGGGTCACCGTCGACCGCGGCCACCTGGCCGCGTACGACCGGGTGTGCGGGTTCCGGCTCACCGACACGCTGCCGGCCACCTATCCGCACGTCCTCGCCTTTCCCCTGGCGATGCGGCTGATGTCGGCGCCGGACTTCCCGTTTCCGCTGGTCGGGCTCGTGCACGTGGCCAACCGGGTCACCGTCGAACGCCCGGTCGACGCGAACGAGCCACTCGACCTGTCGGTCCGGGCCGCCGACCTGCGGCCGCATCCACGGGGCCGGCAGTTCGACGTACTCGCCACCGCGTCGGTCGCCGGCGAGGTGGTGTGGCGCGGCGTGTCGACGTACCTGCGGCGGGAGCGCACCAGCGGCGACCGGGACGGGCGCGGCCCGGGTGAGCGTCCCGCGCCGCCGGCCGCTTCCGGCCGCTTCCGGGTCGAGCCCCGGGTGGGTACGGAGTACGCGCGATTGTCCGGCGACCACAACCCGATTCACACGTCCCGGATCGGGGCGCGGCTGTTCGGTTTCGCCCGCCCGATCGCGCACGGCATGTGGAGCAAGGCCCGCTGCCTGGCCGCGTTGGAGGGCCGGCTGCCGGACGCCTACACCGTGGAGGCGGCCTTCAAGCTGCCGATCCTGCTGCCGGCGACGGTCGCCTTCAGCGCCAGTCCGGCCTGGAGTTTCGCGCTGCACGACGCGCGGTCGGGCCGGCCGCACCTGACCGGTACCGTCACGCCCGGCTAGCCGGCGTGGCCGGCTTGCCGCCGTTCCTGCTCCTGCATAAGGTTACTTGTCAGTAAGTTTCTCGACCGGCGGAAGGTATCAGCGATGACCGACTTCGACCCGGCCACGTTCGCCTCGGTAGAGCCCCAGGAGTTCGCCAGGCTCGTCAAGGCCACCCCGGACGCGCAGATCGCGCAGGTGATGCAGAGCGACGTACGCGGCAAGGTCCTCGACGAGGTGTTCAACCGGATGCCTTCGCTCTTCCGCGCCGACAAGGGCGCCAACACCAACACGGTGCTGCACTGGGTCATCACCGGCGCCCCGGACGGCGGCTCCGACACGTACGAGGTCGTGATCGAGAACGGCACCTGCACCACCGCGAAGCCGCCGCAGCGCGAGCCGAAGCTGACCCTGACCGTCGGCCCGGTCGAGTTCCTGAAGATCATCTCAGGCGGCGCCAACCCGGTCATGCTCTTCATGACCGGCAAGGTGAAGGCGAAGGGCGACATGGCGCTGGCCGCCAGCATCCCGAACCTCTTCGACATCCCGAAGGCGTAGCCGGGCGCGGCGGTCGGGTCGGCGCCGGTGGCGCCGACCCGGTCGTCGTTCAGCTCTGCGGCACCCGCAACGAGACGTTGATGGTCTTCGACCGCTGCGGGCCGTCGCCGATCGTGTGGATCGTGTAGGTGTGCGTCTCGGTGTTGCCCTTGTCCGCGCACGAGAACGAGAACTCCTGCGAACCCTCGTTGCCGTGGTAGGTGCCGTAGCTGCCCACCATGCCGGGGTTGTCGGCCGACAGCGCGACCGCCGTCGCGCCGGTGGTCTTCCACCCGAGGATCAGCGACCGGCCCGGGTCGGTGCCGCTCGGGCAGGTCGGCTTCTGGACGACCTTGAAGTAGACGATCGACGTGCCGCCGGCCGGCGGCTTCGTCGGGTGCCCGCCGCCCTGGGTCGGGTGGCCGCCCCCCGGAGCGCCCTTGGTCGGCAGGCCGCCGGGCATCCCGCCGGGTAGCCCGGCCGGCGTGGCGCTGACCACGGGCGAGGCTTCACCGGTCGGCTGGGCCGGTGCGGTCGACTCGACCGGCGCGGCGCTTGGAGTGCCCGGCGCCGGAGTCACCTGCACACTGCAGCCGGTGGCCAGCAGGGCGAGCGCACCCCCGGCGAAGACGAGTGCGGCCCGGCCGGTGACGGACCCGGTCACCCGGCGGGTCGTGGTGGACAGCTTCATGATTCGCTCCTAGCGGGAATCACCCCGGCCGCACGACCGGTGATGTGTTCCACGCTAGGAACGCAGCGACATCCGCGAATCCCGCTTTCGTGCCGGCAGCGTCAGCCGGGCAGCGTCACCCGGCCCTCGGCGGCGGCGAGCGCGATGTCGCCGCGGTGGTGCGAGCCGTCCAGCCGTACGCCGTCGACCAGGGCGTACGCGGTCTCCCGGGCGGCGGCCAGGTCGGCGCCGGTCGCCGTGGCGCAGAGCACCCGGCCGCCGGCCGACAGCAGTGCGCCGTCGTCGGCCCGGCGGGTGCCGGCGTGGATGATGCCCGGCCGGTCGGCGCCGGCGATCACGTCCCCGGTGCGCGGCGCCGCCGGGTAGCCGTCCGACGCGACGACCACGGTCACCCCGGCACCGGGGCGCCAGCGCAGCGGCGGGTGCCCGGCCAGCGTGCCGGTCGCCGCCGCGTGCAGCAGGCCGGCCAGCGGCGTCTCCAGCAGGGCGAGCACCACCTGCGTCTCCGGGTCGCCGAAGCGGGCGTTGAACTCGATCACCCGGGGACCGTCGGCGGTGATCGCCAGGCCGACGTAAAGCAGGCCGGCGAACGGGTTCCCGGCCCGGCGCAGCTCCGCCAGGGTCGGGTGGACGACCTTGGCCATCACTTCATCGACCAGGCCGGGCGGCGCCCACGGCAGCGGCGCGTACGCCCCCATGCCGCCGGTGTTCGGCCCGGTGTCGCCGTCGCCGACCCGCTTGAAGTCCTGGGCCGGCAGCAGCGGCACCGCCGCCTCGCCGTCGGTGACCACGAAGAGCGAGACCTCGGGGCCGGACAGGTACTCCTCGATCACCACCCGGCCGCACTCGGCGGCGTGCCGCAGCGCGGCCTCCCGGTCGTCGGTGACCACGACCCCCTTGCCGGCGGCGAGGCCGTCGTCCTTCACCACGTACGGGGCACCGAAGTCGTCGAGCGCCCGAGCCGCCGCGTCCGGGTCGGTGCAGGTGTGGGCGCGGGCGGTCGGCACCCCGGCCGCCGCCATGATCTCCTTCGCGTACGTCTTCGAGCCCTCCAGCCGCGCGGCGGCGGCGGACGGGCCGAACACGGCGACCCCCTTGGCGCGTACGGCGTCGGCGACCCCGGCCACCAGCGGCGCCTCCGGGCCGATCACCACCAGGTCGGCGTTGGTCTCGACGGCGAGCGCCGCGACCGCGTCGGGATCGGTCGGGGTGACTGTCCGCAGCTCGGCGACCTCGGCGATACCCGGGTTGCCTGGTGCGGCGATCAGGTGGTCGACGGACGGGTCGGCGGCGAGCCCGAGCGCGAGGGCGTGCTCCCGCCCGCCACCACCGATGAGAAGTACGCGCACTGTTTTCCTTGGGGAAGAGTGGGATTTCCTTGGGGGGAAGAGTGGGAACGGAGGTCCTACGGCAGCAGCGGGTGGCGGACGACGTTCTCTTCACGGCCGGGGCCGACCCCGACCACGGACACCTTCGTGCCGCAGAGTTCCTCGATCCGGGCGATGTAGCGGCGGGCGTTCTCCGGCAGGTCCGCCTCGGTGCGGGCCTTGGAGATGTCCTCCCACCAGCCGTCGTGCTCCTCGTAGACGGGCACGGCGTGGTGGAAGTCGGTCTGCGTCATCGGCATGTCGTCGAACCGCTCGCCGTTGATCTCGTAGCCGACGCAGATCGGCACCTTCTCCAGGCCGGTCAGTACGTCGAGCTTGGTCACCACGAGGTCGGTGATGCCGTTGAGGCGGGTGGCGTAGCGGGCCACCACCGCGTCGAACCAGCCGCAGCGGCGCTCCCGGCCGGTGGTGGTGCCGTACTCGGCGCCGATCTTGCGCAGGTGCATGCCGTTGTCGTCGAACAGCTCGGTCGGGAACGGCCCCGACCCCACGCGGGTGGTGTACGCCTTCGTCACGCCGATGACCTTGGAGATGGCGGTCGGTGGGATTCCGGCGCCGACGCACGCCCCGCCGGCGGTCGGGTTGGACGACGTCACGAAGGGGTAGGTGCCGTGGTCCATGTCGAGCATGGTCGCCTGGGCACCCTCCATCAGCACGGTCTCGCCCCGGTCGAGGGCGTCCCAGAGCATGGTGCGGGTCTCCGCGATGTACGGCCGCAGCCGCTCCGCGTACTCCAGGTATTCCTCGGCGACCGCGTCGGCCTCCAGGCCCTTGCGGTTGTAGACCTTGAAGAGGATCTGGTTCTTCTCCCGCAGCACCAGCTCCAGCTTCTTGCGCAGGATGCCCGGGTCGAGCAGGTCCTGAAGCCGGATGCCCATCCGGGCGACCTTGTCGCCGTAGGCCGGGCCGATGCCCCGGCCGGTGGTGCCGATCCGCGACGAGCCGAGGTAGCGCTCGACCACCCGGTCCATCGCCCGGTGGTGCGGCATGATCAGGTGCGCGTCACCGGAGATCCGCAGCCGGGACACGTCGACACCGCGCTCGGCGAGGCCGTCGATCTCGGCGAGCAGCACCTTCGGGTCGACCACGACACCGTTGCCGATGACGATCATCGCGTTGGGTGACAGTGCCCCGGAGGGCATCAGGTGCAGGGCGTACTTCTGGCCGTCGGGGGTGATCACCGTGTGGCCGGCGTTGTTGCCGCCCGAGTAGCGCACCACGTAGTCGACCCGCTCGCCCAGCAGGTCGGTAACCTTGCCCTTGCCCTCGTCGCCCCACTGAGCGCCGATGAGCACGATCGCTGGCATCTAAATCCCGCCTCCGAAGGGCTCGGGTGCCAGGTGGCGACCGCGTGGCGAGCCCGAGGTGTCAGGCTAACAAGAAGTTACGGTACGGCCGGCAAAGGGCTGTATCTCGAGGCAGGAGGCCATCGGCGTGTACGACGTGGTGTTGCTCACGCTCGGCTCCGCCGACGACGGCGGGGCGGGTTGCGGCACCGGCGGCGGCTGTTGCGGCGGCGCGTCCGGACCGGCCGGCGACGAGTGCGCCGAGACACCCCGCGTACCGGTGCTGAACTGCGCGGACGCGCTCACCGCGGCCGGCGCCCGGGTGACGACGGTGACCGCGCACTCCGACGCCGAGATCGACTCGGTGCTGGCCCGGCTCGACGGCCCGGCCCGGCCGGACGGCCTCGACTGGCCCGACGAGGACGCGAAGACCCGGCTGGTGGTGGCTACGGCCAGCGACGGGCAGTTACGCGCCGTGATGCGCCGCATGGTCCGGCGGTACGCCCCGCCGCCCAGCCGCCGGCCCGCCGATCTCGCCGCCAACCGCACCCTGCCGGACCTGCCGGCGATCGGCATCCTGCCGCTCGACCCGGCCCGGGGCGCCGACCAGCACGACCTGGCGGCCCAACTCGGCCTGCCCCGCGACCCGGCGGCGGTCGCCGCGGCCGTGCTCGGCGACCGGGTCCGCCGCCTCGACCTGCTCCGCAACGACGGCGGTTCGGTCACTCTCGACGGTGCCCTGCTCGGTGGGGCCGACGAGGCCGGCCGGCCGCTGGCCTGGCGGGGCCGGGTCGAGGTCGACGACACGGTGCTCAGCAACGGCGACGAACCGTTGCTCGCCTGCGCGATCGGCAACGCCGGCGGCTACGCCGCGCTGTCCGACGTGACCCTGCTGGCCCACGCCGACCCGGCCGACGGCCTGGTCGAGGTCGCGGTGGCGGTCCCGGTGACCGTCCGGTCACGGTGGCGCAGATCACGGGTACGCCTCGAGGTACGCCGCGCCCGGGGGCGGGCGACCGCGGTCGTTCCGCGCGACGGTGAGGTGCCGTACCTCGACGACGGGGTGGCCGGCGAACTGGGCCGGAAGCGGTCCTGGTGGACCGAGCCGGGTGCCTGGGCGGTCTACCCCGGTTGATGTCGGCAACGGGTGCGATCTGGCCGGCTTACCTATCCTCGTAGGGACGAGGGGAGGCCGCCGTGGCGAACGATCATGCAGACCGGCTGTACGTGCCGGGCGCGAGCGAGCCGAGGTGGACCGGTCCGGAGCCCCCGCCGGGGCCCGCCGGAACCGGCCCGACCTGGTCCGAGGAGCCGTACTGGCCGCCGGAGGAGCCCGACGGAGAGGTACCGGAGAGCGGGCCGGTGCACGGCCGCCCGCACGCGGTCGCGTCGCGGACCCAGCTGGTCCCGATCCTCGGCGACCGGCGCGATCAGGCGCCCCGGCCGGCCGGAAGCCCCGAGCCGCCCGAAGGCCCGGGGGCGTCCTCCCTCGACCAGCCGGTCCCGCTCGACGGTCCGCCCGGACCGGATGCCGGCCTGACGCAGCCACCGGGTCCGGCGCCCACCACACAGCCCGAACCGGGCCCCGCCCCGACGGAGCAGCCCGATCCGGCGGTCCGGCCCGAGCCACCGGCCCGCCCCGAGCCCGTGGCGCGGCCGGCCTGGGCCGCCGCCCCGGCGTGGGGTGCGCCGCCGCCACCGGATCAGCATCAGTCCCCGGTGCCACCGCAGCCCCCGGTGCCGGCGCAGCCCGGGCCGCCGCCGGGGCCACGCCCGGTCTCGCCCTGGTCGTACGGGCCGACGGCCCAACCCGGCACGCCGACCTGGCAGGAACGGCCCGGCCCAGCGTCGGGTCCGGCAGCACCCAGCGCGATGCCTTCCGGCCCGATGCCTTCCGGTGTGACGCCCTCCGGTCCCGAGCCCTCCGGCCCGACGCCTTCCGGCCCGGCGGCGCCCGGGGTGGCGGCGCCCCAACCGCACAAGGCGACCGGAATCCACCAGATGCCGCTTCGCGACGTGCCCCCGGCGGTCGACCCCGACGAGCCCGGCCGTCCCGAGCCTCGTCCCGCCGGCCCGCCGCCGGACGGCACCTACCCCGCCCCGACCAGCGTCCCTCCCGGTGCCGGGCACCATTCCGGCAACGCGGGCCATCCCGATACCGGGGGCCATCCCGGTGTCGTGGGCCATTCCGGGGTTCCCACCGGGGTCCCCCGTTCGGCACCGCCGGCGGTGGAACACGGCGGCCAGCCCGGACGGGGCGCACCCACCGGGCCGGCCGCCCCATCGCCCGCCGGACCCGCTGCCCCGCCGTACGGCCATCCGGGTTCCGTCTACACCCCTGGCATGCCGCCGGGCCAGCCCGGCCCCGCGCTGCCACCGCCCGGTCACCCGGCCCCCGGTCACCCCGCACCCGGTCACCCCGCACCTGGTCACCCGGCGCCCGGTCAGCCCGCGCCCGGTGCGCCCGGCGGGCCGTATGGCGGGCCCCCGAGTCCCGGCCGGCCGCCAACGGTCATCCCGACCGCCGAGGAGTTCGCCCGGCGGCGGGCGGTCCGGCCACCCGACCCGGTCGCCACGATGGGGGTCCGGGCGGCGGTCAACAAGACCACGCTCGGGCTGGTCAAGATGCGTCCCGGCCGCTACGAGCAGGAGATCAAGCACGACATCGAGATGGTCCGCCGCAACTTCGGCGGGCTGCGCCAGGTGACCGTGGTCAACCCCAAGGGCGGTGCCGGCAAGACGGTGGCGATCCTGCTGCTCGCGATGACGTTCGGCCAGAAGCGCGGCGGATACGTGCTGGCCTGGGACAACAACGAGACGCAGGGCACCCTCGGCATGCGGGCGCAGCAGGACTTCCACTCGCGTACGGTCCGTGACCTGCTGCGCGACCTCGACCAGTTCCGGGGCACGCACGGCCGGGTCGGCGACCTGTCGCAGTACGTCCGCGCGCAGGGCGAGGGCATGTTCGACGTGCTCGCCTCGGACGAGTCGGCGACCGCGGGCGAGATGCTGACCCGGATGGCGTTCGGCGACATCCGCGAGGTGGTCAGCCGGTTCTACAAGTTGATCTTCGTGGACACCGGCAACAACGTACGGGCGGAGAACTGGCAGGCCGCCATCGACGCCACCGACCAACTCGTGGTGACCATGTCGGCCCGCAACGACTCGGCCGAACCGGCCGCCCGGATGCTCGACCATCTGGAGCAGACCGGCCGGCAGCGGCTGGTCCGCCAGGCGATCACCGTCGTGTCGATGCCACCGTCCCGCAAGGAGATCGACCTGCCGGCGATCGAGCGCCACTTCTCGGCGCGTACCCGGGCGGTGCTGTTGGCGCCGTACGAGCGGCTCATCGACAGTGGCGAGCCGGTCCGTTACGGGCAGTTGTCGACGGCCACCCGCGACGCCTGGTTGAAGATCGCCGCGGCGGTGGCCGTCGGGTTGTGACGGGCTGGCGGCGGCTCAGGAACTCGCGAGCGCGTCGCCGGCCGCCGGGTCGCAGTCGCGCAGGAACTGGGCGCACCGGGCCGCCTCGTCGGATTCGCCGATCTGACCGGCGGCCTTCGACAGCACGTGCAGGCTGCGCAGGAAGCCGCGGTTGGGCGAGTGCGACCACGGCACGGGGCCGTGGCCCTTCCACCCGCTGCGGCGCAGCTGGTCGAGGCCCCGGTGGTAGCCGGTACGGGCGTAGGCGTACGCCGCGACGACCTGGTCGGCGTCGAACGCCCGGGCGCCGAGCGCGGCCCAGGCCCCGCTGTGGGTCGGGAAACGTGCGGCGACCGAGGCGTACGCCTCGTCGGTCTCCTCCTTCTCGGCGGCGGCGAGCGCCGCCTCGGCGTCGTCGTCGGCGGGCAGCAGGGTCGGCGGCGGCTCGGGCAACAGGTTCTGCATGAACCCATTCAACCCGCCGCACCGGACCGGGCCGATCCAGGGGCGGGGTACGCGTCCGTCCCGGTTGCCGGCACCGGGCAGGATGGCGGCGTGTCCACCCCACCGCCGATCGACGTCCTGCTCCCCCACGACAACTCGCCCGACGAGATCGAGTCGCGGGCCGAACTCGACCTGCACCTGCGGGCCGGCAGCCTCGCCGGCCTGACCGTCCAAGGGCTGCGGCTCGACGAGGAGCCGGTTCCCGACCTGGCCACGGTCGACCTGACCGACACCCTGTTCATCGGGTGCCGCTTCGCGTCCCGCGCCGTCGAGGCGGAGGTGGTGCTGCGCGGCGCCCACGTGGTCCCGCCGTTCCGGGCGCTGCCGTACGCGATCCACCCGTCCCGGCTCTACACCCCGCCGGACCTGGCCGCCGGCTTCGGCGCCGCCGGGTTCGCCGGCATGTACGACACCGCCGTCTACGAGCACTTCCGGGCGCACGGCGGGGCGCTGCCGGAGATCCGTGAGGCGCTGGCGCAGCGGCTGCACGACCACGCCATCGACAACGCCCTCGCCCACGTGACCGACGCCTGGCTGGCGACCCACGGCCCGGCCTCGGTGGTCGGGGTGATGGGTGGGCACGCGGTGCCCCGGGGTACGGCGACGTACCGGCTCGCCGCCGCGATCGGCTGGCGGCTGGCCCGCGCCGACCGGCTGGTCGTCACCGGTGGCGGCCCGGGGGTGATGGAGGCGGCGAACCTGGGCGCCTACCTCGCCAGCCGGACGGCCGACGAACTGGCGGCCGCGATCGACCTGCTGGCCGGCGCACCGGACTTCCACGACCACGACCCGTACACGGCCGCGGCACTCGACGTACGTGAACGGTTCGGGCCGGCCGATCCGGACGACTGGGCCCGGTGCGGCGGGCTCGCCATCCCGACCTGGCTCTACGGCCACGAGCCGGCCAACCTGTTCGCCGGCCAGATCGCGAAGTACTTCTCCAACGCCATCCGCGAGGACACCATCCTGCGGCTGGCCCGGGGCGGGATCGTCTTCGCCGCCGGGCGGGCCGGCACCGTACAGGAGGTCTTCCAGGCGGCGACGAAGACCTTCTACCGCACCGACGGCGACAGCGGGCCGTACGTCTTCCTCGACCGGGCGTTCTGGACCGAGACCCTGCCGGTCGAGGCGCTGCTGCGACCGCTGCTGGCGCTGTCACCCGACGGCGACCTGTCCAAGACCGTCCACCTGGCCGACGATGTCGACGACGTCGTACGGCTGCTGACAGCCTGACCGGCGGGTCGCCCGGGTGCCCGCGGTCCGCTTCAGGCGACCGAGACCCGGCGCCAGAAGCCGATCGGCAGGGCCACCTCGGGCGAGTCGGTCAGTCCGTTCTCGTCGAGTGCGTTGTGGACGGCCAGCCGGGCGCCGTCGAAGAGGAACTCGACGGCGTGCAGCACCCGGGGCCGCCAGGGCGACGGCATGATCCGTTCGATCACGTTCACCGCCAGCAGCCGGCGGCCCCGGGCACCGCGCAGCGCCTCGTGTCCGTCGGCCCGCCAGTCCAGGGTGACGCCGGGCCAGTCGAGCGGCATCGACATGTCGATCTGGTTCCAGGTGATCGCGCACTCGTCGAACTTGCGGTGGGTCACCTCGACGTTGACGTCGCCGAAGCCGAGGATCACCGGTCCGCCGGCGAACCAGGTCCGCTGGTCGACGTCCCACATCAGCCAGGCCCCGACGAGCGGCCGTCCGACGAGCCGGCTGAACCGGGCCCGGTGGGCGGCGGCGAGGGTACGGGCACTGTGGGTCCACTGCGGCTCGTAGCCCTCGATGCCGAGCACGACCGACCTCCACCGTCCGGGGGCAGGCCGGCGTGGGGCGTACGCCAACCTCCGAATCGGACAATTCTAGGCGGTGACCGGGGGTGACGGCGGACACGGCGACGGGCGCCACGAAATCGTGACGCCCGTCCGGTGACGCTGAAAGATCACTTGCTCAGCGAGGTGCCCGTCGAACGCAGGTGCTCGCACGCCTCGACGACCCGCTGCGCCAGGCCGGCCTCGGCCTCCTTGCCCCAGACCCGGGGGTCGTACATCTTCTTGTTGCCGACCTCGCCGTCCACCTTGAGCACGCCGTCGTAGTTGCGGTACATGTGGTCCGCGACCGGGCGGGTGAAGGCGTACTGGGTGTCGGTGTCGATGTTCATCTTGACCACGCCGTAGTCGAGCGCCTCACGGATCTCCGACAGCAGCGAGCCGGATCCGCCGTGGAAGACCAGGCTGAGCGGCTTCTCCTTGCCGTACTTGGCACCGACCGCGTCCTGGATCTCCTTGAGGATCTCCGGGCGGAGCTTGACGTTGCCGGGCTTGTAGACGCCGTGCACGTTGCCGAACGTCAGCGCCGCCATGTAGCGGCCCTTCTCGCCCAGCCCGAGCCGGTCGACCATCGCCATGCCGTCACTGACCGTGGTGTAGAGCTTGTTGTCGATGGCGCCGACGACGCCGTCCTCCTCGCCCCCGACGACGCCGACCTCGATCTCCAGCACGATCTTGGCGGCGGCGGCCTCGGCGAGCAGTTCCTCGGCGATCTGGAGGTTCTCCTCCAGCAGCACCGCCGAGCCGTCCCACATGTGCGACTGGAACAGCGGCTCGCCGCCCTTGGCGACCCGCTCCTTCGAGATGGCGAGCAGCGGGCGGACGAACCCGTCGAGCTTGTTCTTCGGGCAGTGGTCGGTGTGCAGCGCGATGTTCACCGAGTAGTTCTTCGCCACCTCGTGCGCGTACGCCGCGAACGCCACCGAGCCGGTGACCATGTCCTTCACGGTCGGGCCGGACAGGTATTCGGCGCCACCGGTCGACACCTGGATGATGCCGTCGCTGCCCGCGTCGGCGAAGCCGCGCAGGGCCGCGTTGAGGGTCTGCGAGGACGTCACGTTGATCGCGGGGTAGGCGAACGCGCCGGCCTTGGCGCGGTCGAGCATCTCGGCGTAGACCTCGGGGGAAGCGATGGGCATGACAAATGCTCCTTACTGACCGCTCACGGCCACGGGCCGCAGTGTCCTGGGTGTGTGCGCCGGACCGCGCTGTCCTCCGCCCGGCAGTATCCCGTAGTTGCTTCGCGGGCCGAGAATCGGCCCCGGCCGCCTCAGGCCCTGGTGCCCTCCCACCGGTCGGGCACCGCGAGGCTGATCGCCCAGCCGACGACGGCCATCACGATCGCGCCCCAGAACGCCGGCCAGAAGCCGTCCACGTGGAACGGAAGGTTGAGCGCGCTGGCGAGCCAGTCGGTCAGCAGGAACAACAGGGCGTTGACGACAAGGGCGATCAGACCGAGGGTCAGGATGTAGAAGATGCAGCCGACCACCTTGACGATCGGCTTGATCACCGCGTTGACGATGCCGAAGATCAAGGCGACCGCCAGCAGTGTCAGCACGTTACGGCCGGCCGACCCGCCGGTCACGTCGATCCCCGGCACCACGAGTGTGGTCACCCACAGCGCGACGGCGTTGACCACCAATCGGATCAGAATCCCCACGGTCCCATCGTGTCACCGCAGGACCAGTCGTGACACGGAAATGGATGACTCGTTTAACGACGGCGCCCGGCGGGCACGGATGTCAACCCGTACGGTGAGTTCAGCACCGCGAACCGCGAGGAGGCGGCGATGACCAGGCCAGACGAGGACTTCGCACCCGGCGACCACCTTGCTCCCGACGAGCGCGACCCGGAAACGCCGCAGGCCGACGCCGTCGAGCAGGCGACCGTCGCCGATCCGGCCGAGGACGAACCCGAGATGCACCGCGGCCTGGAAGTCACCGAATGGGACGCGGCCGAACAGTCCCGCATAGTCAACCTCGACGAGGACTACCGCTAGCCCGCGGCCCGGCGGGGTTTCCCGTTGATCAAGGACTAGTCGTGGGCAGGAACGGACGAAAGACCCACGATTACTCCTCGATCAACGCGTAGGGCGGGGTGGGCGTGCACGGCGGCGGCGGACCGCCGGTTATCCACAGGGCACCCGGTTGTCCACAGGTTCCGGGTACGGGGTGGCGGGCCGGGTCCGGCGATGGCCACGCTCTCGGGCATGACGACCTGGCGGTACGCCGATCTGCTCGCGCGCGGCCTCAGCCCGAACCAGATCCAGGACCGGGTACGCGCCGGCGCCCTGCACCGGATCTCGCGGGGAACATACGTGTCCGGCGGCCCGCCGTCCTTCACCAACCGCCTGCACGCGGTTCGGCAGGTGCTGCCACCCGACACCGTCTTCGGGTTCCACACCGCCGCCCGGTTGTACGGCTTCGACGTCGTGCCGACCGACCGAATCCACGTCGTCAGCCCGACCGGTCGTCCCGTCCCCCAGATCAACGGCGTCGTCGGCCACCAGGCCGTGCTGCCCCTGATCCCGGTCGAGATGGCCGGACTGCCCTGCGCGGCACCCGAACGAGTGGTCGTCGACCTGGCCCGGACCTGTTCCCGGATCGACGCACTCGCCGTGGTCGACGCCGCGTTACGGGCGCAGGCCAGCACCCCGTCCGCCCTCGCCACCGAGGTGACGCGGCACGACGGGCTGCGCGGCGTACGGCAGGCCCGTGAGGTCGTACCGCTCGGTGATCCACGCCCGGAGCGCCGGCAGGAGACGGCCGCGGACACGTCGGGAAAGTACAAGACCCGGACCGCCCGGCGGACGATAGTGGCGGGATGACCGATCCTGATGTCCTGGTCGTCCCCGACGGCGCGGCGTGGCGGGCCTGGCTCGACGCCAACGAGGACAGTTCCGACGGTGTCTGGCTGCTGCTGGCCCGCAAAGGTGTCACCGATCCCACGTCGCTGAGCTACGCGCAGGCACTCGACGAGGCCCTGTGCAGCGGCTGGATCGACGGGCAGGCCAAGCGGGTCGACGAGCGCACCTACCGGCAACGCTTCACGCCCCGTCGCCAACGCAGCCTGTGGTCGGCCCGCAACGTGCAGAACGTGGCCCGGCTGACCGCCGAGCGGCGGATGCGCCCGCGCGGGGTCGCCGAGGTCGAGCGGGCCAAGGCTGACGGCCGGTGGGAGCGGGCCTACCAGGGGCCGGCCGGTATCGAGATGCCGCCGGATCTGGCGAGGGCGCTGGACGACAGCCCGGCCGCCGCGGCGAAGTTCGCGACGCTGAACGGCCAGAACCGGTACGCGGTCCTGCACCGGGTCACCACCGCCGCGACCGACGCGACCAGGCAACGCCGGATCGCCAACCTGGTCGGGATGCTGGCGCGCGGGGAGACGCCGTACCCGCAGTAGACCCGGCACCGAAAAACCGGGGCGCCGGGCAGGGCCTCCGGCTGCCATCATCGCCGGTGTGCTGATCACCGTGTCCACCACCCACCAACCGGCGACGGATCTGGGCTATCTGCTGGTCAAGCATCCCGACCGGGCACATTCGTTCGAGATGCCGACCGGCACCGCGCACGTGCTGTTTCCGGAGGCGACGCCGCAGCGCTGCACGGCCGCGCTGCTGCTCGACGTCGATCCGCTGCGGCTGTCGGGTGCGAAGGGCAGGGGCGGCAAGGGTCAGCCGGGGGCGATGCCGGACGACTTCACCCTCGGCCGGTACGTCAACGACCGGTCCTACGCCGCGTCGAGCCTGCTCGCCGCCGCCCTGGCCAAGGTGTTCCGGTCGGCGCTGCGGGGCAGTTCGAAGGACCGCCCGGAGTTGGCGGCGACCGCGATCCCGCTGGAGGTGCGGGTGCCGGTGCTGCGTTGCCGGGGCGGTGCGGAACTGGCCGGCCGGCTGTTCGCCCCGTTGGGCTGGACGGTCACCGCGACCGCGATCCCGCTCGACGAGCGGTATCCGCAGTGGGGCGACAGCCGCTACGTCGACCTGACCCTGGCCGGCACCGTACAGCTGTCCGACGCCCTCAACCACCTGTACGTGCTGCTGCCGGTGCTCGACGACGCCAAGCACTACTGGGTGGCTCCCGACGAGATCGACAAGCTGTTGCGGGCCGGCACCGGCTGGCTCGCCGACCACCCGGAGCACGGGTTGATCACCCGGCGCTACCTGGCACACCGCCGCGCGCTGGCCGGGCAGGCGCTGGCCCGGCTGGCCGAGCAGCGGCTGGTCGAGGACGCGCCGGACCCGGACACGGTGGAACCGGACGCCGCCGGCCCGGCCGCCGACGAGACGGTCCGCCGGCCGCTGGCGGTGCGGCGCCGGGCCGCGGTGCTGGCAGCGCTCGCCGAGGTCGGCGCCACCCGGGTGCTCGACCTCGGTTGCGGCGGCGGCGCGCTGCTCGGCGACCTGGCCCGGGACCGCCGGTTCACCGAGATCGTCGGCGTCGACGTATCGGCCCGGCTGCTGGAGATGGTCGAGCGGCGGCTGCGGCTCGACCGGCTGCCGGATCGGCAGCGTGGCCGGATCAAGCTGTGGCAGTCGGCGTTGACGTACCGGGACGACCGGTTGCGGGGGTTCGACGCGGCCGTACTGATGGAGGTCATCGAGCACGTCGACCCGCCGCGGCTGCCGGCGCTGGCGGACGCGGTCTTCGGCCACGCCCGGCCGGGGACGGTGGTGGTGACGACTCCGAACGTCGAATACAACGTGCGCTACGAGGGGCTGGCGCCGGGCGCGACGCGGCATCCCGACCACCGGTTCGAGTGGACCCGGGCCGAGTTCACCCGGTGGGCGACCGAGGTCGCCGACCGGTACGACTACACGGTCGCGTTCTCCGGCGTCGGCGACGACGATCCGCAGGTCGGCCCCCCGACCCAGCTCGCCCTGTTCAACCGGGCCGAGACCACCCGACCGACGGAAGGACAGGCCCAGTGAGCGAGCGCAGCGAGCGAACCATCGGGCTCAGCCGAGAACACGGTGGCGCCGAGCGAAGCGAGGTGACGACGTGAGCGAGCTGGAGATCCCCGAGCTGGCGCTGGTGGCGCTCGTCGGGTTGTCCGGGTCCGGCAAGTCGACGTTCGCCCGGCGGCACTTCGCGGCGACCCAGGTGCTGTCGTCGGACACGTTCCGGGCGATGGTCGCCGACGACGAGAACGACCAGTCCGCCTCGTCGGACGCGTTCGACGTGCTGCACTACGTGGCCGGCAAGCGGCTGCGGGCCGGCCGGCTCACCGTGGTCGACGCGACGAACCTCCAGCCGCATGCCCGGGCCGGACTGGTGAAGGTGGCCCGCGAACACGACGTGCTGCCGGTGGCGATCGTGCTCGACGTGCCGGAGCAGGTGTGCTGGGAGCGTACGCGTGACCGGCCGGAACGTGACTTCGGCCGGCACGTGCTCGCCCGGATGCAGCGGGACCTGAAGCGCTCGCTCGGCCAGCTGGGCCGGGAGGGGTTCCGCAAGGTGCACGTGCTGCGCGGCGTCGACGAGGTCGAGGCGGCGCGGGTCCGGTACGAGCGGCTGTACAACGACCGTCGCGAGGTGACCGGTCCGTTCGACATCGTCGGTGACGTGCACGGCTGCCGGGCCGAACTGGAGGCGCTGCTGGAGAAGCTGGGCTGGGTGCTGCGCCGCGACGGGCTGGGCCGGCCGGTCGACGCGACGCATCCGGCGGGGCGTACCGCGGTCTTCGTCGGCGACCTGGTCGACCGCGGCCCGGACTCGCCCGGGGTGCTGCGCCTGGTGATGGGCATGGTGGCGGCCGGCAACGCGATCTGCGTACCGGGCAACCACGAGGAGAAGCTGCGTCGCAAGCTGCGCGGCCAGCAGGTACGGGTGACGCACGGGCTGGCCGAGACGCTGGAGCAGCTCGACGCCGAGGATCCCGCGTTCGTCGCCGAGGCGAAGGAGTTCATCGAGGGCCTGGTCAGCCACTACGTGCTCGACGGCGGCAGGCTGGTGGTCGCGCACGCCGGGCTCAAGGAGGAATACCACGGGCGGGCTTCCGGCCGGGTGCGGGCGTTCGCGCTGTGGGGCGAGACGACCGGCGAGACCGACGAGTACGGCGCACCGGTGCGCTATCCGTGGGCGCGTGACTACCGGGGGTCGGCGACGGTCGTGTACGGCCACACCCCGACCCCGACACCCGAGTGGGTCAACAACACGATCTGTGTCGACACCGGTTGTGTCTTCGGCGGGCAGTTGACGGCGCTGCGCTATCCGGAGCGGGACCTGGTCTCGGTGCCGGCGGAGCGGGAACACTACCCGCCGGTCCGCCCGCTGGTTCCGGTCGAGCCGGTACGCGACCCGGGCGTGCTCGACCTCGCCGACGTGGCCGGGCGACGGCACCACGACTACGGATACGGCACCACGACGATCGCGGCGGAGAACGCCGCCGCCGCGCTGGAGGTGATGAGCCGGTTCGCGGTCGACCCGCGCTGGCTGCCGTGGCTGCCGCCGACGATGGCACCGTCGTCGACGTCGACGGTCGACGGCTTTCTGGAGCATCCGGCGCAGGCGTTCGGCGACTACCGGGCGGCCGGTGTCGACCGGGTGGTGTGCGAGGAGAAGCACATGGGGTCGCGGTGCGTCGTACTCGTCGTCCGAGAAGACGGGGGCGGGGTGACCGCCGGCTTCGGCGAGGGCGGCGGAGTCGTCTACACCCGTACGGGCCGGCCGTTCTTCGCCGACCCGGCGTTGAACGAGGCGCTGCTGGCCCGGGTCCGGGCGGCGGTGACGTCGGCCGGACTGTGGGACGAACTGGCCACCGGTTGGCTGCTGCTGGACTGCGAGTTGCTGCCGTGGTCGGCGAAGGCGACCGGCCTGATCCGCGAGCAGTACGCCAGCGTCGGTGCGGCCGGACGGGCGGCGCTGCCGGCCGTACTGGACGTGCTCGCCGGGGCGGCGGCGCGCGGGCTCGCCGTCGACGAGTTGCGGGAGCGGACCATCGGCCGGGCCGCCGACCTGGCCCACTACACCGACGCCTACCGGGCGTACGTCCGGCCGACGGACGGGCTGACCGGGGTGACGCTGGCGCCGTTCGCGGTGCTGGCCGGGGCGGGTACGGCGTACACCGACCGGGACCACGGCTGGCATCTGGCGCTGGCCGACCGGCTGTGTGCCGCCGATCCGCAGACGTTCACGCCGACCCGGCGTACGGTCGTCGACCTGGCCGACGAGGCGCAGGTCGCGGCGGCGACCGACTGGTGGTCGGAGCTGACCGCCGCCGGTGGCGAGGGCATGGTCGTCAAGCCGTACGCCGGGCCGGCCGCACTGGACGGCAGGGGACGGCTGTTGCAGCCGGGGCTGAAGTGCCGGGGGCGCGACTATCTGCGGATCATCTACGGCCCGGAGTACACGGCACCGGAGCGGTTGGCCGCGTTGCGGCAGCGGTCGCTGGGCCGCAAGCGCGGGCTGGCGCTACGCGAGCACGGGCTGGGGCTGGCGGCTCTGGACCGCCTGACCGAGGGGGCGCCGCTGTGGCGCCGGCACGAATTGGTGTTCGCGATCCTGGCCTGCGAGTCGGAGCCGGTGGACCCCCGGCTGTGACGGTAGCCACCCGACTCTCAGGCAGGACGCCTAGACTGCTGTCGTCGCCGCCCGCCCGGGAAGGGCCGGGCCAATCGGATGGCAAGACTCGGAGGACTCTCTCGTGCCGCCAACCACGCCACTCGCCCTCGGCCCGGAATGGCTCGACCCGGAGTGGTTGATCCAGACGTTCGGGCTGATCGGCATCCTGGTCATCGTCTTCGCCGAGTCCGGCCTGCTGATCGGCTTCTTCCTGCCGGGAGACTCGCTGCTGTTCACCACCGGTCTGCTGGTGGCGGACGGTCAGTACCTGCCGTACCCGCTGTGGCTGGTGTGTCTGCTAATCACGCTCTCGGCGATCGCCGGTGACCAGGTCGGCTACATGTTCGGCCGCAAGGTGGGGCCGGCGCTGTTCCGGCGTCCGAACTCGCGGCTGTTCAAGCAGGAGAACCTGCTGAAGGCGCACGAGTTCTTCGAGAAGTACGGTCCCCGCTCGATCGTGCTGGCCCGCTTCGTGCCGATCGTCCGGACGTTCACGCCGATCGTGGCCGGCGTCAGCAAGATGAACTACCGCACGTTCGTCATCTACAACATCGTCGGCGGCATCCTGTGGGGCACCGGCGTGACGGTGCTCGGCTACTTCCTCGGCCAGATCCCGTTCGTGAAGGCCAACATCGAGTTCATCCTGATCCTGATCGTCTTCCTGTCGGTGCTGCCGATCATCATCGAGTTCGGCCGCGCCTGGCTGGCGGGACGCCGGCAACCGAAGCCGGCGGACCAGGCGGCGCTGGCCGAGGCGGAGCGGGACGCGATCGCCCACGCCGCCCAGGAGACGGCCCGCGAGCGATACGAGCGCGGCTGAACACGGCTACCGACACAAAACGGCTGCGGGCGGGGGGATTCCTCGCCCGCAGCCGTGTTTGGCCCACCGGTGCCGAACCAGCGGCGACCGGGGCCAGGGACACGTCAGCCCGGCCTCGCACGGCGTCCGCCAGGGTGGCGGGGTCTGTGCGCAGCCGGGCAAAACCGGTGACTTGCGGGAAGTCACCGGCCGGCGGAACCGTCTGGCGTCACCTCACTGCGGAGGGACGCCAGACGAGGACCACTGTCTGATTCAGCGAGCCTTCTTGGTGGCCCGCTTACGCGGCGGAGTCAGCAGGTCCGCGATCGTAGCGATCGCGGTCGGCACCAGCCGGTAGTAAGCCCACACACCGCGCTTCTCCCGCTCCAGCAAGCCGGCTTCGGTGAGGATGCGCAAGTGGTGGCTCACGGTCGGCTGCGAGAGGCCGAGCGGTGCGGTCAGGTCGCAGACGCAGGCTTCGCCCTCCGGCGCCGACTGAATGAGGCTGAGCAGCCGCAGTCGGGCAGGATCGGCGAGCGCCTTGAGGACTCCCGCGAGTCGCTCGGCGTCGGCACGTTCGATCGGCTCGCCGGCCAGCGGCGAGATCTGAGGCATTGTCATTTCAGCCAACGCAGTTCCCACGTAATCCATCCTTCCACCAAGAGCATTGACCTGCCTGCATATCGGCCGGTCCGAATCGGCAAACTTTTAGGCCACAAGGCCAAGGTCAGCCAACGAATAGGCCGCTCGGTACGGCAGACCAGCGGCCCGCACCGCTTCGCCCGCACCGCGATCGACGATCACTGCCACGCCGACCACCTCTGCCCCGGCCTCTTGCAGAGCCTCGACCGCGGTCAGCACACTGCTACCCGTGGTCGAGGTGTCTTCAACCGCCAGCACCCGACGGCCTTTCACGTCGGGTCCTTCGACCCGCCGTTGCAATCCGTGTGCCTTGCCGGTCTTGCGCACCACGAAGGCGTCGAGTCGCCGCTGCCTCGCCGAAGCGGCGTGCAGCATCGAAAGAGCCACCGGGTCCGCACCCAACGTCAGACCGCCAACCGCATCGAACTGCCAGTCCGCAGTGAGGTCTAGCAGCACACTACCCACCAGGGGGGCCGCCGCGTGGTGCAACGTGACTCGTCGCAGATCGACGTACCAATCCGCTTCACGCCCCGATGACAGCACCACCCGTCCGTGCACCACGGCAAGTTCAGTGATGAATTTACGCAGGTCGTCGTGGTCCCCCATGGCGCACAAGGGTACTGCTCAACTCTGTGAAGCAAACTGTCGGCCCGGGCACCGGGGCAAAGATTGACTCGTTAGATGAGTCTGCAGGTGGGCCAGTCGGCTGGCTGGTGACTCTGGACGGTTGCGATCATCGCTCCGCGCGGCCAATCCGACCGCGAGTGTCGCGCGTCACTGAGTTGATCAGTCCACGCGGGGCGTGACGCAGCGCGAACGTAGCGCTCTTGTAGCGCCAGTCCGGCACGCTCACCAGACGCCCCCGGCCGAGATCCCGCAGCGCGGCGTCGACCACGTTCTCGGCCCGCAACCAGAGCCAACCGGGCAGCCCCGACATGTCTATGCCGGCCCGGTCGTGGAACTCGGTTCGGGTGTATCCGGGGCACAGCGCCATCACCCGTACGTTGAACCGGCGCACCGACATGGCTATCGACTCGCTGAAATTGGTCACCCACGCCTTGCTGGCCGAGTACGTCGATCCCGGCATGACCGGACCGAACCCAGCGACCGAAGAGACATTTATCACTGCCCCGTGCCGCCGTTCGGTCATGCCGGCCACGGCGGCGAGGGTCAGCCGCATGACCGCGTGCACGTTCAGCCGCAACAGGCGGGTCTCCTCGGCGACGCTGGACCGCAGGAACGGCTTGTGCAGGCTGATCCCGGCGTTGTTGACGAGCAGGTCGACCGGCTCGTCGGCGGCCCGCAGCCGGTCCTCCACGAGCGCGCAGCCGTCGTCGGTGGACAGGTCGGCCGGCAGCGCGGTGGCGCGTATCCGGTGCCGTTCGGACAGGTCGGCGGCGGACACCGCCAGACGCTGCCCGTCCCGGGCGACCAGCACGAGGTCGTAGCCGTCGGCGGCGAGGCGTTCGGCGAAGGCCGCTCCGATCCCGGCGGTGGCGCCGGTGATCAGTGCGGTGCGACGGTGCTCCTTGGGTGCTGCCATCGTTCCTGTCCTCACTGGGCTCGGGTCGGGTTCGGGCCGGCCGGGGTTGCAAACGCGCGATCCCCGAACGGCTGAGCCGAACGGGGATCGCGGGTGGTCGTCGGGTCAGCGGGGCGGCGGGTTGCTCCCGGGCGCGGGCGGGTAGCCGGGATCCGACCCGGGCGCCTGCGGATAGCCCGGCTCGGCGCCCGGCGACTGCGGGTAGCCGGGGTAGGACCCTCCGGGCAGCGGCGGTTCGCCGCCGCCGTGGCCGGCCCGGCGGAAGTACTCGTTGGAGGCCGGAAGGGCCAGCAGGATCAGGGCCGCGAGCAGGGCCAGCAGGGCGATGACGCTCAGCGTCATGGACAGCGGGTTGTACCAGCCCGGCAGGGCCTCCATCGTCCGTTCCTGGATCTCGGCGGGATCCGGCAGGTCACCGGTCGTCGGCGCCCCGAAACTGCTGGTGGCGGACGAGCCGATCAGGCCGAAGCCGAGGCAGCAGACACCGAGGCCACCGACCACCCAGGTGATGATCCGGGCGACGTTCTTGCCTTTGAGGTTGAGGACGGCGAGGACGGCGAGCCCGATGGCGAGCAGGATGTTGACGACGAGGGTGGCGATGACGCCGACCACGACGAAGCTCTCCGTGCCCTCGAGTTCCGTACCGGCGTACGACTCGCTGTATACGTCGCTGATCGGACCGATCGTGACCAGCGACAGAAGCCCGGTGATCGCCAGAATGGCGGCCACCGCGTAGAGCAGATATCCGGAGATGGTGACCGTGCTCGGGCGCGCGGCTGGGCCCGGCCGGCCGGGATTCGTCGGAATCGACACGTTTCTCCCTTCCTAGATCCAGAAACCACCGTAGCGGTACCCTGCACCGTTGTTTCACCAAACCCGCGCGCGTCGTGCGACGGAAGAATCGCCTGGTCGACAAAAGTCGTAAAACAACCAGCCGCCCAGCTCCGGAAAGCGTTCAGTAGCCGCGCCACTCCGCCCGGGCGTACTCCAGCACCCTCGGTTGCAGCAGCGTCGAGGCCGGTACGTCGAGCCGGGCCCGGTCCGGCGGGAAGTTCGCGGCCAGCGCCAGCGTGTTGGCGTCGAGGAACCGCAGCGGCGGTGCCCCCGCCGGCAACTCCAGTGGCGGCGCCCCCGGGCCGGGCCCGGCGAGCAGGAAACCCCAGTCGCCGAACGACGGCACGTCCACGTGGTACGGCGTCACGGCGAAGCCGGCCGCCCGGATCGACGCCTCGATGCACCAGTACGACCGCGGCGCGAAGTACGGCGACCCGGCCTGCACGACGATGCGGGCCCCGGGGGCGAGCACCTGCCGCACCAGCGCGTAGAACTCGACGGAGTACAGCTTCGCGGTCGCCGTCTCGTCCGGGTCGGGCAGGTCGACGATCACCGCGTCGAACCGTTCCGCCGCCGTACGCAGCCAGCCGAAGGCGTCGGTGTGCAGCAGGCGTACCCGGGGGTCGGCGAACGCGTCGCCGTTCAGCGCCCGCAACGCGGGCTCGGCACGGGCCAGCGCCACCACCGCCGGGTCCAGCTCGACCACGGTCACCGCCGACACGTCGGGATAGCGCAGCACCTCGCGTACGGCGAGCCCGTCACCGGCCCCCAGCACCAGCACCGAACCGCGCGCGCCGGCGAGCGCCGGATGCACCAGCGCCTCGTGGTAGCGGTATTCGTCGAGCGAGCTGAACTGCAGGTCGCCGTTGAGAAACAGGCGCAGGTCGGGCTGGCCGCCACGGGCCACCGACCGGGTCAGCACGATCTCCTGGTAGCGGCTGCGCTCGGCGTGCACCACCGGATCCCGGTAGAGCTGCTGGCGGGCGGTCACCTCGAAGTCCTCGGCGACCAGATAGGCGTACCCGAGACAGAGGGTGACCGCGACGGCCCCGGCGGTCAGCCCAGCCTTGGCCCGGGGCCCCAGGTCGCGCCGGAAGACGGTGAAGACCAGGGCGAGACCGGCGACCGCGTTGACCGCCCCGACGACCAGCGCACCGCGCAACTGGCCGAAAACCGGGATCAGCAGGAACGGGAAGGCCAGCCCGCCGAGCAGCGCGCCGACGTAGTCGGCGGCGAACAGGTCGGCGACCGCGCTGCCGGCCGACTGCTCCCGGATGCGTTGCAGGAGAACCATCAGCAGCGGGATCTCGGCACCGATCAGCAGGCCGAGTACGAACGCGGTCGCGACGAGCGCGGGTCCGTAGAGGTCCAGCCAGGCGAAGGCGGCGTAGAGCAGCAGCACCGACAACCCGCCGAGCAGGGCGAGCAGCAGTTCGACGGCGGCGAAGGCGGCGGCGGCGCGGGACTGCAGCGGTTTGGCGGCGAGTGCGCCGACCCCCATCGCGAAGACCATGACGCCCAGGACGATGGACGCCTGCCCGACCGTGTCACCGATCAGGTAGCTGCCGAGCGCCACCAGCGCCAGCTCGTAGACCAGGCCGCAGGCGGCGCAGACGAAGACGGCCGCCAGCACGGCGGCGCGGGCGAGCCGCCACCGGTGCCCGGCCACGCCGACGGCACCACCGTCCCTACCGGCCTGGTCCGTCCGGTCCGTGCCGGTGTCGGTGTCCGTACCGGCCTGGTCCGCGCCGGTCGTGGCGGCGGGGTCCGCCGACGCGCTCACCGCGCGACGGGCGGCGACGCCGCCGGTGTCACAGGATCGCCGCCGCGATCACGCCGCCGGTGACCAGGTGCACGACCGCGTTGACCCAGACGGCCGGGTGCGGCTGCGCGTCGACCAGCAGCTCGCCGAGCTTGCCCGGGGTGACCGCGTCCAGCAGCAGGAACGACACCGCCATGATGACCAGACCGAGCAGGCCGTACGCCCCGGCGCTGATCAGGCCGTCGACGGGGTCGTCGGCGCTGGCCGTGATCGCGGCGATGACGATGATGCCGACGGCGGCCAGGTTGGACGCCAGCAGCAGGGCGGCGTTGCGGTTGCGCTCGGTCCAGATGAGGTCCCGCAGCCGGCCCGGCGTGGCGACGTCGACCAGGACGTAGCCGATCGCCATCAGCACGACGCCGACCCCGCCGTAGGCGAGTACGACCAGCAGGTCGGTGAACAGGTCTTCCAACATCTCTGCGGCTCCCGGGGGCAGGCGGTGGACGGAGGGGGTTACTTGCCGGCGCCGGGGCCGCCACCCCGGACGTTCGTGTCGCGTCCCCAGACCCACGCGGTGCCGACCGTGCTGTGGTAACGCGGATGGGCGGTCGACATCCGTTCCAGCAGGATCAGCGACCCGGCGGCCAGCGGCAGGATCACCACCGAGTCGTCGTCGTAGCGCAGGTAGACGCCGCTGTCGTCGACGTAGCGGTCGTCGGGGTTCCAGGAGCCGGTGATCTCGTCGGCGACCCGGGCGGGGCTCTGGTCGGACCGGTAGGCGGTCGCGTCCCGGCCGATGTCGTCGGCCACCGAGCGGGAGTAGCGGTCCTCGACCCAGGCGCGGGCGGAGAACGTGCCGAAGACGATCGCGGCCCCGGCCACCAGCGCGCCGACCAGCGCCATCGACACCCCGACCACGAGCCAGCCACGCCTGTTCACCGCACCGTCACCACCGTCTCGGTCTCCACCAGCTCACCGCTCTGCGGGTACGCGTGCCACGTGTGCCAGCCGACCGTCGGCCCGGCGGAGAAGGCGTGCAGGGCGGTGACCGCGTCGGCCCCGCCCGGAAACACCCCGACCAGCGCGTACGGGTCGTCGGCGAGCCGCCCGCGCAGCAGCCCGATCCGCTCCGACATCCCGGCCCGGTCGAGCCGGTGCACGCGGGAGGTGAACGAATAGCCGGCCGCCTCGTCGGCCACCGCCGCGGGCAGCGCCGGAGCGCGGCCGGGCAGGCAGGCCACCGTCTCGGTCAGCGGGCCGGCCGGGGTGTCGAGGACCACCTGGTGCGAGGCGCCGAGCAGGCGCAGCCGCAGGCCGAGACGGGCGAGGTCGAGCACGTGCAGGGCGGGCTGCTCGGGCAGGCCGAGGGCGAAGCTCAGGTCGGTTGCGATGGTGTCGGCGTACGGGGTGGCGAGGGTGACCAGCACGGCTCACCCGGCCTTCGCGGGTGGCCCGGCCTGTGGATAGACCAGCACCTCGGCGCGGTGCAGCTTCTCGCCCCGGGAAACCTCCCACTTCATGCTGTCGCCGTACGACTCGAACGACAGCAGGGCCCCGTCGGGGGAGGTGTAGTCGTGGTAGCGGACGCCGCCGGTCGGCTGGAGCCCGGTCGTGCCGGTGGCGGTGTAGCGGGCCAGGCCGGACTCGTCGGAGACGTAGCGCCGGCCGTCGAAGTCGATGGTCGGCAGGCCGGGGGTGACGGTCGCGGACGGCACCACGGTCCACAGCACGAGTTCGAGGTCCGGATCCTCCTCGACGGAGAGCCACAGCTTGGCCCCGCTGGCGTCGTCGATCAGGTGCTCGGTCCAGCTCCAGCCGCCCTCGTCGAAGCGCAGCGAGCCCCGGACCCCGTACGACGTGCCGCGGATCTCGACGATGTCGCCGGGCCTGAGGCGGCGCGGGTCGCCGCGTAGCGCGTCGGCGTCGTCGTCGTGGGACCGGAACGGGTCGGTGCCGCGGACCGGACCGGGCGGTGGGGCGGCCTTCCGTTTGGCGGACTGCACGGCCCACAGGGCGACGACGACGCCGGCGACGCCGAGCAGGCAGCCGAGTCCCGCCACGAGCCACGCCGTCGACCCGTTCAACACGCCCGCCTCCTTAGGCCACCCGGTGGTGGGCAACGACGGTAACAAGTGTCCGCAGGTGCCGCACGCTGGCGGTGATCCATGAGGGTTCGGGAACGTCGGCGCGGCCGGACGCCCGGGTACCCAACAGGTGGTGGGGCGGGCAGGGCAACGAGCCGGTCTTCGACGCCTGCGCGCAGCACCCGGACTTCTTCTTCCCCTACGCCG
>NZ_JBFBCH010000025.1:0-96485 GCF_040683055.1 Polymorphospora sp. NPDC051019 | reverse complement strand
CCAGGCGCGCGGCGGCAGGTTCATATCCTTGCCCGCGTTGATGATCTTGCGGGCGTTGTCGAGCTGCTCGGCGTTGGGGGTGAAGCTGGACTGGTTGCCCGGGACACCGTTCGGCATCAGCTGTTCGGTGGTCGGCTTGTCCGCCTGCTCTGCCACGGTCTGCGCGACCGTGACGGCCTGCGTGGGGGTGGGGTCGGTGGCCAGGGCGGTGCTGGTCGGGCCGGCCAGACCGGCGGCCATGGCGATGCCGGCGGTGGCGAGCAGGGCCTTGCGGGTGTACGTGGCGAAGACAGTCATGATCGGGGGTGTCCTTTGTTCGAGGGGGATGGTGACAGCCGAGGGGGATCGGCTGCCGCCCTCACGCATGCCTCTCACGCGGGGCAAAGAGAAGAGCGGGGGACGTGGCGCGGGGGGTGCTGCTCACGTCCGGACCGGGTGTAACGCACCGCCGGCCCGGGCCATTCCGGCCCGCACTTCCAGGCACGTCCGGACCGGGTGTAACGCACGCGCGGCCCGGGCCATTCCAGCCCGCAGGCGGGGCGTCGGGCGGCTGGCGGGGCGCTGTCGGCCGCGGTCATGTACAACGACCCGGGCCTGCCGGCCATTCCGCCGATCGGCCGCCCGACAGGCGTCACCATCCGCGCCGGAAATGCCCCGATGTCCGGATCGGCTGCCGCGCTCGGGTCGGGGTGCCAGCGGGGTACCGCGTTGATCTGGGCGTCAGGGACGTTATCCGCCGGGGATAGGGTCTCTGACGCCCAGATCAACGTGTTTCGCCGCGACCCGGCGGCGGTGCCCCGATCCCTCCGGCAGCGGATTGCGTGCGAATCGGCGCGCGTCATGTCCCCGGTGCCGGCATCCTGGATAGGTGACCACCCCGCCCGGAAACCCCCGTACCGACCTCGAACACAAGGTCACCGAGCGACGCGACCGCCCCGACGGGCTCGACGCGTTGCACCTCGTCGAGGTGCCGCTCGTACCCGAGATCCGGCTGCACCTGGCCGAGGACGCCATCGTGTGGTGGGCCAGGATGGAGGCCGAGGCGGGCCGGAGCCTGGCGGCGCCGTACTGGGCCTCGGCCTGGGCGGGTGGCCAGGCCGTCGCGAGGTATGTGCTGGATCATCCGGAGACGGCCGCGGGGTGCCGGGTACTCGATCTGGCCTCGGGGTCCGGTCTGGTCGCCATCGCGGCGGCCCTCGCCGGGGCGAGCACGGTGACGGCGACCGACATCGACCCGTACGCGATCGCCGTGATCGCCCTCAACGCGGCGGCCAACGGGGTCGCCGTCGACGTGAGCGGACGCGACGTGCTCGACACCGACGGAGACGGCGCCGACCTGGTGCTCGCCGGTGACGTCTTCTACGACCCGTCGATGGCCGACCGCATGCTGCCGTTCCTCGACCGGGTCGTGGCGCGCGGCGGCCGGGTGCTCGTCGGCGACCCGGGTCGCGGCACCCTGCCGTGGGAGAGCCTGGAGGTGGTCGCGAGCTATCCGGCGCCGACCGAGGCCGCGTTCGCCGACGCCGAACTGGCCCGGACGTACGTCCTGCGGCTGTCGCGGCCCTGACCGGTCAGGACCGGACCGGGTCGCCGACGCGTACGGCGCCCGGTTCGACGACCGACGCGTACCGGCCGAAACAGGTGGCCCGGCCGTACGACGCGACCGGCATCCGGTGGTGCCGGGCGAGGGTACGCAGCAGCCGGGGGTCGGCCGGCACGCCGCCCGGCTGGGCGAGCGACGGTACGACACAGCGTGGCGTCGGCACCAGCACCGAGAGGACCAGGTCCGGGCCGATCCGCAGCCGCTGCCCCGGTTCCGGATCGTGGTCGAGCGACAGCACGAGGTTGGGGCGGAACCGGGCGGCGGCCACCGGTGCGCCGTGCTGCCCGGCGAGCGCCGCGAGCGCCCCGGTGGTGACCAGGTGGACGGGGCCGAAGTCGAAGAACCGCCCGCCGGGTTCGAGGCCGACCGGGGTGGTGGTGTCGGTGCCGGGCCGGGCGTCGGCCATCCACTCCGGGATCAGCCCGGGTTCGTCGGGCCACCACCGGTGCACCCGGCCGCCGGCCGGGGCGGTACGGGTCAGCCGTACCGGAGTGTCGAGCCAGGTCGACAGGGCGGCGTCGGCCGTACCGTCGTTTGTGGATGCCGGGGCGGCGCCGGGCACCGTGACGGTCAGCCCGCCGGTGCCGGTGTCGCGGGCGGTGACGTCGAGCAGCCGCCCGAAGCGGCCCGGCTTCTTGGCGCTGGCCAGGACGTCGTCGGCGTCGACACAGGCCCAGACCCGGTCACCGGCGAGCCCGTCCCGATCGACATCCACATCGGACAGTGCTTCGCCGGCGCCGGACTTGAGGGGATAGCGGTGCAGCGACACGAGCCGCCCGCCGCCGTGGGAGAGGGTCATCCGGCCGACGCTAGCCGATCGGTGGGGTCCGGTCCGGGACGGCGGAGCCGGCCGCCGGGTCCACCGGACCGGCGCGCCCGGCCCCGGCCGGCACCACGGTCGGCAACTCGTCGAGCACTCCGGCGAGCAGGTCGGCGGCGATCCGTTCCGGGTCGGGGTGCGGCCCCCAACGGGCCACCGACCCGCCGTGCGCCTCGGCGACCTGTCCGGGCAGCGCGGCGAGGAACGCGTCGAGCCGGCGGCGGGCCGGTCGGCGCAGGAACACCCACAGCAGACCCACCGCCGGCCGCATCAGCCCCCGGCCACCGGCGGTGACCGAACCGGCGACCGTCCACGATCGGCCGCCGGTGACGCGCAGGTCGGCCCGGCCGCGCCCGCGCGGATGCTCGACGGTGGCCACCAACTGCGGCTCCTGTCCACCGTGCGGCGGCAGCCGGTCGGTCGCCAGCCGGACCCGGAGCAGGGCCGCCCCACGGGTGAACCGGTTGCCGCCGGACGGGTCGCGAATCTCGGCCACGACCTCGACCGGCCCGGGGCGGTCCGGCCGTTCGACCGTCACCCGTACGTCGGCGGCGCCGGCCTCGTCGCGTACGGCGAACGCGGCCCGGTGGTGCTCGTCGGCGAGCAACTCCAGCCGGACCGGCCGGTACTTCACGGCCGTGCCCCGGTCGTGACCGGGCCGGCCGGTCTGTTCCTCGGGCACGAGCAGCCGGTAGACGGTGCCGGGGTACGGGTGCGAACCCCGCACCACCGCGAGCCCGGCGTGCGGCTCCCCGGTGCGTGGGTGGATCGCGACGCCGTCGTCGAAACGCAGGGCCCGCCAGCCGGTCAGCAGGGCGGGCAGCGCCGCCAGGTAGGGGCGCAGGTCGACGGCGTCGACGGTGACGCGGCCGCTGAGCTTCGGCATTCCAAGATCGTATCTTGGGGTCGCACCCGCCCGGCCCGTCTGCGGCGGGCCGGGCGGCTCAGAACTGGCAGTACATGCGGCTCAGAACCGGCAGTACATGACGTGCAGGCCGACCCGGCCGAGGCGCGGGTGGGCGAAGGCGCCCGGAACCGTGCCGACCACCTCGAACCCGTGCCGGCGGTAGAGTTCGACCGCCCGGTGGTTCGACTCGGCCACCGCGTTGAACTGCATCCCGGCGTAGCCCCGGTCGCGGGCCCAGTCCAGCGCGTACCGGCACAGCGCGCCGCCCACACCCCGGCCGCGCGCCCCGGCGGCGACCATGAAACTCGCGGTCGCCACGTGCGAGCCCGGTCCGGGCCGGTTGGTGCCCATCTTCGCGGTGCCCACCACCCGGTCGCCGTCGACCGCGACGACCGTCTGTCCGGGCGGGTCCTCGATCCAGACCCGGTATGCCTGCTCGGCGGTCATCGCCGGGTCGTAGGTGAAGGTGTCCGCGGCGCGGACGACCTCCTCGATGATCGGCCCCACCCGCGCCCAGTCGGCTTCGACGAACTCCCTGATCAGCACGCGGCCGAGGGTAGTCTCGCCGTCGCCCGGACCGCGATCGGGTTTGGCGCCCCGAACGGCCGCCGCATACGAGAGATTCCAAGATCAGCTATCGATTTCATTACATATGCAGATCGGTCAACGATGAAAGTGCTCCTGTCGGCGGGCCGGCTGGGCTGCGGATTTCGGCCGTTGGGTCGTTTGTCCGATCTAGACCGACTGGTGGCGATGGTGGCGGTAACGATGTTCACCGAGCATGTTGACACTCGTAACATTCGATCTTTTTTCGTGAACAGGGCTCTGTTACGGTCAGCTCTCAATCGACGCCGATGAGCGTTTGGGTTGTCCGGGCGTCCGTGCCCGCGAGGGAAGGTGTGCGCTCATGCTGAGCTTCTCCGGCCAGGTATCGACCACCGCGACCGGCGGTCTGACCGTCACGGTCGCCCCCGGTGCCTCCACGACGTGCGGCGGTGGCAACTGCTGCTGCACGAGCTGCTGCTCCTGGTAGTCCCGGAAGCCGCAGCTCCGGCTAGTGCCCGCAAGTAACCGTCCAGAAGGGAGACCCCGTCCATGCTGAGCTTCTCCGGCCAGGTATCGACCACCGCGACCGGCGGTCTGACCGTCACGGTCGCCCCCGGTGCCTCCACGACCTGCGGTGGCGGCAACTGCTGCTGCTCCAGCTGCTGCTCCTGGTAGTACCGCACGTGTGATCCGGTGGCGGCGCGTCCTGCGACGCCACCGTTTCCCTGGAAAGGGCCGGAGAAAACCCACATGCCGTACGAGAGAACCAAAGAGGAAGTCGAGGAGGCGCTGTCGCGCCACGACTACCTTCGCCAGACCGGCGGCTTCGCCATGCAGCACACGATCGTCTCCATGTACTCCTCCTCGACCGTCGTCAACCCGCCCGACGTGGTGGTGCGCGGCCGGTGGGCGGTGGGCGACGACGACTTCGCCGGTGAGCAACTGCTGTTGAACTACCGCACCGACAACGCGCGTCTCGGATTCCAGTTGGGCATCGGGCGGTTCTACGAGCCCGACGCCATCCTTTCCTCGTGTCACGCCGACCTGGAGGAGGATCTGCGCGACTCGATCGGGCTGCCGAAGCCGAAGACGCTCAAGACCGGCCTGACCGCGACGGTCACCATGCGCCGCAGCACCCGCGAGTTCAGCGGCAAGCCGGTCAGCCTGGCCGACCTGTCGACGATGCTGTTCCACTGCCAGGGCAACTCCGGCGAACTGCCGTACGGCAATCCGGCCGACCCGCACGGCGTGATCAAGCTACGCAACGCGCCCTCCGGGGGTGGCCTCTACCCGGTGTCGATCTTCGTGCACGTCTTCAACGTGACCGGACTGACCGCCGGGGTCTACGAATACCAGCCGTACGCGCACGCGCTGGCCCGGGTGGCGGACGAGAGTGCGAACGCGATCCTGTCTTCGCCCGACCTGGACGTCAACAAGTCCGGATTCGTGCTGACCTTTACCTACAACCTCTACCACAACTCCCGCAAGTACGGCGACGGCGGCGTGGTGTTCGGGCTCATCGAGGTCGGCGCGATCCTGCAGAACCTGCACCTGGCCCGGACCGCGCTCGCGCTGGCCGGCAGCGACCAGGGCAGCTACGACAAGCAGACCATCGAACAGGCGCTGGGGCTGGACGGGCACACCCGCCACGTCGTCCACCTCACCGTAGTCGGACAGGGGGAGTAGACCGGTGTCGTATGTGCTGGCCAGCACCGCACGGCTGATCGAGGACGGCACCGGGCGGATGCGGATCCGCACCGGGGTGTGGAACTTCGAGGAGGCCGTCGTCGACGTGAGCGCCGAGTCCCCGGCCGTGGCCCGGTCCGTACGCGGGGCACTGCGGGCACTGCGTACCGGCGCCGTCGAGGTGGCCGACCACCTCGACCCGGAGTTGCTGCCGATCGAGCGGGCCAACATCGAGCGCCTCTTCGCCGACCTCGCCCAGGCCGGGATGCTGGTCGACGAGAGCCAGGGGGCGATCCAGGACGCGGTCACCGCGGCGCTGCTCGGTCGGCTGGTCACGCCGTACCCGACGGGGGGCGGGGCGCCGGAGGGCGAGGTGCTCTTCCTGACCGACTGCGGGGCGTCCGCCACCCAGGCCCGGCAACTCGCCGAGGGCATGCGGCTGCGGCTGACCGTCGCCGACGCGGACCTGCTCGACCGGCTCGGCGCCGCCGACCTCACCTCGCGGATCGACGGCCTGGCCACCGAGCGCGGCATCGCCGAACTACGGCCGGCGGTCACCGCGGCGGCCGCCGTGGTGAGCTGCTTCCAGCGGCCGTCGTTGCCGCTGCTGCGCAACCTCAACCGGCTGCTGGAATACACCGACGTGCCGTGGGTCAGCGCGTTCATCGACGGGCCGTTCATCTCGGTCGTCGGTGTCAGGTCGCCGCACACCGGCTGCTTCGAGTGCTTCGAGCAGCGGGCCCTGGCCCGCCTCGAAGACCACGTGACCTACCACGACTTCGCCCGCTCGCCGATGGGCGCCCAGGTGGAACGGCCGACCGACGCGCCGATGATGAGCATGCTGACCGTGATGGCGCTGACCGAGGGCTACCTGCATGCCGCCGTCGGCTCGTCGCGGTTCTCCGGCCGGGCACTGAGCATCCACCTGCCGACCTGGGAGATCCAGGCCCAGGACCTGCTGCGGATGCCGAACTGCCCGGCCTGCGGCAAGGTCTCCCGGCAGCGGCTCAAGGAGATCAACTTCAACAGTCGGGCCGCCGTCGACCGGATCGTCGCCGAGGTGCTGCGGTGACCGGACTGACGCACTACCCGCCGATGCCGCACCTGCTGCGGCGCTACCGGCACCTGGGCGGCAACCAGACCGGCATCATGCCCGGCTTCCTCGTCTCGGTCGCCGACATCCCCGGCGAGCCGCAGATGCGGGCGATGACGGCGACGATGCCGCACTACCACCGCTCGATCATGAACGACCCGCACCTCCAGGTGCAGTACCACCTCAGCGGATACGGGCTCTACAACGAGGAAGCCCTGATCAAGCTGATGGGGGAGAGCGTCGAGCGGTACGGCGCGATGACCGCCATCCGCATGTTCGACCAGGAGTTCCGCTACGCCACCCGGCGCGAGCTGAGCCAGGAGGGGGCCTGTATGCCCCTGGACCTGCTCGGCATCCTCGACCCGGCGCAGCAGGAGGCGCTGAGCAAGCGGCTGCACCGCTACACCGGCCGCCCGCCGACCGAGGACGACAAGATCGCCTGGGTACGCTGCCCGTCGCTGGTCCGCCCCGGCGAGGACGTCTGGGTTCCCGCCCAACTGTTCTTCCTCGGCTTCACCGCCAGCGAGGAGCACGGCGACCTGCTCTTCACCCCGTCGTTCTCCACCGGCACCGCGGCCCACGTCAGCCTCGACCGGGCGCTGCGCAACGCGCTGATCGAGGCCGTCCAGATCGACTCGTTCATCCTGAACTGGTACACGCCGACCCCCGCGCCGTCGGTGGTCATCGACGACGAGGACGTCCTGCGGGTGCTGGCCAGCATGAAGCTCGGCCCGGACTCCGAATACCGGATCAAGGCCGGCTACCTGACCCGGCCCGAGCTGCCGCTGCCGACCGTCGGGGTCTTCCTCGACCGCAAGACCGACGCGCTGCCGCTGATCAGCTTCGGCGTGCAGGGCGACGGCGACCCGCGCTCGGCGGTCCTGCGCGGCACGATGGAGAGCGCCGCGATCACCGGCCTCGGCATGTACTCGGCCATCTTCGACACCACCTCGGTGCACGCGGCCGTCAACACCTCGCCCTACCTCGACCTGGACACCAACGTCCTGTTCTACGCCAGCCCGCAGGACGCCCGGCGCAAGCGGGAGATCGTCGCGGGGCGGTTCTCCGGCACCTCGGTGAAGCTCAGCGAGATCCCGGCGCTCGGCGACCACGAGGAGACCCTGACCGCGCTGATCAAAATGGTCGGCGGGGTCAGCGAGTGGGCCTGCTACCTCGACATCACCCCGCCGGAACTGGCCGAGACCAACTGGAAGGTGGTCCGGGTCCTCATCCCGGAACTGCTCAGCATGTGCCTGCCCGGAATGCCGCCCAAGGCCCATCCACGGATGCTCAGCTACGGCGGAGTGACCAATGAGCACCCCCATCCTCTCCCTTAGCCTGCTGGTGCTGGTCAGTGTGGCGTTCCCCGGTCAGGCGTTCCGGCTGCTGCTGACCGGGGCCGGCGGGCCGGCCCGGCCGGGCGTACCGGTCGCCGCCCGCCGGTTCCCGCCCGAGGCCGGCTTCGCCGTCGCGCTGCTCGCCGTCGCCGCCCTCGCGGTGGCGGTGGCACCGGCCGGCCTGGTCGTCCTCACCACCGGAAACCCCCTCTGGTACGTCGTCGCGGTCGTCCTCGGGCTGGCCGCCCCGTTCCTGGAATACCTGCTCGGTGCCGGGGTGCTGCTGGCCCGGCGGCAGCGGGTCGGCGGCATCGGGGTGCACGAGCGGGTCGGGCTCGGCCCGCTGCGGGTGCTGGCCGCCCTCGGGATCGCCGTCGCCGAGGAGATCCTCTTCCGCAGCGTCGCCCTCGGCCTGCTGCTCGACCCGTTCGGCCTGCTCAGCCCAATCGCGGTCGGTCTGACCGCGCTCGTGTACGGCCTCAACCACCTCTACTACGGCTGGCTGACCGTGGCCCAGAAGACCCTCACCGGGCTCTGGCTCGGCGCGCTTTTCATCCTGAGTGGACATAGTCTGCTCGTACCACTGATCGCCCACGTCGTGCAGAACCTGGTGGTGCTCGTGCTGCTGCCACGCTGGAGTCGCCCGTGACCGGGCAGGTCTGGCTGTTCGCCGGGCTGTCGGTCGTCGTGACCGCGGCCTGGCTGGCGCTCTACCGGCTGCCGTTCGCCGACCCGCGCCGCCGTCAGCGGATCCGGCTCGCGGTCGCCTCCCGCACCAACCTGCCCGCGAAGTACGTCTTCCCGATCCTGGGCACCGTCATCTACCTCGCCCTCGGCCTGCTCGCCGCGGCGGCGCTGGCCCGGCTCGGCGACGTCGACGTGGTGGGCGTACTGAGCTGGGACGTCGGCTGGGCGGGCATCGGGCGTACCCTGCTCGCGGTCGTCGGGGCGAGCGCGCTCACCTCGTTCGCCATGTCGCTGCTCTACGCCTTCGCGCCCCGCGTCGACGTACCGGGAGCGGTGTCCGGGGTCCGCTGGGTGCAGGAGATCCTGGTCCTGCCCCGCCGTTGGCGGTGGAGCGTGCCGATGATCAGCGCGGCCGTGGAGGAGTTCGTCTTCCGTGGTGTGCTGCTCGCCGGGCTGCTCGTCGCCGGTGCTCCGGCCTGGCTGGCGGTCGTGGTGAGCGGCCTGATCTTCACCACCGCCCAGGTGCTGCTGACCGAGCAGCGCCTCCAGGCCTTCGTGCTCGCCGTGTCCAGCGTCGTGCTGTCGCTGGTGTGCGGGCTGCTGACCATCGTGGAGGCGAGCGTGCTGCCGGCCCTGCTCGTGCACGCCTCGTTCGCCGGTTACTACACCAACACCAGCGCCCAGCGGGCCACCGTCCCGGCCGGCCCGCCACAGATGAGGAGGCCCGGGTGATCGAGGCCAGAGGCGTCACCGTCCGCTACGGCGAGGTGGTGGCGGTCGACCGGGTCGACCTGACCGTCGACAAAGGAGAGATCGTCGGGGTGATCGGCCCCAACGGCGCCGGCAAGACCACCCTGCTCGAATGCCTCGAAGGGCTGCGCCGCCCCGACGCCGGCGAGATCCGGGTCGGCGGCATCGACCCGCGCGTCGACCGCGACCGGATGGCCCGGATCGCCGGGGTGCAGCTCCAGCACTCCGCGTACCCGCCCCGGGCGTCGGTCGACGACGTGTGCCGGCTGTTCGCGGGCTTCTATCCGGACGGGGCCGGCTATCCCGAGCTGCTCGAACAGTTCGGTCTGACCAGCCACCGCAAGAAGCAGGTCGCCAAGCTCTCCGGCGGCCAGCAGCAGCGGCTGTCGCTCGCGCTGGCCCTGCTCGGCCGCCCCGACGTGGTCTTCCTCGACGAGCTGACCACCGGCCTCGACCCGGCCGCCCGCCGGGTCATCTGGGAGGAACTGCGGCGGCGCAACAACGACGGGCTGACCATCCTGCTGACCTCGCACCACATGGAGGAGATCGAATACCTCTGTGACCGGGTCGGCATCCTGGTCAAGGGTCGCTTCGTCGCGACGGGCTCGCCGGCCGAACTGGTCCGCGAGCACGCCGGCGGCGGCGACCGGTTGATGCTCGAAGGCGTCGCCGCCGACACCGCCCTGCGCGCCGAACTCACCGCCCTGGCCGGGGTCAGCGTCACCCCGGCCGGCAACCGGCTGCTCGTACGGGCGGAGGACGCCGGCTCCCGCGAGCGTGTCGACGGGGTGCTCGCCGACCGGGGCATCGCCGCCCGGCCGCTGGCCGCCTCGCTGGAAGACGTCTACCTCACCCTGTCGGAAGAGCAGACCCATGTTCACTAACGTGCTCGCCTTCGAGACCAAGCGCATGCTGCGCAACTTCCCGCCGCTCTTCTTCGGCCTCGCCTTCCCGGTCATGGTGCTGGCCATCTTCGGCGGCATCTACGGCAACGACCCCAGCGAGCAGTTCGACGGGCTCGGCACCGTCGACGTCTCGGTGCCGGCGTACGTCGGGCTCGTCGTCGCGGTCGCCGGGCTGATGAGCTTCCCGCTCGGCATGGTGGAGTACCGCTCCCGCGGCTTCCTGCGCCGGCTGCGCGCCACCCCGGCCCGGCCTGGCCAGTTCCTGACCGCCCAGGTGCTGATCAACGTCGCGATCTGCGCCGTCGGCACGGTCCTGCTCATCGTCGTCGGCATGCTCGCGTACGACCTCAACCCGCCCGCCCACCTGGCCGCGTTCGTCGGGATCGCGCTGCTGGCGGCGGCCGCCATGTTCGGCATCGGCATGGTCATCGCCTCCCTCGCCCCCAGCGAGCAGACCGCGATCGTCATCGCCAACATCGTCTACTTCCCGATGATCTTCCTGACCGGGGCCACCGTGCCGCTGGAGATCATGCCCGACGGGATGCAGCGGATCGCCGACGCGCTACCGCTGACGTACGCCATCGACGCGCTGAAGTGGGCCTGGCTCGACCGGGGCGGCGACTCCCTCGGCCTGGGCATCGGTGTGCTCGCCGGCACGCTGGCCGTCTGCGCGGCGGTGTCGGCCTGGCTCTTCCGCTGGGAATGACGCGGTGGGAAGGGAAATGACGCGGTGGGAGTAGCCGGAGAGATCCAGGCGACCGCCCTTGTCGCCGCGGCGTGCCGGGCCGAGGAGACCCGTCAGCCCGCACCCCGGCTCACCGACCCGTACGCCGAACGGTTCCTGGACTCCCTCGACGCGGCCGGGCGGGCCCTGCTCGCCGCCGGCCGCGACGAGGTCGTGCACCGGACCACGCTCATCGACGGGCTGCTGCTGGACGAGGTACGGCGCCACCCGGGCGCCACCGTGGTCAACCTCGGCGCCGGGCTCTGCACCCGGCCGTATCGGCTGGATCTCTCCGCCTGCCGGGAGTACGTCGAGGTCGACGCGCCCGAGATCCTGGCCCGCAAGGCGACCGTACTCGGCGGGGCGGAACCGAGCTGCCCGGTGCGCCGGATTCCCGGCGACGTACGCGGGCTGCCGGCGCTGGGCGTCGACGGTCCGGCCGTCCTGGTGACCGAAGGGCTGCTGGTCTACCTGCCGCCGGCCGAGCTGGCCGGGCTCGCCGCCACGCTCCGCGGCCTGCCGGCGGTGACCGGCTGGCTGGCCGACGTGGTGTCGGCCGACTCGGCGCGGGCAATGGCGGCGGTCGCCGGCCGGGCCCGGGCCGGCCTCGCCCTCCACGGTCTGGAGTCGATGGACACCGTCGAGCGGGCCGGCTGGGCGGTCGCCGACTACCGGCTGCTGCCGGCACGGCGTCCGGCCGCGCGGCCGACGGGCCGACCGCCCGGCCCGCCGGTCCCGGCCAGCCGCCGCGTCCTCGACGGCGTCGTCCTACTGCGCCCGGCCGCACCACCGCGAACCGTTACCGGCCAGGCGGTGTCATGAACGCGGCATCCGCGAGCGGGCGGGAACCGTGCCATCATCGGCGCCATGACCAGGATCGAAGTGGTGCGCGGTGACATCACCGAGGAGGACGTGGACGCGGTCGTGACGGCCGCCAACGAGTCGCTGCTCGGCGGTGGCGGTGTCGACGGCGCGATCCACCGGGCGGCCGGGCCCCGGCTCGCCGAGGCCGGTGCCGCCCTCGCCCCGTGCCTGCCCGGCGAGGCCGTCGCCACGTCCGCGTTCGACCTCGGGCCGCGGATCCGGCACGTCATCCACACCGTCGGGCCGGTCTGGGAGGGCGGCGACCACGGCGAGGCGGAGCTGCTGGCCTCCTGCTACCGGCGCGGTCTCGCGGTGGCCGACGAGATCGGCGCCCGCAGCGTGGCCTTTCCCGCGATCGCCACCGGCGTCTACGGCTTCCCACCGGACCGGGCGGCCCGGATCGCCGTGGCGACGATCCGGGAAACCGCCACCGAGGTCGAGCAGGTCCGGTTGGTCGCCTTCGACGCGGCGACCCGGGACCTCCTCGCCGCCGCGCTGCGGGACTGAGCACCACCCGACGATCCCGCCGCCCCCGGGCGGTTCACTGCGCCGGGACAGGCGGCCGGTCAGCCGCCCGTGCCGAGGTCGGCCCGGTCGGCGGCGGCGCGGCCGGACTCCCAGCCCTCCCGGCTGTCGACCCGGCTGCCCCGGGCCCGGACCGTACGCGGGAAGACCCGGTCCATCGTCTCCCGCACCTGCTCGTCACGGGCGGCGAGCACCGGCAGCAGGTCGGTCGCCGCCACGGGACCGGGCTCCGCGACGGGGCCGGTGGGCCGGATCGCCTCCTCCAGCGCCGCCTTCGCGGCACCGGCCAGCCGCTCGCCGATCCGAACCGCGAACGCGACCAGGAACGACTGCCGGAACGCCTTGAGCCGGGCCCGGCCGGCCTTGCCGCCCGGCGGCTCGGCCCGCGCCATCGCCCGGTGCGCCTGGACCAGCAGCGACGCGTGGAGCAGGTCGACCGCGTCGATGTCGGCGTCGAAGCCGAAGACGGTCGCGAACCCGAACTCCGGTGACCACACCAGGTGGCAGCGGTTGGCCCGGGCCACCGCGTCCAGCAGCGACGCCTTCTCGCTCTCGTACGGGTGGTCGACGCCGATCCGCCGCGCGAACGGCACCACCGTCGCGGTGTCGTCCCGCGCCGCCGACAGCGCCTCGTCCAGGCTGTGCCGGGCGATCAGTTCCTGGGCCTTGGCCGTGTACGCCTCCGCCTCGGCCGGATAGGCGGTCGACTCCGCCTTGGCCAGCAGGGCGCGTACCCGGTCCAGCAGCCGGTGGTCGACCCGGCCGCGCGGGCCGGCGGTCCGGGCGGCGGTGCCGGGCGGCGGGATCAGGACCTCGATCGGCGGCAGTTCGGCCAGGATGCCGAGCAGGGTCAACACCAGATCGAGTACGGCCACCCGGTCGAGCTTCCACCGGCCGGCCAGGTCGCCGAGGTAGCCGCCGGAGTCCCGCCACCAGACGTGCGCGCCCAGCGCGTCGGCCTGGCTCAGCCACCGCTCGTCGACGCTCTCGCGCGGGAACCGGCGAAGATGGGCGGCGACCGCGTCGGTCACCAGGTGGGCGTGCGTCACGGTGCCGTTGCGGGCCACGACCCGGTGCAGTTCGACCGGCTGCCAGCCGCCCCGCCACAGCCGCGCGAACGCGTCGTGCAGGACGTCGACGAGTATCGGGTCGACCTCGGCGGCCGGGGCGACGGTCAACGCGTCCAGCCCGGCCTCGTAGCCCACGCCGCCGCGGACCACCGCCTCGATCCTGTCCCGCACCGTAGTCACCCGGACCAGGGTACGGCGACCGTGGCGGCTCCCGCCGGCCACCGGCCTACGTCGCCTACTGCGACTGGCTCGCAACTGCATACGATAGGCAACCGTGGAGACGCGTTCCGGTACCCCGAGGCCGATCACCCGCTACGGCGACCCGGTCCTGCACCGGCGTTGCGCGCCGGTCACCGAGTTCGACGACGCCCTCGCGGCGCTGATCGACGACATGTTCGCCAGCATGTACGCCGCCGAAGGGGTGGGCCTGGCGGCCAACCAGATCGGCGTCGACGCCCGGATCTTCGTCGTCGACTGCCCCGACGCCACCGGCGTCCACACCGTCGCCCACGTGGTCAATCCCGTGCTGCACCTGCCCGACCAGCGGGAACTCGTGCTCGACTCCGAGGGCTGTCTGTCCGTACCGGGGGAGCGGGCCGACCTGGCCCGGGCCGCGACCGCCTCGGTCACCGGATTCGACCGGCACGGGGCGCCGATCCGCCTCGACGGCACCGGTACGCTCGCCCGCTGTTTCCAGCACGAGGTCGACCACCTCGACGGCCTCGCGTACGTCGACCGGCTGCCGGCCCGGCGGCGCAAGAAGATCCTCGCCGCCAGCGAAGGGCACCCCGGCGTCGGTGCCGGGGTCGACCCGGGCCGGTGAGGGTGACGGCGGTCCGGCTGGTCGGGGGACGGCCCGGGCGGGTCAGTGGACCGACTTCGCCCGCAGGTGTGCGCGTTCGCCCTGCCGGCCGAAGAGGCTGAGCACCTCGACGGGGCCGGGTTCCGCGCTGCCGAACCAGTGCGGCACCCGGGTGTCGAACTCGGCGGCCTCGCCCTCGCTGAGCACAAGATCCTTGTCGCCGAGGACCAGCCGCAACCGGCCGTTCAGCACGTACATCCACTCGTAGCCCTCGTGGGTCTGCGGGTCGGGGTCCGGGCGGGCCGGAATGAGCAGCTTGTACGCCTGCACCCCGCCGGCACGCCGGGTCAGCGGGATCATCGTCATCCCGTTGCGGGTGACCGGGCGCAGGTGGACCCGGGGGTCGCCGGTCGGTGGCGCGCCGACGAGTTCGTCGATCTGCACGCCGTACGCCCGGGCGAGCGGCAGGAGCAGTTCGAGGGTGGGGCGGCGCTGGCCGGATTCCAGCCGGGACAGGGTCGACACCGAGATTCCGGTCGTCGCGGCCAGGTTGGCCAGGGTGATCTCCCGCTGCCGGCGGAGCGTGCGCAGGCGGGGGCCGACCGCGGCGAGCACGCTGTCCAGGTTGTCGTCCATCACCCCAGGTTGCCACGACAGCAAGCCCGTTTGCCTCCTGATTTCGTGCCCAAGATCCCCTGCCCCAGGTCCCGTGCCCCAAGATCCGCGTGATCAGGGATCAAGTCGCGCGTGTCGTCGGCGCGTCCAGGCTCCAGCTCCCTGATCACCGGGATCTTGGGCGCCGGAAGGACTTGCGCTGACCGCGAACAGGTCGGCGGGAACGGCCCGCGTGGGAGCCAATGGATCTGCGCGGCGGACCGCCGCGCGCGAACCCGGGGAGGATCGCATGGCGCGGCTGGCGGCATACGACGGGATAGCGGACTGGTACGAGACCGAGTTCCTGGGCGAACAGGGTGATTCCGACCCGATCGGCGTCCGGCGCCTTCTCGCCGGCCTGTTGGGGCCCGGCACCGGCCGGTGCCTGGAGATCGGCTGCGGCACCGGCACCCACGCCGGGCAGATCCGCGAACTGGGCTGGATCCCGTTCGGCGTGGACCTCTCCGCCGGCATGCTGCGCCACGCCCGGGGCCGGTTGCCGATCGCCCGGGCCGACGCGCGACGGATCCCGGTACGTGACGACGCCGTACCCGCCGCGGTCGCGGTGATGGTGCACACCGACATGCCCGACTACCCCGACGTCGTACGCGAGGCGGCCCGGATCCTGCGGCCCGGCGGCGTGCTCGTCCACATCGGAGTACACCCGGCGTTCTGTGGCGGGTTCGCCGACCGCGCCGACAGTGCCGCCGTCGTCATCAGGCCCGGTTACCTGGACACGTACTGGACCCATGAGTCCTGGACCGACCAGGGCGTCCGCGACAAGGTGGGCGCCATGCACCGGCCGCTGCCCGAACTGCTGCACGCGTTCCTCGACGCCGGGCTGGTGCTCGAACGGTTCGCCGAGGGCGGCGCCCCCTGCCCGACCACGTTCGCGGTCCGGGCCCGCAAACCGGCGTAGGAATCGCTTCGGGCTCCCTGTCCCTGGCCACGGATCGTGGTCCGGCCGCCGCGACGCCGCTGGTCGCGTGAACTCTGCCGGATGGCGCGGCGGGCGGCCGCGAGCGGGTCGGCGTTGCGGGCCCTGCGGCGGCGTACGGCCAACACCGTGACCACCGTGGCGGCCAGAACCACCGCGGCACCGCCGACGATCCAGACCCAGTCGCTCATGGCGTAGATCGTAAAGACGCCCGGATGCGCGGCGCCACCGGTCGATCACATGATGCCGATTGTGGACATGGAAGGGGGCGCCGGACCGGAGTCCGGCGCCCCCACCCTGCCGACAGCTCAGCTGATGACGAGGTCACCGCCGGAGGCGGTCAGGTTGATCTCCTCGCTCACCGTGCCGTTCCAGTCGGACGAGAACAGCAGGCGCTCCCCGTCCCACACCGTGATCGACACGGTGTCGCGGCGGCCGGGACCGCCGTTGTCGGTCGCGCTGACCCGCAGGGTCAGCCCGGTCGCGACCTCGACCGGGTTCTGCGGGGTGGACAGGTCGAACAGCGACACGTTGTAGCGTGCCTGCGCGACCCGGGAGGTCCGCCCCTTCTCCGCGCCGTAGGACAGCAGCTCGGAGCCCTGGAACTTGTACCGCTTGTCACCCGAGCGGTAGCCGACCAGGACCTTGCCGACCAGCTTGCCGCTGGTGTTGTTGAACTTGGCGTCCAGGTTCAGCTCGATCCGGTGGTCGTCGTCGAGCGGGTAGGCGCCGGCCGTACGGCCGCCCTTGACGTAGCCCGTGCCGCTGAAGAGGACCCCGCTCGGGGCCACGACCTTGACGGTGCCGGTGGCGGTGCCGTTGTAGCGGCCGGCGACCACCGCGGTCACCTCGGTCGTGCCGATCGGCAGCGTGGCCACGCAGCCGGCGGAGCCGCCGGTCACGTCGGACGCCACGAGCTTGACCTCGGTGCTGCACAGCGTGGTGTCGCCCGCCTTGAAGGTGGCGGGCGTACCACGGACGTCACCGGACTCGCCGGTCACCTTCGCCTGGAGCATCACCTGGGCCGAGCCGGCCCCGTCGGTCGCGTACGCCAGCGTGTCGCCGGTGTAGGTGACCTCCGCCCCCTGGACCTGGTCGATGCGGATGTCCGCGTCGTTGAGGTCGAAGAAGACGTTGCCGATCGCCTCGATCTTGATCCGGGCGGTGGTCGTGGTGATGTTCGGCAGCGTCACGGTCGCGCTGCCGTTGTTGGCCGTCGACTCCGCCAGCACGTACGGGAAGGTCTTCGCGCCGTCGACCGACAGCGAGATCTTCACGTTGGTCGCGTTGACCGGGGCGACGTTGGTGTTGGCTACGTCCCAGGTGATCGTCTGGGTCGAGCCGCCGAGCAGGAACGACGGGGTCACCTGCGAGGTGACCAGGAACGGTCCGGCCTCCGGGGCGAGCACCAGCGCGGTCTGCGCGCTGCCGACGCCGCCGCCACCCGGCCGGGTGTCCCGGGCGGTGAGCTTGAAGTGCATCGTCCGGTCGTTGTCGTAGCCGACCCAGTCCGCGGTCGGCAGGAACTCCGAGTAGCAGTCCACCAGTGCCGCCGGCACGTTGGACGCGCTGCCGCTGGCCGGCGGTGCCGGCGCGGCCGGGCAGGCGCCGGTCTTGGCGTTGGTGTTGTTGATCAGGATCTGCTTGACGTCGGGGAAGACCCGGGTCGGGTTGTTGCCGACCGCGTTCAGCCCCGGCGAGTGGTACTGCTGGGTGTCGGAGTCGCTGACGATGGCCGCCTCGCCGAAGACCCGGAACAGCGGGCCGTTGGTCTTGACGTTGTCGACCAGGCCGGTGCCGGCGCTGCTGCCACCGCTGATGCCGCCGCGGTCGTTCTGCTCCCACAGGTAGGTGAGGGCGTCGCCGTCGGCGTCGGTCGCGCTGCCGGTCAGGGCGAACGGCGTCCGGACCGGGATCGTGTACGTCTCCGGCACGGTGACGACCGGGGCGTGGTTGGCGGTCTCCTCGATCTTCCAGCCGCCGTTGTCGACCGGGCCGCCCTTGGCGGTCTCACCGACGAAGCCGGTGACCCCGTTGAGGTTGCCCAGGGTCAGCGACGTCACGTTGGTCTGCGCCAGCGGACCGCCGTTGAAGGTGACCTGGAAGCCGTAGTCGTTGAGCGCGCCGCTGCCGCCGAACGCCGCGACGGTGACGGTGGCGCCGGCCGGCCAGCTGGCGATGCCCTCGATCGCGGCCTTGATGCCGGCGGTCGTGTAGTTGGTGCCGCGCACGATCGGCGCCGAGAGCTGGTTGCGGTAGCGGATGCTGAACGAGTCACCGTCGGTGTCGAAGTCCCGCAGCGAGACCGTCTGCACCTCGTTGATCGCCGGCCGGGCCGAGTTGATGAACGTGGTGATCTCGAAGAAGGTGCGCTGCGACCAGTACGGGTCGCTGTGCGGCTGCAGGTTGTCCTGCTGGCAGATGCCGGCGTACGCCATGATCGACGAACCGCTGCCCGGCTCGTACGAGTTCGTGGCGCTGCGGTTGCCACCGGAGCAGTTCCACTGGGTGCCGTTGAAGGTGTGGTTACCGGCGAACTGGTGGCCGATCTCGTGCGCCACGTAGTCGACCGCGAAGTAGTCGCCGATCGGGTTCGGCAGGCCGGTGCAGCCACGGGCCTTGCCGTCGCCGCCGACCACGCCGAGGCCGGCGACGCCGCCACCGGGCAGGCCGAAGCCGATGTGCCCGACGTCGTAGTTGCTGGCGCCGACGAGCTGGCCGAGGACGATCCGGTTGCGGTTCAGCGTGCCGCCGGTGCAGCCGGTCAGCTGCGCCTCGGTGTAGCACGGCGAGGCGCCACACGGCCCGTTCGGGCCGGCGGCCATCTCGACCGTGTTCAGGTTCGTCTTGTCGGTGTCGTTGATCAGCACGAGCCGGATCGCGGTCTCGTCCTCGTAGATCTGGGTCACCCGGTTGATCAGCGTCACCTTGGCGGCGGTCACGTTGTCCGCGCCGAAGTAGTTCGCGTACGACGGGTCGGTGACCAGGGCCAGCCGGTAGGTGCGCAGCTTCACCTTCGGCCCGACCTCGGAGTCCTGCTGGAGCCCGGTGATCTCGTCCTCGAGGTCGTGGTGCATGTGCCCGACGTCCTCGCGCTCGACCAGCGGGCCCTTGGTGTTGACCAGGTCGTGGGCGTAGTAGCTGGCGTAGACGCTCTGGTCCCGGAAGTACGGGTCGACGTACCACGGGCCGTCCGACGAGCGGACCGACGCGTGGAAGCCGAGCGGCGTCAGGTCGGCGCGGATCGTCGCCGTCGCGTCGTCGAGACCCTTACCGGCGTACGTCTTGATGTCCGGGTGCTTGGCCGCCAGCCCCTCTTCCATGACCGGCGAGTCGACGACCTCGAACCGCTGCAGCTTGCCGTCGGGGGCGGGCACGGTCAGGACCAGCGGCGCCTGCTGCGTGGCGGCCCGGGCGGACTCGTCGGGTGCCCGCTCGAGCTGGCCGGCGATCATGTCGCGGTCGAGGGTGTACGCGGCCAGCTTCGTGGCCTGGATGTCGGCGGGCTGCCCGCCGCGGGCGGCGGCGGGCGCACCGTCCACCTTGTGCCACGGCCCGGTCGGGGCGGGCGGCGGCGCGGCGGTCGCCCCGGTCGGGCTCAGCGCCGGCAGCAGGGCCACCGCCAGTACGGCGGTCAGTGCGCCGGCGACCCGCCCGCGCCGGCCCCGGCCGGTAGGTGTCGGAGGGAATCTCAAGTTGTCGTCTCCTTCTGCCCCGGCGCGCGGCACACGCGCCGGTGTGGATCTTTCAGGGAGTCCTCCGACGCTAGGCCGCCCGTCATATCTGGCAACATCAGCCATACGGCCGGTACACAGGGGATTCACCCGATCGCTGACCGCCATTCACGATCGAATCGTTACAAGACCGTCTTCTTCGGGGCATGTATGGATGTCTCCTTCCCGCGAGCGGCCGCTCGGCCAGGTCCGAGGCGCCCGGGCGGCCGAGGTGCCCGGGCGGCATACGCCTGTCGTGGCTGACAGCGAATTCAGTGTGGATACGCCGAATTCGCTGTGGGCCACGACAGCAACACCTGCCCGGCACCCAACCCGCGTGCGGCCCGGAGGCCGGTTGCGGAAGATGGGATACGTGGTCGACGACAGCGGTGAGTCCGCCGAGCAACGCCTGTACGACGCAGCGACGCGGTGGGACGTCGACTCCGGGTACGGCCCGGCGGACATGATCGATGCCGCCTGCCGGGCGCTGGTCGACGGGCTGGACTCACCGGCGCTGCGCGAACTCGCCGGCGCGTCGGCGCGGGACTCCTCGTGGGACATCCGCGAACTCGTCCGCACGGCGTTGGACGAACTCCGGATTCCCCGCCCGGGCGCTGTTCCCACCGGCTACGCCGTGGCGGCGGGCGGCGGGACGACCCGCCGGCCGGGAGTCGACTCGCTCCGGCTGGAGGTGCGGCCGGCGCAGAGCCCGGCCGGCAGCGACTTCCAGGTGCTCGTCCACGTGAACGGCGCGGAGATGACGTCCGCCGACGTCACCATCACCCGCGACGGCGACCGGGTGCACTGGGAGTGGTCGAAGGAGGTGCCCATGCACCGGGCCGTCACCTTCGCGGCGACCGGATACGACGCCGAACTCGCCCGGGTCGCCGCCGACCACTCCTGGGAGACCCCGGCACGGACCGCCCGGACGTCTCGTGCTGACCGGTATCGACCGGGAACGGCTGCTCGGCCACGGGCTCAGAGCCGACTGGGTCGCCCATTCCTACGGCGACGACGACACGTTCCGGATCGCGCTCGGACTCGACGACGACTACCAGATCTTCGTCGACATCCCCGTACGCGGCCGTGGCCCCGAGGAACTCGCGCGCGAGGTGTGCGCCACCCTGGCCCGCCCACCCGCGAAGTGGCGGGCCACCTGGCACGCGATCAAACCGACGCTGACCGGGCCACCGGAGATCGCGGGGCGGTCCTGGCGGCCGTTCAGATACCGCTAGCCTCACGCCATGACGTACCCGTGGGACGAGTCGCGTCGGGCGTTCGCCGACGCGGCGGAGTGCTTCGTCCGCACCGCCGCCCTCGTCGGCGACCGCTGGGACCGGCCCGGGCTGGGCGAGTGGGACGTACGCGCCCTCGTCGGCCACACCAGCCGCTCCCTGCTGACGGTCGAGTCGTACCTCGCCCGACCGGCGGCGACCGTCGAGGTCGCCTCCGTCGCCGGCTACTACCGCGCCATCCGGACCGCCGCCGCCGGCCCGGACGCCGCGGCCCGGGGGCGGGACGCCGGGGCCGCCCTCGGCGCCGACCCGGCGGCCGCGGTGGCGGAGATCGCCGCCCGGGTGCTGCCGCTCGTCGAGGCATGCGACGGTACGGAACCGGTGACCACGATCGCCGGCGGCATGCGGCTCGGCGACTACCTGCCGACCCGTACGTTCGAGCTGACCGTCCACACGGCGGACCTCGCCACCGCACTGGACCTGCCGGCGGGGTTGCCCCCGACGGCCGCCGCCCAGGCGCTGCGCGTCGTCGCCGACCTCGCCGCTCCCGACGGGCTGGCCGGTCCGCTGCTGCTCGCCGCCACCGGCCGCTCCGGACTCCCGGTGGGCTTCTCGGTGCTCTGAGGTCGTGGTGATCGTCTGCGGCTCAGACAGTCCTGGTGCGGCGTGTCGAGTGCCTGAACCGCAGACGATCGAGGCCGATCGTCTCGCGAGACGAGGGCGCGCCCGGCAGGATTCGAACCTGCGGCCTTGAGATTAGAAGTCTCCTGCTCTATCCGCTGAGCTACGGGCGCCTGTGCCGCGCCAGCAGGCTACCGCCCGCCGGCGGATGGCCGGTTACCGGTACGGCGAGGTGCTGGCCAGGTCATCCTAGGTTCCGGGCCGGCGACAGACGAGCACAATCCGGCCTCGGCCGATCTCACACCCGCCCCGCCGACCGTGTGAAGAAAGCGTTACGGGCTCCGCACAGCGAAGGCGCGGAGTCCGAAACAGCCTGTTCTAAGCTTCGCGGTCACCAGATCCGGCGCTGGCCGGGTCGTCGACCACGGAGCAGCCATGGCCAACCCCACAGCCGTCCGCCCCGCCGCGACCGACCTCACCCCGTCCCGCCGTACCGGCCGGTGGATCGACCACTGGGAGCCGGAAGATCCCGCATTCTGGGCGTCGACCGGCAGGCGGGTCGCCCGCCGCAACCTCGTCCTGTCGATCTTCGCCGAGCACCTGGGTTTCTCGGTCTGGGTGATCTGGAGCATCGTCGCGGTCAACCTGAACAGCGTCGGGTTCGCGTTCACCGAGAGCCAGCTCTTCTGGCTGGTCGCGATCCCGAACCTGGTCGGGGCGACGCTGCGGCTGCCGTACACGTTCGCGGTGCCGAAGTTCGGCGGCCGGAACTGGACGATCGTGTCCGCGCTGGTCCTGGTCGTGCCGTGCGTCGCGCTGGCGTTCGCGGTCTCCGACCCGGGTACGTCGTTCGGGACGATGCTGTTCGTCGCGGCACTGGCCGGCGTCGGCGGCGGCAACTTCGCCTCGTCGATGACGAACATCTCGTACTTCTATCCCGAAAAGGACAAGGGCTGGGCGCTCGGCCTGAACGCGGCCGGCGGCAACATCGGGGTGGCGGTGGTGCAGGCACCGTTCGTGGTGTCGGCGGTCGTGACCGCCGGAGCCGGCATCCACCTGGCCCGGGCCGGCTGGATGTGGGTGCCGCTCGCGCTGCTGTCCGCCTTCCTGGCCTGGCGCTACATGGACAACCTGTCGGTGGCCCGGACCGACTTCGGCTCCAGTGTCGTGGCGGCGAAGCGCCTGCACACTTGGGTGATGTCGTTCCTCTACATTGGCACGTTCGGCTCGTTCATCGGCTACGCGGCCGCCTTCCCGCTGCTGATCAAGGGGCAGTTCCCCGAGGTGAACGTGACGACGTACGCGTTCCTGGGCGCCCTGGTCGGATCGCTGGTGCGGCCGATCGGCGGCCGGCTCGCCGACCGGGTCGGCGGTGGGGTGGTGACCGCCGCCAGCTTCCTGGCGATGGGGCTCGGCGTGCTCGGTGTGGTGGGCGCGCTGCGGGTGGGCAGCTTCGGGCTGTTCCTGGCCTGCTTCATGGTGCTGTTCCTGGCGACCGGGGTCGGCAACGGCTCGACGTACCGGATGATCCCGGCGATCTTCCGGCACGGTGTGGACCCGGCCGACGCCGCCGCCACCGCGACGATGAAACGCCAGGCCGCCGCCGCGATCGGGATCATCTCGGCGGTCGGCGCGTACGGCGGGTTCCTGGTGCCGCGGACGTACGGATGGTCGACGTCGGCGTTCGGGTCGATCGAGCCGGCCCTGTTCGTCTACGTCGGCATCTACGCCGTGATGATCGCCGTCACCTGGTGGTTCTACCTGCGCCGGAGCACCGAGATGGCGAAGGCGGGCGTGTGACCGCCGTGACCCAGCGCGGCGAGGGCACCGACACGCACTGTCCGTACTGCGCGCTGCAGTGCGCCCAGCGGCTGCACGGTGAGCCGCTCGCCGCCGAACCCCGGGCGTTTCCCACCAACAACGGCGGGATGTGCCAGAAGGGCTGGACGAGCACCGAGCTGCTGCGGGTGCCGGACCGCCTCACGACCCCGCTGCGTCGCACCGCGTCGGGATTCGAGCCGGTCGGCTGGGACGAGGCACTGGACGACATCGCCGCCCGGGTCGGCGCGCTGCGCGCGGCGTACGGACCGGACGCCATCGCCGTCTTCGGCGGCGGCGGGCTGACCAACGAGAAGGCGTACCAGCTCGGCAAGTTCGCCCGGCTGGCGTTGCGGACCCGGCTCATCGACTACAACGGACGGTTCTGCATGTCGTCGGCCGCGGCGGCCGGGAACCGGGCGCTCGGTGTCGACCGTGGACTGCCGTTCCCGCTGACCGACCTGCGCGACGCCGACGCCGTCCTGCTGCTCGGCAGCAACCTGGCCGACACCATGCCGCCCGCCGTCCAGCACCTCGGCCCGGTCCGCGAACGGGGCGGGCTCGTCGTCGTCGACCCGCGCCGCTCGTCGACCGCCCGGCTGACCGACGACGGCGCCGGCGAGCACCTGCAACCCCGGCCCGGCACCGACCTCGTACTGCTGCTCGGGCTCCTGCACCTCGTGCTCGGGGGCGGGCTCGCCGACCTGGCCTACCTGCGGGACCGGGTCGACGGCCTCGACGGGGTACGCCGCAGCGTGGCCGAGTGGTGGCCGGAGCGGGTCGCGGACGTCACCGGCGTCGCCGAGCCGCGACTGCGCCGGGTCGCGGCGCTGCTCGCCGACGCCGCCGCGCACCGGGGCGGTCGCGGCGTCTTCGTGCTGACCGGGCGCGGTGTCGAGCAGCACGTCGACGGCACCGACACGGTCACCGCCGCGATCAACATCGCGCTGGCGCTCGGCGCCGTCGGGGCCGGGCGGGGCGGGTACGGCGCGATCACCGGCCAGGGCAACGGGCAGGGCGGCCGCGAACACGGCCAGAAGTCCGACCAGTTGCCCGGCTACCGGATGATCGACGACCCGGCGACCCGGGCCCACGTGGCCCGGGTCTGGGGCGTCGACCCCGACCTGATCCCCGGCAAGGGCGTGCCGGCCGTCGAACTGCTGTCGATGCTCGGCGCCCCGGGCGGGCCACGGGCGCTGTTCGTGCACGGCAGCAACATCGTCGTCAGCGCGCCGGACGCCGCGGCGGTCCGCCGCCGGATCGAGGCGCTGGACCTCGTCGTCGTCTGCGACCTGGTGCCGTCGGAGACGGCCCGGCTCGCCCACTACGTCCTGCCGGTCACCCAGTGGGCCGAGGAGGAGGGCACCATGACCAACCTCGAAGGACGGGTGCTGCGCCGCCGCAAGGCCGTCGACCCGCCGCCCGACGTACGCTCCGAACTGGAGATCTTCGCCGGGCTGGCCGGCCGGCTGGCGGCGCCCGGAACGTGGTCGACCGAACCCCGCGAGGTCTTCGACGAGCTGCGCCGGGCCAGCGCCGGCGGGCGCGCCGACTACGCGGGCATCAGCTACGCCCGGCTCGACGCGGGGGAGGCGCTCTACTGGCCGTGCCCCGACGAGACCCATCCGGGCACCCCGCGCCTGTTCCGGGACGGGTTCCCGACCCCGACCGGCCGGGCCCGCATGGTGCCGGTACGTGCGGTCGGCCCCGCCGACGACGTACGCGCCGACGCCCCCGTCTACCTCGTCACCGGCCGGCTGCTCCAGCACTACCAGTCCGGTGCGCAGACCCGCCGGGTCGCCCGGCTCAACGACTCCCAACCCCACGCGTACGTCGAGATCCACCCCAACCTCGCCGACCGGCTCGGGATCGACGCGGCGGTGGACCTGCGGCTCACCTCGGACCGCGGCTCGATGGTCGCGCCGGCCCGGATCAGCCCCGACATCCGGCCCGACACCGTCTTCGTCCCGTTCCACTTCGCCGACGCCGGCATGGTCAACGCCCTGACCAACGACGCTACCGACCCGGTCTCGGGGATGCCGGAGTTCAAGGTCTGCGCCGTCCGGGTCGAGGTCGCCGACGGCACGGCGGGGGAGGTGCCGCGGTGAGGATCGTGATCGTCGGCGCCGGCATGGTCGGCCACCGGCTCGCCGACGAACTCGTCCGCGCCGCCGGGGCCGGTGCCTCCCGGGCCGTTGATGACCGGGCCGGCGGCGACCTCCACGTGATCCTGCTCGGCGACGAGGCGCACGAGCCGTACAACCGGGTCATGCTGTCGGAACTCCTCGCCGGCCGGATCGACCTGGCCGGGATCGAGCTGCCCCGGCTCGACCCGGACCGGGTCCGGGTACGCCTCGACGCACCCGTCCGCGCCATCGACCCGGTCCGCCGCGAGGTCGTCACCGACACCGACCGGATCGGCTACGACCACCTGGTCCTGTGCACCGGCGCCCGCCCCCGGATACCGGACGTGCCGGGACTGTGTGACGGGCTGCCCGGCGGGGCGTACGCCGCGCGGCGGGTCGACGACGTACGGGACATCTCGGCCGCCGCGCTCAACGCCCGCCACGCGATCGTCGTCGGGGTCGGCCCGCTCGGCGTCGAGGTCGCCTGCGCGCTGCGGCACCGCGGCACCGCCGTCAGCCTGCTGGCCCCGGAGTCCGCGATGCTGAACCGCGACCTCGACGAGCCGGTCGGCGAGATCGTCGCCCGCACCGCCGGCGACCTCGGCATCGGCTTCGTCCGGGACGCCGAACTCGTCGCGGTCGAGGCCGACGGCGGCCACGTCACCGCCGTACGGCTGGCCGACGGCCGGCGGGTCGACTGTGACCTGCTCGTCCTGGCCTGCGGCGCCGGCCCCGACACCGACCTCGCCGCCCGCGCCGGCCTGCCGACCGACCGGGGGATCGTGGTGGACGACCAACTGCGTACCGGCGACCCGCACGTGTCCGCGATCGGCGACTGCGCGCAGACCCCGGACGGCGTCAGCGGCCTGATCGCGCCGGGCTGGGCCCAGGCCCGCGCCCTCGCCCGCCGGCTGCTGCGCGGCGAACCGGTCGGGCCCATCCCGATCGAGGGTGCGACGATGCGGCTCAAGGCGGTCGGGATGAGCGTGGTGACGATGGGCGTACGCGCCTCGACGGCCCGCGACGCCGACCGGGTGCTGGTGCTCGACGACCGCCGGGCCCGCCGCCACGTCGAGGTGGTCGTCCGCGCCGGCACCCTGGTCGGGCTGACCTGTGTCGGCGCACCGGAGATGGCGGCGCGGCTGGCCAGCCAGTACGACCGCCCCGGCATCGTGCCGCCCGACCCGCTCGCGCTCCTGCTCGCCGACGCCCCGCGCGAGGCCAACCCGTCGCCGACGACGATGCCCTCGTCCACCACCGTCTGCCGCTGCAACGGCGTCACCAAGGGCGACCTCGTCCACGCCTGGTCGGACGGGTGCACGTCGGTCGACGCGCTGGTGGCGGACACCCGGGCCACCAGCGGCTGCGGCGGCTGTCGCGAACTGGTGTGCGGGATCGCGCGGTGGCTGGAGCGGTCCGATCCGCCCCTCACAGCCAGCCGGCTCGCCGCGTGAGGCAACCGTCGTTGGCCGGTAACAGCGGGAGCGAAGACATGAAACCCCTGATCCCTACGGTCTGAGCCATGACGGCAAGGAAGCGGCTCGTCGTGGCCGGAGCGGGCATGGTCGCACAGCGGCTGGTCGAGGCACTGGTCGAACGCGGCGCCGACACGGAGTGGGACATCGCGGTCTTCGGCGAGGAGAGCCGCCGCCCGTACGACCGGGTGGCCCTGACCTCGTACTTCGCCGACCTGGACCCGGACAACCTGCTGCTCGGCGACCCCGGTCTGTGGACCCGGCCCGGGGTCCGGCTGCACCGCGACACACCGGTGACCGCGATCGACCCGGCCCGGCGTACGGTCACCGCCCGCGGCACCGCGCACGGCTACGACGCCCTCGTGCTCGCCACCGGCTCCTACGCCACGGTTCCCCCGGTCGAGGGCAGCGACCTGCCCGGCTGTTTCGTCTACCGGACCGTCGACGACGTCGCGGGCCTGCGCACCTGGGTGCTGCGCCGGCAGGAGCAGCTCGGCCGGCCGGTGCGCGGCGCGGTGGTCGGCGGCGGCCTGCTCGGGCTGGAGGCCGCCGGGGCGCTCACCGCGCTCGGCGCCACGACGACGGTCGTGGAGTTCGCCGACCGGCTCATGCCGGTGCAGCTCGACCAGGGCGGCGGGGCGGCCCTGCGGCGCATCGTCGAGGGACTCGACGTGACGGTCCGCACCTCGACCGCGACGTCGAGCCTGCGGGCCGGCCGGGACGGCAACGTCGCCCGGATGGTCTTCGCCGACGGCGACACCGTCGGGGTCGACGTGGTCGTCTTCGCCACCGGCGTACGGCCCCGCGACGAACTGGCCCGCGCCGCCGGCCTCGCCGTACACGAGCGCGGCGGCGTTCTCGCCGGATCCGACTGCCGCACCAGCGACCCCGACGTCTTCGCCGTCGGCGAGGTCGCCCACGTCGCCGGCCGGGTCTGGGGCCTGGTCGGACCCGGGTACGCGATGGCCGAGGTCGTCGCCGACCGGCTGGTGGGCGGCGCCGCCACCTTCACCGGCGCCGACCTCTCCACGAAGCTGAAACTCCTCGGCGTCGACGTCGCCAGCTTCGGCGACGCGTTCGCGGCCACCGCCGGCAGCCTGGAGGTCGTGTACGCCGACCCGGTCGCCGGCGTCTACAAGAAGCTCGTCCTCAGCGACGACGCGTCGACCCTGCTCGGCGGGATGCTGGTCGGCGACGCGTCGGCGTACACGGGCCTGCGGCCGATGGTCGGCGGCTCGCTGGGCGGCGACCCGACCGGCTGGCTGCTGCCGGACGGGGTCGAGCCGCCCTCGTCGACGGAGCTGCCGGACGCGGCCACCGTCTGCTCGTGCAACAACGTCACCGCCGGCACGATCCGCCGCGCGGTGACCGACCAGGGCCGCACCGACCTCGCCGGGGTGAAGGCGTGCACGAAGGCCGGCACCAGCTGCGGGTCCTGTGTGCCGCTGGTCAAGCGGCTGCTGAACGCCGAACTGGCCCGGGCCGGCGTCGAGGTGAGCGACAACCTGTGCGAACACTTCGCCCACAGCCGGGCGCGGCTGTTCGACATCGTGCGGGTCAGCGGCATCACCACGTTCAGCGAACTGCTCGACCGGCACGGCCGGGGGCGGGGCTGCGACATCTGCCGGCCGGTCGCGGCCTCGATCCTGGCCTCGCTCGGGCACGGGCACGTGCTCGACGGCGAGAACGCCGCGTTGCAGGACACCAACGACCACGTGATGGCCAACCTCCAGAAGGACGGCACCTACTCGGTCGTGCCCCGTATCCCCGGCGGTGAGATCACCCCGGAGGGCCTGATCGCGATCGGTGAGGTGGCCCGCGACTTCGACCTCTACACGAAGATCACCGGCGGGCAGCGGATCGACCTGTTCGGGGCGCGGATCGAGCAACTGCCGGCGATCTGGTCCCGGCTCGTCGACGCCGGCTTCGAGTCCGGCCACGCGTACGGCAAGTCGCTGCGCACGGTGAAGTCGTGCGTCGGCCAGAGCTGGTGCCGGTACGGCGTACAGGACTCCGTCGGCCTCGCGATCGCGCTCGAACTGCGCTACCGGGGGCTGCGCTCCCCGCACAAGCTCAAGCTCGGTGTCTCCGGCTGCGCCCGGGAGTGCGCCGAGGCGCGCGGCAAGGACGTCGGCGTCATCGCGACCGACCGGGGCTGGAACCTCTACGTCGGCGGCAACGGCGGCTTCACGCCCCGGCACGCCGTCCTCTTCGCCGAGGACCTGTCGACCGAAGACCTGGTCCAGGCCATCGACCGCTTCCTCATCTACTACATCCGTACCGCCGACCGGCTGCAACGGACCGCACCCTGGCTGGAGTCGGTCGAGGGTGGGGTCGACGCCGTACGCGCCGTCGTCTTCGACGACAGCCTCGGCATCGCCGCCGACCTCGACGCGGCGATGAGCGCCCACGTCGGCGGCTACGAGGACGAGTGGGCGGCGACGCTGCGGGACCCGGAGAAGCTGGGTGGCTTCAGCTCGTTCGTCAACGCCGCCGACGAACCCGACCCGGATCTGGCGTACGTACGGGAAAGGGGCCAGAAGCGGCCCGCGACCCGGGCCGAACGCGCGGTCCTGATCGCCGGCGGCTCGCTGCCGGTCCGGACGGCGGGCGTCCTGTGAGCGAGCGGGCCGGTTGGTTCAGTGTCGTTCACGGCGGTGCCGAGCGGAGCGAGGTGACGCTGTGAGCGAGCGGGTCGGTTGGCGGCGGGTGTGTGCGGTCGGTGATCTCGTGCCGGACCGGGGGAGGGCGGCGCTGGTCGACGACGAGCAGGTGGCCGTCTTCCTGCTCGCCGACACGGGCCGGGTGCACGCGGTCGCGCACCTCGACCCGTTCAGCGGCGCGAACGTGATGGCGCGCGGGCTGGTGGGTACGCGCGGGGAGCGGCCGACGGTCGCCTCGCCGATGCACAAGCAGGTCTTCGACCTGCGCACCGGCGAGTGCCTGGACGACCCGACGGTCCGGCTCCGGGTCTGGCCGGCCCGGGTCACCGACGGCTGGGTGGAGGTGCGACCGTGACCGAGCGCAGCGAGGGGGTCGTGAGCGAGCGGGGCGAGGGGGCACCGTGACCGGGCTCGGGCCGGTGCTGGCCGGGACCCGCGTCCTTGTCACGGCGCAGCGCCGTGCCGACGAACTGGCCTCGGCGTTGCAGCGGCGGGGCGCCTCGGTGACGATCGCCGCGTCGATCGGGGTGGAGTCGCACATCGACGAGGCGACGGTCCTCGACCGGACCCGCGAGTTCATCGCCGCCCCGGCCGACATCGTCGTCGTCACCACCGGCATCGGGTTCCGGAGCTGGCTGGACGTGGCCGAGACCTCCGAACTCGGCGAGGAACTGGTCAAGGCGCTGTCCCGCAGCCGGCTCATCGCGAGAGGGCCGAAGGCCCGGGGCGCCCTGCAGGCGGCGGGGCTGACGCCGGACTGGGTCGCCGAGTCGGAGACGTCGGCCGAGATCGGCGACTTCCTGTCCGCCGAGGGGATCGGCGGGCAGCGGGTCGTCGTACAGCATCACGGGGCCGGCGACGACGGGCTGGAGGAGCGGCTGACAGCGGCCGGGGCGGCCACGACCGGGCTGGTCGTCTACCGGTGGGGTGCGCCGCCGGACCCGACCGCGGTGCAGCATTCGGTGCGCGAGACGGCCGCCGGCGGCTACGACGCGGTGGCGTTCACCTCGGCCCCGGGCGCGGCGGCCTGGCTGCGGGCCGTACGCGAGCAGGAGGTATCGGCGCAGGTCGTCGCGGTCGGCCGGTGCGGGCGTACGGTCTTCGCGTCGGTCGGCAACGTTACCGCCGAACCGCTGCGTACGGCGGGACTGGAGCCGATCGTCCCGGAGCGGGCCCGGCTCGGCGCGCTCGTCCGGGCGATCATCATGCGGCTCGGCGACGACTCCGACAGCATCGGCACACCGGCCGGGCGGCTGCGGATCCGGGCCACCGCGGCGACCCTGGACCACCGGGTGCTTCCCGTGTCGCCGGGCGGCCTCTGCCTGCTGCGGTCGCTGGCCGAGCGGCCCGGTGCCGTGCGGTCCCGCGAGGAGTTGCTCGCCGACCTGCCGGGTGGTTCCAGCGACCCGCACACGGTGGAGATGGCGGTCGGCCGGCTGCGTGACATCGTCGGTCGGGACGTCGTGCAGACCGTCGTGAAGCGTGGATACCGGCTGGCGGTTCCGTCGTGAGCGGGCGGAACGGGGCGGGGGTGTGAGCCGCCAGCTGGTGGCCGTCAGCCACGGGACCCGGGATCCGCGTGGGCAGGCCGCGATCCGGGCGCTGGTCGGCGCGGTCCGCCGGCGCCGGCCCGACCTCGACGTCCGCGAGGCGTTCGTCGACGTCCAGGCCCCGGACCTCGGCGCCGTGCTGGACAGGGCCGGCCCGGCGGCCGTGGTCGTGCCGCTGCTGCTGGCGCCCGGACACCACGTACACGTCGACGTCGCCCGCGCGGTCGCGGCGGCCGGCGCGGTCGCGGCGCCGGCGCTGGCCCCCGACGACGGGATCGCGGCGGTCCTCGTCGACCGGCTGCGTGGCTGCGGTGCGGGCACCGACGACACGGTGGTCCTGGCGGCGGCCGGCTCCAGCGACGTACGGGCCCGGCCGGCCGTCGAGGAGACCGCCCGCCGGGTCGCGGCGCTGTGGGGAGCGCCGGTCGAGGTCGGCTGTCTCGGCGGTACGGGCGAGCCGCTGCACGCGGTGCTCGCCCGGTCGTGGCGTCCGGGGCGGCGGGTGGTGTGCGCGGCGATGCTGATGGCGCCGGGGTTCTTCCACGACCGGCTCCGGTCGGCCGGCGCCGACCTGGTCACCGGACCGCTGCTCGACGGCCGCCGGCCGGATCCGCGCCTGGTCGGCCTCGTCGTCGAACGCTACGAGGCGGCCCTCGCCGCCACCCTGGCCGGTTCCGGGGTGATCTCCGGCTGACCCGGTCGATGCCGGTCGCGGGCTGGGAAAATAGAGTCCTGACGACCCGCTGGCGCACCGGAGGAGTTTCAGCCTTGTCCACCCAGCCCGACAGCTACTTCATCCGGATCGACGAGAATCGCTACCGGCCGACCGAGTTGACCGGTGGCGCGTGGGCGCTGACCGAGCAGCACATCAGCCCGATGATCGGGCTGATCGTGCACGCGATCGACCGGTACGTCGCCGGCCGGGCACCGGACGGCATGGTCGTCGGCCGGATCAGCGTCGACATCCTCGGGGTCGTCGGGCTGGAGGACTTCGACCTGCACGTGGAGACCGTACGGCCGGGTCGCACGATCGAACTCGTCGAGGCCACCGTGGTCGCCAAGGACCGGCCCGCCGTACGGGCCCGGGTGTGGCGGCTCAGCGCCCACGACACCTCGTCCGTCGCCGGCGGTCAGGGCGAGCGGCTGCCCAGCCCCGACGACCTGGCCCGCTGGGCGATGTCGGAGACGTGGTCGGGCGGATACATCTCCTCGCTGGACGTGCGACCGGTCGGGGCGCCGACGCCGGGCCGGACCACCGCGTGGGTGTCGACGCCGGCCCGGCTCGTGGCCGGTGAGCCGAGCAGCACCCTGGCCCGTTTCGTCGGCCTGGTCGACACCGCCAACGGGATCGCCGCGCGTCAGCCGCCGACGGAGTGGCTGTTCCCGAACCTGGACCTGTCGATCCACCTGTTCCGGCAGCCGGCCGGAGAGTGGGTCGGGCTGGACACCACCGTCGTCTTCGGCGCCCACGGGCAGGGCCTGACCAGCACCGTCCTGCACGACCTGGCCGGCCCGCTCGGGCACGCCGAGCAGATCCTCACCGTCCGGCCGGCGCGCCGCTGACCCGCGTCACTCCGCGGCCGGGACCGGCTTCCCGGTCGACCCGTCCGGCGGCGGCCCGGACATCTCCGTCGCCGCCGACTCGACGAACGCGGTGACCCACCGGCCGACCTCGGTGAACACCCGTTCGCGTACGGCCGGGCCGCTCAGCGTCAGGTCGTGCATGCCGCCGTCGAAGCGGACGAGGGTGACGTGGCGGCCGAGGCGGGGCGCCCACCGGACCATGTGCTCGACGTCGAGGACGGCGTCGGCCAGCGACGCCGACTCGTGGTAGACCGTGCCCCGGAAGCTGCGGGTCGAACAGGCCAGCAGGACGGGTACGTCGATCGCCAGGCCGTGCCGGACCCGCTGCTGCGCCGACCGGATCGCGGCCAGCCACGCGGCCCGGACCGGGAACCCGCCGAGCGGCTTCCACTGCAGGTCGTACGTCCACTCGCCACGGTGTTCGGCGTGCAGGGTCTGGCCGTACACGGGGGACAGGCCACTCGGGACGATCCGGTACGGGGCGCGGCGGGCGAGTTGGGAGACGGCTGCCGCCAGTGGCCGGCGGACCAGCCAGGACGCGTTGAGGTCGAAGAACGGGCTGTTGAGGAAGAGGCCGTCGACCAGGTCCGTCCCGCTCCGGGCGTGGGTCCACAGGGCGGTGATCAGGCCGCCGGTGGAGTGCCCGTTGACCAGCAGCGTGCGGTTGCCGTCGACCTCCCGGACGATCCGGGCGGCGACGTCGAGTTCGGGGAAGTAGTCGGCGATCGAGCGGCAGAAGTTCGGCGTCTGGTGGGGGAGCAGGCTGCGACCGTACTTGCGCAGGTCGAGGGCGTAGAAGTCCCAGCCCCGCCGGGCGAAGAAGTCGGCGAGGTGGGTCTGGAAGAAGTAGTCGACGAAGCCGTGCACGTAGAGGACGGCGCGGCCGGTGCGATCGGTGGCCCGCCGCCGCACCAGGGTGGCGACGACCGGTCCCTCGTCGTCGTGGCCGAGGTCGATGGTCCGCCGCTCGTAGGACGGACCGAGGATGTCCTCGTCCCAACTCCCGCTCATGTCGCGACGTTACCGCGCGCGGCGGTCCGGGGCGCGGCACGCGGCCGGCTCCGTAGCAGACGGAGCCGTGATCAGGGCGTTTTCCACAGGCGGGTCGGCTGTCCACAGATCCGGCGCCGGTGCTGTCCGGGCGGGGCGGGGCCGGGCCAGTCTGGGGCTCCGCTACTGATTCGTGGAGGGGTCTTGTACGACACGAACGTGACAATCATCGGAAATGTGCTGACCGCCCCGGAATGGCGGCGTACGACGCAGACCGGCACCCTGGTCGCCAACTTCAAGGTCGCGTCGACCGCGCGCCGGCTCGACCGGGAGAACAACCGCTGGGTCGACGGCAACAGCCTGCGGGTACGCGTCAACTGCTGGCGCAAGCTCGCCGAGGGCGTCGCCTCGTCGCTGATGGTCGGCGACCCGGTCGTCGTGGTCGGCCGGATGTACACCCGGGACTGGACCGACGCCGACGGCAACCACCGGACCATGTACGAGCTGGAGGCCGTCGCGGTCGGGCACGACCTGTCCCGTGGGCGGGCCAAGTTCGTCCGCAACCGGCCGGCGCTGTCGACGAGCGCGGTGGCCGACCCGGAGGCCGAGTCGCGGGTGCAGGGGCAGGAGACCGAGCCGGTCCCGGCCGCCGAGGCCCCGGCCCGGCGCGACAGCCTCTTCGACGACGATCCGGACTTCGCCGACGTGCCGGCGGCACCGCTGCCGCACTACGACCCGCTCGCCGAGGTGCGCGGCACCGGGTTCCCGCCGGGCGGGGCAGCGGCGAGCGGCGACGGCGACGCCCCGGCCCCGTCCGGCGGTGGCGACCGGTTCGGCCCGGGTGACGGTGTCGACGGGCTGCCCGGCGCCGATGGGCTGCCCGGCGCCGGCGGCGAGCCCGGCCCACGGTCCGGGACCGAGGGGGAAGGCGAGCCCGGCCTACGGTCCGGGACCGAGGGGGAACCGGAAGAGCCGTCGTCCGGCGGCCGGCGCGGGGATGCCGGCGACGGGCCGGGCGAGGGCCAGCCGGAAGCGTCCGGACCGCGCACCGACCTGCCGGAGCCGGCCGGTCTGGTGGCGCGGGGACGCCGGGGCCGGGCCCGCGTCCCGGTGCCGGCCTGACGCGGACCGGGCGGGCCGCCGTTCGGCGGCAGCCCGCCCGGGGCCGTGGGCGGAACGGCCACCGGCGGCCCGCCCGGAGGCCGATGGGGACCCGGCGCCGCCAGAGCGGGTGGCGGGCGGCCGGGGCATAGGCTTCCCGAGGAGGTGATCGACATGGGGACGGACGTGATCGTCGTCGGGCTGGGCAGCATGGGCGCGGCCACCGCCCATCAGCTCGCGAGTCGCGGGCTCCGGGTGGTCGGCATCGACCGGTACCGGCCGCCGCACACCAACGGCGCCCACGCCGGCGGCTCCCGGATCATCCGGCTGGCCTACGCCGAGGGTGTCGCCTACGTGCCGCTGCTGCGCCGGGCCTACGAACTGTGGGCGGCTATCGAGCGGTCCTCCGGCGTCGACCTGCTGACCCCGACCGGCGGGCTGATGCTGGGCCGACCCGACTCGTCGATGGTCGCCGGCGCACTAGCCTCGGCCCGCACCCACGGGCTCGCCCACGAGTTGCTCGACGCCGCGCAGATCCGCCGACGCTTTCCGGTGTTCGCCCCGCGCGACGACGAGGTCGGCGTCTACGAGGAGGTCGCCGGGTTCGTGCGGCCGGAGGCGACGGTGGCGACCCTGCTCGACCTCGCCGGGCGGGCCGGTGCCGACCTGCGCTACGGCGTACGGGCCACCGGCTGGTCGGCGGGTCCGGGCGGGGTGACCGTCCGCACCGACGAGGGCGAGCTGACCGCCGGCCGGCTGGTGCTCTGCCCCGGCGCCGGAGCCGGTGAGCTGATCGCCGATCTGAACATCCCGTTGCGGGCCGAGCGACGGGTCCAGCACTTCTGGCCGGTCGCCGACGCCGGGTTCGCCCTCGGCCGCTGCCCGATCTGGCTCTGGGAGTCGGCGGCGGGCGTGGTGGCGTACGGCTTCCCGGGGGCCGACCCGCCGCCCGGCTCGGACCGCGGCGGTCTCGTCGTCAAGACCGGCGTGCACGTCGACCCGAACGCCGTGCCACGGTCCGACCTCGCCCCGGCGCAGCCGGCGGAAGCCGCCCGGGCGGCGGAAGTGCTCACCCCGCTCCTACCTGCCCTCGCCTCGGCCGGCCCGCCGGACGGCATCCCGTGCCTCTACACCCTCACCCCCGACGAGCACTTCGTCGTCGGGCCGCATCCTCGGCACGACTCGGTCACCGTCGCGGCCGGGTTCTCCGGCCACGGGTTCAAGTTCGTGCCGGTGATCGGTGAGATCGTCGCCGACCTGGCCCAGCACGGCAGCACCCGGCACGACATCAGCCTGTTCGCACCGGACCGGTTCGGGCAGGTGGCGGCATGAGGGGCCAATGGGCGGCCGACGCCGTCGGGCTGCTGGCCGGCTACGCGCTCGACGCGTGGCTGGGCGACCCGCGCCGGCTGCACCCGGTCGCCGGTTTCGGGCAGGCCGCCGGCGCCCTCGAACGCCGCCTGCACCCGGCCGACCGGGCCACCCGCGCGGGCGGTGCGGCCGGCCTGGCTGCCCGCGCGGGCGGTGCCGACCGCACCGGGAGCGCGGGCGGGCGGCGGGACGAGCGCGTCGCCGGTGCGGTCTTCACCGCCGTGGCGGTCGGTGCGCCGGTGCTCGCCGGGGTCGCCGCGGTGGCGCTGACCCGCCGGCGGCCGGTGGCCCGCGCCGCGCTCGTCGCGGCCGGCACCTGGGCGGTGCTCGGCGGCCGCACCCTGCGGGCCGAGGCCGGGGCGATGAACAAGGCGCTACGCGGCGGCGACCTGCCCGCCGCCCGACAGCGGCTCAGCCACCTCTGCGGGCGCGACCCGGCCCGGCTCGACGAGCCCGAACTCGCCCGGGCGACGGTCGAGTCGGTCGCCGAGAACACCTCCGACGCCGTGGTGGCGCCGCTGTTCTGGGGAGCGGTGGCCGGATTGCCGGGGCTGCTCGGTTACCGCGCGGTCAACACCCTCGACGCGATGGTCGGGCACCGGTCGCCGCGCTACGCACGGTTCGGCACCCCGGCCGCCCGGCTCGACGACGTCGCCAACCTGCTGCCGTCCCGGCTGACCGGGCTGCTCGGGGTGGCCGCCGCGCCGGCCGTGCACGGCGACCGGGCCGACGCGTGGCGGGTGTGGCGGCGGGACCGCCACGACCACCCGAGTCCCAACGCCGGGCAGTGCGAGGCGGCGTTCGCCGGCGCGCTCGGGGTGCGGCTCGGCGGCCGAAACGTCTACTTCGGACGATCGGAGGTCCGGCCGTTCCTCGGCGACGGCCCGCGCCCGGAGGCCCGGCACATCCGGCGGGCTGCCACCCTGTCGCGCACGATCGGCCTGGCGGCGCTCGCCGGGGCCGCGGCCCTCGCGACCGTCCGGGCGGCGGCAGCCGGCGCGACCGGCCGCCGCGTCCGCCCCCGGCTCGGCGCCGCGGTCGCCGGTGCCGCGGTGACGGCCGGCGGCGCCGTGCTGCGCAGGGTGGCCGGTGGGGCCAGGCAGGGCCGGGTGACCCGTGGAGCAGCGGTGGACGGTGGCGGGTGAGCGGCGGGCTGCTCGTCGCCGGCACCACGTCCGACGCCGGCAAGAGCGTGTTGACCGCCGGCATCTGCCGCTGGCTGCACCGGCGCGGGGTCAAGGTCGCGCCGTTCAAGGCGCAGAACATGTCCAACAACTCCGCCGTCGTGGTCGGCGCCGACGGGCGCGGCGGCGAGATCGGCCGGGCCCAGGCGATGCAGGCCGCGGCCGCGGGCATCGCGCCGGAGGTACGGCTCAACCCCGTGCTGCTCAAACCCGGCAGCGACCTGTCGAGCCAGGTGGTGCTGCTCGGCGAGGCCGTCGACCACGTCCACGCCGGCAACTTCCGGGCCCTCAAGCCGCGCCTGGCCGAAACCGTGCACGCCACGCTGATGGAGTTGCGGGCGGAATACGACGTCGTCGTCTGCGAGGGCGCCGGCAGCCCGGCCGAGATCAACCTGCGCGACTCCGACTTCGTCAACATGGGGCTCGCCCGGCACGCCCGGCTGCCCACCGTCGTGGTCGGCGACATCGACCGGGGCGGTGTGTTCGCCGCGCTGTTCGGCACGGTAGCCCTGCTCGACGCCGCCGACCAGGCGCTCGTCGCCGGGTTCGTGGTCAACAAGTTCCGCGGCGACCTCGGCCTGCTGCGCCCCGGGATCGAGATGCTGACGGCGGTGACCGGCCGGCCGACGTACGGGGTGCTGCCCTTCGACGTCGACCTGTGGCTGGACGCCGAGGACTCCCTCGCCTACGGGCGTACCCTCGGCCGGCCCGGCCCGCCCCTCGGCACGCAGTGGCTCGACGTCGCCGTGGTACGGCTGCCCCGCATCTCCAACGCCACCGACGTCGAGGCGCTCGCCACCGAGCCCGGCGTACGGGTCCGGCTGACCGTGGAGCCCGCCGAGGTCGCCGCCGCCGACCTCGTCGTCCTGCCCGGCAGCAAATCCACCGTCGACGATCTGGGCTGGCTGCGCGACCAGGGCCTGGCCGACGTGGTGTGCCGACACGCCGCAGCCGGACGCCCGCTGCTCGGCATCTGCGGCGGCTTCCAGATGCTGGCCCGCTCGATCCACGACGGGGTCGAGAGCCGGCGCGGCACCGTCGACGGTCTGGGCCTGCTCCCCGTCGACATCTCCTTCGCCGCGCGCAAGACCCTGGCCCGGTCGGCCGGCACCGCGTTCGACGCCGTCCCGGTCCACGGCTACGAGATCCGGCACGGCTATGTCGCCCGCGCCGATCCGGGGCTCACCCCGCTGCTCACCCACCTCGACGGGCGGCCCGAGGGGGCCGTCGCCGGCAACGTCTTCGGGACACACTGGCACGGGGCATTCGAGTCCGACGCCTTCCGGCGCCGGTTCCTGACCGAGGTGGCCCGCCTCGCCGGCCGGCGAGGGTTCGTGGTCGCTTCCGACACTTCCTTCGAGGGCGTCCGCGAGCGCAGCCTCGACCGGCTCGGCGACCTGGTCGAGGAGCATCTGGACACCGGCGCCCTGTGGCGGCTCATCGAGGACGGGCCGCCCGCCGGCCTGCCGTTCGTCCCGCCCGGCGCCCCGCACCCACCGACCCGGCCGTGACCGGCATCCTGGACCGGCCGTGACCCGCACCCTGGAGTCTTACGCCGAGCTGGCCGCCCGGGTGCTCGCCGGGCCGCCGCTGGTCGGACGCAGTCGACTGGTGGCGGTCGACGGCCCGAGCGGCGCCGGCAAGACCCGGTTCGCCGGCCGGCTCGCCGCCGCCCTCGAAGAGGCCGCGACCACGCCAGCCGGTCCGGCCCGAACCAACCTGGCCGCTGGTCCGGCCCGAACCAACCTGGCCGCCGATCCGGCCCGCCCCGACGTGGCCGCTGGTCGGGCCGGGCGCTCCACCCCGACCGGCGGTGCGGGCGGGCGGGTCGCGACCGTCGTGCACACCGACGACCTGCTCGACGGCTGGGACGACCAGCTCACCTTCTGGGACCGGCTGGAGGAGTCGGTGCTCGGACCGCTGCGCGCCGGCCGGCCCGGCACCCACCACCGCTACGACTGGCTGCGCGCGGAGTTCGGCCCGGACCCGGTCGTCGTCGACCCGGCGCCGGTCGTCGTCCTGGAGGGGTTCAGCGCCGCCCGGGCGGCCGTGCGTCCCGAACTGAGCCTCGCCGTGTTCGTCGTCGCCCCGGCCGACCTGCGGCTCGACCGGGCGCTGTCCCGGGACGGCGCCGCCCTGCGGCCACACCTGGAACGGTGGCGCCGGACCGAGGACGTCCACTTCCGCGCCGACCGTACCGCCGACCACGCCGACCTGGTCGTCGACGGCGCGCCCGCGGTGCCGCACGACACCCGGCACTACGTCCGGATCGGGGGCGCGCGGTGGCCGGCGTGATCCCGACCCGGCGGGCGGGCGCCCCGGCCCGCCGACGGGCCGGGACGCCGGCCGGAACCGCCATCGGCGTAGACGCGCTGGCGTTGCTGGGGCACCATCGCAGGAAGCCCACCCAATGCCGAGTCGGGGAGCCACGATGACTGCGAGCGCACCATGACAGCCAGCGACGACACCGCGGCGGCCCCCGCCCGGCGCCGGGTGGCGCTGACCGGGATCAGCTCGCGCGCCTGGGAACACCCGGCCGACCGGGGCGCCCTGACCGCCCTGCGCGAACTGCGCGGCTTCGACGACGTGGTCAAGGCGTTCTTCGGGATGTGGAACGAGCGGGGCTTCCGGCTGTCGTATCTCGCGTCGGCGATCCGGGTCGACCACCGGCAGTACCCGCGGGTCTACCGCCTCTACACCGAGGCGGCCAGCACCCTCGACGTCCTCGAACTGCCGGAACTCTTCGTCACCCAGTCGCCGATGCTCAACGCCCAGGCGATCGGCCTGGAAAAGCCGTTCATCGTGCTCAACACCGCCTGCGTGCACCAGCTCGACGACGAGGAACTGCGGGCCCTGCTGGGGCACGAGCTGGGCCACGTCCGCAGCGGCCACGCCGTCTACAAGACCATCCTGATGATCCTCACCCGCTGGGCGGCCAACCTGAGCTGGTTGCCGGTCGGCGCGATCGCCCTACGCGCGATCATCGCGGCGATGATGGAGTGGTGGCGCAAGGCGGAACTGTCCGCCGACCGGGCCGGTCTCCTCGCCGGGCAGGACCCGGCGGCGTCGCTACGGCTGCTGATGAAGCTCGCCGGCGGCGGCGACCTGACCCAGATCGACACCGCCGCGTTCCTGGAGCAGGCGGCCGAATACGAGAGCGGCGGGGACGTCCGCGACAGCCTGCACAAGCTGCGCATGACCGCCTGGAGCAGCCACCCCGTGCCGGTCGCCCGGGCCGCCGACCTGCGGCAGTGGATCGACTCCGGGGCGTACGGGCGGGTCCTCGCCGGTGACTACCCGCGCCGTGACTCCGACTCGTCGGCGTCGGTGTCGGAGGAGATCAAGGCGGCCGCGGAGTCCTACCGCGAGGCGTTCGGGCGCTCCCAGGACCCGCTGGTCGGGCTGCTGCGCCGGCTCGGCGACGGGGCGAGCGACGTCGGCGAGTGGGCCGGCGGCGGGGCCGCCCGGGCCCGCTCCTGGCTCGGTGCGGCCGGTGAGGCGGCGGCCCGCGCCGCCCGCAAGCCCCGCACCCCGTCGGGCGGCTCCGAGGAAGGCCGCGACGCCTGGTCCGACGCCAGTGACGGACCTGGATGACCGGGCGAGCGCGGCGGCACGATCGGTAAGGTTCGGCCTACGATCGCGGTCATGACCGCAACTATCTTCACCGAGTCCGAGCTGCGCGCGGCCGTCGCGCGTGAGCTGCCCGGCGTACGCGCCGATCTGGAGCGCCTGGTCCGGATACCGGGCATCGCCTTCGACGGTTTCGACCACTCCCACGTCGAGCGGTCCGCCGAGGCGGTGGCCGAGTTGCTGCGCGACCTGCGGCTCGACGTCAAGATCGTCCGTGCCGGCGGCGGGCAGCCGGCGGTCATCGGTCGCCGGGCCGCCCCGCCCGGTGCGCCGACCGTCCTGCTGTACGCCCACCACGACGTGCAGCCGGTCGGCGATCCGACGTTGTGGGAGAGCGAGCCGTTCGAGCCGACCGAGCGGGACGGCCGCCTCTACGGCCGCGGTGCCGCCGACGACAAGGCCGGCATCCTGGCCCACGTCGCCGCGCTGCGGGCGTTCGGCGACGACCTGCCGGTCGGCGTGGTGCTCTTCATCGAGGGGGAGGAGGAGTTCGGCTCCGACAGCCTCGAACAACTCCTCGCCGACCACCGCGACGAACTCGCCGCCGACGTCATCGTCATCGCCGACTCCGGCAACTGGGACGTCGGCGTACCCGCGCTGACCACCTCGCTGCGCGGCATCGTCAACTGCTTCGTCGAGGTCCGCACCGGGCAGCACGCCATCCACAGCGGCATGTTCGGCGGCGCCGTGCCCGACTCGCTGACCGTGCTGTCCCGGCTGCTGGCCACGCTGCACGACGACGCCGGCGACGTGGCCGTCGACGGGCTGCTGGCCCGGGCGGCGGCGAACGTCGACTACCCCGAGGACCGGCTGCGGGCCGAGGCCGGCCTGCTCGACGGGGTGTCGTTCATCGGCACCGGGCGGCTCACCGACCGGATCTGGCACAAGCCCGCCCTGGCGGTGCTCGGCATCGACGCCCCGCCCACCAACGCCGCGCCGAACGCCCTGGTGCCGGCCGCGAAGGCGAAGCTCAGCATCCGGCTCGCGCCCGGCGACGACCCGAAGAAGGCGTACGCCGCCCTGAGCGCGCACCTGGAACGGCACGCCCCGTGGGGCGCCCAGGTCACGGTGACCCTCGAACACGACGGGGCGCCGTGCGTGATCGACGCGTCCGGCCCGATGTTCGACGCGGCCCGGTCGGCGTTCCGCACCGCCTGGGACGGCACCGATCCGGTCGACATGGGGGTGGGCGGGTCGATCCCGTTCATCGCGACGTTCCAGGAGATGTTCCCCCGGGCGGCGATCCTGGTGACCGGGGTCGAGGACCCGCACGCCCGGGCGCACGGCCCGAACGAGAGCCTGCACCTCGGCGAGTTCGCCCGGGTCTGCCTGGCCGAGGCGCTGTTGCTGGCCAACGTCGCCGAGGTCGGCGTCCAGCCCTAGCACCGCGACGAGCCGTACGCCGGCCCGGGCGCACCGGGGCGGCGTACGGCCCCGGCGGGTGTCCCGGCCGCCTGAGAAAAGTCCTTGATCGATGGGGTGAAACTGCTGCGCGCCGGTTCGGTGGCACGCTAGGGTTTCGAACATGAGTTCTAACGAGGCCATTGCGCGGCTGGACGCCGCCGTCAGTGCTCTGGGGGACGTACACGTCTCCGCGTGGTCCGACGAAACCCTTCAGGACCAGCTCGGCGAACTTTCCGCGGCACTCTGTGCCCTCGACGCCGTGCTGTCCCGGGTCGCCGACGAGGTCCGCGCCCGCGGGCTGCGGGTCGAGGAACCGCTCGCCGCCTGAGCCCGACACCGTCACGCCCGGCGACGACCGGCGACCGTACGCCCACGCCGGGCGGCGGCCGTACGCGAGGAATGCCGGCGGCGAACGCCCGGCGGCCGTTGTCCTTCGGGGCAGTCGTTACTGCCCCGAAGGCAGCCGGCGACGCATGCCGGCCGGGGGCGGCGCTGCGGCAGGGTGACCGCGACACGCTCGACGTGCTCAAGGCCGTCCGCCGGCTGGGCTGCCGGCGTTTCGTGCTGGTCGCCGCCGTCGACTCCGACGCCGCCCTGATCCCCGCCGTGGAACTGGGGGTACGGGCCCTCGCCGCGCGGTCCGAGGCGACCGGCCACCGGCTGGCGCAGCTCGTCGTCAACACCTCGACCGGTGGGGCGGCACAGGTGGCTGCCACGATGGGCGGATGCGGTTCGTGGACCTGGCGGCCACCTCGGCGGCCGTACGAGCGATCTCCGGCCGGCGGGCCAAGACAGACCTGCTGGCCGCGGCCCTGCGCGACCTGGCCCCCGACGAGGTGCCGGCCGGCTCCGCCTACCTCGCCGGCGAGCTGCGGCAGCGGCAGACCGGCGTCGGCTACGCCAGCCTGCGCGACCTGCCCCCGCCGGCGGCCGAGCCGACCCTGACCGTGGCGTCCGTCGACGCCGCCATCGCCGAGATCGCCGAGGTCGCCGGCCCGGGCTCGCAGGCGCGGCGGCGCGACCTGCTCGCCGCGCTGTTCGCCGCCGCCACCGCCGACGAGCAGCGACTCCTCGTCGGGCTCTTCAGCGGCGAACTGCGCCAGGGAGCCCAGGCCGGGCTGCTCGCCGACGCGGTCGCCCGGGCCGCCGGGGTGCCGGTCGCCGTCGTACGGCGGGCCCTGCTGCTCGCCGGTGACCTCAAGGCGGTCGCGGTCGCGGCGCTGGCCGGGGGAGAGCCGGCGCTCGCCGGGTTCTCGCTGCGGGTGGGGCGACCGCTGGCCCCGATGCTGGCGCAGAGCGCGGCCTCGGTCGACGAGGCGTTCGGCACCGTCGGCGGTCCCGCCGCCGTCGACGTCAAGCTCGACGGCATCCGGATCCAGGTGCACCGGTCCGGTGCCGATGTCGCCGTCTTCACCCGCAGCCTGGACGAGATCACCCCGCGGGTGCCGGAGGTGGTGGCGGCCGTACGCGCCCTGCCCGCCCGGGAGCTGGTGCTCGACGGCGAGGCCATCGCCCTCGACGCGACCGGTCGGCCCAGGCCGTTCCAGGAGACGTCCGCCCGGGCCGCGACCCGGGGCGCCCGGCGCGGGGTCACCGCCGGGATCAAGGGCGCCGGCCAGGCGAAGACCGGGGCCACCCCGGCCGCGTCGACGGGCGGCGCGCTGACGCCGTACTTCTTCGATCTCCTGCACCTCGACGGCACCGACCTGCTCGACGCACCCGGCCGGGACCGCTGGGCGGCGCTCGCCGACGCGGTCGCCGCGCCGCTGCTGGTCGGCCGCGTCACGGTCGACTCCGTCGAGGCGGCGACCGCCGCCTTCTCCGCCGCGCTCGACGCCGGCCACGAGGGCGTCGTCGTCAAGTCCCCGGACGCGCCGTACGAGGCGGGCCGGCGCGGCGCCGCCTGGATCAAGGTCAAGCCGCGGCACACCCTCGACCTCGTCGTGCTCGCCGTCGAGTGGGGCAGCGGCCGGCGCCAGGGCTGGCTGTCCAACCTCCACCTCGGCGCCCGCGACCCGGCCACCGGCGGGTTCGTCATGCTCGGCAAGACCTTCAAGGGGCTGACCGACGAGCTGCTGCGCTGGCAGACCGAACGGTTCCTCGGCCTGGCCGTCGAGCGCGGCGACTGGGTGGTGACCGTACGGCCCGAGCAGGTCGTGGAGATCGCGTTCGACGGGGTGCAGCGCAGCACCCGCTATCCGGGCGGGGTGGCGCTACGGTTCGCGCGGGTGGTCCGCTACCGCGACGACAAGTCCGCCGGCGAGGCCGACACCATCGACACCGTACGGGCGATCCACCGCGGCTGAGCCGGCCGGACCGCTCAGTCGCGGGAGCCGGCGACGGGCGGCGACACCGCCGCGACCTCCAGCCGGTCGCCGCGCGGCCGGCGCTTCCCGCTGCGGGTGTGCGCCTCCCGGCGGGCCACGTAGCCGTAGCCGACCAGGGCCATCCCGGCGAACAGCCACCACTGCACCACGTAGCCGCCGTTCTGCCAGTTGTTCTCGTGCCGGATCGGGATCGGGGTGAACGCCGGGTCGGCGGCCGGGGTCTGCTCGTCGACCAGCAGATAGGCGCCGTACGTCGGGTGCGGCAGCTCGGCGGCCAGCTCCGGTACGCCGATGCGGCGGGTCTCGATCCGCCCGTCCCGCTGGCTGACCGAACCCGCCATGCTCTCCGACAGGTGCACCCGCCCGACGACGGTCACCTCGCCCTCCGGCGTCGGCGGCAGTTCCGGCTGCGCGGCCGCGCCACCCGGCGCGGGCGGCACCCAGCCCCGGTCGACCAGCACCGCGGTCCCGTCGGCGAGCACCAGCGGTACGACGATCTCGAACCCGACCCGGCTCTCGACGGTGCGGGACCGGACCAGGACGACGTTGGCGCTGTCGTAGCGGCCGGTGACGGTGACCCTGGTCCACGCCGCGTCGGGGTGCGGCGCCGGGCCAACCGTGCCGGCCGTGGCGGGCGGCGTGAGGACATCGGTGAGCGGGACCGGATCGAGCCGGGCGGCCGCGTCGATCCGCTCGTTGATCGCCGACCGATCCTGGTAGCGACTCAACTGCCAGTTGCCGAGCATGACCATCACCACCGACGCGGCCAGCGTCAGCGCGAGTATGCCCAGCCAGCGCGGGGTCAGCAGGAACCGGTACACAGCACGAGGTTACCCGTGTGACCCGAGCCACTACTCTGGTGCCCGGATCGGCGCCCCCGCGTCGTTGCCCCTACCCGGTATGGTCGCCCGCGGCGGGCGGTCGCGTCGATACCGGCGGCGGCCGGCAGCCGACTCCGCACCCGATCCACGACAGTCGTAGCGGGGCTGTCCGATGACCTCGAGGAGCCGACGATGACCGCCGTACCACGCGTGGTGGTGAGCGCCCCGTCATCCGGCCACGGCAAGACGGCCGTCGCCGTCGGCCTGCTCGCCGCCTGCGCCGCCCGGGGGCTGACCGCCGCCGGATTCAAGGTCGGCCCCGACTACACCGACGCCGGCTACCTCGGGCTGGCGGCCGGCCGGGTCGGCCGCAACCTCGACCCCCGGCTGGTCGGTCCGCAGCGGGTCGCCCCGCTGTTCGCACACGGCAGCACGGGCGCCGACATCGCGGTCGTCGAGGGCACCATGGGCCTGTTCGACAGCCTCGCCGGCCGGGCCGAGAGCGACTCGACCGCCGGGGTGGCGTCGGTGCTGCGGGCGCCGGTCGTGCTCGTCGTCGACGTCGCCGCGATGGGCCAGTCGGTGGCCGCCCTGGTGCACGGCTTCCGGGCGTACGACGAACTGCTCTGGCTCGGCGGCGTGATCCTCAACCGGGTCGCGTCCGACCGGCACGAGCAACTGCTGCGCGACGCGCTGGAGGACATCGGCGTGCCGGTCTTCGGCGCGCTGCGTCGCCGCGACCTGCCCGCCGTCCTGCCGTCCCGCCAGCACGGCGTGGTGCCGATCGCGCACCGCACGGTCGAGGCACTGCGGGCCGTACGCCGGCTCGGCGAGGCCATCGCCGGTGCCGTCGACCTCGACCGCCTGCTGGCCGTGGCCCGGTCGGCGCCGCGACTGTCCGGCGAGGCGTGGTCGGCCACCGCGTCGTTCGCCGACGCGCCGCCGCTGCCGGCCAACCCCGGCGGCCGCCGCCCGGTGGTCGCGGTCGCCGGCGGCTCCGCCCTGTCCTACGGATACGCCGAGACCGCCGAGCTGCTCGCCGCGGCCGGGGCGACCGTGGTGGCCGTCGACCCGCTGGTCGACGAGGCCCTGCCGGCGGGGACCGACGCGCTGGTGATCGGTGGGGCGCTGCCGGAGACCTGCGCCGAGGAGCTGTCGGCCAACCGGCGGCTCTGCGCGGCCGTGGCCGAGCTGGCCCGGTCGGGTCGGCCGGTGCTCGCCGAGGGCGCCGGCCTGCTGTGGCTGGCCCGCGAGTTCGACGGCCGGCCGATGTGCGGGGTGCTGGACGCGACCGGGGTGAGCATGGACCAGATCGTGGTCGGCTACCGCGAGGCGACCGCGCGGGCGTCGACGGCGGTCGCGCCGCTGGGCGCCCGGCTGACCGGTTACAAGCACCACCGCGGGGTGGTCAACCCGCGGGCCGGCCAGGCGCCGGCGTGGACCTGGGCCGCCGGGGCACCCGAGGGGTTCGTCTGGCGGCGGGTGCACGCGTCGCAGCTGACCCTGCACTGGGCCGGCAACCCGGAGATCGCGCACCGGCTGGTCGCGGCCTCGACGCCGACGTCGCCCGTACCAACCCAGGGCGGCGCCCCGGCCCTGGCTCCGACCCCGGCTCCCGCTCCGGCGAACGGCGCCCCGGCGCTGGTGAAGTCCGGTCCCGCTGGTGCCGTGCCCGGACCGGCCGTTCCGGTGTCGGGTCCGGCGGTTCCGGTGTCGGGCGCCGTGGCGCCCGGCCCGGCCCCGGTGTCGGGTCCGACGGCCGCGCCCGGCGCGGGCTACCCCGCCGACGAGCCGACGGCCGACATCCGCCCGCCGGCCGCCGGCCCGGACACACCCGCCGCCACCGGCACACCCGCCCCGGGCAAGGGGGCGTCGCCGGCCGGCCCGGCCGAGGAGCGGGCGTGAGCGGCCACGTCGCGGTCCGGCGGTTCCCGACGCTGACCGTGTCGGCGCCCCGGATGCACGTACGCCCCCTCGACGCCGGTGACGCCAAGGCGGTCACCGAGGTGTTCGCCGACAAGCAGACCCAGCGCTGGCTGCCGTTCCCGCGTGAGTACGGCCAGATCGAGGGCTTGGCCTGGTGCACCGAGATGGCCCAGGAGCGGCGGGACAGCGGCAGCGGCGACCACTACGGGGTGGTCCGGCGCGAGGATGACCGGCTGGTCGGCTGCCTGTGGACCAAGCGCACCGACTGGGTGGGCCGGGTGACCGAGGTGTCGTACGCGATGGCGCCGCACGCCCGCGGGTTCGGCATGGCGGCCGAGGCGGTCGACGCGCTGGCCATCGCGCTGATCCTGGAGCACGGCTTCCAGCGGATCGAGTTGCGGGTCGCGCCGGGCAACGTGGCGTCCCGGCGGGTCGCGGAGAAGGCCGGCTTCACCTACGAGGGCCTGCTCCGCAACGCGGGCCACGTGCACAGCGGCCGGGTCGACCTGGAGGTGTGGTCGTTCGTGGCGGCCGACCTGCGCTGATCGTCGCGGTCCCGCCCGTGCGGTCCCGCCCCGCCCGATCGCGGACCGACCACCCCTGGCCCGGCCGCCCTCCGTCACGTCGCGGCGGGTAGGTCGCTGTTCCGGGCCACAGCGAATTCGCTGTGGATACGCCGAATTCGCTGTGGGCCGCGACAGCAATACGCCGTCGCGGCGGCGGGCTCCCAGGGGGAGCCGTAGAGGCCGATGTTGCGCCGCTCGGCACCGCCCGGCCGGACGCCCTGGACGGCCCGGGAGCCGGAACCGGCGCGGCTGTCCTCCTCGACGTGCCGGCCGCCCGGATCAGGGCGTGGCGGCCGGCCGCGGGCAGCCGGGGCGCCGTCAGCTGATGATGGCCGACGAGGGTGGCACGAAGTCGCGTACCGGCCGGTCCTTCAGGGCCTCCCGCAGGGTCGTCGCGACCGAGTCGATCGGCTTGTTCGACTGCCAGTCACCGACCGCGTTGAACGGGTTGTCCGGATCGGCGATGAAGCTGGCGGCCGCCAGTTCCGGGGTGAAGCCGACGAACCACGCCGACCGGGTGCTGTCCGTCGTACCGGTCTTGCCGGCGACCGGGCGCCCGACCGTCCCGCGTACCGAGTCCGCGGTCGACCAGCCGCCGCAGGAGCCGGCGGCCGGGCGGTCGGCGACCGGGCAGCGGGCCGCGTCGGCCGCCGCCCGCGCGACGTCCTTGCTGACCTCCTGCCGGCACCGGGGCTTCGCCACGTCGACCTGTTCCCCCTGGGCGTTGGTGAACTTCGCCTGCGCGCCGTCGGGTCCCAGCACCGACAGCACCGGCATCGGCTCGCAGTAGAGGCCGTCACCGGCGACGGTGGCGTACGCGTTGGCCATCTCCAGCGGCGTCGCGTCGGACACCCCGAGGGTGAACGCGCCCCACCCCTTGGCCCGTTCCGGTGACGCCTGGTTGCGGTCGACGTCGGTCCGCCACCGCAGGCCGAGCCGTTCGGCCATCTTCACCACCTTGTCCGCGCCGACCGACTGTTCGAGCTGCACGAAGTAGGTGTTGACCGACTGGCCGAACCCGGACCACATGGCGTGCCGGCCGGTCATCGCGGCGCTGGCGTTCGACGGGCACCAGTAGCCGCCGCAACTCGACGGGCCGCCGTCACCCGGATAGATGGACCGGATCCGGTACGGCGAGTTGTAAGCCGTCGACAGCGGCTTGCCGGCGTCGAGGGCGGCGAGCATGGTGAACATCTTGAACGTCGAACCGGCCTGGTAGCCGGGCATGTCGCCGCCGCCGAGCAGCGGGTTGACGGTGTTCGGATAGTTGCCCTTCATCCGGGCGCGTTTCTTGGGGTCGGAGTGGCTGCCGTTCTCGCTCTGGTCCAGCGAGTAGACGCGGTTGACCGCCATCGCCTTGACGCTGCCGCTGCCCGGCTCGACCAGGACGATGCCGTGCGCGAAGCGGCTGTCGATGGACTCCCGGCCGCTGACGTTGTCCTTCGCGATCTCCTGCACCTTCGGGTCGAGCGAGGTGACGATCGTGTAGCCGCCCCGGCGCAGCTTGTCCTCGCGTTCCAGCGGGTTGCCGCCGAACGCCGGCTGGGCTCCCCACCAGTTCTTGAAGTAGTCGCAGAAGAAGCCCCAACTGTTCTGCGCCTTCGCGATGGAGGCGCAGTCGTTGGGCGGGGTGGTCAGCTTCAGCGTGATCGGTTCGGCCTTGGCCTGCGCCGCGGCGTCCGGGGAGATGTAGCCGATGGCGGTCATCCGGTCGATGACGTAGTTGCGCCGCTCGGTGGCGGCCGCCTTGTCCCGGGTGGCCGGGTCGTACTCGGACGGGGCCTTGACCAGGCCGGCGAGGGTGGCCGCCTCGATGACGGTGAGGTCCTTCGGCAGCTTGGAGAAGAAGACCTCGGCGGCGGCGTAGATGCCGTAGGCGCGGTGCCCGAAGTACGCCGAGTTGAGGTAGCGCTCCAGGATCTCGGTCTTGGAGATCTGCTTCTCGAGTTCGGTGGCGAGCCGCATCTCGCGGATCTTGCGCCCGCTGGTCTGTTCGGTCGCGGCCTGCACCTCGACCGGGCTCTGGGCGCTGTCCCGCAGCGCCATCCGGACGTACTGCATGGTCAGCGTCGAGGCGCCCTGGGAGACCGCGCCGGACTGCTGGTTGGCGACGAACGCGCGGGCGATGCCCTTGGCGTCGACGCCGTTGTGCTCGTAGAACCGCGAGTCCTCGGAGGCGACGATGGCCTGCTGGATGTGCGGCGACATCTGGGAGATGGGGGTGTAGCGCCGGTGCTCCTCGTAGAACATCGTCAGCAGCGTCTTACCGTCGTTGGCGTAGACGTACGTGGTCTGTGCCGGGGGCACCGTACGCAGTTCGCGGGGCATGTTCTGGATGATCTCGGCGCCGGCCTTGGCGCCCAGCCCACCGATCGCGACCAGCGGATACGCGACGGCCGACACGACCACCCCGGCGATGAGACCGGCGCGGAGGAGGGGTGCGAGCCGTCCGAGAACATGAAGGGTGCGGTTCATCACCCTTTGAAGGTATGACAAATGCTGCTATGACCTGATTAAAAGGACCAAACAAGCCGCAGGTCAGCCGCCCCGTCGCACGGCCGGGAACACCGCCTCCCGCATGCTGTACCCCGACGGCGCCCGGCAGGGCGGAGGAAGGGGTGGAAGGCGACCGATGACCGCCGAAGATCTGGCCCACCACGGCGACGCGGAGGCCACCCCCGGACTGGTCGACCTCGCGGTCAACGTCCGACGCGACCCGATGCCGTCCTGGCTCGCCGAGCCGATCGCCGCGACCCTGCACGACCTCGCCGGCTATCCCGACGCCGGCCCCGCCACCGCCGCCGTCGCCGCCCGCCACCACCGGCCCGCCGCCGAGGTGCTGCTCACCGCCGGCGCCGCCCAGGGCTTCGTGCTGCTGGCCCAGGCGCTGCGCGACGCCCGCCGGCCGGTCGTGGTGCACCCGCAGTTCACCGAGCCCGAGGCGGCGTTACGGGCCGCCGGGCACCGGGTCGAGCGGGTCCTGCTGCCGGCCGGCACCGGCTTCCGGCTGGACCCCGCGCTCGTACCGCCCGACGCCGACCTCGTCTTCGTCGGCAACCCCACCAACCCGACCTCGGTGCTGCACCCCGCCGCCGACGTCGCCGCCCTGGCCCGGCCCGGCCGCGTCCTCGTCGTCGACGAGGCGTTCGCCGACACCACCGGGCCGGGCGAACCCGAGTCGCTCGCCAGCCGGCGCGACCTTCCCGGCCTGGTGGTGCTGCGCAGCCTCACCAAGACCTGGGGGCTGGCCGGACTGCGGATCGGCTACCTGCTCGCCGCCACCGACCTGATCACCCGGCTGGCCGCGGCGCAGCCGCTGTGGGCGGTGTCGACCCCCGCGCTCGCCGCCGCCACCGCCTGTGCCGGACCGCGGGCGGTCGCGGCCGAGCGGGAGATCGCGGTACGCCTCGCCGCCGACCGGGACCATCTGGTCGACCGCCTGCGGGCACTGCCCGGGGTGACCGTCGCCGGCCGGCCGGCGAGCGCGTTCGTGCTGATCAACATCGCCGGCGCCGACCGGGTCCGGCTGGCGCTGCGCGAGCGCGGCTACGCCGTACGGCGCGGCGACACGTTCCCCGGTCTGGGCGCCGACTGGCTACGCGTCGCCGTCAGGGACACTGCCACCACGGACGGCTTCGTCGCCACGCTCGCCGAGGTGCTCGCCGACACCGGCCCGGCCACCGGCGCCGGCCCCGGACGGCCCGACGGCCCCGACGGAAGGACTGAGGATGCGTGAGACCCTGGCGGCGATCCGGCCGCTGGACACCGACGCGATGGCGGCGGCCCGCGCCCTGCACGCCCGGCTGACCAAGCCGGCCGGCTCGCTCGGCACCCTGGAGGAGCTGTCGGTACGCCTCACCGGCCTCGCCGGGACCTGCCCGCCCCCGCTGCCCGGGCCGGCCGCTGTCGGGGTCTTCGCCGGTGACCACGGCGTACACGCCCAGGGGGTCACCCCGTGGCCGCAGGAGGTGACCGCCCAGATGGTCACCAACATCCTCGCCGGCGGGGCCGTGATCAACGCGTTCGCCCGGCAGGTCGGCGCCCGGGTCACCGTCGTCGACGTCGGCGTCGCCGGCCCGCCCGCCGGAGCCACCCCCGGCCCTGCCGGCGGAGCCGCCGCCGAGCCTGCCCCGGCCGGGCCGATCGGTGCCGGCCCGCCCGGGGACGCACCGGAACTGGTCCAGGCCCGGGTCCGGGCCGGCACCCGGGACATGACGGTCGAGCCGGCCCTGACCCGTGACGAGGTCGCCGCCGCCGTCGCGGTCGGCATCGACACCGCCGACCGGCTGGTCGACGCCGGTGCCGGCCTGCTCGTCACCGGCGACATGGGCATCGCCAACACCACGCCGGCCGCCGCCCTCGTGGCCGCGTTCACCGGCGCCGACCCGCTCGACGTCACCGGCCGGGGGACCGGGATCGACGACGGGACGTACGAGCGCAAGGTGGCGGTGGTGCGGGCCGCGCTCGCCCGCCACGACCCGGACCCCGCCGACCCGGTCGGCGTCCTCGCGGCGGTCGGCGGGCTGGAGCACGCCGCTCTGGCCGGCTTCGTGCTGGCCGGCGCCGCCCGCCGGGTACCGGTGCTGGTCGACGGGGTGATCGCGGCGGCCGGGGCGCTCGCCGCGGCGGCCCTGGCCCCCGACGCGCGCGGGGCGATGGTCGCCGGGCACCGCTCGGCGGAGCCGGGCGCCACGGTCGCCCTGCGCCACCTGGGCCTCACCCCGCTGCTCGACCTCGGGATGCGGCTCGGCGAGGGCTCCGGCGCCATGCTCGCGGTGCCCGTCGTCGCCGCCGCCGTACGGGTGCTGCACGAGGTGGCCACCTTCGACTCGGCGGGGGTGTCGAGCAAGTGACCGATCCTGGCCTCTACCCGCTGGCGCTGCGCCTCGCCGGCCGTCGCGTACTGGTCGTCGGTGGCGGCGCGGTGGCCACCCGCCGGGTGCCGGCACTGCTCGACGCCGGCGCGGAGGTGCTGGTGGTGGCGCCCCGGCTGACCCCGGCCCTGCGGGCGTACGTCGACGCCGGCCGGGTGGGCTGGGCCGACCGGCGGTTCGAGCCGTCCGATGTGGACGACGTGTGGCTGGTGCAGGTGGCGGTCGACGACCCGGTGGCGGCGGCCGAGGTGAGCGCCGCCGCCGACGCCCGCCGCACCTTCTGCGTACGCGCCGACGACCGCTTCGCCGCGACCGCCTGGACGCCGGCGACCGCCCGGCACGGCAGCGTGACGGTGGCGGTGACGGCCGGCGGTGACCCACGGCGGGCGGTGGCGATCCGGGACGCGATCCGCGACCGGCTCGCCGACGGCACGCTGCCGAGCAGCCACCTGCCGGTCGCCGGACAGGTGGCGCTGGTCGGCTCCGGGCCGGGCGACCCGGAACTGATCACCGTGAAGGGCCGGCGGCTGCTGGCCCGCGCCGACGTCGTGGTCGCCGACCGGCTGGTGCCGGGGCTGCTGCTCGACGAACTCGGCCCCGACGTCGAACTGGTCGACGCGTCCAAGATCCCGTACGGGCCGTCCCGTGCCCAGGAGGAGATCAACCGGATCATCGTCGACCGGGCGCTGGCCGGCCGCTTCGTCGTCCGGCTCAAGGGCGGCGACCCGTACGTCTTCGGCCGGGGCGGCGAGGAGGTGGTGGCCTGTGCCCGGGCCGGGGTGCCGGTCGTCGTCGTACCCGGGGTCACCAGTTCCATCGCGGCGCCGGCCGGCGCCGGCATCCCGGTGACCCATCGCGGCGTCGCGCACGAGTTCACCGTCGTCTCCGGCCACGTCGGCCCGGACGATCCGGCGTCGCTGGTCGACTGGCCGGCACTGGCCCGGATGCGGGGCACCCTGGTCGTGCTGATGGGGCTGAAGAACCTGCCGGCGATCACCGCGACGCTCCAGGCACACGGCCGGTCGCCGAAGACCCCGGCGGCCGTGGTGCAGGAGGGTACGACCGGCGCCCAGCGGGTGCTGCGCTCGACGCTCGGCGAGGTGGCGCGGACGGCGGTCGCCGAGGGCTTCCGGCCGCCGTCGGTCGTCGTCGTCGGCGACGTGGTGCACGCCCTCGACGCGGGCGGCACCGGCCCGGCCCGGGCCGGTGCCGCCGCCGGCAGCGGCATGTTCGGTGCCCCGGACGACGAAGGCGTGGGCGACGCGGGGTGACCCGCGCCGCCCACGCCTTCGCGTGGGTGTCTTCTCAGACCTTGACTTCGTCGTCCAGCAGCAGCGCGCACCGGATCAGGCCGAGGTGGCTGTATGCCTGCGGGTGGTTGCCCAGCCCGCGCTCGACCATCGGGTCGTACTGCTCCGGCAGCAGCCCGGTCGGGCCCGCCGTGTCGATCATCTGGGTGAACAGCTCCTCGGCGTCACCGCGCCGGCCGGTGCGCAGGTAGGCCTCGATCAGCCACGCCGTGCAGATGTGGAAGCCGCCCTCCCGGCCCGGCAGGCCGTCGTCCCAGCGGTAGCGGTAGACGACCGGACCGCTGCGCAGGTCGGACTCGACCTTGAGCACGGTGGCGAGGAACCGCGGGTCGTCGTCGGGGAGCAGCCCGGACAGGCCGATCCACAGCGAGGACGCGTCCATCTCCTCGTCGCCGTACGCGACCGTGTAGGCGCTGGCACCGTCGTGCCAGCCGTGCTCCAGCACGTTCTGCCCGATCCGGTCCCGCAGCTCGACCCACTCCGGCCGGTCGCCGTCGCCGTGCCGCCGTACGACGTGCAGCGCCCGGTCGACGGTCATCCAGCACATGACCTTGGAGAAGACGTGGTGCCGCGGGGGGAGGCGGGCCTCCCACAGGCCGTGGTCGGGCTCGTGCCAGCGGCGTTCGACCGCCTGCACCATCGCCTCGATGACCCGCCACTCGTCCTCGCGCACCGAGCCGCGCGCGTCGGCGACGGCCGCCAGCAGGTCGGCGACCGGCCCGAACACGTCGAGCTGGAGCTGGTGGTTGGCGAGGTTGCCGACCCGGACCGGCCGGGACCCGGCGTAGCCGGGCAGGGTGTCGATGACCGCCTCGGCACCGAGTTCGTAGCCCTCGACGGTGTAGAGCGGGTGCAGCCGTTCGGGGTGGCCGCCGGTGCGCTCGATGCAGCCGTCGACCCAGCGCAGCAGCCCCTCGGCCTCCTCCAGCGAGCCGAGGTCGACCAGCGCGCGGGCGGTCATCGCCGCGTCACGCAGCCAGCAGTAGCGGTAGTCCCAGTTGCGGACCCCGCCCACCTCCTCGGGCAGCGAGGTGGTGGCGGCGGCGAGGATCGAACCGGTCGCCTCGTGGCACAGCCCGCGCAGGGTGAGCGCGCTGCGCGTCACCAGGTCGCGGGCCTGCGCCGGCAGCTTCAGGCTGGCCACCCAGTCCCGCCACGGCTGCTCGGCCGCGTGCTGCCGGTCGTGCAGGGCGATGGCGTGGTGGTCGAGGCTGTGCGAACCGAACCGCAGCTCCAGGGTGACCGAGCCGCCGGCCGACGACAGGTCGACGACGGCGCGGGCCGTGTCGTATCCGCCGTCCTCGGTGACCTCCCACTCGACGCCGGGGGAGTAGAGCGCCACCGGCTCGTTGGAGCCGAGCACCAGCAGGCCGTCGCCGACCGGCTGGAGGCGTACGGCGACCTGGCCGAACTCCGGTCGCGGGGCGAACTCGACGCGGGCCCGGCCGGAGCCGGTGAGCACCCGGATCAGGGTCGAGTCGCCGCCGGGGATGACGGTCTCGCCGGCGGCGCCGTCGGCGGCCGGGCAGTCGAGCCAGTCGGTGACGGTCAGCCCCGACCAGCGGGTCTCCACCGTCATCGTGCCGGGCCGGTAGCGCTGGCCGAGCGGCAGGCCGCCCCGGTCGGGAGCCACGCTGAAGTGACCGGCCGGGGCGCCGCCGAGCAGGTCGGCGAAGATCGCCGACGAGTCCGGCTTGGGGTGGCACAGCCAGGTGACCCGGGCCTCCGGGGTGAGCAGGGCGACGGTACGTCCGTTGGCGAGCATCGAGTGCCGCTCGATCGGCACCGCCCGCTCGCCGAAGAGCCAGTTGCGCCGGGTCTCCAGCAGCAGGCCGAGCAGCCGGGCCGCCTCGACCGGGCTGTCGACGTGGAAGTCGGCCCGGGTCTCCCCGTCGCCGATCTTGATACCGACGTCGGGCCCGTGCAGGTTGCCGAACGCGTTCTCGTCGGTGACGTCGTCACCGAGGTAGAGCACGCCGCTGGCCGAGAGCTGGGTGCGGAGCTGGTCGATGGCCAGACCCTTGTGGGTGGCGATCACCGACAGCTCGATGACCTCCTTGCCCCGGGTGACCGTGACGTCCGGCCAGTTCACCGGGCCGGCCTCGACCGCGGCGACCACCTCTTGGCGGACCTGCGGGTCGGCGCCCCGGGTGTGTACGGCGATGCTCGCCGGCTTGCTCTCCAGCCGTACGCCGGGCTTGTCGGCGACGATCCGGCGCAGTTCGGCCCGCAGCCGGGTGCGGACCTCGACCAGTTCGGGGGAGAGCCGCTCGACGAAACCGATGTCGAACTCGGAGCCGTGGCTGCCCACCAGGTGCACCTCGCTGGGCAGCCGGGAGAGCGTGGCCAGGTCACGCAGCGCCCGACCGGAGACCACGGCGACGGTGGTCTGCGGCAGGGCGGCCAGCGCCCGGATCGCGGCGACCGACTCGGGCAGCGGGACGGCCTTGCTCGGGTCGGTCACGATCGGCGCCAGGGTGCCGTCGTAGTCGCAGGCGACCAGCAGGATGGGCAGGCGGGCGATGCGGCCGATGGCGGCGCGCAGCGCCGGGTCCATCAGGTCGGCCTGGCGCGGACCCGCCTCCAGGACAGAAGTGTTCACGCCGCCTCCGTCTCGGGCACCCCGAGCTCGTTGAGGAAGGACCGGGCCCACTGGCCCACGTCGTGGGTCCGCAGGTGCCGCTGCATGATCCGCATCCGGCGGCGGGCCTCCACGTTGTCGACGTGCACGGCCCGCAGCAGCGCGTCCTTGACGCCTTCGGGGTCGTGCGGATTACAAAGAAAAGCCTGGCGCAGCTCCGTTGCCGCGCCGGCGAACTCGCTGAGCACGAGCGCGCCGCCACTGTCGGCGCGCGATGCGACGTACTCCTTGGCCACCAGATTCATTCCGTCTCGAAGCGGGGTCACCATCATGACGTCGGCGGCGCAGTAGAGCGCCGCCAGTTCACTGCGAGAGTACGACTGGTGGAGGTAATGCACAGCAGGCACGCCGACACGGCCGAATTCGCCATTAATCCGACCAACTTCGCGCTCTACCTTTACCCGTAGGGCCTGGTAGTGCTCGACCCGCTCGCGGCTCGGTGTGGCGACCTGCACCATAACCGCGTCGGGAACTGTCAGCTTTCCGTCAGAGAGCAGCTCCCGGAACGCCTTCAGCCGAAGTTCGATCCCCTTGGTGTAATCCAGCCGGTCGACGCCCAGGATCACCGTCTTCGGATCGCCCAGCTCGGCCCGGATCTGCTTGGCCCGGGCCTGGACAGCCGGGTCGGACGCCATCCGCTCCATCTCGGCGACGTCGATCGAGATCGGGAACGCGCCCGCCTTGACCGTCCGGCCGTCGACCTCGATCGTCTGCCCCGAGTAGCGCAGGCCGAGCAGGTGGCGGGCCAGCCGCACGAAGTTCTGCGCCGCCAGCCGCTGCTGGAAGCCGACCAGATCGGCGCCGAGCAGGCCGCGCAGCACCTCGGCCCGCAGCGGCATCTGCATGAACAGCTCGATCGGCGGGAACGGGATGTGCAGGAAGAAACCGATCCGCAGGTCGGGCCGCAACTCGCGGAGCATCGCCGGCACCAGTTGGAGCTGGTAGTCCTGCACCCAGACCGTGGCGCCCTCGGCCGCCGCGTCCGCCGCGGCCTCCGCGAACCGCGCGTTGACCAGCCGGTACGCCTCCCGCCAGCGGCGCTTGTAGGCCGGCGTCTCCACCGCGTCGTGGTAGAGCGGCCAGATCGTGGCGTTGGACTGGCCCTCGTAGTAGCGTTCGAGTTCGTCGGCGCTCAACGGCACCGGATGCAGGTGGATGCCCTCCACCTCGAAGGGTTCCGGTGCGGCGCCCACCCCACCGGCCCAGCCGACCCAGGTCCCCTTGTGCTGGGCCAGCACCGGGTGCAGGGCGGTTACCAGACCACCCGGACTCCGCCGCCATTGCCGGCCCTCGGGTGTGTTGACCTCGTCGACGGGCAGGCGGTTGGCTACGACCACGAATGAGCTGCGAACCGTCACGCTCCGTACACCTCCGGTGATTACGGGTCTCGCGGAGAGCCTACTTCGCGCGGTTGGTCCGCCGGCGTCCCCGGTTGTCTTTGGTGCCCAGCCCGCCGCGACCGTCAAACCCGCAGGCCGTACCCCTGATTGTGGGGCCTGCGTCACCCGGCGTCTGCGGTCTGCGCCACGCTCCGGTGCCGGCATTCGGCATCCGCGGGGTGGATTGCCGGCGGATGGCACGCTGAGACCGTGTCAGTCTTCGATACCGACCGGCCGCGCGGAGCGTGGCTCGGCCCGCTCGCCATCGCGGTCGTCCTGCTCGCCGTGATCGGCGGCGCCGTGGGTTTCCTGTTGGCCAACACCGGCGGCGACGGAGGGCGCGGGACGGGCGCCGGCCCGGGGCCGACGGTGAGCCCGACCCTGGTCGCCGAGGCGCCCGACACCCCGACACCCGACACCCCGACATACGCCCCGGACCCGACGTACGCCACGACCCCGGCCGGGCAGCCGGTCCGCACGACGGCGGCCGGGCACGGCCGCCCGACGACCTGTCCGGCGCACACCGAGACCCTGGCCAGGGAGGCGGGCTCGGCCGGCGACCTGTCGCTCACCCTCTACCTGCGCACCCGGCACTCCGAGGTGTGGATCTGCACCGACCGGCACGGCACGCTGTTCTACCAGGGCCACTCCGGGCAGCCGGGGGAGAAGCTGGTCGAGGGTCACAACGCGCTGTTCCTCACCGACGTCTCGGCGGCCGGCGGCGGCTACCTGGCGACCAACCACACCGGCCGGGGGACCACCCGTTACCTGGTGACCGCCGACAAGCTGGTGATCGAGCACGAGGGTGGCGGGACGGAGACCCAGGCCGCGATCTGACCTGGCTGTCGGGGTGATGTGCGTCCACCGGCCCCGACCTGTCAGGATTGACGACGGCGTTCGCCGACTTTCGCAGCGATTCTGGAGGTAGGCCGCACCGTGGCCCAGTACATCTACGTCCTGGAGAAGGCCCGCAAGGCGCACGGCGACAAGGTCGTGCTGGACAACGTGACGCTCAGCTTCCTGCCGGGCGCCAAGATCGGCGTGGTCGGCCCGAACGGCGCGGGTAAGTCCAGCCTGCTCAAGATCATGGCTGGTCTGGACCGACCGAGCAACGGCGAGGCCCGGCTCATGCCCGGCTACACCGTCGGCATGCTGGCCCAGGAGCCGCCGCTCAACGAGGCCAAGACCGTCCTCGGCAACATCGAGGAGGCGGTCGCGGAGACCAAGGCCAAGCTGGAGCGGTTCAACAAGATCGCCGAGCAGATGGCGACCGACTACTCCGACGAGCTGATGGAGGAGATGGGCAAGCTCCAGGAAGAGCTCGACCACGCCGACGCGTGGGACATCGACTCCAAGCTCGAACTCGCCATGGACGCGCTGCGGTGCCCGCCGCCGGACGCCGACGTCACCCAGCTCTCCGGCGGTGAGCGCCGCCGGGTCGCGCTGTGCAAGCTCCTGCTGGAGGCGCCCGACCTGCTGCTGCTCGACGAGCCGACCAACCACCTCGACGCCGAGAGCGTGCAGTGGCTGGAGCAGCACCTGGCCAAGTACGCCGGCACCGTCATGGCGATCACCCACGACCGCTACTTCCTCGACAACGTCGCCGGCTGGATCCTCGAACTCGACCGTGGCCGGGCCATCGGCTACGAGGGCAACTACAGCACCTACCTGGACAAGAAGGCCCAGCGGCTGGCGGTGCAGGGGCGCAAGGACGCCAAGATGCAGAAGCGGCTCGCCGACGAGCTGGAGTGGGTCCGCTCCAACGCCAAGGCGCGGCAGACCAAGTCCAAGGCCCGCCTCGACCGCTACGAGGAGATGGCCAACGAGGCCGAGAAGACCCGCAAGCTGGACTTCGAGGAGATCCAGATCCCGCCGGGCCCGCGGCTGGGCAACACGGTCATCGAGGTCGACGACCTGACCAAGGGCTTCGACGGGCGGGTGCTGATCAACGACCTCAGCTTCTCGCTGCCGCGTAACGGCATCGTCGGCATCATCGGCCCCAACGGCGTCGGCAAGACCACCCTGTTCAAGACCATCGTCGGGCTGGAGCAGCCGAACGAGGGCTCGGTCAAGGTCGGCGAGACCGTCAAGCTGTCGTACGTCGACCAGAACCGGTCCGGCCTCGACGGCGACAAGACGGTGTGGGAGGTCGTCTCCGACGGGCTCGACCACCTGATGGTCGGCAAGGTCGAGATGCCGTCCCGGGCCTACGTGGCCGCCTTCGGCTTCAAGGGCCCCGACCAGCAGAAGCCGACCAAGGTGCTCTCCGGCGGCGAGCGCAACCGGCTCAACCTCGCGCTGACGCTGAAGATCGGCGGCAACGTGATCCTGCTCGACGAGCCGACCAACGACCTCGACGTCGAGACGCTGTCGTCGCTGGAGAACGCACTGCTGGAGTTCCCCGGCTGCGCCGTGGTCATCTCCCACGACCGGATGTTCCTCGACCGGGTCGCGACGCACATCCTGGCCTGGGAGGGCACCGAGGAGAACCCGTCGAACTGGTTCTGGTTCGAGGGCAACTTCGAGGCGTACGAGAAGAACAAGGTCGACCGGCTCGGCGCCGACGCCGCCCGGCCGCACCGGGTGACGTACCGGAAGTTGACGCGTGACTGACCGGTTCGTCTACCACTGCGCCCTGCGCTGGTCCGACCTCGACGCGTACGGCCACATCAACAACGCCCGGTTCCTCACCCTCTACGAGGAGGCCCGGGTCGCGCTGATGTTCATCGGCGGGCGGGCCTGGGGGGTCGGCTCGTTCGCCGACGGCGTCGTGATCGCCCGGCACGAGGTCGACTACCTGCGGCCGGTCGACTACAGCACCGCCCGGACGACCGCCGACCAGCCGCCGACGGTCCGCATCGAGCTGTGGGTGGAGGACGTCCGGGCATCCCGGTTCACCATCGCCTACGAACTGTTCGACGGCGAGGTGCTGGCCAGTCGGGCCCGCTCCGTGCTGGTGCCGTTCGATCTCGCCGCCAAGCGGTCCCGCCGGTTGTCCGACGACGAACGGGAGTTCCTGCGGCCGTACGTCCTCGAGCCGCCGGTGCCCACCACGTCCGGTCGGTCGTAGTGGCGGGGACGGGTCACGGGTTGGCCGCCGGCGGTGACGCGGCGGCCTTCCTGGCCCGGCTGACCCGGCTCGACCGGGCCGCCGTCGTACGGCTGCGGCCGGTCCCGGCCGGCGACGGCCCGGCGGTGACCGCGCTGTGGGGGTGGCTGCCCTGGTCGGTGCTGGTGACCCGGGTGGTTGCCGGCGCCGTCCCCGGCGACGCGACGGTTGCCGCCGCCGACCTGTTGGCCGAGCTGGGCCGCGGCGGCGGCGACCTGCCGGCCCGGTGCGACGTCCGCTGGCGGTGGCCGCTGCCGCCGCCGGCGAGCCGGGTGGTGGAGACGATGGCCGGTGCCGACGTACGGCGGGTGGCCGATGCCGCCGCCGGCACGCTGCGTGCCGCGTCGACCGCCGGGGTCGGCGGCCGGGCGGTGGGGCAGCGGGCGCTGCGCGACGCCCTGCTCGACCACGTCGCGGTGGTGGTGGAGCACGGGCCGGTCGACGGCACCGGGCCGGGCCGGGTGGAGGTGCCGCAGCGACTCGTCCAGGCGGTGGTCCGGATGGGCTTCCTCGGCACCGTCGACACCACCGTCGAAAGCCCCGTCCGGGTACGTCTCGCCGGTCGATGGATCGGCCTCGCGGCACCTTTTGGGACCGCCTGGTTGCCCCCGGTGCAGCAATTTGCGATAAGTCCGACCAGACATCGTCCGAAAGTATGAGACGGCATGGGCCGTCTGGGTTTCTGGTGTCGTTGGGGGGATGCCCTCTGTCGGCTATCCGGGTACCGTCTTGCCTCGGGCCGAACGCAAAGTAGGCGATTGGATCCGCTGGGGAGCGAGGTGCACAAGCTATGCCGTGGTGGTCATGGCGCCCCGGCCACGCCGGTGGCGTAGAGCCGGAGACCCGGAGCAGGATCGCAGAGGACGGCAACATCAGGGTAGGGCCACCGGCACAACGGGAACCCGCCCACGACCGCGCGTCCACCGAACGGACGCTCACGAAGGACATGCCCACGACCGTCGCGCCGGTGACCCTCTGCCGAATCGGTGAGGCGCTGGATCTGCTCGACATCCGCTACCTGGCCGACGGCTACGGCAGCCTGCTGGCCATGTGGGAGCGGCACGCCGTGCTCTTCGCCCTCGAAGGGCCGGAGGACGAGATCCTGGTCATGCGGGCCCGCCCGCACTCGACCGTCCCGCCCGACTGGGCCGACCGCGCCTACCGCGTGGTCAACGAATGGAACCTCGCCGGCCGGTTCGGCAAGGCGTACGTCGGTGACCCCACCGAACGCGGCCAACTGCCGGTCTACGCGGAGATCCAGGTACCGCTGCGCGCCGGCGCCCACGACGCGCTGCTGGTCGAGATGGTCGACTCCGGGCAGACCATGTCGGCCGCGTTCGTCGACTGGCTGCACGACGAGGGTGCCCTGCTCTGATCTGACCCTCGACCCCCTCGTGGCACCGGCCGGCCGCCCACCCCCGCCGGGCGACCGACCGGCCACGAGGGCGGGGGCGCCGGCCTCGGCCGGCCGCTCGCTCACGGCATGGGGAACATGCCGATCCGGCCGTGGTACTCACGGCCCAGCTGGTCGGTGTCCGAGCCGACCCAGAGCCCTTTCGGTGTGGCGAGGAACGCGCGCACCCCGACCCCACGGCTACGGGTCGGGTTCCACGGCAGTGCCTTGCCCGAACGCGGGTCGATCGCGCCGATACCCGGCCGGGACACCGCACCCGGACCGGCCGACTTGTCGCCGTACGGGTTGTCCAGCCAGCGCTGGTGACCGCCGACGTACACGGCACTGCCGGTGACGGCGACCGAGTAGAGCGTGTTGCCGCCGGTGTGGTTGATCCACGTCGGGTTGTGCCGGCCGGTGCCGGTGGTCTCGAAGCGGGCGGCGGTGTTGCACAGCCGGCCCGGACCGGAGTCGTGGCCGGTGGTCACCACCACCAGGTAGGAGCCGTCCGGCGCGAAGTCGACGCCGCGCAGGTAGGTGGCGTAGTCGCCGTCGCAGGTCTGCCGGTAGGCGTCGGTGTACCAGTTGGCGAGCACCGCGTTCGGGCCGCCGGTCTCCAGCATGACCAGTTGCGGGCGGGCCACCCCGCGTACGTGGGTGATCGCACCGGCCAGGACGAGCCGGTTCCCGTCGGGGGAGAGGGCGAAGTCCTCGACCCGTACCCGGGGCAGGCCCTGCCCGGTGAGCGCGGCGTCGAAGCCGGCGTCGACGGCGCCGGTGGCCGCGTCGAGGCGGGCCAGCGCGGTCCGGTTCACCCCGCTGACCTGGCTGAAGGTGCCGCCGGCGTAGAGCCGGGCACCGGAGACGGCCAGGGCGCGTACGTCACCCCAGTTGATGCTCGCGGCGAACCCCGGGACGCGGGCGCCGTCGGCCAGCGACAGCCGGGCCAGCCCGCGCTGGTGGACCCCGTTGACCGTACGGAAGGCGCCGCCCGCGTAGATGGTTCCGTCGGCGCCGGGGGCGAGGGCGTACACCGGGCCGTCGAGGCGGGGTGCGAAGGACCGCACGGTGCCGTCGCCGGCGTCGAAGGCGAGGAGGTACTGGCGGCGCTGGGGATTGCGGCGGTCGCTGTCGGTCACGGCGGTGAAGTCGCCGCCGACGACGACGGTGTCACCGACCACCGTGATGGCCCGGACGGTTCCGTCGAGGATGTGCGGCGTCCAGTCGACCGGGTCGTCGGACACGACGGTGGGGTGTGCCATGTCGGCGACGGCGGGCAGTACGCCGGCGAGGCCGGAGACGGCCAGCACGGTGGCGGCTGCGATGAGGCGGCGGCGCATGGTGTGGGGGACTCCTCGGCGGCAGAGTGGCCGGGAGTCGGCGCCCCCGGTCGTTGACTACGTGCGGATCAACGACCGAGGACGGCGGGCGACGCGTTATGGGGTGGTTCTAGCCGTTTCCCGATGGAATGTCGTCCATCGTGTTCACCATGAAGTACGCGGCCCGTTCCAGGTAGTCCCACAGGGTCGCGGCCTGGTCGGGCGGCAGGTCGATGCTGTCGACGGCCTGCCGCATGTGGCCCAGCCAGGCGTCGCGCTCGGCCGGGCCGATCCGGAACGGGGCGTGCCGCATCCGCAGCCGGGGATGGCCGCGCTGCTGCGAGTAGGTGTTGGGACCGCCCCAGTACTGCATCAGGAACAGCGTCATGCGCTCGGTGGCCGGTCCGAGATCGGCCTCCGGGTACATCGGGCGCAGTACGGGATCGGCGGCGATGCCCCGATAGAACTCGGCGACCAGCTTGCGGAAGGTCGGCTCGCCGCCGATCAGCGCGAAGAAGGTCTCGGGCGAGGTCTGGTCAGCCGACGGCTGGCCCTGTGCTGGCTCCGCTGCTGGATTCACCATTCCATCCTGCCAGGCGTTCCGGGGGACGGATCGGTGGCCCGACCCGGGGTCACAGTGCGCCGACGCCCGGCTTGGAGGCGGCCGGGCGGGGCTGGGACGGTACGGCGGTGCGGTCCGGGCCGTCGGGTTGCGCCGGTCCGGCGGGGTCGGGGTCGGCCTGCTCGCGGCCCTGGCGGCTGGCCTTCGCGATCGCCTCGTTGAAGCGCTCGGCGCTGGGCCAGTGCGCCGCGGTCAGGAGCATGAGCAGCACGCCGGCCGCGCTCCACACCCCCACCACGGTCGGGATCGAGAAGCGGGAGGCGAGCAGGCCGGTCAGCAGCACCGCGCCGCCCTGGGTGACCTGCATGCCGGTCTGCATCACACCGAACGCCCGGGCCCGGTAGCCGTGCGGCAGCGCCTGCACGAAGAGGCCGTTGGCGACCGGGAGCAGGCCGGCGATGGCCACCCCGGAGACCGCCGCCAGCAGCGCGACCACCGTCGGCGAGGGATTGAGCAGGGCCGGCACCAGCGCCAGCGGGGCCAGTACGGCGAACGGCCGGATCAGCGCGCGGCGGATGTCGGGCCGGATGGCGCGGCCGACGACCAGGCTGCCCAGGATGAAGCCCACCGGTCCGGCCGCCATGATCAGCGCCTGGGACAGGCCCCGGCGGCTCTCGTCGTCGCCGAGCGGGCGCTCGGCGGCCCAGGCCGCGGCCAGCCCTTCCGGCACGATCGCGAACAGCATCGCGGCGAAGACCATCACGGCGGTGGCCCGGAGGACCGGGGTGCCGAAGACGATCTGGAAGCCCTCGCCCGTCTCCCGGAACAGGTTGCTGCGGTGCGCCGAGGTCATCGCCGGCGGCCGCTTGCGTACGCCGAGTCGCAGGATCAGCGCCGAGGCGGCGAACGCGGCGGCGTTGATCACCAGGGCGATGCGCGGGTTGACGGCGGCGATCGCGGCACCGGCGACGTAGCCGCCCACCTGGGCGGCCTGGCTGGTGCTGGTGGTGACCGACAGGCCCACCACGAGCCGGTCGCCCTTGAGCAGGACCGGCATCAGCGCGGACCGGGCGGCCTGGCTCGGCGGGTTGGCCAACGTCATCAGGAACAGCAGCCCGATCGTCGCCCAGACCGGCAGGAACGGCAGTGCGACCAGCGCGATCAGCACCATCCGGATCAGGTCGGCGGTGACCATGACCGTCCGGTAGGGGTGCCGCTCGGCAACGGTGGCCAGCAGGGGGCCGCCGATGATCCAGGGCAGGAAACTCACCGCGAACGCGGCGGCCGACATCGCGACCGATCGGGTCTCGTTGTAGACCATCACCGTGATCGCGGCCTTGGCCAGGTAGTCACCGATCCACGTGAGTGTGGTGGCCGAGTAGAGCGCCCGGAACTCGGCCTGGGCGAAGACCTCACGGAAGGTGGCGGGTCTCAGGGGGGCTTGGGTCTCCTCGGACACCGGGGGCCTCCATACGTTCCGTGACCGTGACCATTTGTGATGGAAGTCGGGAACGCCTGCCAGACGTAGGGGTGGGTGACATCTTCGTGACGCTCTGAAAGCGAGCTTGTCACGGATTCTGCCCGATCGTCCGACGCCTGGCTAGTGCGAATGGTCAATGCGTCGGTAGTGCGACTGAACGAACGGACGATATCGGACCACCCACCCGGCGCGCGACCCCGTCCGGTGGCCGCGCGACCCGGGTTGTCCTGGTTATCCGATCAGGTGGCGCCACCCTGTCCGGTTCCGCCCTCGTCGGCCGTCGCGGCCGGTTGGGCGTACATCCTGGAGGCCGCCAGCCGTGCCGTGATGCCGGAATTCTCCAGTGCCTCCGCCAGTCGACGGCGCAATTCCCGGCCGACCGCGAACTGTCCTTCCGCGGTCGTCTTGGCAATTGTCCGGATTACCGTGCCATCGACCGTCACCGTCTCCACCCCCAGCACCTCCGGCGGCTCGACGATGTGTTCGACCAGGTCGGGATCGGCGGCGACCGCGGCGGCGGCGGCCCGCATGATCTCGGTCGCCTTCTCGGTGCCGCCGAATCCGATCGGCATGTCGACGATGACCATCGCCCAGCCCTGGCTCTTGTTGCCGACCCGGATGATCTCGCCGTTCCGGATGTACCAGAGGACCCCGCGGCCGTCACGGATCGTGGTGATCCGCAGGCCGACCGCCTCCACGACACCGGTGGCGTCGCCCAGGTCGACCGTGTCGCCCACGCCGTACTGGTCCTCCAGCAGCATGAAGAGGCCGGCGATCAGATCCTTGACCAGCGACTGGGCGCCGAAGCCGAGCGCGACGCCGACGATGCCGGCGCTGGCCAGCAACGGCGCCAGGTTGAAGCTCAGCTCGCTGAGCACCAGCAGGGCCGCGATCGAGAAGACCACCGCGGTGACCGTGCTGCGCAGCACCGACCCGATCGCCTCGGCACGCTGCCGTCGTCGCTCGGGGAAGACCGCCGTGGGGTCGCTGGCCGCGGTGGGGATGCGTTCCCGCAGGGGCCGCAGGATGGTCGGCACCGCCGTGGTCGACGTACGGCGGACCAACTGGTTGATCCCGCGGTGCAGCAGGTAGCGGATGATGACCGCGACCACCACGATGAGCACGATGCGCAGCGGCTTGACCAGGATGTAGTAGCTGCCCTCGGCGAACCACGGCAGCCCGGTCCACTCGAAGAGCTGGTTGCACAGCAGGTCGCCCGCGCAGGTCGCACTCGGCTCCGGGGTCTCCTCGGGTGCCGGCGAGACCGGACCCGGCGGGGTCGGCTGGGCCAGCACGATCGAAGAAATGTCGGATTTTGAGATGCCGGTCGTCACGACTGTCTTCGTACCGCACCCGCCGGACGGGCTCCACGCCGCCCCCGTACGGCCGTGAGGGACAGCGCCGTTCGGCCCAACCAAACGCTACGGAACCGGTCATCTTGCCACGGGACACGAAAGCTTCATGCGGGACCCCCCGATTAGTACGTGCAATTGGTCGGGTCATCGGGGACTATTGGCGCACGGACGCCGGTGACCAGCCGGCGTCGGTCGCGGTCCGGGCTGGCCGGACTGCGCTGTGCACGCGGGTGACTACGGAACGGGTGAGACCGAAAACCGAGAGGTGAGCGCGATGCCTGACATACGACCCACGGTGGGCTCCGGAGCGTTGGTGCTCAACGCAAGCTACGAGCCGCTGTGTGTCGTATCGGTACGTCGGGCCGCGATCCTCGTCCTGTCGGCCAAGGCCGTCTGTGTCGCCGACGGCGAGGGCGTCCTGCACAGTGCCCGGCACGCGCTGCCGGTGCCGTCGGTCGTCCGGCTGACCCGCTTCGTCCGGGTGCCCTACCGCTCGCACGTCGGCCTGTCCCGCCGGGCCATCTTCGCCCGCGACGGCTGGCGCTGCGCCTACTGCCGCGGCCCGGCCGAGACCATCGACCACGTCTTCCCGCGCAGCCGCGGCGGCGGGCACGCCTGGGAGAACGTCGTCGCCGCCTGCGCGAAGTGCAACCACACCAAGGGCGACAAGACCCCGGCCGAGCTGGGCTGGCGGCTGCACAGCGCCCCGGCCGCCCCGAAGGGCACGGCGTGGCGGGTGCTGGGCCACCGGGCACCGGATCCGCGTTGGGCCGACTGGCTCGACCTGCCGGAGACCGAGGCCGCCTGACCGACCACGGTCAGCGCCGCCGGCACCGCCCGGGCGGTGCCGGCGGCCTCAGCGCGTGCGGGCCTTGACCAGCGAGGCGAAGACGATCACGTTGTCGGCGTATCCGGTGGTGCCGCCGACCCACTGGCCGCCGCAGGTGATCAGCCGCAGGCCGGGGCGGCTGAAGTCGTCGAAGACCCGGTCGACCGGAAAGTTGCCCTTGTCGAAGCGCTCGACGGAGTTGACCTCGAAGACGGCCACCGACTTGTCCTTGCGGGCGATCTCGATCCGCGTACCCGCGTGCAGGTTGGTCAACCGGTGGAACACCGACGGGCCGGTGGGTCCGTCGACGTGCCCGACGATCACGGCGGGGCCGAACTCGCCCGGCGTCGGCCCCTGCTCGTACCAGCCGGCCTCGTTGCGGCGTTCGAGCCCCGGCACCTCGATGGTGCCGTCGGCGCCGATCCCCACGTCGTGCACCGGCGTCCTGACCCCGATGTCCTTGATCGTGACCCGGACCGGCCGGCTCGCTTCCATGACCGGGAACTCCCGGGGCGGCGGTTTGCTGCCCGGCCGGAAGGTCACCAGGTCGAGACCGCCGAGCTGGCCCAGCCCGAGACCGGTGACGAAGATGCCGACGAGCAGCATGACCACCGACATCGAGCCGGTGCCGCGCCGGTTGCGCGGCGGCGCGGCGATCAGCGACCCCTCCGGTGCCGGGCTGACCCCGCGTACGGTGGCGCGCCCGACCGCCCGGTCCGGCCCGGCCTGACCCGACCAGGGGCCGGTGACCCACCCGCCGCCCGATCCGTTGGTCGGCCTCGGCCCGGTGACCCGGGCGGTGCCGGTGGCCCGGCGCCGCCCGGTGGTGCCGGTGCCCGGCTCAGGCACGGGCGCCGCCGCGGCGCCGTCGCGCCGTCGCCAGCGCCAGCCCGGCGCCCAGGGCGAGCGTGGCGAGCCCGCCGATCAGCACCGTACGGCCGTCCAGGCCGCCCGCCATGCCGCCGCCTCCGGCGGCCGGGCCCTGGGTCGGCCGGGTCTGGTTGATGACGTTGAGGTTGGTGTCGGCCGTGCTCCCGTTGGCACAGGTGAGATGCACGTTGTAGTTGCCCGGTGCCTTGCTGCCGGGCACCGTCACCGCGCCGGTCAGCACACCGTTCTCGGGCTGGAGAATGACCTGGCCGAAGGCGTCCGACTCGACCCGCGCCTGGTTGAGGTTGTCCCCGCAGTTGGCGGTGATCCCGACCCGGTTGCCGGCCTGGACGGTGGGCGGATTGAGGTCGATCCGGACCGTCTGGGCGAGTGCGGCCGGTGCGCCGAGCAGTAGTACGGCGCATACCGTGGCGACCGTCACGGCCAGTGCGGTGCGGGTACGGCTGACAAGTCTGCGGATCCCCATGCTGGCCCCTTCCTGGCACGGCTGGACCGCTCTTCTGTCCCCGTCATCGTCGCACTGGTAACGGGGCAAAATCCTTCGAACCAGGCAGTCCGACGGGGTGCGATAGTGGTGAAACGGGCATCAGGGACGACCGTACGAACATCGCCGCCACCTCGACCGTGGACTGCCGAACCGGCCGTCGAAACCGCCGTACCGGCACCCGGAAAACTGCCGTACGATGCCCTCCGCTACCGTGAATCACCTGAGTCGGGGCTGGCCAACTGGCCGACCGGCCGGTGACCCTGGTCCGCTTTCCCGCCTGGGGGCGTTGAGTTGTCTGTTACCAACACGGTGCTCATCTACGTCGGCATCCCGGCCCTCATCGTGCTCGTGATCGCCGGCCTCGGCATGGTCGGCGGCGGTGGCCGGGGCACGCCGCGCTACCGGCCCGGTCGACCCTTCGACTTCACGCCGGTGTGGTTCCTGTCCTCGCCGGAGCAGGTGTCGCCGGGGGCCGAGGCCGCCGCGCTGCCCGCGGGCGGGCAGCGGCGCGAACTGACCGGTGGCACCGAGAACGAGGGCACGCCGGTCGCGGCGCGCGGGACTGGAGGCGCAAGTGACCGCTGGTGAGTTGACGGCCCCCAGCCTGAGCGGGCGGCCGGAGGTGCTCGACGGGCCGTTCTCCACCCGCCAACTGCTGCGGATCGACGAGGCGCTGCGGCTGGCCGACGAGTCGACCGACTACATCTTCAGCATCTACGTCGGCGACCTCGAGGAGCCGGTACGCGAGCACGCCGAGCGGCTGCACGGCCAGATCACCGAGCCCGACCGGGCGGTGCTGATCGCGGTCTCGCCCAACCAGCGCCGGCTCGAGGTGGTCACCGGCGCCGAGGTGCGCAAGCGCATCCCGGACCGCGACGCCAAGCTGGCCGCGCTGTCGATGGTGGCGTCCTTCGGCGGCGGTGACCTCGCCGGTGGCCTCGTCACCGGGCTCGACCAGCTTGCCAGCCGGGCCCGCAAGGGGTGACCCCGCGAGCCGGTCTTCCGGCTCCACCACGAACGGCGAAGGTTCCACCACGAACGACGAAGAAGGCCCCGGGCTCGACCAGCCCGGGGCCTCTTCACGTCCGGTCGCTCAGCCGGCGGCCGCGTCCTTCGCCCGGGCCTGCTGGGCGCGTACGACCCCGTCGCGGCCCTCGCCGACCAGCCGGCGCAGCGGCGCCGGGTGCCCGTCCTGCGCCAGCCACGCGTCGGTGGCGGCCACCGTCTCCTCGCTGACCTGGAAGGCCGGGTAGGCGTGGAGCACGAACTCCTGCGCCGGCTCGCTGTCCCGGCTGGCCCACACCTGGCCGACCGCCTCGAAGAAGCGGGTGGTGTAGCCGGCGGTCAGCTCGACCTGCGCCGGGTGGTGGAAGCCGCGCAGCAGCGCGCGGTTCTGCCAGTTCGGCAGGGCCTCGCCACCGGTGAGCCGGGCCCACACCGCTTCCTTGTTGGCGACGGTCGGCACCAGCGCGTGGGCCAGCGCCGCCTCCCGCTCACCGCTGGCCGTACGGTCCCGGCCGAGTTCGGCGTCGATCTCGTCGGCGCCGGCCGCGCCGTTGGCGACCAGTGCCTGCAACAGCGCCCAGCGCAGCTCGGTGTCGATGGTCAGACCCGCCGGGACGTCGGCGCCGTCGAGCCAGCCGCGCAGCACCGCCAGGTCCTCGGCCGACCGGGCGGCGGTCGCGAAGGCCCGCGCCCACGCGAGTTGCAGCCCGCTGCCCGCCTGCGCGGCGGCCAGCGCGGCGCGCGCGGTCCGGGCGTATTCCGCCCAGCCCTGCGGCGCCCACGTCGGGTCGGCGTAGTTGGCCAGCGTGCTGCCGCCCTGCCGCAGCGTCTGGGTGACCAGGTTGATGTCGCCCTCGCTGGGCAGCCCGGCCAGCACCAGCGCCACGTAGTCGCGGGCCGCCAGTTCGGCGTCGCGGACCATGTCCCAGGCCGCCGACCAGCACAGCGCGCGGGACAGCGACGATTCGAACTTGCCGATGTGCTGCACGACGGCGGCCATCGACCGCTCGTCGAGCCGCAGCTTCGCGTACGTCAGGTCCTCGTCGTTGAGCAGCAGCACGTCGGCCGCCCGAACCCCGGCGAGCCGCTCGACCACGGTGCGTTCCCCGGTGACGTCGATCTCGATCAGGTCGCGCCGGACCAGACGCTCGCCGTCGAGGTCGTAGAGGCCGACCCCGATCCGGTGGGTGCGCAACGTCGGGTAGTCGGCGGGCGCCTCCTGCAGCACGGTCACCCGCTCGTAGGTGCCGTCGGCGCCGATCGACACCTCGGGGCGCAGCGTGTTGACCTGTGCGGTCTCCAGCCACTGGGCGGCGAACTTGCGCAGCTCGCGGCCGGAGGCGGCCTCCAGCTCCGACAGCAGGTCGTCGAAGGTGGCGTTGCCCCACGCGTGCTTGCCGAAGTATGCCCGCAGCCCGGCCAGGAACGGCTCCAGCCCGACGTAGGCGACCAACTGCTTGATCACGCTGGCGCCCTTGGCGTAGGTGATCCCGTCGAAGTTGACCTCGACGGCCTCCAGGTCCGGCATCTCGCAGTAGACCGGGTGCGTGGAGGAGAGCTGGTCCTGCCGGTAGCCCCAGTTCTTGCGGACCGACAGGAACGTCGTCCACGCGTCGGTGAACCGGGTGGCGTGGGTGTTGGCCCAGTGGCTGGCCCACTCCGCGAAGGACTCGTTGAGCCACAGGTCGTTCCACCAGCGCATGGTGACCAGGTCGCCGAACCACATGTGCGCCAGCTCGTGCAGGATCGTGTTGGCCCGCTGCTCGTGCTCGAAGTCGGTGACCTGGGAGCGGAAGAGGTAGTGCGCCTCGGAGTGGGTGACGCAGGCGAAGTTCTCCATTGCGCCGGCGTTGAAGTCGGGCACCCAGAGCTGGTCGTACTTCGGCAGCGGGTAGCGCACGCCGAACTGCTCGTGGAAGAAGTCGAAGCCCTGCGTGGTGATCAGGTGCAGGTTGTCGGTGTCGAGGTGCTCGGCCATGCTCGCCCGGCAGAAGTAGCCCATGTCGATGCCGTCGTGGGTGCGCCGTACCTCGTGGTAGGGGCCGGCGCACAGGGCCGTGATGTAGGAGCTCATCCGCGCCGACGTGGCGAAGTGGACGGTCTTGGTGTCGTCGCCCGGCTCGACACGGTCCACCGTGGAGTTCGAGACGACCGTCCAGTGTGCCGGCACGGTGGCGTGCCAGGTGTAGACGCTCTTCAGGTCGGGCTGGTCGAAGCAGGCGAAGACCCGCTGCGCGTCGGCGGTCTCGAACTGGCTGTAGAGATAGGTCTCGCCGTCGACCGGGTCGACGCTGCGGTGCAGGCCCTGCCCGCTGGCCGAGTACGCGAAATCGGCGTCGACGACGAGGACGTTGTCGGCCGCCAGGCCGGGCAGCGTCAGCCCCTTCTCCGCCGACCACCCGGAGAGATCCAGCGATGTGCCGTTGAGGGTCGCGGACCGTACCGTCTCGGCGGCGACCTCGATGAACGTCGACGCCCCGGGCTCCGCGCAGGTGAACCGGACCTCGGTCACCGACCGGAAGGTGCGGTTGTCCGCGGCCCGCCCGGCCGAGGAGAGGTCCAGGTTGATGTCATAGCCGGTCACGTCGAGCAGGCGGGCCCGCTCGGTCGCCTCGACCTGGTTCAGATTGCGCACTCCGGGCACTATCAGTTCTCCATCCGCGTCTTACCCGCTGTCCCCGTTGACAGGAACGGGCCACGACGATGATGGCCCGCGTCGAGTCTTCCATGTCGAAAAACAACTGGCGGGGGTGGTCCAGGTCACGTTCTGGTAATGGTGCCGTCACGGCCTTCGTGGGGGAAGGATTCGGCGCAGGGGCGCGACATCCCGCGCCGACCATGGGAAAGGACAGCATCGTGGCTGAGCGCGAGACCGTCGACATGTGGTTCGACCCCATCTGCCCCTGGGCCTGGGTCACCTCCCGCTGGCTGCTCGAGGTCGAGAAGGTACGCGAACTCGACATGCGGTTCCACGTCATGAGCCTGTCGGTGCTCAACTCCGGCCGGGACGTCCCGGAGCAGTACGCCAAGCTGCTGGAGGCCGGCTGGGGGCCGGTACGGGTCTGCATCGCCGCCGAGCGCGAGCACGGCGCCGCCGTGCTGCGTGACCTCTACACCGCGCTCGGCACCCGGATCCACTTGGGCCGGCAGGAACTGGGCCGGCAGCTCTACGTCGACGCGCTCACCGACGTCGGCCTCGATCCGGCGCTGGCCGACGCCGCCGACTCCACCGAGTTCGACGAGGCGCTGGTGGCCAGCCACAACGCCGGCATGAAGCCGGTCGGCACCGACGTCGGCACCCCGGTCATCCACGCGCCCGGCCCGGTCCCCGGCCAGCCGGTCGCGTTCTTCGGGCCGGTCGTGACCCCCGCGCCGAAGGGCGAGGCCGCCGGTCGGCTCTGGGACGGGGTCGTGCTGGTCGCGGGCACGCCGGGCTTCTACGAGCTCAAGCGGTCCCGCGACGAGGACCCGTCCTTCGACTGACTGTGAGCATGGCGGGGTCGGCGTCGGCCTGGCCCAGGACTGCGTCGACGGGGTCGGTTCACCAGTGGTGAGCTGATGCTGGTGGTAGTGGGCGTGACCCTTCGTCTGGCCGGCTTCGTGCCTTCGACACGACCTGTCCGCCCGCTACCGCCGGCGCCGGCCCGGCGGGAGACGTTTGGCCTGGTCAGGAGCTTGACTGCCAGTCAGCGGCTGGCGTGTCCCGGCACCGTACCGAACTGCTCGCCGTGGCCGGGCAGTGCTCAGGGCGGTGGGTGCCGGCCCGGTCCACCGGCCCACCCGGAGGCCCGATACCACTGCCACGCCCTACAGTGAATTCGCTGTACGTACGCCGAATTCGCTGTGGACCGCAACACCTGAGGGGTCCTTCCCCGGCAGGCGCGGGCGCCGGGACGAGGTGGTGGTGGCCGCCGCCAGGGCATCCGTGATCATCTGCTGCCCAGCAGTTCGACACGCCGTACCTGCAACGGCGGGACAACTGACGATCACCACCCGCCGCCCTGCCACGAAGGGCACGGGGGCGGCGGCCGGCGGGAAACGGCCCGGCCGGCGGCGGTATCCGCCTATCGTGGGGCTGACGGCGCCGTGACAAGTGGTCGACAGCCTCGTTGCGCAGGGTGTTCATCACGGCGACCCGGAACGGGTCGTGCTATCGCCGCAGCGGAGGCATTTCGATGGTCGAGACCCGCGAACCAGCCGCGGAGCCCGCAGAGCCCGCCGAGGTCGCGCAATGTCTGGGCGGCCGCTGGGCGGTCGAGGTCGGCCGGTGGAGTGACCGGCTTCCACCCGGATGTGCCGACCTGCTGGCGCCGCCCGTGGTGGTGTCGGTGCTGGCGGCCACCGGAGCACCGCAGGCTGCGGTGCCGGCGGCCGTTGCGGTGCCGGCCGCAGCAGCGGTGCCGGTGCCGGTGCGCAGGGCCGCCCCGACCCGCCGCCGCCGGATGGCGGTCGTCGGGTCCGGCACCCCGCGCGACAATCCGGTCCGGCCCGCCGTCCGCCGCCCGGCCCGCGCCGCCTGACCCGACCCCCGGACCAGCCGGTACGTCCGGACGGCCGCCGCGGCCCCGCCCATCAGGCGGTGAACCGCCGGGGTATCGGGCGTCACACCGGGGTGCGACGGTAGCGTCACCGAACATGACGGTCGTGCATCCGATCGCCCGGGCCTGGATCACCACTGGCGGCACCGGCGCGCAAAACTACGACGAGTTCGCCGACGACGCGGAAATCACCGCGATCATCGGGGCCAACCCGCACAGCGCCCTGGCGATCGAGATGCCGCACAAGGCACCCGACGCCGAGGGCCGCTCCTTCCTCGACAGCCTGCCCGCCGCCGTCGCCCGGCTGGCCGAGGCGAAGGCCGACGGCAGCTACACCCCGGCCGAGCGGGTCGTGGTGCTCTACCGGATCTCCGAGCCGGCCAGCGACGGCGCCGCGTACGGGCTCTTCGCCGCCGTCGACACCGACCAGATCTCGACCAGCGCCGACGAACCGGGGCTGGTGATCCGCAACGAGGACGTGTTCATCGAGAAGGTCCGCGAGCGGGTCGCGCTGGCCGAGGAGACCGGGCACCTGCTGTCGCCCGTACTGCTGTTGCAGACCGGGCGGGGCGAGGAACTGCACACGGCGCTGGCCGCGGCGACCGAGCGGGCCGGCGCACCGGCGGCGACCGATGTCGACCAGTCGGGGCGTACGCACGCGATCTGGCTCGTCGGGCCCGGCCCCGGGCAGGACGAGCTGACCGCGCTGGCCGGGGGCGGCGAACTCGTCGTCGCCGACGGCAACCACCGCAGCCTGGCGGCGCAGACCGGCGGCCTGCGCCGCTTCCTGGCCGTGGTGACCACCCCGGCGTCGGTCGCCATCCAGCCCTACAACCGGCTGGTCGCCGAGCTGACCGTGACTCCCGACGAACTGGTCGCCGAGCTGACCGCCGCCGGTGCCACGGTCGAACCGGTCGCCGGTCCGGCCACCGTGCCGACCGGTGGCGGGGTCGTCCACCTCTACACCGCCGGCCGCACCCTGGCGGTCAAGCTGCCGGCCACCGCCGGTGGCGGCGTCGTCGACAATCTCGACCACGCCCTGGTCGAGCGGGTGCTGCTGCGCGGTGTCCTCGGCCTCGACCCGGGCGACAAGCGGATCACGTACGTCGGCGGCGACTACCCCGCCGAATGGCTGACCGGTGAGGTCGACGCCGGACGGGCGGAGCTGGCCGTGCTGATCGCCCCGGTGACCGTCGACGACTTCGTGGCGGTCAACCTGGCCCGCCAGAAGCTGCCCCGCAAGAGCACCTGGTTCACCCCGAAGGCCCGCGCCGGCCTCGTCCTCGCCCAGCTCGGCGAGGACGGGGCAGGGGCGTGAGCGCGTGACCCTTCACCCGCAGGTGGTGGCCGCGCTCGCGGTACGGCCACGGCCGACGTCCGAGGTGGTCGACGCCGATCCGCTCGCGGCGCTGGCGGCCGGCCGGGCGGCCATGCTCGCCGCGGTGCCGGCGGAGTGCGGACCTCCGGTGCCGGTCGCCTCGGTGTCCGATGTGGACGCCGACGGGGTGCCGTGCCGGCTCTACGCGCCCGCTCCCGGCGTACCGGTGCTCGTCTACGTGCACGGCGGCGGCTGGGCGATGGGCAATGTGGAGATCGTCGACGCGTTCTGCCGGCGGGTCGCCGACCGGTCCGGCTGCGCGGTGCTCTCGGTCGACTACCGGCTCGCGCCCGAGCACCCGTACCCGGCGGGGGTCGACGACGTCGAGACCGCGCTGACCTGGCTGCGCCGCGAAGGTCTCGGGCTGGACGTGAGCCGGGTGGCGATCGGCGGCGACAGTGCCGGCGGCCATCTGGCCACCGTCGTCGCCCGCCGGCAGCGCGACGCCGGCCGGCCGCTGGCCCACCAGGTGCTGATCTATCCGGTCATCGACCCGGCGATGGCCTCGGACTCCTACCGCGACCTCGGTGGGGCCGGCCTCGACCGGGCGACCATGGCCCGGTTCTGGGACCTGTTCGTGCCCGACCCCGCCGACCGGGCCGCGCCGGACGTGGCACCGCTCGCGGCGCCGCTGGCCGGCATGCCGCCCACCCTGCTGATCACCGCCGAGTACGACGTCCTGCGCGACGAGGGCGAGCGGTACGGCGTCGAACTGCTCGCCGCCGGCGTGCCCGTGGTGACCGTCCGCTACCAGGGCGTCAACCACGGCTTCGTCCGCAAGCTCGCCATCTTCGACGCCGCCGCGGTGGCCACCGACCAGATCGCGGCGGCGCTGCGCGCGGCGCTGGTGTGACCGATCGCCCGGCGCCGTGTCCCGGCGCCGGGCTCCGGCCGGCGGCTGACAGACTGCCGGTCATGCGCGTATACCTGGGAGCCGACCACGCCGGCTTCGAGCTCAAGGCACACCTGGCCAACCACCTCGCCAAGCAGGGCTACGACCTGGTCGACGTCGGCCCGCACCACTACGACCCCGACGACGACTATCCGGTGTTCTGCCTGCACGCCGGGGCCCGCGTGGTCGCCGACGAGGGCAGCCTCGGCATCGTCATCGGCGGGTCCGGCAACGGCGAGCAGATCGCGGCCAACAAGGTCGACGGGGTACGGGCGGCGCTGGCGTGGAACGTCGACACCGCGCAGCTCGCCCGCCAGCACAACGACGCCAACGTGGTCGCGATCGGCGCCCGCCAGCACACCCTCGACGAGGCGACCGCGATCGTCGAGGCGTTCCTGGCCACCCCGTTCTCCGGCAACGACCGGCACGCGCGCCGGATCGCGACGATCACCGGGTACGAGGCGACGACCGAACTGCCCCCGCTGCCGTAGCCGGGTGACCGGGCGGCCGTCAGCGGTTGCGCGGCAGGTCTTCGCGGGGCACCCAGTTGCGGCGTACGACCACCAGCCGATCCTCGGCTTCGGCCAGGTCGGCGGCGGTCGGCCGGGACGCGTCCCGGGCCCGCAGTGCGGCGCGTACGTCGACCTGCGAGGTCCCGGAGCCGATCAGCCCGCGCAGCCCCCGTTCGGCTTCCCGGTCGTCGGCCGGCGGGCCGCCGTTGCCGCGCCTGCCGTCGCCGCGCCCGTTGCCCCGCCCACCGGCACCGCGACCACCACCGGTGGCCGGAGCTCCAGCGGCCGGTCCGTCACCGGCGGCGGTCGTTCCGCCGCCGGTGGGGCCGGTGCCGCGGCGGGAGTCGGTGGGCCGGCCGGTGTCGCGCCGCCGGGGCGCCGACGGCTCCGGCCGTGGGTCGTGCACCTGTGCGGTCGACGCCGACGGCCCGTCCGGCCGCCCGGAGTCGTCCGGCCACGCGGCCGGCCGGGCGGGTCCGTCCGGTCCGGCCCCGCCCTCGGCCGGGTCGTCGGGGCTGACCGGGACGCGTCCGGCCTTGGTGTGCCGCAGCCGGCGCCGCCGGCGTTCGGGATCCGCCATGTGCCGACGGTACCGGCCCGGCCCGGTCAGAACACCTCCAGCGACGCCGGGGCCCGGTCCCAGCCGAACGCGGCGGAGGTACGCGCCACCGCGCCGGGAACCAGCTCGCCGACCCGGCCGGCGGCGGCGAGGGCGTTCAGGTCCGGCCCGCCCAGGTAGACCGCGCCCAGGTCACGGACGTCGCAGGTGAGATCGGCCGGGCCGCCGGTGCGTTCGCAGTGGGCGCCGGTACGGTCGCCGGTCAGCCGCCACCGGCCGGTGTTGTCCGGCAGCAGCGGATCGGTGACGTCGACCACCACGTCAACCGGGGTCCGGTAGCGGCGGGCGGCCAGCGCGGCACCGACGTCGAGCAGCCGTACCCAGAGCGCGTCGGCGACCCTGGGGACCAGTTGCCTCGGCTCGGCGACCAGGTGCTGCAACGGCTCGTCGAGCGACCCGAACGGATAGGTCGCGGTCCGGGTCAGGTCGATCGACAGCAGGAACCGCCACAGCTGGCGGTAGGCGTCCGGGGTCGCCGCGACGACCTCCTGGACGCGTACCTCGCCGGTGGGTCCGCCCGGGGTCCAGCCGCCCTTGGTACGCCACAGCGCGTAGCCCTCGACGCCGTCCGCGCCCTCGTACAGCACGGCCCGGCGTTCCGTGGCGCCGTCGCGCTGACCGGGGAAGTCGCCGAGCAGGTGGTCCCACCAGCGGCCGGGGCGGCTGGACCAGCCGGGCCGGTCCGGCAACAGCCGGTCGTACAGGTCGGCCAGTTCGGTCCGGAACGTGTCCGGCGGGCCGGTCCGCAGCCGGCCCCCGGCGGCCTCGGGCAGGCCGGCCTCCAGGGCCGTGACGTCGAGGACGAGGCGCTGGCTGGCGAGGCCGTAGCCGAACCTCGGGTAGATCCGGCCCTCGCTGGCCCACAGCACCGCGACCGGCTCGCGGCCGGCGTCGCGGGCCTCGCCGAGCTGCCGCTCCATGAGCCGGGTCAGCAGCCGGCGGCGCCGGTGGGTGGGCGCGACCCCGACCATGGTCACGTGCGTCGCCGGCACCACCGCTCCGGGGACGGTGAGGTCGCGGGTGAACGCCGCGGCGTGCGCGACGACACGTCCCTCGTCGCGGACCACCAGTGACCGGTCGGGTTCGAAGACCAGCCGTTCACTCTCGTGGACGTCGGACTCCAGGGCATGGTGGAACGAGGCGGCCATCAGGGCGCCGACCTCGTCCCAGTCGTCGGGGGTGGCCGGCTGGATCGGCAGTTCGGCTTCGGTCATGTTGCGTGTCTAGCCGATCGGCGCACGGTGGGCGACCGTTTTGTCGGCTCGGTACCCTCGTATGCGAACGGTGGCCGGCGCTCGAAGGGGCAGGGGCGGTCGATCCCGGTGCGGATCGACCAGGGTCCGACGGATCGGCGCCGGGTCGATGCGCCACCGACGGGGAGGAAGCATGGCAGACCAGCCGAACCAGAGCCAGTCGTGGGAGCGCACCGTCGAGGTGCCCCGGCAGGAGGTGCCGCTCGGGCCGGCACCGTTCCGGCGCGGGGTGGCCCAGGTCGGCCCGCGTCCCGCCCCCACCGAGTCGTTTCCCGCCGCCCACGAGCACGAGCCCACCGGCACCGGCTGGCCCGGGGCGCCGGACCCGCACCAGCCCCGGATGCCGCTCAGCTACCACATGCGCCAGTTGCGGCTGGGCAGCGAGTGGAGCATCGTCGGCGGCCTCTTCGCCTTCGTCTGCTGGGGAATCTGGGCCATCTCGGCCCGCGGCGACCTCACCAGCCCGGTCGTCACGTTCGTCCTGACCCTCTTCGTCGCCGCCGGTGTCTTCGGGCTGTCCCGGCTGCTCGGCCGGGTCGTGCTGGAGCGCCAGCTCGGCCGGGTCCGGCGCACCGCGAAGGGCGCCCACCTGGCGACCGGCGTGTTCCTGGTCGGCGTCGGCATCGCCTACCTGCGCCAGACCGAGTGGGTGATGGGGATCTGGAACTGGTTCGCCGCGCTGTTCTGAGCGGCCGGGGCGCGGGCCGTGGAATTTGACGGCGTGCGACCCGGCTGCCGCATAATTGCTCCGCCCGACGGACGGAGAGGTCGACCCAGGTGGCGTTGCTCAGTGTGATCGTGCCGGTCTACCGGGTCGAGGAATACCTGGCCGAGTGTCTGGACTCCATCCTCGGGCAGTCGTTCGGTGACGTCGAGGTGGTCGCCGTCGACGACGCGTCCGACGACGGGTGCGCCGAGATCCTGGCCGGTCACGCCGCCCGTGAGCCGCGCCTGAAGGTCGTCACGCTGAGCCGCAACAGCGGGCTGGGCGCCGCCCGTAACGCCGGTCTCGCGGCAGCGACCGGCCGTTACGTCTGGTTCGTCGACAGCGACGACTGGCTGCCCGAGGGCACCCTCGAAGCCGTCGCCGCGCGGCTCGCCGACACCGAACCGGACCTGCTGGTGGTCGGCTACGCGCGGGTCTACCCCGACGGCACCCGGCGGTACGAGTCGCTGGCCAAGGTGACCGGCGGCCGGCCGATGCCGGACACCTTCACGCTGGCCGGGCAGCCGAGCATGCTCAACGTCCTGCACATCGCCTGCAACAAGATCGTACGGCGGGACTTCCTCGCCGAGACCGGCATCGGGTTCGGCCCCGGCTGGTACGAGGACGTGTCGTTCAGCCTCCCGCTGATGCTGGCCGCCGACCGGATCGCGCTGCTGGACCGCGACTGCTACGCCTACCGCCAGCGGCAGGCCGGCGCGATCACCCAGACGGTCAGCGACCGGCATTTCGAGGTCTTCCCGCACTGGGAGCGGGTCTTCGCCTTCATGGACGAGCACCCCGCCGAGACCGGGTCCGTGCGACCGCTCATTTTCCAGCGGATGATCTGGCACTATCTCAGTGTGTTGGGGCACTCACACAGGGTGCCCAAGATGCGGCGGAAGGAGTTCTTCACCCGCATGGCACAGCACTACCGGAGATATCTGCCACCGGCCGGCTACCCGATGCCGGGCGGCGCCGCCGGGCTCAAGCACCGGCTCGTCGGCCGGGGCGCCTACCGCCTCTTCGAGGCGCTGCGCGCGGTCAAGAAGGGCCGCCTCGACACGGCCACCCGGACGCCGCAACCCCGTGCCGCCACACCCGAGCTGACCGACGGGCGCGGACTGGCCCGATGACCGGCGCCGGGACCGCGGGCATCACCTGGCGGCTCACCGGAGCCCTGCCGGTGTCCCGTTCGGAACGGATCAGCCGCGCGGTCGGCACCCATGTCGTACCGACCGGTATCGGATCGGTCGCGGTGCTGGCCGGCTCCGTCGACCGGCTGCGGCACCTGGTCACCGCCCCGTCGACGCTGCGCACCGTCACCAGCGCCGTGATCACCGTCGGCTGGTGGCGCAGCCCCCGGCACGGCTGGTCGGGCCGGGTCGGCTGGCTCGACCACCTGGTCGGCCACCGGGTGACGCTGCCCCGGGGCGGGCGCGGGCCGGCCGTCGTACGGGTCACGCTGCGCCGGCCGACGCAGTTGCGCCTCGTCGTCGGCGCGGCGCTGGAAGCCCTCAGCCCCACCCGGCCGCTGCCCCGCCCGGCCGGCGCCCGGCTGACCGCCCGGGACACCCTGCCCGGCTTCCTGCCGATCCGCCCACCGGCCACCGTCGTCACCGGCGACCCGGCCGGCCAGGACGACGTACGCGCCCACGACCTGCTCCTGTGCCCGCCCGGCGGCGCACCGGACCAACCCGACCGGTACGCGGCGACGGCCGGCGCCACCCCGTACGGGCTGCGCACGGCCGGACGCACCACCATCCTGGTCGACGCCCAGCGGGTCAACCCGCGCGGGCGCACCGCCGGCGCGTACGCCCCCGACGCCCCCCGTGTACGCCTGGACTTCCGTCCGTCCGGGGCAGCCGTCGACGGGCGCGGCCCCGACCCGGCGACCCTCGCCGCCCTGCGCGGGGTCGGTGTCGTCGAGTGCCCGCGGGTCCCGGTCAACGACCCGGTCGCCGTCGCCGGCACGTTCGTGCAGCTGGCGATGACCGGCGCGGTGCTGTACGTCCCCCACCTGCCGCCGACCGTCGGCGACCTGCTCGGCGCGGAACTGCGCCGCCTGGTCACCACCGCCGTCGACGGCACCGAACCGCTCGCCCTGGAGGTACGCAGCGTCGCCCAGCGCCGGGCCGCGATGCGCGACCACGGGACCGCCTTCGCGCTGCCGGCGGCGACCGGCGCGGCGTTTCCGGGCCTGCGCCGCCCACCGGCGGTCAGCGCGCTGCTGGTCACCCGCCGCCTCGACATGGTGCCGGGCGCGCTGCGGGCGATCGCCGCGCAGACCTACCCGGAGCTGGAGATCGTGCTGTGCCTGCACGGCGTCGAGGCGCCGGAGCCGCTGCGGGCCAGCCTGCCCGGCTACGACCGGCCGATCGAACTGGTCGAGGTCCCGGCCACGGTCAGTTTCGGCGAGGCGCTGGGGGTGGCCACCGCCCGGGCCCGGGGCAGCCTGGTGACCAAGTTCGACGACGACGACACGTACGGCGCCGAGCACGTCTGGGATCTGGTGCTGGCCCGGCAGTTCTCGGGCGCGGCCCTGGTCGGCAAGGGCGCCGAGTTCGTGTTCCTGGAGTCGAAGGGGATCACCGTACGGCGGTCCGCCGGCGCGGCCGAGTCGGACGCGCAGGTGATCGCCGGCGGGACGATGATGATGGGCCGGGGCGACCTGGAGGAGGTCGGCGGCTGGCGCCCGGTGCCCGGCTCGGTCGACCTCGGGCTGATCGACCGGGTCAAGCGCCACGGCGGCCTGATCTTCCGCACCCACCCGCTCGGCTACGTCTACCACCGCCGAGCCACCGGCCACACCTGGGACCCCGGCGCCGCCTACTTCCAGAAGAACCTCTCCGCGAGCTGGCCCGCGCTGCCGCCCTACGAGGAGTTCGGCACCCTGCTGACCCCCTCATGATCCGCGTGATCAGGGACTGAATCGCGCGTGTCGTCGGCGTGCCGCGCCACAGACTCCCTGATCACCCGGATCTTGACCGGCGGGCCGGGCCGGACGCGCGGGCCGGGAGCCGGTCGCGTCCCGGAGCCGGCCGGGCCGGAGGCGGTCGCGCCCGGGAGCGCGGGTAGGTTGGCCGGATGCCCCGTGCCCTGATCATCGGCGGGACCGGCCTGATCGGCCGGGCCACCGCACACCGCCTGCTCGCCGCCGGCTGGCGGGTCGACGTCACCGGACGGAATCCGGCCAACCTGCCGGCCGACCTCGCCGCCGCCGGCGCCCGCTTCGTCGCCGCCGACCGGGCCGACCCGGCCGCGCTGCGTACGGCCCTCGGCACCGGCGCCGACCTGCTCGTCGACTGCGTCTGCTACACCGCGCGGGACGCCGAGGCGCTGCTGCCGCTGGCCGGCGACGCCGGCTCGACGGTCATGATCTCCAGCAAGGCCGTCTACGTCGACGCCGACGGCAACCACTCCAACTCCGACGCGCCGCCCCGGTTCGCCGGCCCGGTCCGCGAGACCCAACCGACCCTGGCGCCCGGCGACGGCGACCACCAGACCCGGGAGGGCTACGGCCCGAACAAGGTCGCGGCCGAGCGGGTGCTGCTCGACAGCGGCGCCCCGGTCACCGTGCTCCGTCCCTCCAAGGTGCACGGTACGGGCGCCGTCCGGCCGCGCGAGTGGGTCTTCGTCAAGCGGGTCCTCGACCGGCGGCCCGCCGTGTTCCTCGCGAACCGGGGCGAGGGCACCGACCACACGACCGCCGCCGCCAACATCGCCGCCCTGGTCGAGGTGGTGGCGGCCCGGCCGGGGCGGCGGATCCTGAACAGCGCCGACCCGGACGCGCCGAGCGCGCTGGAGATCGCCCGTACGGTCGCCCGCCACCTCGGCCACGAGTGGGCGGAGGTGTTGCTCGACGGGGACGCCGACCCGGCGCTGGGGCAGCACCCGTGGCCGGCGCCGTACCCGATCGTGCTGGACATGACCGCGGCGCTGGACCTGGGCTACGTCCCGGCCGGCGACTTCGCCGCCACGGTCGCCGCCGAGATCGACTGGCTGGTCGAGGCCACCACGCGCGGGGCCGGCGTCCCGGCCGGGGTCGACACGGACTGGTTCGCCCCGATGTTCGACTACCCGGCCGAGGACGCCTACCTGGCCGGCCGCCGGTCCTGACCCGCGGGTCAGGACCGGCCGGTCACGGCGCCCAGGGGCCGGTGACGTTCCAGGTCACGTCGGCCAGCCACGACGCCGGCGAGTTGTACGCCGGTCCGCCGGCGCCGTTGCTCAGCCACGCCTCCGCGCCGTGGTGCCGCAGGTAGGACCCCCGGAAGTTGTACGACTCGAACGACACCCCGCCGCCGGTCAGCCCGGTACGGGCACACCAGGTGGCGTCGGCGCGCAGCAGCGCCGACCCGTCGTCGGGGGAGTTGCGGACCCGGGAATCGACGTGCCGCAGGAACTGGCCGGGGAAGTTGACCGACTCGAACGAGTAGCAGCCCGTGCCGGCGAGCCCGGGCCGGACCGTGTACGTCGCGTCCTGCCTGAGCACCGTCGGGCTGCCCGCGTCGACCACCTCGGTGTACGCCAGTCCGTTCATGTGCCGCAGGTAGCGGTTGGTGAAGCCGGGGGTGGTCACCTGCGACGACCGTCGGGTGTGGACGGGCAGGGTGACCGGGCCGGAGCTGCCGAGCGCCTTCGACGCCGCGATCAGCGCCTGGTTGGCGGCGCGTACCCGGTTCTGGTCCATCTTGACCACCTGCCGGTCGTACGTGAGAAAGCCGTTCAGCTCGCCCTCCAGGTCGGTGATCTCGGTGTAGACCGACGCGCTCAGCCCCTTGCCGACCATCAGGTTGTGGGTGCCGGCGACGAGGCCGACGTAGACGTGCCAGTCGTCCATGTCGCCGTTGCCGGGGTTGCCGAGCGACTGGCAGCAGTTGTGTCCGCCGTGGGTGTTGACCAGGCGAATCGGGTCCTGGTTCTTGACGTTCTGGCCGACCCGACGGGTGTCGGCCAGCTCCCGCTCGCCCCAGCCCTCGTTGTAGACGACGTACGCGACGACCGACGGCGAGCTGCGGGCCGGAGTGTCACTGGCCACCGTCTCCAACGTCGTCAACGGCTACCGCCCGGTCGGCGAACAGACCCGGCGGCGGGTGCAGCGGGCGATCGACGAACTCGGGTACGCGCCCAACCTCGGCGCCCGGCACCTGCGCCGCGGCCGGACCGGTCTCATCGCCCTGGCCATTCCCGAACTCAACAACCCGTACTTCGCCGAACTCGCCGGCTCCGCCATCCGCGAGGCGGCCAGCCTCGGCTACACCCTCGTCCTGGAGGACACCGCCGCCGACCGGGACCGGGAACTGGCCCTCACCGACGGCTCCCGCCGACCCGTCATCGACGGCCTCATATTCAGCCCGGGGCGGATCGGCCGCGACGAGATCCTCGCCCGCACCGACCCGACCCCGCTGGTGCTCATCGGCGAAGGCGTCCACGACGTACCGCACGACCACATCGCCATCGACAACATCGCCGCCAGCCACGCCGCCGTACAGCACCTGGTGTCCATCGGCCGGCACCGGATCGCCTTCGTCGGCGCGCAGGCCGACGACCGCCAATCCGCCCACCTGCGGCTACGCGGCTACCGCGAGGCCCTGACCGGCGCCGGGCTGCCGTTCGAGCCCACCCTCGTCGCGGCCACCACGCAGTTCCGCCGCGTCGACGGGCTGCGCGCGATGCGCGACCTGCTCGCCCTCGACGAGCCGCCGGACGCGGTCTTCGGCTACAACGACCTGATCGCGATCGGCGCCATGCGCGCCATCGGCGAGGCCGGCCGGCGGATCCCCGACGACATCGCCGTCATCGGCTTCGACGACATCGAGGAGGGCCGGTTCGGCAACCCGACCCTGACCACGATCTCGCCGGACAAGGAGCGGATCGGCCGGCTGGCCGTACGGTCACTGGTCGCCCGGATCGAGGGCAGACCGGTCCATCCCCCGTACGACGTGCGGCCGCCGTTCCACCTCGTGCCCCGGGAGAGCACGCTAGCCCAGTAGCTTCTTCTGCACCTTGCCGAGCGCGTTACGGGGCAGCGCGTCGAGCAGGTGCACCGCCCGCGGCCGCTTGTGCACGGCCAGGTTGCGGGCCACGAACTCGACCAGCTCCGGGCCGGTGACCCCGTCGGCCACCACGTACGCCGTCACCCGCTGCCCCAGGTCCGGATCCGGTACGCCGATCACGGCCGCCTCCCGAACACCGGGGTGGGCCAGCAGCGCGTCCTCGACCTCGCCGGCCCCGATCCGGTAACCGCCGCTCTTGATCAGATCGGTGGAGGCCCGGCCGACGATCCGGTGCACCCCGTCCGGCCCGATCGTGGCGACGTCGCCGGTGCGGAACCAGCCGTCCCCGGCGGTGCTGGCCGCGTCCGAGTCCGGCCGGTTCAGGTAGCCGCTGAACAGCGTCGGCCCGGCCACCAGCAGCTCGCCCATCGCCTCGCCGTCGGCCGGCACCGGCCCGCCCCGCTCGTCGGCGAGCCGGGTCCGTACCCCCGGCAGCGGCGTCCCGACCGTGCCCGGCCGGCGTGCACCGTCCGCCCGCGCGCTCACCGTGATCAGCGTCTCGGTCATCCCGTACCGCTCCACGATCCGGTGCCCGGTCAGCTCCCGCAGGTCGGCGAAGACCGCCGCCGGCAGCGCCGCGCTGCCGGACACCAGCAGCCGCGCACCCCGCAGCGCCCGCGCCGAATCCGGGTCCGCGGCCACCCGCGACCACACCGTCGGCACCCCGAAATAGAGGGTGCCGCCCGCCGCCGCGTACCGCCGCGGCTGCGGGCGTCCGACGTGGTCCAGCCGGCTGCCGTGCCGCAACGGCCCGAGCACCCCGAGCACCAACCCGTGTACGTGGAACAGCGGCAACCCGTGCACCAGCAGGTCGTCGGGCGTCCACGCCCACGCGTCGGCGAGCCCGTCGAGACAGGCCGCGATCGACCGCCGGGAGACGACCACGCCCTTCGGCGCCCCGGTGGTGCCACTGGTGTAGAGGATCACCGCGGCCCGCTCCGGCTCCGGCTCCGGCCACGTCCGGTCGGACCGCTGGGCCAGATCCACCGGTACGACCGGCGGCCCGCCCGGCGCCACGTCGCTGCCCCTGGCCGCCAGCAGTGCCGCCACACCCGAGTCGGCGAACATGTGCCGGCGCTCCATCGCCCCGGCGTCGGCCGGTACGGGCACCACGGCCACCCCGGCGAGCAGCGCCCCGACGACGCCGACCACCGTCTCCATCGTCGGGGTCGCCTCGACCGCCACCCGCTCCAGCCCGTGCACCCGGTCGGCGACCGCGGCCGCGCACCGCAGCAGTTCGGCGCCGGACAGCGCGCTGCCGGCGACCCGGACCGCGTCCGGCCGCTCGTCCGGCGACTCTGACAACCGCTTCAGCAGCGACACGGCGGCGACGCCCTCCTCGAACGGGGACGGCGGTCCCCGGCGACCCTGGCCGCCCGACCGTAGCCGCACCACCCCCGGGTCGCCACCCGTGTCCGTACGGCGGGTCGGTCCACCCCGGCGACACCCGGACGGCGCGCGGGCGACGCCGGCTCCGGCGGGTAGCCGGGGTTCCGGACCGGCGCTGCTGGGATACTGACCGAAGCAGGGATCCGATCCGAGACTGAGGCGGGACGGCTGTGACCCAGACCGACAAGGCGGCGGAGGCTCTGGCCCGGGCCGCCGCGATGGCGGGGCACGCCCCGTCGGTGCACAACACGCAACCGTGGCGGTGGACGGTCCATCCGGACCGGCTCGAGCTGTCCGCCGTAAGCGACCGGCAGCTCGCCGCGACCGACCCGGAGGGGCGGCTGCTGATGATCAGTTGCGGCGCCGCGCTGCACCATGCCCGGACGGCGCTCGCCGCCGACGGCTGGGACTGCGCGGTGCGGCGGCTGCCCGACCCCGACCGCCCCGACCTGCTGGCCGTGCTCACCCCCGGCGGGCACCGTACGCCCGACCAGGCCGCGGTGCGCCTGGTCCAGACCATGTCGGTACGGCACACCGACCGGCGCCCGCTCAGCGACGAGGTGCTGACCGACGACGTCCTGAAGACGATCTCGGAGGCGGTCCGCGCGGAGGGGCCGCACCTGCATGTGCTCACCGGCGAGCAGGTCTACGACCTGGCGTCCGCGGCCGACCGGGCGGGCACCGCCGAGCGGGAGGACCCGGCGGTCCAGGAGGAGCTGGCGTACTGGATCGGGCGCGGCGACGGGCTCGGCGTCCCGGCCCACGCCCTGCCCGAGGTCCAGCCGGCGACGACCGTGCCGGGGCGGGACTTCGGTCAGCCGGGCACCCTGCCGATCGCGCCGGGCCACGACCGGGCGGCGTTCTACGGCCTGCTGTACGGCGACGGCGACGAGCCGCTGTGGTGGCTGCGGGCCGGTGAGGCGCTCTCCGCGGCCTGGCTGACCGCCACCCGGCTCGGCGCCTCGGTGCTGCCGCTGAGCGCGGTGGTCGAGGTGACCGCGACCCGGGCGGCGCTGCGCCGGCTGGTCGCCGAGTTGGGCTGGCCCTACCTGGTGATCCGCCTGGGGGTGGCCGACCCCGAGCACGCCGGCCCGGCCCACACCCCCCGCCTGCCGACCCCCCAGACGGTCGACACCTCCCCGACCACCAACCCCCCAAGATCCGCGTGATCAGGGACTGAGTCGAGCGTGTCGCCGGCGCGTCTGCCGGTGAACTCCCTGATCACCGGGATCTTGCAGGTGGCGGTGACACACGGAACTCGCCGGCGGGTCGAGCCGCCGGCGAGTTCGTGTTCGGGTCATTACCTGAGAATCCGGATCGCTACCTGAGGAAGGGAAGGCGCTTGACGATCGGGACGCGGGCCCAGAGCCGGCCCAGGCCGAGAGTGTCACCGGCCGCGGTCAGCGCCAGGACCAGGAGCACACCCGCGTAGATCAGGTGGTCGTCCATGAAGGGGTTGTTCGCCGGGGGCAGGACGGCGGTCCACATCAGCACCATCATCAGGCCACCGGCCGCGGCGGCCACCCGCATGCCCACGCCCAGGATGAGCGCGGTGCCGATGGCGGCGAGCCCGATCATGAAGAGCCAGTCGGCCCAGGCCGCCCCGGCGAAGCCGCGGTAGAAGTCGGCGAACGGACCGGCCACGGCGTTGCCGAGGAAGCCCCTGGTGGGGCTGCCGCCGTTGACCCAGGCCTGCTCCGCGGCGGTCCCCTGGCCGAGGCCGAAGAGCTTGTCGAGGAACGCCCAGAGGAAGATCCAGCCGAGCGCCAGCCGCAGCCCGGCGAGGGTGTAGCGGGTGGCCTTGCGGCCGGTGGTCTCGGCCGGGCGGATGGCTCCGGTGACCGGCGGGATCACCGCGTTGGTGGTCACCCGGTGGTTGGCGGTGCGTTCGATCGTCGTCGTCATGGCCGTTCACGCCTTCCTGACTCTCGCTGACGAATCAATTCGACCACCGGGAGAGGGGCTGCGATCAGTGCCGGGAGACCGCTCCTGACGGGACCTTCGGCACGGTCGCGCAGGGACCATCGGCGAGCGGGTGTCACGGGGGAAGACCCTGGACGGTACGAGACGAGACGCGGAGCGGGCGACGAGAATCGAACTCGCGTAATCAGTTTGGAAGACTGAGGCTCTACCATTGAGCTACGCCCGCATGCACCTCGATCACCCGAGGTACGGCCACAGCATAGCGGGTCCGGCAACCTGGTTCCCAGTGCGTTCCCGGCCCCGGCCCGCCCGGAGACGGATACCAGGCGGCGCGCCCGGCCGTCGACGTCATACACTTCTCTCCGCCACGGGGTGTGGCGCAGCTTGGTAGCGCACTCGCTTTGGGAGCGAGGGGCCGTGGGTTCAAATCCCGCCACCCCGACTGTGATCCACCAGCGGTGTCGGGTGCCCGCCGGGCCGGCCGATCGGCTCGCCTACACTCGATGGGCTGAATCACGCCCAGACCAAGACTGAGATCCGTCAAGGAGTACGCCTGTGAAGAGCACCGTCGAGACTCTGAGCCCGACGCGCGTCCGGCTCGCCATCGAGGTGCCGTTCGTCGAGCTCGAGCCGAGCCTCAGGAAGGCGTACCGGGAGATCGGCCAGCAGGTCAACATCCCGGGCTTCCGCCGGGGCAAGGTGCCGTCCGCCGTCATCGACCAGCGGGTGGGCCGCGGCACGGTGCTCAACGAGGCCGTCCAGGAGGCGATCCCGGAGAACATCCTCGCGGCCGTGCGCGAGCACGACGTCAAGACGCTCGGTCGCCCCGAGGTGGAGATCACCGAGTTCACCGACGGCGAGCCGCTGAAGTTCACCGCCGAGGTCGACGTCCGGCCCGAGATCGCCATTCCCGACCTGGCCGGCATCGAGGTCACCGTCGACGAACTCCAGGTCGGCGAGAACGAGATCGAGGAGCAGCTCAACGGGCTGCGGGAGCGGTTCGCGACGCTGAAGACGGTCGAGCGGGCGGCCGCCGACGGCGACTACGTCCAGATCGACCTCGCGGCGACCGTCGATGGTGTCGAGGTGCCCGGCGGTTCCGCCAGCAACATCTCCCACGAGGTGGGCAGCAAGCAGCTCCTGCCCGGCCTGGACGAGGTGCTGGTCGGCATGTCGGCCGGTGACGAGGCGACCTTCGTCACCCAGCTCGTCGGTGGCGACTTCGCCGGCCGTGACGCCGACGTGGCGGTGACCGTCCGCACGGTCAAGGAGAAGCAGCTTCCGCCGCTCGACGACGAGTTCGCTCAGCTCGCCAGCGAGTTCGACACGCTGGAGGAGCTGCGCGGCGACCTGAGCGAGCGGGTCACCCGGGTCAAGAAGGTCGAGCAGATCTACGCCGCGCGGGACAAGGCGCTGGAGCAGATCGTGGCCGCCGCCGACGTACCGGCGCCGGAGGGCGTGGTCCGCGACGAGGTCGAGCACCGCAAGCAGGCCATGATCGACCAACTCGAGCGGATCGGCGCCTCGATGGAGGACTACCTCACGTCGGAGGAGAAGACCGAGGAGCAGGTCGACGAGGAGCTCAACGCCGCCGCGACCGAGGGCGTCAAGATCCAGCTCCTGCTCGACACGCTCGCCGACGCCGAGGACGTGCAGGTCAGCGACGACGAGTTCGGCCACGAGATCGTGCACCGCGCACAGCGGGCCGGCGTCGCCCCCCAGCAGTACTACGACCAGCTCGTCCGGTCCGGCACGGCCGGCGCCGTCTTCGGCGACGTACGGCGGGGCAAGGCGCTGACCGCCGTCCTGGAGCGGGTGAAGATCACCGACACCGCGGGCAACGCGCTGAGCATCGACGAGCTGCGGGCTGCCAGCGAGCACAACCACGAGCACTGAGTCGTTCGACGGGCGGCCGTCGCACGTCCTCGGACGTACGGCGGCCGAATCCCTTTCTGTGGGCCGGCTCCGGCCCACTGCGCTGAGAGCGAACACTGTGCGCGGAAGGAAGCTGCGACCCCCGGCAGCGGTTAGTGTCGGGCGTAAGACGCACGGAGAGCGAAGGGCTGCCATGACCGAACTGCACATCCCAGCGGTGCCGTCGCGGGCGATCGTCGCCCGTGGTGGGGACTCCCTCAGTGGCAACCTCGACGACACGGTTTACAACCGGTTGCTCAAGGAACGGATCATCTTCCTGGGCAGCGAGGTGACCGACCAGGTCGCCAACCGGATCTGCGCGCAGCTGCTCCTGCTCGCCGCCGAAGACCCGGAGAGCGACATCAACCTCTACATCAACTCGCCCGGCGGCTCGGTCTACTCCGGCATGGCGATCTACGACACCATGCAGTACGTCACGAACGACGTGGCGACCATCGCGATGGGCATGGCGGCGTCGATGGGGCAGCTGCTGCTCTGCGCCGGCACCAAGGGCAAGCGCTACGCCCTGCCGCACGCGCGGATCATGATGCACCAGCCGTCCGGCGGCATGGGGGGCACCGCGTCCGACATCGCCATCCAGGCCGAGCAGATGCTGTACACGAAGCGGATGTTCCAGGAGCGGGTCGCCCACCACACCGGTCAGGACCCGGCCCAGATCGAGGCCGACTCCGACCGTGACCGCTGGTTTACGGCCGCCGAGGCACGCGACTACGGCTTCATCGACCAAGTGATCACCGGAGCGACGCAGGTCCCGACCGGCGCCGGCACCCGCAACTGAGGAAGGCGACCATGAGCGACCTGACCCTGCCGCCGCAGCTCGCCGCGGTGCACAACCGCTACGTCCTCCCGTCCTTCGTCGAGAAGACCTCGTACGGGATCAAGGAGTCCAACCCGTACAACAAGCTGTTCGAGGACCGGATCATCTTCCTCGGGGTCCAGGTGGACGACGCGTCGGCCAACGACGTGATGGCGCAGTTGCTGACGCTCGAGGGCACCGACCCCGACCGCGACATCACCATGTACATCAACTCGCCCGGTGGCTCGTTCACCGCCATGACGGCGATCTACGACACCATGCAGTACGTCCGTCCGGACATCCTCACCGTGTGCCTCGGGCAGGCGGCCAGCGCGGCGGCGGTGCTGCTCGCGGCCGGCACCCCGGGCAAGCGGATGGCGCTGCCCAACTCGCGGATCATCATCCACCAGCCGGCCACCGAGGGCGGCTACGGCCAGGGCTCGGACATCGAGATCCAGGCCCGGGAGATCCTGCGGATGCGTACCCAGCTCGAGGAGATGCTGTCGCGGCACTGCGACCGGCCGCTCGACCAGGTCCGCAAGGACATCGACCGTGACAAGATCATGACGGCTGAGGAGGCGCGCGAGTACGGCCTCGTCGACACCATCCTCACCAGCCGCAAGAAGGGCCTGCTCGCCGCCAACGCGGCGGGCTGATCCGACCCGGGTCAGGGGCCGGCCGGCCCGCGAAAGCCGGCCGGCCCCTGACACACCCGTTTCGGGGGTCGGAGAAATCCCCGGCAGCGGGTAACGTCGAGACTGCACCGTTCGGCCGGCTCGACCGGCGGAACGATCGGGAAGCGCGGCAACACCACGGCGGCAAGCCGGGGCAACAACGCGAACCACAGACCGACGTGATCGACAGACCGGCATGAACGACCAGGGCTGATGACTGCGATCGACAGCGATCGTGGATGATCGAGCCGGACGTGCAGGACCGGGACGACGACGATCGGAGCGACGGGGCACCCCGTCCTCAGGCCAGGGCCGGTGAGCGAACCGGCCGATGAGCGCAGGGAGAACGTAGGTGGCACGGATCGGTGACGGTGGCGACCTACTCAAGTGCTCCTTCTGCGGTAAGTCGCAGAAGCAGGTCAAGAAGCTCATCGCGGGCCCAGGGGTCTACATCTGCGACGAGTGCATCGATCTCTGCAACGAGATCATCGAAGAGGAGTTGGCCGAGTCCGGCGAGGTGAAGTGGGAAGAGCTTCCCAAGCCGATGGAGATCTGCCAGTTCCTCGACTCGTACGTGGTCGGCCAGGACCAGGCGAAGAAGGCACTCGCGGTCGCGGTCTACAACCACTACAAGCGCATCCAGGCCGAGGCCGCCGGGGCGCCGGGGTCGGGCAACGACGCCGTCGAGGTGGCGAAGTCCAACATCATGCTGATCGGCCCGACCGGCTGCGGCAAGACACACCTGGCCCAGACGCTGGCCCGGATGCTCAACGTCCCGTTCGCCATAGCCGACGCGACGGCTCTCACCGAGGCCGGCTACGTCGGTGAGGACGTCGAGAACATCCTGCTCAAGCTGATCCAGGCGGCCGACTACGACATCAAGCGGGCCGAGACGGGCATCATCTACATCGACGAGGTCGACAAGATCGCCCGCAAGTCGGAGAACCCGTCGATCACCCGCGACGTGTCCGGCGAGGGCGTCCAGCAGGCACTGTTGAAGATCCTGGAGGGCACGGTCGCCAACGTGCCGCCACAGGGCGGGCGCAAGCACCCCCACCAGGAGTTCATCCAGATCGACACCACCAACGTGCTCTTCATCGTCGGTGGTGCGTTCGCCGGCCTCGACCGGATCATCGAGTCCCGCACCGGCCAGGGTGGCACCGGCTTCGGCGCCCGCCTGCGGGCCGTGTCGGAACGGTCGACCGACGACATCTTCAGCCAGGTGATGCCCGAGGACATGCTGAAGTTCGGCCTGATCCCGGAGTTCATCGGCCGGCTTCCCGTGATCACCAACGTCCGCAGTCTCGACCGCGAGGCGCTGGTCCGCATCCTCACCGAGCCGCGCAACGCACTCGTACGGCAGTACCAGCGCCTGTTCGAGCTCGACGGGGTCGAGCTGGAGTTCGACGCGCCCGCCCTCGAAGCGATCGCCGACCAGGCGATGCTGCGGGGCACCGGGGCCCGCGGCCTCCGCGCGATCATGGAGGAGGTGCTGCTCTCGGTGATGTACGAGGTGCCCAGCAACCCCGACGCCGCGCGTGTGGTCATCACCCGTGAGGTGGTGCTGGAGAACGTCAACCCGACCATCGTGCCGCGTGAGTTCACCGGCCGGCGGGGTCGTCGCGACCAGCGTGAGGAAAAGTCGGCCTGAGCCGTCGCCTCTGGCCGGCTCGTCACCCGGCCCGTAGGCTGCCAGCATGCGTGTCGCCGTGTGCCAGCTCAACGCCCGTGACGAGCCGCAGGAGAACCTGAAGACCGCCCACGACCTGCTGCGCCGGGCCGCCGCGGCCGGTGCCGACCTCGCCGTGCTTCCCGAGTACGTCGACTACCTCGGCCCCTCGGCCAAGCAGCCCGAACCGCAGCCCGTCGACGGGGAGTTCGGCGCCTTCTTCGCCGACGCGGCCCGGGAACTCGGGATGTGGGTGCTGGCCGGCTCCTTCCACGAGGCCGGCCCGGACCCGGAGCACACGTACAACACGTCGCTGGTCTTCGACCGGGCCGGCAGTCTCGCCGGCACCTACCGGAAGATCCACCTGTACGACGTCGAGATCCCCGGCCGGGTCTCCTACCTGGAGTCGGCCGGGGTGGCGCCGGGCACCGAACCCGTCGTGGTCGACGTCGAGGGCGTGCCGGTGGGCCTGTCCATCTGCTACGACCTGAGGTTCCCCGAGCTCTACCGCCGGCTGGCGGTCGCCGGCGCCGAGATCCTGGTGGTGCCCGCGGCGTTCATGCTGCACACCGGGCGCGACCACTGGGAGATCCTGCTGCGGGCCCGGGCGATCGAGAACCAGTGCTTCGTGGTCGCCGCCGGCCAGATCGGTGACCACGACCCCGGCCGTACCTGTTTCGGCCGCAGCATGGTCGTCGACCCGTGGGGGACGGTGCTCGGCCAGGCGCCGGACGTCGTCGGGGTGACGGTGGTCGACCTCGACCTCGAGCGGCTGCACCGGATCCGGCAGGAGCTGCCCAGCCTGGCGAACCGCCGCCTCTGATCCGCCGCCCTGATCCGCTGTCCGGGTGGGCCGGGCGGCCTGCCCCCGGTTCGGGGGAGTGGTCAGCCCTGCAGGAGGACGCCGAGCACGGCCAGCCCGACGATGGCGCCGCCGGTGACGAGCAGTGCGGTCGTCATCCTGGACTGGCCACGGCTGGCCAGCCGCCGTACGGAGACGACGACGGCGAGGAGCACGAAGATCCCGATGAGGATCTGCCAGAAGGGCAGCAGCAGCCCCAGCAGTGCGTCTTCGGCGAGAACGACCGGCGTGTGGGGCATGGCTGCCACTGTGGCACGCAGCGGCGCCGAACGGCAGTCGCGGCCGTCAGGATGGCATCGCGGCGCCGCCGAGCATCGTAGCGATGAACGCTGATTTGTGTTCTGCGGGCGGGGCGCGTAACTTTCTCTCTGCACGCGGGACACCGGACAAAACGGGCCGGGACAGCGGGCAGCCAGGCCGAGGCGAGAGATCGCCGAGCCGGACTGGTCCGGGCGGGGCAATCAGAATCGGGCTACCGACGACGAGTTGCGCACCTGACCGGGACAAAGCTGGATGATGCGGTGTTGATCGGAAATATTGGGTTGACACGGTAGAAACTGGCGGGTAACGTAGTAAAAGTGCCTGGCGCTGAGCGCGGGGTGCAGGGTGTGGAGCCCCGGGTTCGGGTCCTGCT